>QFNI01000029.1 GCA_003240775.1 Mesorhizobium amorphae | reverse complement strand
ATTCCCCACTGCTGCCTCCCGTAGGAGTCTGGGCCGTGTCTCAGTCCCAGTGTGGCTGATCATCCTCTCAGACCAGCTACCGATCGTCGCCTTGGTAGGCCATTACCCCACCAACTAGCTAATCGGACGCGGGCTCATCCATCCCCGATAAATCTTTCCCCCAAAGGGCGTATGCGGTATTAGCTTCAGTTTCCCGAAGTTGTTCCGCAGGGATGGGTAGATTCCCACGTGTTACTCACCCGTCTGCCGCTCGTATTGCTACGCGCTCGACTTGCATGTGTTAAGCCTGCCGCCAGCGTTCGTTCTGAGCCAGGATCAAACTCTCAAGTTTAAAGAGCTAATCTGGCATGGTCACGCTTGAATCGACGAGAACATTCACACCTAGAATGCCAAAGCATTCCGGTAGTACATTCTCACGAAAAACGTGTCCGCCATGTCTCTTTGCCGGGAAATCCAAACCACCCTGGCGGGTGCCTGAACCCCGTGAGCACCATGCCGCCCACGTTTCTCTTTCTTCTCATTATGCAGTTGTCAAAGAACAGAGCTAAACAGAGAAGCGAACCTCCCCGCCGCCAGAAGCGCCGCGGCCCCCGTCGATGAGGCGTATATAGGGGAAAGCCGGATGAAGCGTCAACAGGGTTTGTGACGATTTTTTGCTAACCCAACGTCATCTGCATTTTGAAGCCAAAATCCCCTTGCGATCGCACCACCCGCTGGGGCCCCAGCCGTGGCCGCTTGCGGAAGTCGGCTGTCGATCGAAGGGTCGGGGGAAAGGAGCGACAGGGGCCTTGTAGCCTTCGCGTGCCGGTCAACTATGTTCCCCAGCAGGGGGAGCCATGTTCAATCCGTTCATCAGCAAGCTCGGTCGGTTCGCTCGCTTGTCGAAGGAAGACAAGTCGGTGCTGGGCCAACTCGCCCATGAGCGGGTCCGGCAGATCGACGCCCACGAGGACATCATCCGCGAAGGCGAAAAGCCCGAGCACATCCGCCTGATCGTCGAGGGCTGGGCGTGCCGCTATAAGATGCTCGAAGACGGGCGGCGCCAGATCGTGGCCTTCTTCCTGCCGGGCGATCTCTGCGATCTCAACGTCTTCATCCTCCGGCAGATGGACCATTCGATCGGCACGATCACCCGCACCGCAGTTGCCGAAATCTCCCGAACCAATTTCGAGACGCTCACCCTGAGCGTTCCCCGCATCACGCAGGCCTTGTGGTGGGAGAACCTTGTGACCTCGGCCATCCAGCGGGAATGGGCGCTCAATCTCGGTCAGCGCAGCGCCTTCGAGCGCATGGCGCATCTCTTCTGCGAACTCTTCGTCCGGCTGGAAACCGTGGGGCTCACATCCGGCAATTCCTGCGACATGCCGCTGACCCAGTTGGAACTCGGCGAGGCCACCGGAATGTCCGCCGTTCATGTGAACCGCACTCTTCAGGAGTTGCGGGCTGAAAACCTCATCGAGCTTCGTTCACGCAGGCTCGTCATCCCCGACATGGAGGCGCTGCGGCGCACGGCCCTCTTCAACGCGAACTACCTGCATCTCGATCACGAGGGCCGCCACCTCGATGCGAACGAGGAGTGATGCTTCTCCCTGCACCTTTGCTGCCGGAAGTTCGTGAGATCTTGGAACCCATGATCCCGCTGGATGACAGCATCTGCTCCGGCGAGCGATCCGAGGCGCAAGCCGCGAACAAGCTTGCGCCCCCATATGCACGCGTGGCCGCGCGCTCGAAATTCGAGCGGGTGGACCACGATGCAATCCAACTGCGAGGCCTAGCGCCTGTGTCCGTTCAGCCCTCCCCCTCGCCCCGCAAGGCGATCCTGCGCTATCTCGACGGCCGCTCGGGCGGCTCCTGGCCGGTCTCGATCGCGCATGCGACACGCGCCGTGCGCGAAGAGATTTCCGACTGCGAGCTGGCGGAGCGCGATCTGGCCGACATGATCACGATCGCCGCGGTCGAAAAGGGCTGCAACATCGCCTTCGACAGCGGGCAACTGGGGCGGGAGCCGACCTGAGAAAGAGGCCTCTGCCTCGCTCCCGGCGGTTCTCATCTCGATAGCCCCTGCCAGCTTGGGCCGGCCGCACGGCCTGCGGCTCAGCGTGCTTCCCCATCCACTTCACGAACGGCACAGCATCGCAAGAGCGGGCAAGCCCCTATCGCTGCTTCGAGTTGTATGACAACGTGGCAACCGAGACTGTCGATGCACTTTCAGCCAGGAGCCCATGATGAGTGAGACGATTGCCCTGGCGTTCGGTCGCGGCCACCTCCCGGTCCGGCTGCCGGAAGGTGCCGAGCCCACAGTCGTGCGCAAGCGCCCCCTGCCCAAGCTGGCTGACGGGAGGGCGGCGATCCGCGAGGCTTTGAGCAACCCGATCGGCTCTTCCTCCCTCGACGAACTGGCGAAAGGGCGCCGAAGCGCCTGCATCCTGATCTGCGACATCACCCGCCCGGTGCCCAACGGGCTCTTTCTGCGTCTCATGATCGAGGACATCCTTGCCGCTGGCGTGCCGCGCGACGCGATCTCGGTGCTGGTCGCCACGGGCCTGCATCGTCCCAATCTCGGCGAGGAGCTGGCTGAACTCGTGGGCGATCCCTGGGTTCTCGAGAATGTTCGCGTCGAAAATCACTATGCGCGTGACGAGGCCGCCCATGTGGACCTCGGCCCCACCCCCACCCGCGGCACGCCGGTCAGGATCAACCGCCTCTTCGCCGAAGCCGATCTGAAGATCGCGACCGGGCTGGTCGAGCCGCATTTCATGGCGGGCTGGTCGGGCGGACGGAAGGTGGTCGCGCCGGGCGTGGCGCATCATGAGACCATCCGCACCTTCCATTCCGCCCGTTTCATGGAAGACCCGCTCGCCGTGCAGTGCAATCTGGTGGGCAACCCGCTGCATGAGGAACAGCTGGAGATCGTCCGCAAGCTCGGCGACGTCTACGCGCTCAACACCGTGCTCGACGAGGACCGCGACCTCGTCTTCGTGTCGTTCGGCGAGATCATCGCGAGCCACGTCGCGGCCGTGGATTTCGTGGCAGAGGCGACGCATGTGCCGGTGACGCGCAAATTCGCGACCGTGGTCACGTCTTCTGCCGGCTACCCGCTCGACAAGACCTATTATCAGACGGTGAAGGGCATGGTGACGCCGCTCGACATCCTCGAGCCTGGCGGCACGCTCATCATCGCGTCGGAATGCTCGGAAGGGTTCGGCTCGCCCGAATTCCGCGAGGCGCAGGCAAGGCTCGTGGAACTGGGCCCCGAGCGCTTCCTCGCCACTCTCAAGGCCAAGACGCTCGCGGAAGTGGACGAGTGGCAGACCGAGATGCAGCTCAAGCCCATGCGCGTCGGCCGCGTCGAGCTCTTCGCCACCGGCCTGTCGGAGACCGAGCGCGCGCTGACGGGTGTGGCCGTGGTGGGCGACATCGACGAGGCGATCGCACGCTCGGTCGCCCGCAGCGGCGACAACGCCGTCGCGGTGATTCCGGAAGGGCCCTATGTCGTGCCGCGCCATGCGGAGTGAGGGTGCGGGCCTAGTCGGTCGCCTCGCTCCGCAAGGCCTGGAAGCGCGCATGGGCGCGGCTCAGATGGGAACGCATCGCGCGCTGCGCGCCGCTCGCATCGCCGCGCTCGATGGCGTCGAGGATCGCCCCGTGCTCGCGCCGCATCCGCGCGAAATGACGGGTCCGCTCGCCCCGCGCCATGCTTTCGAGCGGCGTCCACTGGCGGGGCACCATCACATGGCCGAATGTGTCGAACAGCTTGACGAAGTTCGGATTGGCGGTGGCAGCGGCGATCAGGCGGTGAAAGCCGAAATCCTCCTGCGTTCCCCCCGATGGCCCATCGGTCGCGACGTCGAGCGCTGCGAGCTGCGCGCGCATGGCGGCGAGGTCTGCCTCCGTCCGGCGCGAGGCGGCAAGGCTTGCTGCCTCGACCTCGACGCCCATGCGCAATTCCAGCACATGCAGCACGGCCTCGATCGAGGCCATGTCGGCGGGAACGAGCGAGAATGCGGGCGGCGGCGGTTCCTTCGCGACAAAGGCGCCGAGCCCCTGGCGCGTGGTGACGAGGCCGCGCGCGCGCAAGGAAGCCAGCGCCTCGCGCACCACCGTGCGGCTGACGCCCGTGGCCTGCACGATCTCGCCTTCGGTGGGCAGCTTCTGGCCGGGCGCCAGCGTGCCCGCCTCGATCTGGGCTGCCAGCGTATCCACCAGGCTGCTGCGCAGGTTGGGCGTCTGCCCGATCGCGTCGAACAGCGCGGCATCGCGATCCGCCATGTGCGTCAGAATCCCTTGTCGGCCGTCATGGCGGCAAGGGTGGCATCCGGGCGCTGTGCCCGCAACGGCGATCAGGGAACGGCGAGGTGGAAACCGCCGGCAATTCGAGGGAGGAAAGCATGAAGGAACGCATCGGCTTCATCGGGCTCGGCGCCATGGGCTCGGGCATGGCCGGAAACATCGTCGGCAAGGGCTGGCCGCTGACGGTCTGGGCGCACAGCAACAAGACAGCCGTCCAGGCACTCGTGGCGAAGGGCGCAAACGTAGCGGCCAGCCCCCGCGCGCTCGCCGAGGCCAGCGACATCGTCGTTCTCTGCGTCACCGGCTCCAAGGAGGTCGAAGCCATCCTGAAGGGCCCCGATGGGCTCGCGGCGGCGGGCAAACCCCTGATGGTGATCGACTGCTCGACCTCCAACCCTTCTTCCACCATTGCGCTCGCCGCGGAACTCGCGCCTCGAGGCATCACGCTGATCGATGCGCCGCTCGCGCGCACGCCCAAGGAAGCGGCCGAGGGCACGCTCGACATCATGGCGGGCGGGGCGGACGGAGATTTCGAGCGTGCCAAGCCCGTGCTCGACGCGATGGCCGCGCGCGTCATCCACACCGGGCCGGTCGGTTCGGGCCACACCATGAAGCTCCTCAACAACTTCGTGTCGATGGGCTATTCCGCGATCTATTCCGAGGCCCTGACGCTGGGGGTCAAGGCCGGCCTGACGCCTGCCGTGTTTCACAGCGTCATCTCGGGCAGCCGGATGGACTGCGGCTTCTACCAGGCCTTCTTCGAGTTCGTGATCAACCGCAACCCGAACGCCCAGCGTTTCGCCATCAAGAACGCGCTGAAGGACATGACCTATCTCGCCTCGTTCGCGCAGAGCGCGGGCGTCGCCAACCCGGTGGGCGCAGTGGTGCGCAACGGCTTTGCGACCGCGGTCGCCACCGGCCACGGCGAGGATTTCGTGCCCGCGCTGTCGGACATCGTGGCAGGGTTGAACGGCGTGTCGCTGACGGAATAGGGTTGGCCGTGCATCTCCACCTCGACCCCCTCGGGGGCATTGCCGGCGACATGTTCGCCGCAAGCCTGCTCGATCTCAGGCCCGATCTCGCCGAGCCTCTCGGCCGGGCGCTGGGCGAGCTGACGCTTCTGGCAGGCGTGACAATGGAACTTGTGCCCCACAATGACGGGGTGCTGGCCGGCCATCGCTTTCTGGTTTCGCGAGGGGACGGCGAGGCGCACGGGCTCCATCACCACGACCACCACGGCGATGGCCACCACCATCATCACCATCACGTTGCGTGGCGCGACATCCGGGCGGCGCTCGAAGGCTCGGCGCTTGGGCCGGCGGTCCGCGCCCATGCAGTGAGCATCTTCGCAGGCCTCGCGGAAGCAGAAGGCGCCGTGCACGGCGTTCCGGCCGGGGACGTGCATTTTCATGAGGTCGGCGCCTGGGATTCGATCGCGGACATCGTGGCGGCTGCCTGGCTGATCGACGCGCTGCACATCACCTCCTGCACGGTCGGGCCCCTGCCGCTCGGTTCGGGGCGCGTGAAGACGGCGCATGGGCCGCTGCCCGTGCCCGCCCCGGCGACGGCGCTGCTGCTGGACGGGTTCGTCACGGTGGATGACGGCATTGCGGGCGAGCGCGTGACGCCGACGGGTGCCGCCATTCTCCGCCATCTCTGCCGCGAGACGGCACCCTCGCGTCCGCGCCGCATCGGGAAATCCGGTTTCGGCTTCGGCACGAAGACGCTGCCCGGCATCAGCAACTGCCTGCGCGCCCTGATCTTCGAGGAAGGTGAGAGCACAGCGCAGACGCG
The DNA here is from genome assembly GCA_003240775.1 of Mesorhizobium amorphae. Classification (GTDB taxonomy): domain Bacteria; phylum Pseudomonadota; class Alphaproteobacteria; order Rhizobiales; family Rhizobiaceae; genus Mesorhizobium_B; species Mesorhizobium_B amorphae_A. The sequence continues at coordinate 40,985 of QFNI01000029.1, read as the reverse complement.
GGTGGCCGTGCTGGAATGGGAAGTGGACGATCAGACCGGCGAGGATCTGGCGACGGGCATCGACCGCCTGCGCGCGCATCCCGGCGTGATCGACGTCGTTCAGACGCCGGTTTTCGGCAAGAAGGGCAGGATGATGGTGCATCTGCGTGTGCTCGCGCGGCCCGAAGCGCTCGAGGCCGTGCTGGAAGCGGGCTTCAGCGAGACAACGACGCTCGGCATCCGCCACCACGTGGTTTCGCGCACGGAGCTGGCACGCGAAAGCGGTGACAGGCTTTTGCAGGGCCGCACCGTGCGCCTCAAATCGGCTGCCCGTCCCGGCGGGCGGCAGAGCATCAAGGCGGAGGCCGACGACATCGCCTCGGCCGGCGATCGCCTTGCGCGCGAGCAGTTGCGGCGGCTGGCGGAGAGCGAGGAATGAGTGCGGGCGCCGCGCCGCCTCTGGGTGAGGTGCTGGAAGCCATGGGGCCGGCGACGGTCGCGGTCAGCGGCGGCGTGGATTCGCTGACGCTTTCCACCCTCGCCCACCGCATCCTGGGCGACCGTGCGACAATGGCCCATGCGGTGTCGCCCGCCGTGCCCGGCGAGGCCACGCAGCGCGTGAAGGAGCTGGCCGCGCGCGAGGGCTGGCGGCTGCGCGTGCTCGACGCCGGCGAGTTCGAGGACGAGCGCTATCGCGCCAACCCGGTGAACCGCTGCTTCTTCTGCAAGGGGAACCTCTACGGCGCGCTCGCGGCTCAGGTCGGCGGCCAGCTGCTGTCGGGCACCAACACGGACGATCTCGGCGAGTATCGCCCCGGCCTCATCGCTGCGCGCGAGCACGGCGTGCGCCATCCCTTCGTGGAAGCCGGCATGGATAAGAACGCCGTGCGCCGCCTCGCCGGCGAACTCGGGCTCGGCAGCATCGCCACCCTCCCCGCCTCGCCCTGCCTATCCAGCCGGGTGGAGACAACGATTCCCATCGAGGCGGATGCGCTGGCCGCGATCCATGCGGCTGAAAGGCTCGTCGCCGAAAGGCTGAGCCCCCGGACCGTGCGGTGCCGGCTGCGCAAGACGGGCGTGGTGATCGAACTCGACCCCGAGGCGCTGGGCGGGCTGGCCGATGATGGGCGGATGCGCCTCACGGCGGAGATCGCGGCGCTCCTGCCTCTGCGCCTTGCAGCATCATCCGTGGCATTTGCGCCCTATCGCACAGGCAGCGCATTTGTCGGACAGAAAACTGCATGAGCGAGGCCATTCTCGACTGGCAGCGCGAAGAGCGCATCGGCGTGGCGGAAGCCGTGTTCTGCGCGGGCAAGTCTGTCGCCCAGATCGCGGCCATCCTCGAAATGACGGCGGATGCGGGCAAGGGAATGCTGCTGACGCGGCTCGCCCCCGAGCAGTTCGAGAACCTGCCGGAACAGCAGAGAAAAGAGACCGACTACTGCACTGTTTCCCGCACGGGCTTTTTCGGTGCCGTGCGGCCGGTTTATTCCCGCGGGACGGTTGCCATCGTCGCTGCCGGCACATCCGACGTGTCGGTCGCGCGCGAGGCCGAGCGCACGCTGCGCCACGCGGGCATCGAGGCAGGCTTCATCTGCGATGTCGGGGTCGCCGGCCTTTGGCGCCTCACCGAGCGGATCGAGGCGATCCGATCCCATCCGGTGGTGATCGCGGTGGCCGGCATGGATGCTGCCCTCGCCTCGGTGCTCGGCGGCCTCGTTTCGGGCTCGCTGATCGCCGTGCCGACCTCGGTGGGCTATGGCGCGGCGGAACAGGGCCGCACCGCGCTCAACGCCATGCTCGCAAGCTGCGCCTCGGGGGTGGCGGTGTGCAACATCGACAACGGCTATGGTGCGGCTTGCGCGGCACTTCGCGTGCTGAAGAGTGCCGAGCGGCTGCGTCATGGGTAGAAGCGTCAGCGCCCGACCGGCTCCGGCACCCCGGCGTTGGAATGCTCGGCATTGGCGGACGGCAATCCCACGCGGCGCGCGGCACCTGCCAAGTGATCCTCCATCGCATCGCGCGCTTCACGCTCGTCGCCTGCGACGACCGCCGCCAGGATGCGCTCGTGCTCGCCCAGGGTCGCCTGGGCCATGTCGTCCGACTTCTCGCGATTGCCGGCCGCCAGGATGCTTTCGCGCACGCGTTCGGACACGAAGACGAGGAACTGGCCCATATAGGCGTTGCCTGTGGCGTCGGCCACGGCGCGGTGGAAGTCGAGATCGTTGCGCAACCAGGCGACCGAGCCGTATGGCGCCGTGCGCATCGCGGCGAGCGCGCCTTCCATGGCAGCGACGTCATCCGGAGAGCGCCGCAGGGCCGCGAGGCCGGCGCCCTGCACTTCGAGGATGCCGCGCAATTCGAAGAGGCTGCGGAAGCTGTCGCCGCGCTGCAGCGCCTCATGGTCGATGGTCAGAACTGTGGCGTTGCCCGCTTCGGCGACAAAGGCGCCTCGGCCCTGCTGCGACCAGATGCGCCCCTCGGACCGCAGCCGCGCGATGGCCTCGCGCACCACGTTGCGGCTGACGCCGAAGGTTGCCGCGAGCGCCTGTTCGGTGGGAAGCTGGTCGCCGGGCTTGAGGCGCCCTTGCGCGATCTCGCGGCTGATCGAGCTCGCCACCAGCGTCGAGAGATGCGGGCCCCGCGCGACCCTGTCGAGCTTGAGCGTCATTGCGGCTCAGATGTCCGCGCGGCCTGCGCCAGGATGCGGCCTTCGGAAAGAAGGTGTGCGGGGTCCAAGGCATCCTTCAAGCGGTGCGCGAGGTCGAGCCCCACCGGATCGGCGCGGCGCAGAAAGGCCGCCTGCTTGGAACGGCCGATGCCGTGCTCGGCGCTGATCGAGCCCTCATGGCGATCGAGGCTCGCGAAGATCACGGCCTCCGCCTCCTTGAACAGCGCGCGGCGCGCCTCGGGCTCCAGCCCCGAGGGCGGCACGACATTCAGGTGCAGGTTGCCGTCGCCGACATGGCCGTAGGTGACGGGCATGGCCTCTGGCAGACGCGCGGCCAGACCATCCAACGCGTCGCCCACGAATGCCGCGAGCTGCGAGATCGGCACGGATACGTCGGTGCGGTAATAGGGTTCGCCGCGTCCCTGGGTTTCCACCATCATTTCGCGATACATCCAGAGCCGCTCGCCCTGCGCCCGGTTTTGCGCGACGACGCCATCGGCCACGAGGTCATCCGCTTCGGCAAGGAATTCCTCGAGCATCGTGCGCAAATCCACCCGACCTCCGGCTCCAGCCTCGATCAGCACATAGACGGGATAGGGCTCGCCCAGGGGATCGCCGAGATCGGGACGCGCGCGCATGGCGATCTCGATGCCGACGCGCAGGATCAGCTCGAAAGCGGACAAAAGGTCGGAGCACTCGCGCCGGGCCCGCGCATAGAGCGCCATGGCGTCCTCGACCGAACGCAGGCCGACAAGGGCGGTCTCCACCTGGGTGGGGCGCGGAAAGAGCTTGAGCGCGGCGGCCGTCACGATGCCGAGCGTTCCCTCGGAGCCGATGAAGAGCTGCTTGAGGTCGTAGCCGCGATTGTCCTTGCGCAGCACCTTCAGCCCGTTCCAGACCCGGCCATCGGCCAGCACCACTTCGAGGCCGAGCACCAGATCGCGCGTCATGCCGTAGCGCAGAACGTTGAAGCCGCCGGCATTGGTGGCGACATTGCCGCCGATGCGGCACGAGCCCTGCGCGCCGAAGGTGATGGGAAGCAGGCAGTCTTGGGCGTCGGCGGCGCGCTTGGCGTCTTCCAGGATACAGCCGGCCTCGACGACCATCGCGAAATCGATGCCGTTGACCGACCGCACGCGGTTCATGCGCTCGAGCGAGACCACGAGCTCGCGGCCCTCGCTGGCGGTCGCACCGCCCACCAGCCCCGTCAGCCCGCCCTGGGGTACCACGGGGATGCCCGCTTCGTGGCAGTAGGCCATGATCGCGGAAACTTCTTGCGTGCTCGACGGCTTGGCGACGGCCAGCGGACGGCCCGTCCAGTCGCCGGACCAGTCGCGGCTGTAGCGGGCGAGGTCTTCCTCGCCGGTCACCAGTGCGCCCGGAGGAAGAAGGGCGGCGAGGCCGGCGAGCGGGTCGGCGGTCAGCGGCCCGGACTCGGGCGGCCGTGCGATATTCATGACAAGCGCTCCTCGCGGCGAATGATGCTGGACACCGGCCGCTGTTGTCGTGTTATCATACAACCGTGATGGGGAACATCAAGCGCCGGAGCGGTTGCCCGGCCGGTGCGATGGCTTCCATCCGCCGCCCCATCCCCACCTGGAGGAACCCGACCATGAGCGAAGCCGCTTCGCAATTCCGCTACATGCACACGATGATCCGTGTGCTCGACCTCGACAAGTCGATCGCCTTCTACACGGAAGTGCTCGGCATGAAGCTCCTGCGCCGCGACGAGTATCCCGGCGGCAAGTTCACCAACGCCTTTGTCGGCTACGGGCCCGAAGACAGCACGGCCGTCGTGGAGCTGACGCTGAACTGGGGCCGCGAGGAGCCCTACGACATCGGCACGGGCTTCGGACACCTGGCGCTCGGCGTCAACGACATCTATGCCGTCTGCGCGGAACTCGAAAAGCGCGGCGCCAAGATCCCGCGCCCGCCCGGCCCGATGCAGCACGGCACCACCCACATCGCCTTCGTGGAAGACCCCGACGGCTACAAGATCGAGCTGATCGGTCTCGACACCATGCAGTGAGGGCGGATGCCCATCACGCGAAAGGGGCCTTCGGGCCCCTTTTTTCGTTCGGGTCACTTGATCACCGCGATCTTGGACCGGTCGATGGTGATGGCCACCGCGATGATCAGCACCGCGCCGAAGACGATGTTCTCGGCAAAGATGTTCACGCCCACGAATGTCATGCCGATCCGCACGAGCGAGATGATGAGCGCGCCGACCGCCGTGCGCGCCACCCCGCCCAAGCCCCCCGTGATGGCCGTGCCGCCCACGATCACGGCGGCGATGGCCGGCAGCAGGAGCTGGTTGGCGAGGCTGGGCGAACCCGAGGAAAGCCGGGCCGCGAGGATCACGCCTGCGATGGCGGCCAGCGTGCCGGATGCGGCAAAAGCGATGATCTTGGTGCGATCCACGTTGATGCCCGCCGCCCAGGCCGCCGGTTCGCCCGCGCCCACCGCCAGGCTCTGGCGGCCGAACCGGGTGTAGCGCAGCGCCAGGAAGCTCACGAGCCCCACGATCGCTGCGAGCACCACGACCACGGGCAGGCCGAGAATCGTGCCGTTGATCCACATCGTGCTTTGGCGCCCGCCTTCCTCGATCGTGATGGCGCGACCGTCCGAGATCCAGAGTGCCATGCCGGTGACGATGCCGGCTGTGGCAAGGGTGGCGACGAAGGACGGCACGCGCAGGCGCACATGCACAACCCCGCTCAGCGTGCCGAAAAGCGTGCCGGAAAGGATGGCGACCGGAAAGGCCAGGAGCCCGAGCGAGGGCAGAAGCTGCGCCAGGATCACGGAGGCGAGCGACGCCACAGCCTGGATCGACAGGTCGATGCCGCCGAGCAGGATCACGAAGGTGACGCCGGTCGCGAGGATGAAAAGCACGGCCGTGTTGGCGAAGAGCAGCGAAAGCGTCTCGCCCGACAAGAAGCCGGGCGCGGCAAGCTCGATCAGGATCACCAAGCCGACCAGCAGGGCCGGCGGGATGGCCCCGTGCAGCCACTGCGATTCGAGCACGTTGCGGAGCGAGAACGGGCCGTCCATCAGGTCACACCATGGTCTTCACGATTTCCACCTGATCCGGCTTGGCGCCGGGGCTTGCATCGTGGCTCGCGGTGATCGTGCCGTCGCGCATCACCAGCACCTTGTGGGCGAGCCCGATGGTTTCCTCCAGCGTGTCCGAGATCAGCAGGATGGCGACGCCCTGGCCGGAAAGATCACGGATGAGGTCGTAGACCTCTTCCTTGGCGCCCACGTCGAGGCCGCGGGTCGGGTGGTCCAAGATGAGGATCTTCGAGCCCGCCGTCATCCAGCGCGCGAGAACCACCTTCTGCTGGTTGCCGCCCGAAAGCTTGCGGCAGGCGACATCCGGGCCGGGCGCCTTGATGCGGAGGCGCTTGATCCAGTCGGCAGCGAGAGCGCGCTCCTTGCGGTAATCGATGGCCGGGCCGCGCATGACGCTCGAAAGATCGGCCAGGCTGATGTTTTCCGCGATCGAAAGAAACATCACGAGGCCTTCCACCCGCCGCTCGCGCGGGATCGAGCCGATGCCCTTTTTCACGGCCTGCTCGGGGGAGGCGAAGCGCACGGCCTCGCCCTTGATCTTCAAGGTTCCGGAAGTCTGGGGCAGATAGCCGCCGATCGTGCGGACGAGTTCCTCGCGGCCAGAGCCGACCACGCCCGCGATGCCCACGATCTCGCCCGCGCGTATCGTGAGGTCGATGTCGCGATAGGCACCGGCGAGCGACAGACCTTGCGCCTCCACCAGAACGTCGCCTTGCGGCGGGGCCTGGCGTCCCTCGCGGTAGTATTCGGCCTGAAGCCCGCGGCCCACCATCGCCTCGTGCAATTCTGGCGCGGACACCTCGGAGGCCACGTGCTCGGCCACCACTGCACCGTCCTTCATGGTGTAGACGCGGTCGGAGATGGCCAGCACCTCGTCCAGCCGGTGCGACACGAACACGAAGCTCGCGCGCGACTTGAGCGCACGCACGCGCTTGAACAGCACCTCGATGTCGGCCGCAGACAGAACGGAGGTCGGTTCGTCGAGCAGGATCACGAGCGGGCGGTCGACGCTTTCCTCGAGCGTCAGCGCCTTGGCGAGCTCCACCATCTGCCGCGCGGCGAAGGTGAGTTCGGAGGTGCGCGCGGTCACGTCGATGTCCACGCCGATCTTGGCGAGCTGGCGCCGCGCCGCCTCGTTCATGGCGCGCCAGTTCACGAGGCCGAAGCGCAGGAAGCGGCTTTCCTGGCCGAGATAGATGTTTTCGGCGACCGAGATGTTGAGCAGCAGCGACTGCTCCTGGAACACCATGCCGATGCCGTTCGCGGCGGCGTCGCGCGCGTTGCGCAGGCGAAGCTCCTCGCCGTCGAGCTTGAGCGCGCCGGTGTCCGGCCGGTAGGTGCCGGCCAGCACCCGCATCAGGGTGGATTTTCCCGCTCCGTTCTCGCCGATCAGCCCGACCACCTCGTTGGGCCGCACGGTGATCGAGACGTCGCGCAGCGCGCGCACGCCCGGAAAGGACTTGGTGATGGCGGTCGCTTCGAGCATGGCTGCCGCGCTCACTTGATGATCGAGAGACGGATGCGGTCGAGCGAGAGCGCGACGGCGGCGATGATCATCAGCCCCTGCACGCTTTGCTGGATATAGGGCGAGATGCCCAAGAGGATCATGCCGTTGGCGAGCACGGTGACGATCAGCACGCCGACCAGCGTGTTCCACACCCCGCCCTCCCCGCCCGTGAGCGCCGTGCCCCCGACCACAACTGCTGTGACCGCTGCAAACAAGCGCCCATCGCCGATCGTGGCGTTGGACTGGCCGAGCTGGGCCGCCGCCAGCACGCCGGCGATGCCGAAGAAGAAGCCCGCGAGCCCGAAGGCCGCGACCCGCACGCGGCGCAGGTTAATGCCCGAAAGCTCGGCCACGTCCTCGCCGCCGCCCACCGCCACGATGTGGCGGCCGAGCTTGGTGTGATTCTGGATCACCACCGCGAGCACCAGCGCGCCGGCCGCGATCCAGACCGCGAGCGGCAGACCGAGAAAGCGCGACAGCGCCATGGCGCGGATCGACCCGTCCGTCAGCCGCACGGCCGAGCCGCCCAGCATATAGACTGCGAAGCCCAGGCCGATGAACCAGACGCCCAGCGTTGTCATGAAGGAGGGAATGCGCAGGAATGTCTGCACGAGCCCGTTGATCAGGCCCATCAGGGTCGCGGCCCCGATGGCTGCGGCCACCGCGAACCAGCCATAGGCGTTGGTGTTTGTGTCGTTGGCGGCCAGAAGCACGAGCACCATCGCGGCCACCGAGACGGTGCCCTCGATCGAAAGGTCGATCGAGCCCAGCAGGATGATGAAGGTGAGCCCGAGCGCCAAGGTGAGCGGAACGGCTGCGGAGTTCAGCACGCGCACGAGATTGCGCGGCTCGATGAAGATCGGATTGGCGATCGTGATGATCACGCAGAGCGCCACAAGCACCGCGAGCGGCGCATAGGCGCGCCAGCGCGGTGTGCCGAACAGCGCGCGGAAGCCACCTCCCGCGGCGGGCTTCAGGGATTCAGCCTGGCTGGTCAAGGAAACGCTCGCACCATGGTGTGTCACTGCGGATCGAGTGAGGCGGCTCGGCCATCTCTGTTGGAAGAGACAGCCGAGCCGGAGAAGACCGGATCAGACGCGGATCGGACCCGTCACGCGGCCCCAAAGGTCGGCCCAGTCGAGCGTCGGCTGCGCTTCCACATTGGTCTTGTAGTATTCCTCCACCGTGTCCCTCCCGATCAGGGTGGCGCGACCGTAGAACTCCCGGTGCTCCGGCGGCTCGGTCGTGGGATCGAAGGTGCCGTTGCGGGCGGCCAAGCCCAGCGCGAGACCCATGCCGCCCTGCCAGAACGGATCGGAGGTGACGGTGCAGGCGAATTCGCCCGAGCGCACGGCATCCACCGCCGCCTTGATGCCGTCGATGCCGACAACCGGCACCTGACCCGCGAGCCCTTCGGCGCGCAGCGCTTCGAGCGCGCCCACGCCCATGTCGTCATTGGCCGCCCACACGCCCTTGATCTCGTCGCCGAAGCGGGTGAGCAAGTTGGACATGAGGTCGAAAGCCTCGGTGGACTTCCAGTTCGCCACCTGGAAATCCAGGAGCTTGATGTTGGGATTGGCGGCCAGCGCCTCGTCGAGACCCTTCTTGCGCTCGATGGCGGCGGTGGTCGAGATCATGCCGCCGAGCGCCACGATACCGCCCGAGCCACCGATGGCCGAAAACAGGGTTTCGGCGATCTGCTTGCCCGATGCGATGCCGTCGAACTCGATATGGGCGACGTAGTAGGGATTGAAATCCTTGGGGTGCAGGTCGGCGGGCTTGTTCCACTGCGTGAGCACATGGGCCTTGGCAGCGGCCGCGGCTTCCACGATCGGGCGTGCGTCGGGGGTGTCGTTGGGATCGGAGTTGAGCACCATGTTGCCGCCGGTCTTGGCGAGCATGGCGCGGATGTCCGCGATGCCCTTTTCCGAATTGCCTTCGGAAACGAGGGTCACATGCTCCAGGCCGGCCGACTGCGCGAAGGCTTCGGCGCCCTGCTTCCACACGGCGTGGTAGGGGTTCGAGAGCGAGCGGATCGACGTCACGAGCGTCGTCTTCGCCTGCGCGCGCAGCACCGCCGGCATGGCGAGCGTCGCGGCACCCGCCGCCGAGCCCATGAGAAGCGTCCGGCGGCTCATCCGGCCGAAATGCGTCCAGTCTTTGTTGCTCATCCTCGTTCCTCCCGTTGGATGCTGAGCCGGCCGGCGGCCACCCTCCAGCAGCCGACTTCCGCTTGTCGCGAGGGCTGCAAGCCACCTCCCGGCTTGTATGACAACCCTTCAAGAAGGAGACCGTATCCAAACTCTCGCCGGGCGACAAGGCCACCCGTCGAATTCCGTTTCGAACCCGGCTGCGAAACTGCTAACTGTGCTTGCGGCAGGCACGAGCGGAAAGCCCGCGTCTTGGGGGACACCGCTCCCGTTCGCGAGGCTCGGGCGATGGGCCACCCCGCGAACCGAGCGCTTCGTCTGCCTGTCTCGAAAAGCCAATTGTGCCGGAAGAAACTGACATGGATCGTGTGCTGGGCCTCGATGGAGGCGGCTCGAAGACGCTGGTGGCGATCGTGGAGCGCGATGGCGGGCTCGCAAGCCTCGTTCGCGCCCCGGGCCTCGACCCCCTCACTTATCCCGACTGGCCCGACGCCCTTCGCGGCCTCGTAGGCGACGCGAAAACGGCCCATGGCCCCATCGCAGGCGGCGCCTTCGGCCTGCCCGTGCATGGCGAGATGCCCGCGATCACAGCCCAGCAGGATGCGTTGGCCCAGGAATTGTTCGGCGCACATGGCGTGGCGGACAACGATGTCCGCGTGGCCTTCGAAGGTGCGCTCGGCGGGCAAGGCGGCGTGCTTCTCTTGTCGGGCACCGGCTCCATGGCCTGGGCGAGCAGAGGGGGAACGGATGCCGCCCAGGTCCGCGTCGGCGGCTGGGGCGATGCCTTCGGCGACGAGGGCAGCGCATTCTGGATCGGACGGAACGCCTTGGCCGAAACGTCTCGCGTGCTCGACGGCCGTTCGGATGCGCGGCCCCTGGCCGACGCGGTTCTCCGAAGCATCGGCACGGATGGCGACGGGCTGATGGACTGGACCTACGGTCCGGGCAATCGTCGGGCAGCCATCGCCACGCTGGCACGCACGGTCTCGACGCTGGCCGAGGATGGCGACGCAGCGGCCGATGCGATTCTCGACGATGCCGCAGCGCATCTTGCGGCACACGCTCGAACCGCATGGCGCCGCACAGGCGCCACGGGCGGAATCGTCTGGGCCTGCGCGGGGGGCGCGTTCCGCAGCGCGCCGCTCCGAAACAAGGTGGGCGCACTTCTCGGTGCGGAGCCGCGCCCCGCGCGCCTGCCGCCCGTGGGCGGCACCGTGCTGCGCGCAGCACAAGCCAGCGGCTGGGCCGTGGACGAGAGCTTCATCGAACGCCTTGCCGCAGCGCTCCACGCTCATCCCGCGCTGGACCAGTAAAAGCCGCGAGCCGGACGTGCCCGGGCGAACGCTCGAGACGAGACTTGTTGCGCAAAGGCAGCGCCCGTCCACCAACTGCCGGCATCCGATGGAACACCGGCGAAACCGCTGCTAGATCACTGCCCCGACAGCCCGCCGCTCGGAGCCTTGGCATGCCCGTCTTCTCTCCCCTCACGCGACGTCTCGCGCGGCGCAGGCACCGCCTCACTTCGCGGCGCGGCGGGCTCGTGCTGGCGCTGCTCGTCGCGCTCGTGATCGGCGGCGGCTTCCTCTACTGGCGCAGCGAAGTGCGTGAGGCGCTCGACGCCAATGCGCCGGGCGATGCCATGACTGAAGAATGCGCCGACCTGGTCGAGGCTGGCGAACTCGAAGGCGGCACGGAAGCGACCGCAGCGGACGAGGCCGAGATGGCCGCCATGCTGCAACGCTGCGAGGGCGTCGACGGAGAAGGCGAGGAATAAGGCCCGCAGGCAGCCGGTCGAAGGAGCCGCTTGACAAAGTGCTGGGCGGCCAGCACCTTTGAAACCGGTTTCACTCTCATGGGCGCCACGTGTCGCTTCAGCTCTCCCTGCTCGCGCCGCATCTGGGGTTTCTGGCCCAAGGCCTGCTCCTGACGGCTCAGGTCTGCGCGCTGGCCATCGTCGGCTCGACCCTGCTCGGCGCGCTGGTCGCGGCTGCCCGCACCTCGCAGGTCCGCTGGGTACGCGGCGCGGCCCTCGTCTATGTCGACCTTTTCCGCAACGTGCCGTTTCTGGTGCAGCTCTTCTTTTTCTATTACGGCCTGCCCGAGCTCGGCATCTTCATCGATGCCTTCACGACCGGCGTGATCGCGCTCTCGATCTCCGGCGGCGCCTATGCGTCGGACGCGATCCGCTCGGGCATCCTGGCCATCGACCCCGGCGTGATCGAGGCGGCGGAAGTGAGCGGGCTTTCGCGCCGCACGATCTTCACCCGCATCACCATGCCGATCGCGCTGCGCACCTCGATCCGTCCGCTCGGCTCGGTGCTCATCAACATGATCCTCACCTCCTCGATCCTGTCGGCCATCTCGCTCAACGAGCTGACCGGCAACGCCCGTATCGTGGCGTCCGACACCTACCGCCCCTTCGAGGTCTATGCCGTTCTCTTGGTGGCCTACGCGGCCCTCACCTGGGCCGTCTCGATCGCGGTCAACCTTCTCCATGTCCGCATGAACCGCGGTCTTTCCCAGGCCGTGACCTGAGATGCGGTATTCCGGCTTCACCCCTTACGACATCGTGCTCCTCCTGCAGGGCCTGGGCGTCACGATCGCGCTCTTTGCCGCGACCACGCTGATCGGCCTCCTGATCGGGGCGCTCTGGGCGGTGATCCGCTATTACCGGGTGCCGCTGCTTGCGCCGCTCGTCTTAACGCTGGCCGAGCTGCTCAAGAACTCGCCGGTCCTGGTGCAGCTTTTCCTGGTGTTCTTCGGCTTCCCCGGTTTCTTCCGCATCACGGTCACGCCGGTCGAGGCGGCTCTCGTCACGCTGTCGCTGAACACCGCGGCTTTCGTCTATGTGATCGCCGTCTCGGGCATCGAGTCGATCGGGCGCGAGCAGATCGAGGCCGCGCGGGTCTTCGGCCTTTCGCGCTGGCAGGTGCTGCGCCATGTGGTGATGAAGCCGGCGGCGGCTTTCGCGGTCGGCCCGCTCGTGGCGCTCGCGGTCAACCAGCTCCAGGTCACCTCACTGATTTCCGTGATCGGGGTGATGGATCTGGCCAAGGTGGGCGCCATCCTCAACCTGCGCACCTTGCAGCCCTTTGTCGTCTGGACGGCGGTGGGCGTGCTCTATTTCGCGGCCGCCAAGCTCGTGGCCGTGCTCGGTTCGCGCCTGGAACGCCGGCTGCGCGCCGGCAGCGCCTGGAGGGGTGCCTGATGCTTGAGGCGAAAGGGGTCCGAAAGGTCTTCGGCCAGACGGTCGTGCTCGACGGCGTGGACCTCGCGGTCCAGCCCGGCGAGGTCGTCTCAATCCTGGGCTCGTCGGGTTCGGGCAAGTCCACCCTGATCCGATGCATCAACGGGTTGGAGCGGCTGGACGGCGGCGCGATCACCGTCGACGGCTTCGACGTGTCGAAGCCGCGCGAGCTTGCGGAAGCGCGCAAGCGCTCGGCGACCGTCTTCCAGCTCTTCAACCTCTACCCCCACATGACCGCGCTGGAGAACATCACCCTGGCGCCCGTGGAAGTGCTCAAGCGCTCCAAGGCGGATGCTGCCGCCAAGGCGCGCGAATTGCTGGATTCCGTGGGCCTCGCGGACCGGGCCGACGCCTATCCCGCGCAACTTTCGGGCGGCCAGCGCCAGCGCGTCGGCATCTGCCGGGCGCTCGCCATGGAGCCGCGCTATCTTCTGCTCGACGAGGTGACGAGCGCGCTCGATCCCGAGATGACGGCCGACGTGCTGTCCATCCTCGCCGACCTCGCCCGGCGCGGCACCACCATGGTGTTCGTCACCCACGAGGTCGAGTTCGCCCGCCGCATCTCGAACCGCATCGTGTTTCTCGACCGCGGCAGGCTCCTGGTCGATCTGCCCGCCGCGGACTTCTTCCATGCGGAAGGCGGCATGGCGGTCCCGCGCATCGCGCAATTCCTGTCCAAGATGCGAAAGGACTGACCCAATGCTTCTGCTTGCCAATGCCGAAGCCTGGCCGGGCTTTGCCTCCAGCGTCGACCGGCTGCGCCAGGGCGAGGTTCCGCTCGACGCCATGGTGGCGGGCATCGAGAAGGTCGAACGCGAGGAGAAGGTGCGCAGCGTGGGCTATGGCGGCTGGCCCAACATGCTCGGCCGCATGGAGTTCGACGCGGGCGTGATGGACGGCAACACGCGCCAGGTGGGTTCGGTGGGTGCCGTGCCCGACACGGTGCCTGTCTCGGCCCTCGCGCTCGCCGTGATGCGCCGCCTGCCGCATGTGATGCTGACGGGCGAAGGCGCACGCCGCTTCGCCTCCGAGATCGGCATGCCGATCGACGAAACGCTGCTCGAAGACAGCCGTCGGGTCTGGTGGGAGAAGCTCGAAAAGGAATTGTCGGCAGACGACCTCGCGCGCTTCCCCGACCTTCCGCTCGCCCCGCTGAGCCGCGCCATCACCGATCCCGAGCGCGTGCGCGACACCACCGTCTTTCTTTGCGCCGATCCCGCGAAGGGCATCCATGCCGCGACATCCACCTCTGGATGGGCCTGGAAATATCCCGGACGGCTCGGCGACTCCCCCATTCCGGGCGCGGGCTTCTATGCCGACAGCCGCTATGGCGCGGCGGCCTGCACCCACACGGGCGAAATGACGATGCGCTGCGGCACCGCGCGCACCATCGTGCTCGCACTCAAGCTCGGCCGCTCCTTGCGGGATGCGGTGGCGCTCGCCGTGGAAGAGCTTGCCGACTTGTCCGAAGGGTTTCTCGCCGGCGTGGTGATCCATGCGATCGACGCGCGGGGCAACCACGAGGTGGTGAATTTCCGATGCCAGGGCGAGATCCGCTTCTGGTTCTGGGAAGACGGAATGGCCGAGCCGGAATTGCGCCCGGCCAGAACGGTTTGACACGAGAAAAGGGGAACACCAATGAAACGCATTCTTGCAACGCTCGGCGCCCTGGCGCTCGTGGCGGCGACGGCCCTCCCGGCCGCGGCCGGCATGCTCGACGACATCCGCTCGCGCGGCACCGTCCGCATCGGCGTGTCGCTGGGCGGTGAGCCGATCGGCTTCCGCGACGCCCAGAACAACCCCACCGGCTACGACGTCGATGTGGCGACGATGCTCGCCGAAAAGCTCGGCGTGCCGGTGGAGTTCACCGACGTGTCGGGCGACGCGCGCATCTCCATGCTCGTCGGCGGCCAGCTCGACATCGTGGTGGCGAACACCTCCGCCACGCTCGAGCGCGCCAAGACCGTCAACTTCTCGATCCCCTACAATCGCGCGGGGCTTCGCGTGATCGTGCGGCGGGACGCCAACATCTCCTCACTGGCGGAGCTCGCCGGCAAGCAGGTGGTGGTCGGCCGCGGCACCACGGGCGAGACCTTCCTGCGCCGCGAGGTGCCGGAGGCGCAGATCGTCTATGTCGACCAGTTCGCGCCCGATGGTGTGTTGCAGTTGCAGCAGGGCCGCGTGCAGGCGGCCGTCGAGGATTCTTCGCTGCTCGACTATCTCGCCACCGGCAACGAGCAGCTCGTCACCCTGCCCGAACTCTACTCCAACGATCCGATCGGCGTCGCGGTCGCCAAGGGCGACCCGGAATTCGTGCGCTGGCTCGACATGTTCGTGTCCGACTACATCCAGTCGGGCGCCTATGAGGCGAACTACAAGAAGTGGTGGGGCGAAAGCGCCAACCCGCCCAAGCTGAATCCGATCTGGTAAACCGGAAAGCACCCCCTCCCCCCTCCCCTTCCCGGGAGGGGGTGAGGACGTAGCGGGGCTCAGCCCGTCAGTCTCGGAAAGAAGCGCGTCGGCACGGTCGCCGGCGGCTGGCCCGGCACGAAGGCCTCGGGGTTCACCACGAGCTTCGTGATCTCGCGCACCAGTTCGCCCTTGTCGAAACCCACGGACGAGATCGGATAGGCCTCGGTTTCCAGGAAAGACAGGTCGTCGAAGCCGTAGAGGCGGAAACGGGCGGGTCGGTTTTCGGGAAACCATGCCCGGCAGGCGTCGAGCACGCCCATCGCCATCGCATCCGACGTGCAGAACACCCCGTCCACCCCGTCCCTCTCCCGCAGCTCCGCACCGGCGCGCTGGCCGCTCGCATAGGAATAGTCGCCCTGGATCACGCCTTCGAGCCCGATGCCGGACGCCGCGAACGCTTCTCGAAACGAGGCGACACGCGCCTGCTCGACGGCGGACGAGGCGCGGCCGGACACGAGCAAGGCACGCCGCACGCCCTTTTCCGCGGCATCCCGCACGCAGGCGCGGATGCCCGTGCTCTCGTCGGGGATCACGGCCGGCGACAGCGCGTCATGGCGCCCGTTCATCATCACCGCGAAATCCGAGCGGAACATGCGCCGCACCGTGGCGGCATCCGCAAAATCGGACCAGACGAGGGCCGCGTCCACATGGTGCGCCACCCCGTCGCGCAGGAACGCCTCCACCCGGTCCACCGAGCCGACCTTGATCAAGAGCACCTGCTTGCCCACGCCCTGGAGCGCCGTGAGCAACTGGTCGAACAGATCGAGGTCGGACAGGTCGTGGATGTGGTTGACCACGACCGCCACCAGATTGGTGCGCTTGGTGGTGAGGCTCTGCGCCAGCAGATTCGGCCGGTAGCCCAGCTCTTCGGCTGCCTTGAGCACGCGCTCGCGCTTGTCAGCGGACAAGGGCCGATGCTCAGGCGAAAGCGCGCGGGAGACGGCGGCGCGGGAAACACGCGCGCGCGCGGCCACATCGGCCAGCGTCGGCGAACCGCCCTGGGGCTTGCGGCTCTTGGCAATGGGTGGCAGGTCGCTCAAATCTCGGCTCGAGGGCAGGCTTGGCCTCGCTGTCTAGCGCAATCCCGAACCTTGGACAAAGGTGGAAAGTGATCGCCTGCTTCGACATCGGCGGCTCGGCCATCAAGGCGGCTCTCGCACGCACGCCCTCGGAGATCGAGGTCGTGGGCACGCTGCCCACCCCGCTCGATAGCTTCGACGCGTTTTCGGACGCGCTTTCCTCGCTTCTGCCGCCGGAGGCCGGGGCAAAAAGCCCCGTGGCGGTGGCGATAGCCGGTGTGGTCGATCCCGCTTCGGGCCGCATCAAGGTCGCCAACATTCCCTGCCTCGACGGGCGTCCCCTGGCCGCGGAGCTCGGCGAGAAGCTCGGCCGCCCTGTCGTGGTCGCAAACGACGCCGACTGCTTCGCGCTCGCCGAGGCGACGCAAGGGGCGGGCCGGGGAAAGCGCATCGTGTTCGGCGCGATTCTCGGCACGGGCGTGGGCGGCGGCCTGGTGATCGACGGGCGGCTCCTGCAGGGCGCGGGCGGCTTTGCCGGCGAATGGGGACACGGGCCGATCTCCGCAACGCGCGCCGGCAATCCGCCTGCCGATATTCCCCGGCTTTCCTGCCCCTGCGGGCAGACGGGCTGTCTCGACACGCTGGGCGGCGCGCGCGGGCTCGAACGGCTTCACGCCCATCTCTGCGGCGAAACACTTTCGAGCAAGGCCATCCTGGACGCCTGGGAAGCCGGCGAGCCGCATGCGGCCCGCACGGTCGACGTCTACGTGGATCTGGTGGCCGGCCCGCTCGCCATGGTGATCAACGTGGTGGGCGCGGAGATCGTGCCCGTGGGCGGCGGGCTGTCCAACGCACGCGCCCTGGTCGCCCGTCTGAACGAAGCCGTGCGCGCCCGCATTCTGCGGCAGACGGACGGTCCTCTCCTGGTGCCTGCCGAATGCCGCATCGAGCCCGGCCTGATCGGGGCCGCCAATCTCGCCTGGACGGAAGGCCCCCATGCCGTTGCTGCTTGAGGTCTGCGTCGGCGATCCCGAAAGCCTCGCCGCCGCCGTGGCGGGCGGGGCCGACCGCATCGAGCTCTGCTCAGCGCTCGAACTCGGCGGCCTGACGCCCACGCCGGGCCTGATGCGACAGGCGAAACGAACCGGCGTTCCCGTCTACGCGATGATCCGACCCCGTGCCGGGGACTTCGTGTTCGGCCCCGAAGAAGTGGAAAGCATGCTGGAGGACATCGTGGCCGTGCGGGACGCTGGGCTGCATGGCGTCGTGCTCGGCGCTTCCCGCCCGGATGGCACGCTGGAAGGGGCAGTGCTGCGCAAGCTCGTTTCGGCCGCCTCTGGCCTCGGCACCACGCTTCATCGCGCCTTCGATCTCGTGCCCGCGATCGAACCGGCCGTGGAGCTCGCCGTCGAACTGGGCTTCGAGCGCATTCTCACCTCGGGCCTGGCCCGCACGGCACCGGACGGGATCGACGGCTTGCGCCGCGCCCATGCCGCAGCCGCTGGCCGGGTTGCGATCATGGCGGGCTCGGGCCTCAACGCCGAGAACGTGGCACAGCTTCTCTCGGCCGTGCCGCTGTCTGAGGTGCACGGCTCCTGTTCGCGCGAAAAGCAGGCACCCGATGCCCGCGTGGTCGCGCTCGGCATGGCCCCGCCCGCGCCCGTGAAGCGCACGGATGCGGGCGAAGTCCGTCGCTTCCGCCAAGTGCTCCACACCCTTTCCTGATCCCGACAATGAGGACCCGATGACGATCTCCCTCAAGCCTGTGGCCCTGCCCGATTTCGGACCGCTCGGCGAGCAGCCTTCCGTGCCGGCCGAGACCTATGCCAAGCGCGCCGACGAGGCCTATGCCCGCGCGGGCTGCGACTGGCTGGTGGTCTATGGTGACCGCGAGCATTTCGGCAACATGGTGTTCCTGTCGGGCTTCGAGCCGCGCTTCGAGGAGGCGCTGCTGCTGCTCGGGCCCAAGGGGCGCCGCATCCTCGTCACCGGCAACGAGTGCGAAAGCTACGCCCCGCTCGCCCGGTTGCCGGGCCTCGACGTGATGCGCGCGCAATCCCTGAGCCTGATGGGCCAGGACCGCAGCGTCCACCCGCGCCTGTCCGACCGCCTGCGCGAAGCCGGCATCGGCGGCAGCGACCGGGTCGGCCTCGTCGGCTGGAAATATCTGGAGCCCGCAGAAGACGAAGAGGCCGACCGCCTCTTCTTCGTGCCCGACTTCGTGTCCGCCATCCTGCGCCGCATCGCGGGCAGCGTGGAAGATGCGACGCCCGTCCTGATGCATCCCGAGACGGGCCTGCGCAGCGTGGTCGATGTGGACCAGATCGCAGCTTTCGAATGGGCCGCGGCGCGCTGCTCCACGCTGCTCTGGCAGGTGGTCGCCAACGTGCGCGAGGGCGACACGGAATTCGCCGCACTCGGGCGCTTGGGCTACGAGGGCGATCCGCTCAACGTCCACACCATGTTCGCCTCCGCCTCTCCCGGCGAGGACGTGATCGGCCTGCGCAGCCCCACCGCGAGGCGTCTCGCCAAGGGCGACGGCGTCACCACGGCACTCGGCCTCTGGGGCGCCCTGTCGTCGCGCGCCGGTCTTCTCGACACGGAGAACGACGCGTTCCTGGAAAAGGCGAAGAGCTATTTTGCGGGCCTGATCGCCTGGTACGAGACGGCCGGCATCGGCACGGCGGGCGGCACCCTCTACGACGCCGTGACGGAAACGCTCGCACGTGGCGGCCTGCGCCCCGCACTCAGCCCCGGCCATCTCGGCTCCCACGAGGAATGGCTCCATTCGCCCGTGCGCCCCGGTTCCCGCGACACGCTGCGCTCGGGCATGGTCTTCCAGGTGGACGTGATCCCCGTTCCCATGACACCGGGCCAGGCACTCAACAACGAGGATACGGTGGTCTTCGCCGATGCGAACCTTCGCGCGGAACTCGAGGCGAAGCACCCGCAGGCCGCTGCCCGCATCGAGAAGCGACGCCGCTTCATGGCGGATTCGCTGGGCGTCGCGCTTTCGCCCGACATTCTCCCGCTGTCGTCCACGCCGCTCTACCTGCCGCCCTTCTGGCTGCGCGCGAACGAGGTCCTGGTGCGGGAATAGAGAGGGAAGCAACCCTACGGCCGCCGCTTCCATCGAAGTGGCGGCCTCAGCGGAGCAATCCGTCCTGGTCGAAGCTGTCCCACCCCTTCAACCGGGTGCGCTGGCGGATGGCTGGCGGGGCTTCGGGACCGGGCACAGCGCTGTCGGCGGCCTTGGCAGCGCGTTTGAGCGCGGCCTTCCCCGCCGCGCGCTGCCGCGCCTCGGTCTTCGCCAGCGTGTCCGCCTCACGCCAGACGGCGGCCAGGTCGCGGTCCAGCGCGTCTTCGACAGCGCGCGGGTCGAACACGTGGAAGGTGACCTTCTTCGCCCGGCCGCGCAGCTTGACGGTGCGCGTTCCCACACTCGGCAGCCGTCCGTCCTTGGTCCATTTGCGCCGTTCGTGGGAAGTGATGGACAAGATGTCCTCGACCTCCCGTGGCAGGATCGGCAGAGCTTCGATGCCGGTGAGCTTGCCTGCGATGACGTTCGAGGCAGACGCGAACGCTGCCTCCTCGCCTGCCGCCATCTGCAGCGAGACCTTGCCGGTCTCCACCGAGACGCGCCTGCGCACGGCCCAAGGCAGGCGCGCGCGAAGCTCGCGCTCGATGCCCTCCACCCGCACGGCCGAGCCCAGGGTCGCCGAGCCCGGAAGCGGCCATTCGGCGACCAGGGCAGGCTCGGGCTTGTCTCGCTTCGCTGCCGCCATCAGGCCTGCATTACGATTGGCGGGCGCAGCGGTTCCCGCGGCGCCGGGCGCTCAGCGCCAGCGGATGTTTTCCCGCGTAAGCTCGGTCACCGTTCGGCACCCCATCAGCCGCATGCCGCGCTCGATCTCGCGGCTCATCAGGCCGAGCGCCTGCTCGACACCCGCCTGGCCCGCTGCGGCCAGCGGGAAGAGGTAGTAGCGGCCGAGCCCGACCGCCTTGGCGCCGAGCGAGAGCGCTTTCAGAACATGCGTGCCGCGCTGGAAGCCGCCGTCCACCATCACGTCGACGCGGTCGCCCACCGCGTCCACGATCTCGGCCAGCTGGTCGAAGCCCGAGCGCGAGCCGTCGAGCTGGCGCCCGCCATGGTTCGACAAGACGATGCCCGTGCAGCCGATATCCACCGCGCGCCGGGCGTCCTCCACCGTCATGATGCCCTTGAGGCAGAACTGGCCGTCCCAGTGGGCGACCATCTCCCGCACATCCTCCCAGTTCATCGCGGGATCCAGCATCTCGGTGAAGTAGTGGCTGATGGAGAGTGCGCCCGAACCCATGTCCACATGGCTGTCGAGCTGGGGCAGGCGGAATTTCTCGTGGGTGAAGTGGTTGATGGCCCAGCCCGGCTTCACGGCGAACTGCGCGATTCCAGCCGCGTTGAGCCGGAAGGGAATGGCGAAGCCCGTGCGCTTGTCGCGCTCGCGGTTGCCGCCGGTGATGGAATCCACCGTCAGCATCATCACGTTGACATGCGCCTGCTTGGCGCGTGCCATCATCTCGCGGTTCAAGCCGCGGTCCTTGTGGAAATAGAACTGGTAGACCTGCGGCCCGTCGCCGATGGCGCGCACCTCTTCGAGGCTCGTCGTCCCCAGCGAAGACACGCCGAACATCGTGCCGAAGCGCGAGGCGGCCTTGGCGACCGCGCGCTCGCCTTCGTGGTGGAACAGGCGCTGCAGCGCAGTCGGCGAGCAATAGACCGGAAGCGCCAGCTTCTGCCCCATCACGGAAACCGACATGTCCACCGCCTCCACCCCGCGCAGCACGCTCGGCAGGAGATCGCATTCCTCGAAGGCCGCCGTGTTTCGGCGATAGGTCGTCTCGTCGTCGGCCGCGCCGTCGATGTAGTTGAAGATCGGGCCGGGCAGCCGGCGCTTGGCCAGGCGCCTGAAGTCGTGGAAGTTGTGGCAGTCCTTCAGTCGCATCGCAGCCCCTCTCTCCCCGCGCCCGGAACACGCTGCCGGTACCCCCTCGCGCGGGCTGCCGCAACTGGAAGAAGTGCGGCGCAAAGCCGACGCTTCACGTGGAACGCTTGGCGCTTCGCGGTCCGCCCCACGCTTGCAGTGCCGGTGCGTTCGTTTACATCCGAAGCCGGGCAGCAGCGCTGTCCGCTCACCAAGGAGATGCCTGGAGATGCGTTCGACCCTCGCAGACGTCGCCCGGGAAGCCGGGGTCTCGCCTGCGACCGTGGACCGCGTGCTCAACAACCGGCCGGGCGTGCGCCCGCGTACCCGCCATGTGGTGTTCCAGACCGCGCGGCGGCTGGGCTATATCGGTGAGGAGACGCTTCCGGACGGATCGGCTGATGCCGCGATCCGGCTGGATTTCGTGCTGCCCGTCGGCTCCAACACCTTCATCCGCACCTTGCACGACCAGTTGAGCACCCAGGCCGCCCAGCGGCCCGGCATCGACGTTCGCATCACCGCGATCGAGAGCTTCAACCCCGAGACGCTCGCGGATGCGTTGCACGGCTTGCAGGGCAGAACGGCGGGCGTGGGGCTGATCGCGCTCGACCACCCCACCGTGCGCGAGGCCGTGCGGATGCTTTCGCGCGCGGATGTGAAGGTCGTCACACTCGCGACCGACATCCTCCATGTGCCACGCATCGGCTATGTCGGCATCGACAACCGCCAGGCGGGCCGCCTAGCGGGCTATGTGCTCGGGCGGCTGCTGGGGCGGAGTGCGGTGCGCAAGGTCGCGATGTTTGCGGGCTCGCTCTCCTATCGCGGCCACCAGGAACGCGAGATGGGCTTCCGTCACGTGCTGTCCGAAGAGTTTCCGAAGCTCGAGATCGTGGAACTGCGGGAGATGGGCGACGACCGCGAGCGCGCTTACCGCGAGGCCCGCGCGCTGCTCGACCGACACGAGGATCTCGCGGGCATCTACAACATCGGAGCGGGCAACAGCGGCATCGCCCAGGCCCTTCACGAGCGGGGCCGGGAGCGAAGCACCGTGTTTCTCGGCCATGAGCTGACGGAGGGCACCAAGCGCCTGCTGCTCGACGGCACGCTCGACGCCGTGATCGACCAGAACCCGCGCGTCGAGGCGCGTGAGGCGCTCAACATGCTGGTCCACGCCGTGCGCAACCTGCCCTATGAGGGCCACCCGCCGCGGCTGCATCTGGTGCTCAAGGAGAACATCCCGGAAGTGTAGCCGCGCCAGAGCTACGCCCACGCGTTCTTTCCTCCGCCACATTTCGCCTTAAGTTCCGCCGCGAAAGCCTCTCGAACGGTTTCGGGAGCGCATTGCCACGCTTTCACCGGGAGGGGCCGTGAGCCGAGCAAGCACGATCGAAGCCAGCGCGAATTGGCAGAGGCCACCCGCTGAAGTTCTCTATCGCGACGAACTCGACGCGCTGCGCCGGAGCGACCGTGGTCCGCGCCCGCCCGGCTGGGCCCTGTCGCTCCAGGCGGTGAAGCGCTTCATCCTGGGCGGCGACGGGCTGCCCCCCAAGCTCGTCTGCGCGCCCGCCCTCGTGGAGCGCGCGATGGTGACGCTCGCCACCTCGCGCGGCCTGCTTCTGATCGGCGAGCCGGGCACGGCGAAGAGCCTGCTTTCGGAATTGCTGGCAGCCGCCGTCAGCGGCGATTCCACCCTCACCATCCAGGGCGGCGCCTCGTTGACCGAGGACCAGATCAAGTATGGCTGGAACTACGCGCTGCTGGTCAGCGAAGGTCCCTCCGAGCGCGCCTTGGTGCCGGCACCCCTCCATCGCGGCATGGCGTCGGGCAAGCTCGTGCGCTTCGAGGAGATCACGCGCTGCCCGCTCGAAGTGCAGGACAGCCTGCTGTCGGTCTTGTCGGATCGCGTTCTCGCCGTGCCAGAGCTGACGGGCGAAGCCGGCATGGTCTTCGCGCGAGAGGGCTTCAACGTGATCGCTACCGCCAACACG
This sequence comes from Mesorhizobium amorphae, assembly GCA_003240775.1. Taxonomy (GTDB): domain Bacteria; phylum Pseudomonadota; class Alphaproteobacteria; order Rhizobiales; family Rhizobiaceae; genus Mesorhizobium_B; species Mesorhizobium_B amorphae_A. The sequence continues at coordinate 17,919 of QFNI01000029.1, read as the reverse complement.
CGCGACCGTGGCGTCAACGACATGTCGGCCGCGCTCAAGCGGCGCTTCAACTTCGAGACCGTGTTCCCCATCCGCGATCTCGACGAGGAACTGGCGCTGGTGAAGCGCGAGGCGGGCAAGCTCCTCAAGCGCTCGGGCGTCGCCCAGGCGCCGGGTGACGACGTGCTCTATGTGCTCGTTTCCTGCTTCCGCGAGTTGCGCGAAGGGGTGGATGCCGAGGGAGCGGGGCTCGAGCGCCTGTCATCGGTGATGAGCACGGCGGAAGCCGTGAGCGTCGCCCATGCGGTGGGCGTGCGCGCGCACTATCTGCGCGGCGACAGCGGGCGGCCCGAAGACATCGTGGAGTGCTTGGCCGGCACCGCCGCCAAGGACAATGCGGAGGACTTGGCCAAGCTGCGCCGCTACATGGAGCAGAAGGTCGCGCGCCGCGAGGGCGAAGCCTGGAGCGCCTTCTACGCCGCCCGCCACCTGCTGACGGCTTGACGCGTGCGGTCACGCAGCCAACTGACGGTGATCGGCGTTCGGCATCATTCGCCCGCATGTGCGGCACTTGTGAAGCGCGTGATCTCCGAGACGCGGCCAGCCTTCGTGCTGATCGAGGGGCCGAGCGACTTCAACCCGCACATGGGCGATCTCCGGCTCGAGCACCGCCTGCCTGTCGCCGTCTTCTCGTTTCTCGCTTCGGAAACGGAGACGCGCGCCTCCTACGCGCCTTTCTGCGCCTACTCGCCCGAATGGCAGGCTCTGCAATCGGCCTGGGCGGTGGGCGCAGAGTCCCTATTCTGCGATCTGCCGGCCTGGGACAAATCCTTCGGCGACCGCGCCAACCGCTATGCCGACCCACACTCGCTTCGTGCCCGGCGGGCAACGCATCTGCTCGGCGAGAAGCTCGGCGAGGACGGAGCCGACGCGCTCTGGGATGCGCTGGCCGAGCAGCGCGACAGCCGCGAACTGCCCGCCGTGCTCGACGGCTACTTCGAGCTGCTGCGCCCGGGTGGCGCGGAGGACGCGTCGGAAGCCGCGCGCGAGGCGTTCATGGGCTGCACCGCCGCCTGGGCGATGGATCAGGCGGGCGGGCGACCCGTGGTCCTGGTCTGCGGCGGCTGGCACGCGGAAGCCATCCGGCGCATCGCGCGGGAAACGAGGGGCACCGAACTCCCGCAGGCGCACCCGCCCGAGGGCGCGCGCACCGGCTCGTATGTCGTCCCCTATGATTACGGCCGCCTCGACCGCTTCACCGGCTATGCCGCGGGGATGCCGTCTCCGGCCTATTACGAGACGGTCGCGGAGGAGGGGCTGGCGCAGGCTGCAGAATGGGCGGCCAGCCGCATCACGGAAGCCATGCGCAAGGCACGCCAAGTGGTCTCCACGGCCGACCGTGTGGCCTGGACGGCGCAGGCCCAGGCGCTTGCCGCGGCGCGCGGCCACCGCGCGGTGCTTCGCTCCGATCTCCTGGACGCCGCCCTTTCCACTCTGGTCAAGGATGCGCTCGACCTGCCCGCCGACTGGACGCGGCCGGGCGCGCTGCGGGCGGGCAGCCATCCCGCGCTGGTTGCGATGCTCGGCGCGCTGACCGGCAGCCGTCGGGGCAAGCTCGCTTCCGGCACCCGCCAGCCGCCGCTCGTGGCCGATGTGGAAGCCCGCTTGGCCGAACTCGATCTCGTGCCCACCGGCACGTCCCGCAGCATCCCGATCGACTGGAACGCGGAAGGCGACCGAGGCCGCGCACACGCGTTGCACGCGCTTCTTCTGCTGGGGATTCCCGGCATCGAGCGCGAGGGCGGCGCAAGCGAGGCCGACACCCGCGCGCCACGCGAGACCTTCAGGATCAGCCCGCACCGCGATCGGCTGGGTGCCCTCATCGAAGCATCGCGCTGGGGCGGTGCGCTGCCGATGGCGGCGGCTGCCCTGATCGCCTCGCGGCTGGAAGGCAAGAGCGGCGATCTCGCGGCCTTGGGCGCGGCACTCGGCCAAGCGCTCTTCGCCGGGCTGATCGGCACGCATGACGATCTGCTCAGCCGCCTGGAAGAGGGCGTGGCGCGGGCGCACGACATCCGCCCGCTCGGCAAGTCGGGGCTCCATGTCGCGCGGCTCTACAGGTTCGGCGCGGTGTTCGGACAGGCGGCCCATCTCGGTCTGGGCCGCATCGCCTCGGCCTTCTTCCATCGCTTCGCCTGGCTCGCGGAAGGGATCGAGGATCCCGACGAGGGGTTCGGCGCCATCGATGCCATGCTCGCCGCCCGCGATCTCCTGCGCGACTGCCCCGAGCTTCGCCTCGACCGCCAAGCCTTCAGCGCGGTGCTCGCGCGCATTCTCGCGAATGAAGATGCTGCGCCGGCACTCGCGGGCGCGAGCCTCGGCTGCCGCATCGCCTTGGGCGAGGACGGTTCGGATGCCGCCGCCAAGCGCATCCGCCGCTTTGCGCAGCCTCAGGAACTGGGCGATTTCCTGTCCGGCCTCTTCGCGCTCGCGCGCGAGGAGCTGGCGGAAAGCCAGAGCGTCCTTGAAGCCGTGTCAGGCCTCGTCGAAGGCTGGACCGACCCGGAATTTCTTTCCGCCCTGCCCGCGATGCGCCAAGCATTCGCCTGGTTTCCCCCGCGCGAGCGCGAGCGACTGGCGCGCGCCATCCTTCGCTCGCACGGGTTGGGCGAGGGCGAGGCGGAAGTGGCGGCGATTGCCTGGATGCGCCAGCGCGTTGGCGCGGAAAGCCAGGCGGCGGCACTCGCTCTCGAAGCGCGCGTCGCCGAGCGGCTCGGCCGCGCGGGACTGAACTGAACACAACAAAGAGGCACGGCATGGAACGCTACGAACTGGTTGAAGGCTCTTCCGCGAAATTCTGGGAGGTCGGGGTGGATGGCACCACGCTTTCCGTCCGCTTCGGCCGCATCGGCACGAGCGGCCAGACCAAGGAGAAGACCTTCGACAGCGCGGCCCTCGCCGACAAGGAAATGGCGAAGCTCGTCAAGGAAAAGACCGGCAAGGGCTATGCGCTGACGGGCGAGGTGACCCCCGCGCCCGCCACAGCCAAGGAGGAGGCTCCAAAGCCGCACGAGGTGGAGCCCGAGCCCGCTGCGGTCGTGGAAGCGACGGTCGAGCCGGTTCTCGCCGAAGCGGGGCCCGATACGACATCGGAAGAGATTCAGACCCTTCTCGACCACGCGCTGCCGACACGCAGCACCCCACGCGGGGCGCTCGATCCCGAGCAAGCGTGGAAGACGCTGAACGAGATCCTCGCCATCCTCCGCGACCACGCCAAGGAAAAGAACTTCGATTCCCTCAAACTCCTCGAAGACGTGCTGCGCGACCTCGCGCCGAAGCAAGGGGGCGGGGCGCTCGGCTGGATCAAGTCCAAGCTCGGCGGAGGCAGCGACACGAAATCCGGGATGGATGCAGCGACCGCAAGCGGCTGGATCGAGCGCATCCAGAGCGCGGCATGGGAGATCTGGGTCGTCGTGGACAGCCAGGGCCCGACCAGTCGCAGCGGCAGCCGCGCGGCCCTGACCGAATTCGCCCGATGGCTGGTGGCGACCACGGATCCCGAAACCCTCGCAGCCGTGATCGACAAGCATGCTGGCGAGGTTCACAAGCGCTCCTCGGGCTATGAACGCCTGGCCTGGGGCTCGGCCTTCGACGTGGCGTTCCGGGATGCCGTGACGGCCGCTCCGCCCGCCTTCCAGGACCAGTTGCTCGAGCTTCTCACCGAAGCCGCAGCCTCCCAGCCCGATTGGCGAAAGCGCGCTTCGTTCGCCTTCATCCTCGCCGACGACCGCCCGGTGCAGCATGAGCTGAAGCCCCTTGCGGTGTTGGAAGCGGCGGCAGGCGCGGGCGAGGACCCAGGCGCCCTCCTCCACATGATGCCGCTGATCGCGGAGGCTCCACCCTCCGCAGTCGCCCGCTGGCGCGCCAAGCGCTCCTATTATTTCTATTTCAGCTACACCGAGCTTGCCCCACAGGAAGTTCTCGCAGCAACCATCCGATCGGCAGAACGCTTTGGCGAAACCCCAGCGCCCACGCTCGAATGGCTGCTGTCGTTTGCCCACAACGAGTTGCGGACAACCATTGCCGAGACGATCCTGGCCGTGGGCGGCACGACAGCCCTTTCCACGCTGCTTCCTCTCCTGCACGACAAGACGATCCGCGCCGCATTCGACAAGGGGATGACCGAGCGCCCCGCCCGCACCTTCGCGCAGGCGGTGAACGCCCTGGCAGCGGGCCGCACCGATCCCACGGTGCGCGCTCGGGTCCTGGAAGCGATCGCGCGTTTCGGCCAGGAGCAGGCGCGCTCCTGGGTTTCCGGCGACCCGAAATCCGCGGGCATGCTCGATCGCCTTCTCCAGGCCCGCGATGTGCCCATGGCGTCCAGGGACGAATGGCCCGCCGTGCTGCGTGATCCGCCCTGGCGCAAGAAGGCGAAGGCAAAGACCGAGATCGTGCTCGACCTCCAGCCGATCGAGACGCCCTTCCGCTACCTGCGCGAAGGGCGGCTGCCCGAACACAACCAGTGGCGGATCAGCCGGGCAAAGTTGTTGTCCGACATGAGAGAGCTTCCCGGCGTGATCGCCGAACTCGAGCAATATGTGTTTCCGACCTACTACAAGGTGCCGCCCCCGTCGCTCGCCTTACCCCGGCCCGAAGACGGCGAGGCCTATGCCCTGTCCTATCTCGCGACCCGCATCCCCGAAATCCAACGGGCACGCGCCTATGCGCTGCGCACGGCGAACTGGTCAGCGCTTGCCGATGTGGTGGAACGGCAGCCCGAGCCCTTGGCCCTGGCGCTCTGGGAAATCCCGAGCATCCACGAGAGCTACTACTTGGCGGATACGCTGCCCCACATGATGTCGCTCTACGGCGAACGCGCTCTGCCGGGGCTCGTGTCGCAGATCGCATCCGACCCGACCGGTCTGCTCGCGCTCGCGCGCGACGTGGATGCGGGGGATATCGCTCCGCTTGCCGCCCGCGCCCTGCACAAGCTGAAAAAGGCCCGCGTGCCCGCATTGTCCTGGCTGCGCGCCTATCGCGAGACGGCCGTCATGCGGCTGATCCCCGATGCCGTGGGCAAGCCCGGTCCGCTGCGCGACGCGGCCGAGTTGACCCTGCGCTGGATGGCCGGGGACCGGGAAGACGGCAGGGCGGTCATCGAGACGGCTGCTGCGCGCTATGCGGAGATCGAGCCCCGCGCGACCGAGGCCGTGGCGGAGGTGCTCGACCGCGATCCGCTCGGCCGCTTCCCCTCGCGCATCGCCAAGCTGCCCGGCTGGTTCGCACCGGTGACGCTTTCCCGGCCCGAGCTCAAGGGGGGCGGCGCGCTGCCCGACGAAGCAATGGCGGCGATTGCCGAAATGGTGTCCTTCTCGACACCCGAAACGGTGTATCCCGGCATCGCGCTCGTGCGCGAGGCCTGCACCCCGCGCAGCCTGGCAGCCTTCGCCTGGGACACGTTCTCCGCCTGGCTGGCCGAAGGCGCGCCATCGAGGGATGGCTGGGCACTGCGCGGAGTGGGCTGGCTCGGCGACGACGAGGCCGCGCGCCAGCTCACACGCCTGATCCGCAAATGGCCGGGCGAGGCCGCGCATGCGCGCGCCGTCACAGGGCTCGACGTGCTGGTCGACATCGGCTCGGACGTAGCGCTGATGAACCTGAACGGCATCGCGGAGAAGCTGAAGTTCAAGGGCCTGCAGGACAAGGCGCGCGAGAAGATCGCGGCCTTGGCCGAAGCACGCGACCTTTCCCCCGATGAGCTTTCCGACCGCCTGGCGCCCGATCTCGACCTCGACGAGCGCGGCGGCCTCGACCTCGACTTCGGCACGCGCCGCTTCCGCGCGAGCTTCGACGAGTTCCTCAAGCCCGTGGTCAAGGACACCGAAGGCGTGCGCCTCAAGGACCTGCCCAAGCCGAACAGAAGCGACGACCCCGAGCTTTCCAAGCAGGCCTCGGCCCAGTGGAGCGCGCTCAAGAAGGATGCCCGCGCCGTCGCGAGCCTCCAGATCACACGGCTGGAGAACATGCTTTCCACCTCTCGGCGGGTGAAGCCTTCGGTGTTCTGGCCCTTCTTCGCCGCCCATCCGCTGATCCGGCATCTGGCGCAGCGCCTCGTCTGGGGCATCTATCTCGACGCCGATCCGCGCACCGCGCCGTCCGTGATCTTCCGCGTCGCCGACGACCTTTCGGTCACGGACGCGGAAGACGACGCGATCGACCTCGACGTCTCGGAAGAGGCGGAGGAACTGATCGGCCTCGTCCACCCGCTGCAACTGCCCCCCGGCGCGCTCGACAAATGGGGGGCGCTGTTCGGCGACTATGAAATCGCCCAGCCCTTCCCCCAGCTCGGACGCGAGACCTACGAGCTGACCGACGAGGAGAAGGCGACCAACGCGATCACCCGTTTCGAGGGGATAAAGGTCGAAGCCAAGCGGCTGCGCGGCATGGGCGCGCGCGGGTGGCCGCTCGGCTCGCCGCAGGACGGCGGCGCCATCTGCTGGATCGAGCGGCCCGTGCAGTTTCTCGACGGCAAGGCCGGCACGATCACGCTCGACTTCGGCGATGGCCTGTTCGCGGGCGCAGCCGAATTCGAGGACAAGCTGCAGACGCTGGGCAAGATGTCGACGGAGTACACCTATTTCGGCAGGAACCAGGCGAACACCCGCACCTTCGGCGAATTGGACCGCGTTTCGGCCAGCGAGCTTCTGCGCGGGCCGAGCCTGCTCGTCGAGACGAGCACCGCGTGACGCCTTCGGGCAACCTCGACGCGCTGTCGCGCTGGCGTCTCATATTGGGAGAAGCCGCGGACGGCGCGTGCCGCTCCGCCGGCTGCGCGCTGGGGGCCGAGGCGCTCGCGATGGACCAGGCCATGGAATGGCTCTACGGGCGCGACGAGGAAGGCGGGGCGCGCAACATCCGCCGCCAGGGCGGTCGCGAGGGCTCGCGGCTGTCCACGCCGCAATGGATCAACGAGATCCACCGCCTGTTTCCCAAGGAGACCATCGAGCGCCTGGAGCGCGATGCCATCGAGCGCTATGCGATCGACGACGTGGTGACGAACCCCGACGTGCTGGCCCGCGCGGAGCCCAACGAGACCCTGCTGAAGGCGGTGTTGCGCACCAAGCATCTGATGAGCCCCGATGTGCTCGCCATGGCGCGCATCCTCGTGCAGAAGGTGGTGCGCGAGCTGATGGAGAAGCTCGCGCGCGACTTCGCGCTTTCCTTTTCCGGCGTGCTCGACCGCCGGCGCCACACGCAGTTCCGCAACGCGCGCGACCTCGATTTCCGCCGCGTGGTGCGCGACAACCTGCGCCACTACGACCCCGAGACACGGCGCATCACGCCCGAGCGTCTCCATTTCTTCGCGCGCAACCAGCGCCATCTCAAGCAGTGGCAGGTGATCCTGCTCGTCGACCAGAGCGGCTCCATGCTGGATTCCGTGATCCACTCGGCCGTGACTGCCGCCTGCCTCTGGGGCTTGCCGGGCATCCGCACCCATCTGGTCGCCTTCGACACATCGGTGGTCGATCTCACGCGCGAGGTGGACGACCCCGTGGAACTGCTGATGAAGGTTCAGCTCGGCGGCGGCACAGACATCCAGGGGGCGGTGTCCTATGCCACCTCGCTGATCGACCATCCCGACCGGGCGATCGTGGTGCTGATCTCGGATTTCTACGAGGGCTCCAGCGAGGCGATGCTGGTGCAGCGGGTGCGCGCGCTCACCGGCCAGCGCACGCTGGTGCTCGGATTGGCGGCCCTCGATTCCGAAGCCAAGCCCGCCTTCGACCGCCAGATGGCGCAGCGGTTGGTGGCCGCGGGCGCCGAGGTGGGCGCGATGACGCCGGGCGAGCTGGCCGGCTGGCTCGCCACCAAGATCCGGGGCTGACCCATGCCCCGCGCCGACCTTCTCGCGCTGACCGATGACGGCCTGATCCAGCTCGCCAATGCGGGGCTGGTGAAGCGCGGGCTGAAGGAACTGGCCGCCGGCCAAGTGCCCGAACTGGCCGAGGAGCCGGACGGCACGGTTTCCGCGCGTTTTGCGGACGGCACGCTGACCCGCCTGCCGCCCGGCCGCGCGCTCCCGGACGCCACCTGCACCTGCCCGTCTTCCGGCACCTGCCGGCACCGCGTCATGCTCGCCCTCGCCTACCGCGCGCGCTTCGCGGCCGAGGAACCCGAGCCGGAGGATTGGGACCCCGGCACGGTCGATGGGGACGCGTTCGAGGCGACGCTCGACGCCGGGCAGAAGCGCGAACTCGCCAAGCTTGCCGCCTCGCGGATCGAAGTGCATCTGGAACGCGGCCGCGTACCCGGCGCGCGCCTGCCCATGGCAAGCGTGCGCTTCCTCGCGCCACACGATCTCGCCTATGCCCGCTGCGATTGCGCGGTGGGCCAGCGCTGCGCCCATGTCGCGCTCGCCTTGCGTGCCTTCAAGGCTTCGGACGGGGCCGCAACGATGGTGTTGGGTTCCGCACAACCGGCAGCGCCGCTCGGCCTCGAAGCGCTGGGCGCTGCGGTCGACAGGCTTCTGAGCGGTCTTCTGGATTCCGGCGTGGTGTCGGGCATGGCCGCCCATGCAGGCGCGCTGGAAACCGCCCGCGGCAGGGCGGAGGCGGCGGGCGCGGTGCAGATCGTGCTCGCGCTCGATGGGGTCGCCGAGCAGGTGAGCGCCTATGAGACGCGCAGCGCGATCTACGACGAACGGACGATGCTCGACCATGCGGTGAGCCTCCTTGCCCGGCTCCGCGTCGGCGATGAGACGGCGCTCGGCCTGGGCCAGCCCTTCGAGACGGCCATGGGCAAGACGCGCCTCGTCTCGCTCGGCGCGCGGCTGCGCACCGAGGGCAGGGCCATCCGTGCGGCAGTCGCGTTGGCCGACACCGACACCGGTGCAACGCTCGTGCTCGAGCGCCTCTTCACGCCCGCAAGCGAAACGGACAGGCTCGGCGACACCATCCGCACGCGGCAGATCGTGCCCGGCCTGATGCTGGCTGCAACCGCGCGCGGCCAGATCCTGACCAGTGTGGGGCGCCGCCGTGCAGACGGGCTGCTCGCGCTCGGCAGCGGCACGGGCGGGCGCACCACCCTCGGGCCCCGCGACGCCGCCATGGATTTCGTGTCGCCGCTGAAGGTCTCCGACGCGGGCGACCTCGCAACCCGCTTCGCGACACGAGCACCCGCCTTCCTGCGTCCCAAGCTGCGCGCGGACGACTTCCACGTGTTCGCGGTGCGCGCGGTGCTCGGCCAGGCATGGGAGCCGGGCAGCCAGCTTTGGCAAGGCGCGGTGGAACTGGAAGGCGGGGGCGTGCTCCACTGCGAGCGCGCTTATGACGGGGCGGCCCCCGGTGCGCTCGACAGCCTGTCGGCCGCTTTCGAGGGCAGACACGGCGCGTTGCGACAGATCGCGGGGCCTGTGCGCCTGAGCGGGGGCGCGCTTGTCTGCACGCCCTGGTCAGTGGGCACGGACAGCTTCGTCGTGCCCGATGTGGCCGACCAGGGTGGAGGCTCCACGGCGCCCGCGCTCGGCGGCTGGCACCAAGCTGACAGCCTTGCCGAACAGGCCGCGCGCGCGCTTGCCGGCGCGCTTCATGCCGGCCTTCGCCTGCGCACCGAACAATGGCGCGGCACGCAGATGGCGCTGGCCAAGGCGCTGTCCGAACAGGGCTATCGCCAGACCGCCGAGCGTCTCGAAGACTGGTTGAACAAGGGTGCGGGGCTCGACGGGTTCGGTCGATGCGGAGCCTGGATCGCGACGCTTTTGGAGGAAGCCGGCTGACCGGGCGCACTCAGACCGAACTCGTCATGCCGCCATCGGCGAAGATGATCTGCCCCGTCACGAAGCTCGCCGCATCGGAAGCGAGAAACACGGCAGCGCCTCCGAGCTCCTCCACCTCGCCCCAGCGCCCGAGCGGCGTGCGCTTGGTGAGCCAGGCCGAGAATGCGTCGTCGGACACAAGCGCCGCGTTGAGCTCTGTGCGGAAATAGCCGGGCGCGATCCCGTTGACGCGGATGTTGTGGGTGCCGAGCTCGGAAGCCAGCCCCTTGGTCATCATCTTGAGCCCGCCCTTCGACGCCGTGTAGGGCACGATCGAGGGCCGACCGAGCTCGCTCATCACCGAGCAGATCGTGATGATCGATCCCCGCCGTCGCGGGATCATATGCCGGATCACCGCCTGCGAGACGTAGAAGGCGCTCGACAGATTGGTTTCCAGAACCTGGCGGAAGGCTTCGAGGGGAAAGTCCTCCACGGGCGCGCGGTGCTGCACCCCCGCATTGTTGACGAGGATGTCGATCGGTCCCGTCTCGCGCTCCATCCCGTCCACGGCTTGCGCCACCGCCTGCGGGTCCGTGACGTCGAACACGGCGGCACTCGCCTCGATCCCCTCGTCGCGCAGAGCGGCGGCCGCCTCTTCGAGGCGTCTTCCGTCGCGCCCGTTGAGCACGAGCCGCGCGCCGGCCTGGCCGAGCGCCCGTGCGAGCGCAAGGCCGATGCCGCGGCTCGAACCCGTCACGAGCGCGATGCGGCCCGACAGGTCGAAGGGGTTGGGTTTGGCGGACATGGAAGATCCCCAGCGCTCCGCCACTGCGGCGGAGCCTCGCTCAGACAACCATTGTCGGCCGCAGGCACCGGGCCCGCAAGTGCCGGATCGGATCAGCCTCTTTCCGGAAACAGCGCCTTCAGCCCGTTTTCCGAAGGCTCCGCGATGCCGCGCTCGGTGATCAGGCCCGTGATCAGGCGGGCGGGGGTAACGTCGAAGGCCGGATTGGCGGCGGGGCTCCCCTCGGGCGAGACACGCACGGTGGTGATCGCGCCATCCGCACCCCGGCCCTGCACGAAGGACACCTCGTCGCCACCGCGCTCCTCGATCGGAATCTCGCGCACGCCGTCATGCACGGTCCAGTCGATGGTGGGAGAAGGCAGCGCCACGTAGAAAGGCACCTGGTTGTCGTGGGCGGCCAGCGCCTTGAGGTAGGTGCCGATCTTGTTGCACACGTCGCCATTGGCCGTGGTGCGGTCGGTGCCCACGATCACCATGTCGACGGCGCCGTGCTGCATGAGGTGGCCGCCGGCATTGTCCACGATCAAGGTGTGGGGGACACCGTGGCCGTTCAGCTCCCAGGCCGTGAGCTGCGCGCCCTGGTTGCGGGGGCGCGTCTCGTCCACATAGACGTGAACGGGAATGCCTTCCTCGGCCGCCATGTAGATCGGTGCGGTCGCCGTGCCGTAATCCACGGTGGCGAGCCAGCCGGCGTTGCAGTGGGTCAGGATGTTCACGGGCTCGCCGGGCTTCTTGGTCTTGGCGATCTCGCGGATCACCGCGAGCCCGTTCGCGCCGATCGAGCGGTTGAGTGCGACATCTTCCTCGGCGATCTCCCCCGCGCGCTTGTAGGCGGCTTCCGCGCGCTCCTCGGGCGGCAGCGGGCGCAGGAATGCGCGCATGGCGTCGAGCGCCCAGCGCAGGTTGATGGCGGTGGGACGCGTTTCGTGCAGTTCCTCGCGCACGGCGTCGAGGTGGGCGTCTGACGGATCGTCGGCCATGGCGATGGCCATGCCGTAAGCTGCGGTCACCCCGATCAGCGGCGCGCCGCGCACCCACATCTCGCGGATGGCGGTCGCCACGTCCGCCACGGTCTTTAGCGTCACCACGCGGAACTCGTGGGGCAGCCAGCGCTGGTCGATGATGTCGACCGAGCGCCCGTCCTCGTTCAGCCAGATCGTGAGGTAGTGCCGGTCGCCGACTTTCACGAGAGTGTCTCCTTTTCCAGCCCTTCGAGGGCAGCGTGCGCTTCGGCGAGGCTCGGGATGCGCTCGCGGTTGACGGCCAGGTGGCGGCCGAACTTCAGCGCCTTGGCCTCGCAGCGCGCGCGGCGGTCCTCGTTCTTGATCGTTTCGAAATCCGCATTGTGGGCGAGACCCAGGATGCGGCGGTGGATCTCGATGCCGGCAAAGCCCAGCATCTCGCGTTGGATGTCGGACAGCACGGCGTTCAGCGCCTGCTCGGCGCCGAGCGGATCGCCGCGCTCCTCGAACAGGCTCGCCTGGTAGAGGATGCCCTGCCGCTCGCTGCGCCAAAGCTGCGAGAACTCCGCACGGAAGGTGCTCCAGATCGTTTCTGCGGTAGCGAGCAGGTAGGCGCGCATGGTAGCCCGCCCGCCGGGCTCGCTCTCGTGGCCGGCCTGCGAGAAGTAGCTCATCCAGAAATTGGCGAGCAGCATCCCCACATCGAACGAGATCGGCCCGTAGAACGCGAATTCGGGGTCGATCACCCGCGTGTCGGTGTCGGTGACCATCACAGAGCCGGTGTGGAGATCGCCGTGGCAGAGCGTTTCGGCCTTGGCCGAGAACAGGTGCTTGAGCCGCTGCGCCTCGACCTTGAGATCGCGGTCGCGCCGAAGCTCGGCCACCAGCCCGTCGAGCTGCGGCGTCGTGTGGCGGTTCATCTCGGCTTCGAAATAGGGATCGGAGAAGACCAAGTTCTCCGTGATGTCGCAAAGCTCCACATTGTCGGAGAAGAGCGCCACGTCCCCCTTCTTCTCGCGCGTCACCATGGAGAAGTCCGAGCCGCGAAACAGTGTGCGGGCGCAGAACAGGCCGAGATCGCGCCCGATCAGCGGCAGTTCACGGCCCTCGATCAAGGCGCGGCGCAGGATCACGTGGGGCGAGAGATACTCCATCACGATGATGGCCTGGTTCTCGTCGAAGAAGAGCAACTCCGGCACCCGGCCGGGGTCGCGCTTCGCCTGGCGTGAAAGCGCGTGGTATTCGAAGAAGGAGCGCTTGAGCGGCAGCGGCCATTTCTCGCCCACGAGCCGCACATAAGGCAGCGCCTGCTTGACGATCGCGGTGCCCGCCTCGCCGCGCACGATGAAGACGAGGTTGAGGTTGCCGTCACCCACTTCCTCGACGCGCCACCGGCTCGCATCCGCGCCGATGCGCTCGCACAGCGCCTTGTTGCCGCTGAGCCGCGCAGGCAGCGACGAAACGGTGAGCGCCTCGAAGGCTGGAGCGTTCATGATTGTCTCCGCGATGAGCCCGGGCCGCGGTTCTCCTCCCGCGTTTCAGGCCTTCCGCGGGCAGCTAAAGGGCTATGCTGTCAATTGTCAACGCTGTTGACATTTGCGGACGGGGCACTCTAACCTGTCTTCAGGGAGGACGGAATGAGCGAACAGCCGGTGTTTCGCATTGCGGGCGTGCGCAAGTCGTTCGGGCGGATTCCCGTTCTGAAGGGCGTCGACCTCGATCTGCGCCCCGGTTCGGTTTCCGTGCTGATGGGCGCGAACGGCGCGGGCAAGTCCACGCTCGTGCGCATCCTGAGCGGCGTCTACCGGCGCGATGCGGGAACCATGGTGCTGGGCGACCGGCCTTTCGAGCCCACTTCGCCGGCCGAAGCCATCCGCGCGGGCGTGGTGACCGTTCACCAGAACATCAATGACGGCGTCGTGGCCGACCTCGACGTGGCCACCAATCTCACGCTCGACCGCTTGTCGGGGCGTGGCGCGCGGCTCCTCTTCAACCCTCGCCGCGTGCGCCGCGAGGCAGCGGCGGTCGCCGAGCGCATGGGGCTCGTGATCGACCTCAACGCCAACATCAACGACCTCTCGCTCGCCGACCGGCAGACGGTGGCCATCGCGCGCGCCATGGCGCACGAGCCGCAGGTTCTGATCCTGGACGAGCCGACATCCTCCTTGTCGAGCGCGGAGGCCGACCGCCTGTTCTCGCTGGTCGACCGTTTGCGCGCGCGCGGCGTCGCTATCCTCTACATCTCCCACCGCATGTCCGACATCCGCCGCCTGGCCGACGAGATCGTGGCTCTGCGCGACGGGCGGATCGCCGGCCGCTTCGAGGGTCCGGAACTCGACTATGAGGGCGCGGTCAACGCCATGCTCGGCCAGAAGGTGCAGGCGGGAACGGTTGCCGTGCGGGAGGCGGGCAAGCCAATCTTCTCGGCGAGTGGCCTGAAGCTGCAGGACGCCTCGCACCCCATGGACTTCGCGCTGGGCGACGGCGAGGTGGTGGCGGTCACGGGCTTGGTCGGCGTGGGCAAGACGGCGCTCGCAGAAACGCTCTTCGGGGCACGCGCGCCCGCGGGCGGCGCGATGATGCTGGACGGCAAGCCCTACGCGCCGTCGAGCACCGGACAGGCCATCGCCAAGGGCGTGTTCCTGGTCGCCAAGGATCGCGCCGACAGCGGCATCGTGCCGGACTTCGATCTCGGCGGAAACATCGGCCTGCCCTTCCTCAAGCGCTTGTCGCGCATGGGCGTATCGTCCCGCCGCCGCGAGCGGGCAAAAGCGCGCGAGCAGATCGCCTCGCTCGGCATCGTCTGCCGTTCCGAGCGCGACGAGATGCACACCCTGTCCGGCGGCAACCAGCAAAAGGTGATGGTGGGGCGCTGGCTGTCAGAACCCTCGCGCGTGCTGGTTCTCGACGAGCCCTTCCAGGGCGTGGACATCGCGGCCCGCCGCGACATCGGCGCCAAGCTGCGCGCCTCCGCCTCCGGCCGCGCGACGATCGTCTTCCTGACCGAGCTGGACGAAGCCTTCGAGGTGGCTGACCGGATCCTCGTGATGTCCGAGCACACGATCGTGGGCGAGCACAGAAACGGCGCGGTGGACGCCGAGCGGCTTCTCTCCGAGATCGCCGGCGAGCATTTTCGAAAGAACCAAGCGGCATGACCACCCAGACCAGCGCCACCGCGAGCCCGTCCTCCCAGGCCCACGCGCGGTCCCCGCGCGACATCGCCATCCGCTACGGCTTCCTGGTGCTGCTTTTCGGGCTCGTGGTCTTCTTCTCGGTGATGACCAACGGTTTTTCTTCGCCGCAGAGCGCGGTGTTCATCCTGCAATCCGTCTCGATCACCGGCATCCTGGCGCTAGGCGTCACCGCCACGCTGGTGGTGGGCGGCTTCGACCTGTCGATCGGTTCTGTCGCCACCACCGCCATGATGGCGTCGTCCTATGTGATGGTGGTGATGGGGGGCGACGCGCTGACGGCCACGCTCGTCTGCCTGGCGATCGGCGCGGCGGTCGGGCTGATCAACGGCGTGATCATCGTCTACATGCGCGTTCCCGACCTTCTCGCCACGCTCGGCATGATGTTCCTGCTGCTCGGTGCGCAACGCATCCCGACCGAAGGCCGCTCGATCGCCACCGGCATGACCCTGCCCGACGGCTCGACGGCGGAAGGCACCTTCAGCCCGGCCTTTCTCGCGCTCGGCCGTCATCGCTTCGATTTCATCCTGCCCAATCTCGTGCCGGTCTCGGTCGTGGTCCTGATCGTGCTCGCGGTCGCGATCTGGTTCTTCCTGGAATACACCCGCTTCGGCCGCATGATGTATGCGGTGGGCTCGAACGAGCGGGCGGCATCGCTCGCGGGCGCGCCCGTCAACGCCTACAAGATCGCGGCCTACGTGATCTCCGGCGTGTTCGCTTCGGTCGGCGGCATCCTGCTCGCAGCACGCCTCGGGCGCGGCGACATCGCATCGGGCAACAATTTGCTCCTGGATGCGGTCGCGGCAGCATTGATCGGCTTTGCGGTTCTGGGCGCGGCCAAGCCAAATGCGCTGGGCACGGCGGTGGGCGCGCTCTTCGTGGGCATCCTGCTCCAGGGCCTGACCATGATGAACGCGCCCTACTACACCCAGGATTTCGTGAAGGGCGCGGTTCTGGTCGTCGCCCTCATCTTCACCTTTGCGCTCTCGCAGAGAGGCAAACGCTGACGGGCAAAGCCGTCGAACGAACGTCCATCAGGGAGGAAACGGACTTGGCAATCACTCGCAGACTCTTCGGCCGGCTGGCGCTCGGCATCGCCGGCGCGCTCGCCTTCACGGGCGCTGCCGCCGCGCAGAACAAGCCGGCGCCCTTCGACAACCCCGGCAACGTCAAGATCGCGCTCGTGCGCTATCTCTCCACGGGCGACTTCTTCCAGTCCTACCTCGCGGGCGTGGAAGCCCAGGCCAAGGCGCTCGGCGTCGAGCTTCAGGTTCTCGACAGCCGCCAGGACGCAGCCCTTCAGGCCGACATGGTGGACCAGGCGATCGCGCTCGGCGTGCAGGGCATCATCATCCAGCACGGCCTCACCGAATCCATGAAGGAAGCCGCCCAGCGCGCGGTGGATGCGGGCATCAAGGTGGTGGCCTTCGACGTGAACGTCGAGAACACCGCCATCCCGCAGATCGAGCAGTCCGACCGCGATCTCGCGCGCCTCGCGCTCGAGCAGGCCATCAAGGACAACGGCGAGAGCTTCAAGGCGGGCTACGTCTATGTGGCTGGCATCGCCCCGCTCGACCGCCGCGACGAGACCTGGAAGGAGTTCAAGGCGAAGTATTCGGGCATCAACGAAGCCGCCCAGTTCGGCACGATGGACAACCCCATCGCCAACTCGGTCGCCAACCAGGCGCGCTCGGTGATCTCCGCCAACCCCGACATCACCGTGATGTTCGCGCCCTATGACGAGTTCGCCAAGGGCGTGAAGATCGCGGTCGACGAGGCCGGCCTTTCGTCTTCGGTCAAGATCTACTCGGCCGACATCTCGACCTCCGACATCGCAGCCATGCGCGAGCCCGGCTCGGCCTGGGTCGCAACTGCCGCCACCAACCCGGCCGTGGTGGGCCAAGTCTCCGTGCGCGCGCTCGCGATGCTGCTCGCCGGCGAGAACCCCGGTGCCAGCGTGATCGTGCCGCCGACCCTCATCACGCAGACGCAGCTCGCCGAGCAGGACATCAAGAACATGGAAGAGCTCGGCGCCAAGCTGCCGCAGTTCTCCCACGCCGATGTGGCGATGCCCGCCTGGATGCCGAAGCCCTGATCTGAAGCGAACGCTGACGATCCCCCCTCCCCCTTGAGGGGAGGGCTAGGGGGTGGGGGTAAAATCTCCACCGCTCATCCGGTCATTCAGTTCACCCCCACCCCTGCCCCCTCCCCTCAAGGGGGAGGGGAAGAGCGGGAAGGTCCGAAGAACAAGAAAGGGCGGCTCCTCGGAGCCGCCCTTTTTCTTGTCAGCGCATCGCGGCTGCGATGTTGCCGCCATCCACTGTGGTCACGTCGGCCGTGGTGCGCTCGGCGAGGGCCTGGTGCACGAAGGCGCGCGCCACGTCGTCAGCCGTCACTTCGAGGCCGAGCAGGTTGCCGGCCATGTAGTCGGCTTCCGAAAGGCCGCGGGCCGCGGCGCGGCTCGCGATCATCGAGTTGTCGAGCAGGCCCGAGCGGATGCGGTCGGCGTTCACCGCATTCACGCGGATACGGTCTGGCCCGTGCTCCAGCGCGTACTGGCGCGACAAGAAGAGCGTCGCGGCCTTGGGCAGCCCATAGGCGCCGAACTTGGCACCGGGGTTCACCGCCTGCTTGGACGCGTTGAAGAGGAGCACGCCGCCTGTCTTCTGCTCCTTCATGATGCGCACGGCATTCTGCGCGACCGTCTGGTGGGCGAAGAAGTTGAGCTCGAAGCTCTTGCGCAGGAGCGCGTCGTCGAGCGTGGCGATAGCTCCCTCCCAGGCGGCGCCCGCGTTGGACACCACGATGTCCACACCGCCGAAGACCTCCACCGCGCGATCGAACGCCGCGCGAACGGAAGCCGGGTCGGTCACGTCGCAGGCGACCCCGATCGAACCGTTGCCGGCAGCCTTGGCGGCAAGCATCGCCTTTTCGCCGTCGAGATCGAGCACCACGGCATGGGCGCCCTCGGTTGCGAACGCTTTGGCGATCGCCGCGCCGATGGCGCCGGCACCCCCCGTCACCAGCGCCACCTGGCCGGTGAAGGGCTTGGGCTTGGCGCCTGCGAGCTTGGCCTGCTCGAGCGACCAGTATTCCAGCGGGAACAGGTCCTCCGGGCTGAGCGGCTGGAAGCGGCCGAGCGATTCCGCGTCGCGCGCGGCCTCGATCCACATCTCGCCCACGTCCGCCGAGATGGTTGCGTCCTTCAGCGTGCGGCCGTGGCCGAAC
>QFNI01000092.1 GCA_003240775.1 Mesorhizobium amorphae | reverse complement strand
GTGGTGGTGGGCTCGGCTCCCACCGCGGGCGAGCTCAAGATTCCCTATTACGTGGTTTCCGAAGGCTATCACGTGGCGTCCGGCAAGCTGAACCGCTGGTGCTTCCAGCCCGGCATCACCGATGTGCGCTCGCAGGCTTCGTCCATGGCGCCCTGGATCGCCGCCAATCTCGGCAAGAAGGTCACCATGATCTTCCCCGACTATGCCTTCGGCCACGACCACCGCAACTTCTTCACCCCCGCGATCGAGGCCCAGGGCGGCCAGGCCGTGGCGCAGATCGCCATTCCGCCGACGGAAAGCTCGTTTACCCGCTATTTCCCGCAAATCCCTTCCGAAACCGAAGTGATTTATCACGTGATGGTGGGTCCCGCCGTTCTCACCTTCGTCAAGGAGATGGGTGAGTTCTACGGCTCGTCCGGACCCAAGCTTTTCGGCTTCATCGACAGCCTGGAAGCCGTCGACATGAAGAGCCCCGGCCTCGAATTTCTGGAAGGCTCTCACTTCTGGGAGGGCATGCCCCGCACGCTCCAGGCGAACGCGTCTGAGCACGAGAAGATGTATCGCGACGCGGTCGGCATCGACGCCGATGGTGCGTCCGTGTCGGACGCCAAGGACGTTTCCACCGCGGCCCACATGTTCGGCTGCTGGGAAACGCTCTACGTGATCAAGGCGGCGATGGAAGCGGCGTCCTATCGCGGACCCGAGGACCGCGCGAAGCTCGTGGAGGCGACCGAGGCCATGACCGAGTTCGCCGAGGGCGCGGAGCACCCCCAAGGCGCCAAGCGCTTCAACGGCAAGATCCACCAGTGCTTCGGCTCGCAGAACATCTCCAAGGTCGAGGGCGGGAAGCTCAACGTGGTGCACAAGACCGCGATCGAGGACGGGCTGTACGAGCCGGAAGGGGATTACACGACGGAAGCGTTGTGAGGGTGGTTCGGGGATTGCAACTGGGTGGTTTGGTATATGCGCTGATGCCCCCCTCCCCCTTGAGGGGAGGGGTATGGGGTGGGGGTATGGGGGCAGGATCTGGTTCGACGTTACCCCCACCCCTTACCCCTCCCCTCAAGGGGGAGGGGGAGTGGAGAGGGATGCGCGGTGAGGCTGTCTGGCGGACTTCCGCAGCGCGGGGCGCTCGGCATCTTCACCGTCGCCGGGTTTCGCGCCGCGTGGCCGCATCCTAGATGGCCTTCGGACCCCACCTTCTTCTTGCCCTCCTCGAAGGGCTGGTTTCCGCTGCGACCCTTGCGCTGACCGCGCTCGGCCTGTCGCTGGTGTTCGGCGTGATGCGCGTGGTCAATGTCGCGCATGGCGAGTTCTTCATGCTGGGGGCGGTGCTCGCCTGGGCCGTGGTGAACGCGGTCGGCGGGGTCTTTCCCGGCCACCCGGCCCTGGGCTTCCTCGCCGCGCTCGTGCTGGCGCCGCTGGGCGTGGGGCTCGTTGCCCTTCTTTCCGAGCGCCTCGTGCTGCGCCGCCTGCATTACGACCCCGAAGCCACGATCGTGGCCACGATCGGCCTGCTCTACCTCCTCCAGCAGGCAGCCCTTTCCTTCTACGGACCCAACGCCCAGGCCGTGCCCGCGCCCTTCACTTTCCGCGTGCAGATGCCGTGGTTCGGCTATTCCGGCTACAAGCTCTTCGTGATCGCCGCCTCGATCCTGATCCTGGTCGGCGCCTGGATCGTGCTGACCCGCACCCGCATCGGCCTGGTCATGCGCGCCACGCAATATGACCGCGAAACGGCCCAGGCCTTCGGCATCCCCGTGTCGCGCGTCTATGCCGGCGTGTTCGCGGCGGGCGCCATACTGGCGGCGCTTGCCGCCGTTCTCATCGTGCCCATCAGCCAGGCCTATTACCTGATGGGCCTCGACCCCCTGCTCCTGTCCTTCATCGTGGTCATCATCGGCGGGCTCGGCTCCCTGCGCGGCACGGTGGTGGCGGCTCTCCTGATCGGGCTGGCGGACGGGGTGATCTCCGCCTTCTTCACGCCCACGCTCGCCCGCATGATCGCGACCCTGCTCGTGGCGCTGGTGCTCGTGTTCCGCCCGCAGGGCCTGTTCGGACAGGCCGCGCGATGAACCGCACGATCCTCCTCCATGCCTGCGTGGTGCTCGCGCTTCTGGCGCTCAACTGGCTCCTGCCCGCCTACCACCACGGGCTTTTCGCCCGCATCATGGTGATGGCCGTCTTCGCGAGCGGCTTCGCGCTGCTTTTCGGCTATGGCGGTCTCCTGAGCCTCGGCCACGCGATGTTCTTCTCGCTCGGCCTTTATGCCGCCGGCCTGTCCGTCGACCTGTGGAACTGGCCCACCCCGCTCGCCTTCCTGTTCGGCATCCTCGCCGGCGCCTCAGGCGCGCTTCTCGTCGGTCTGCTCGCGCTCCGCACCACCGGCACGGCCTTCATGATCGTGACCCTGATGTTTGCGCAGGTGTTCTTTCTCGCGATGCTCTACTGGGCCGAGATCACCCGCGGCGAAGACGGTTTCACCGTGAACCGCGCTGCGCGCTCCTTCACGCTCGGCCCCTTCGCCTTCGACCCCGCCGACCCCACGACCCGCTATCTCGCGGCCTGGGCGCTGTTTTCTATCGCGCTGTTTTCCGTTCTCGCGCTCGTGCGCTCGCGCTGGGGCCGCGTGCTCGTCGCCGTGCGCGAGAACGAGGAGCGCACGGGCATGCTGGGCTACGACACCTGGGCGCTGAAGCTCCAGGCGGTGGTGATCTCCGGCGCGCTGGCGGCCACGGCGGGCGCGGCCTATGCACTTCTCTTCGGCTATGTCGGCGCGAGTTTCGCGTCCGTGCAGTATTCGATCCTGCCGCTGCTTTGGTCCCTGCTCGGCGGCGCCGCCACCGTGCTCGGACCGTTTCTCGGCACGCTCCTGATGCACTACGCCATCGACTATGCGGGCACGATCACCCAGGCCACGCTCGGCGTGATCGGCCTGCTTCTGGTGCTTCTCGTGCTGTTCTTTCCCAAGGGCATCCTGGGCACCCTGCGCGACCGCGCGTTGCGGTGGCTGCCATGACCGCGCTGATCGAGACGCGAGGCCTCGCGCGCCATTTCGGCGGGCTGAAAGCCGTGGACGGCGTGGACTTCACGCTCCAGCCCGGCGAGATCCGCGCGGTGATCGGCCCCAACGGTGCGGGCAAGACCACCTTCGTCTCGCTGCTTTCGGGCCGCATCGCGCCATCGGCGGGCACCGTTCGCTTCGACGGGCGCGACATCACGAGCCTGCCCGCCCATGCCCGCGTGCGGCTGGGCATCGCCTATACGTTCCAGATCACCAGCGTCTACCCGAAGCTCTCGGTCTGGGAGAACGTGGCGCTCGCCCTGCGCAAGCCCGATGCCGGCCCGCTCGGCCCCCAGGTCGCGGCCATCCTGCGCGAGGTGGGCCTCGAAACCCGCGAGGAGACGCTGGCCGGCAGCCTGTCCTACGGCCACCAGCGCCTGCTGGAACTCGCCATGGGCCTGGCGCTCCACCCGCGCCTGCTCATTCTCGACGAGCCCACGCAGGGCCTGTCCGACGGGGAGATCGAGAATTTCGTCGCCCTCGTGCGCCGGCTCGCCGAAAACGCGACGGTGCTTTTGATCGAGCACAACATGGCCGTGGTCATGGCGCTCGCCACCCGCATCACGGTTCTGGAGCGCGGCCGCATCCTTGCCGAGGGCGATCCCCAGGCCATCCGCGCCGACGAGGCCGTGCAGCGCGCCTATCTCGGAGCGCCCGCCGCATGAGCGCCCCCCTGCTGGAGATCGCCGGCCTCGACTGCCTGTATGGCGAGGTGCCCGTGCTGCACGGGGTCTCGCTCGCCCTCGAACCCGGCGAGGTGCTCTGCCTGCTCGGCCGCAACGGCGCGGGCAAGTCCACCCTGCTCAAGGCCATCATGGGCCTCGTGCCTGCGCGCGCCGGCTCGATCCGCCTGAACGGCGAGGAATTGACGGAGCTTGCCCCCCACGAGGTGCCCAAGCGCGGCATCGCCTATGTGCCCCAGGGCCGCCGCCTGTTCGGCGAGATGAGCGTTGCCGAAAACCTCGAGATCGGCCTGATGGCGCGCAACAAGGCCCCGGCCGTGCGCGAGAAGGCGCTCGACCTTTTTCCCGCGCTCCGCTCGCGCATGGGCCAGCGCTCGGGCACGCTTTCGGGCGGCGAGCAGCAGATGCTCGCCATGGCGCGCGCGCTTTGCCTCGAACCCGCCGTGCTCTTGCTCGACGAGCCGACCGAAGGGCTGATGCCTTCGGCGGTCGCCACCATCCGCGAGGCGGTGTCCGCGTTGCGCGAGCGGGGCGTCGCCACCCTTCTGGTGGAGCAGCGGGTGGATGCGGTGATCGCAGTGGCCGACCGCGCTTTGTTCATCGAGAACGGCCGCTCGCGCGAAAGCGTGGAAGCCGGGCGCCTGGCCGCCGAGCCGGAACTCGTGCGCCGTTACGTGGGCGTGGGCTGAGGTTTTTCCGGGTATTCCCGGACGCAACACCGCTTGGCGCTTGTGCCGAAAATGCTTCAGCGCCGCTTCAGCGCGCGGCGCAGGCTCGCTTTGTCGGCCCCGCCGAGCGCCACCACGAGCGCGAAATAGACCACGCTTCCCCCTGCCACGAGCGCGGCCAGCGCCAGGGCCTGCTGCGTGAGCGCTGCCGCGGGCGTCAGCCAGGCGAAGAAATAGGGCAAGGCGAAGTGGAGCGCTGCCGCCATCACGGACGCTGCGGCGATCAGGCCCGGCATCCGCCGCAGGAGCGCCCGGTCGGTTTCCCAGTGCCCGCGCCAGAGCAGCCCGCCGAGCAGGAGTGCGGCATTCACCCAGCCCGCGATCACCGACGCCATGGCGATGCCCGGCGCGCCCCAGGTGGGAAACAGGCTCAAAGCCGTTCCGATGTTCACGGCCACCGAAAGCCCCGCGAAGAGCATGGGCGTGCGCGTGTCCTCGCGCGCGAAATAGCCAGGCGTGAACGCCTTGATCAGCACGAAGGCGGGCAGGCCGATGCCGAAGGTGGCGAGGGTGGCTGCCACCACCAGCGTGTCGCTCTGCGTGAAGGCGCCGCGCTCGTAGAGCACGCGCACGATGGGCTCCGACATCACGAGAAGGGCGGCGGCAGCCGGCAGCGTCAGCAGGAGCGTGAACTCCACCGAGCGGTTCTGCAGGCTCGTCGCCTCACCCCCGTCGCCCGCCTTCAGTGCGCGCGCAAGCTCGGGCAGGAGCACGATGGCGACCGCCACGCCGACCACGCCGAGCGGCAGCTGGTAGACGCGATCGGCGAGGTTGAGGGATGCCACAGCCCCGCTCTGCCCCGTGGCGATGGCCGTGCCGATCAGCGTGTTGATCTGGGTGATGCCGCCCGTGATGGCCGCGGGCAGCGCGAGCCACAGGAGGCGGCGCACGTTCGGCGTCAGGCGGGGTCGGCGGAAGCCGATGCGGACGCCCGCATGGCGCACGGCCGCCCAGACGATGGCAAGCTGCACCACGCCGGCCGCCAGCACGCCCCAGGCGAGTGCGGTGCCCACGCTCAGGCCGTCCATCCCCTCCGCCCAGGCATAGCCCAGCACGCCGATCAGGATGATGTTGAGGAAGACGGGCGCGACCGCTGCCGCGAAATAACGGCGCAGCGAGTTCAGCATGCCCGCCATCATGGCTGCCAGCGACATGCAGACGAGATAGGGGAACATGATGGTGGCGAGCCGCACCGTCAGCCCGAACTTGTCCGCGTCGTCGGCGAAGCCGGGGGCTATCACGTTGGCCACCAGGAACGGCATGGACAGCTCCATGACGATGGTGAGCACGATCAGGACGCTGAACAGGACGCCGAACACTTCCTCGGAGAACTTCCTGGCGCCCTCCACCCCGTTCGCCTCGATCTCCTTGGCGAAGAGCGGCACGAAGGCCGCGTTGAAGGCGCCTTCCGCGAAAAGGCGCCGGAAGGTGTTGGGAAACTGGAAGGCCGCGTAGAACGCGTCCGCCACCGGCCCGGTGCCGACGGCCGCCGCCATCAGCATCTCGCGCGTGAAGCCGAGCACGCGCGAAGCGAGCGTGCCGGAGGCGACCGTTGCGAACTTGCGGATGAGGCTCATGGGACGACAACTAGAAAGGGGCGCTTTCGCGGGGCTTTAGCAGCAAGGAGCGGGGATGGAGAAGCACCGGGCCCTCGCGGCCATGATGGACCGCTTCGCGCGCGAGCACTGGAACGACCGAGTTTCGCCCATGAGTGCGAAGGCCGCTTCGGCCCCCGCCGACGAATGGGTGTGGCGGTTGGACGAGGAAGCCATCCCGCTTGTCCTGTCCCGCTCGGACAAGGAGTTGCAAGAATCGGGCGCTCCCGCCGCGAACCGGGCGAGGCCCGCAAGGCGGTTGAGGGATGGAGCCGTGTGCGGTTCCGCTTGAGGAAAATTGGGGGGAACGGGAGGGCCGTGCGAGCGGTGGAGGGGTTACCCCCACCCCGTACCCCTCCCCTCAAGGGGGAGGGGGAACTTGAGAGGTCTCGGTCTTCGAGAGGCGGCGTTGAAGAAAAATTGAAGCGGTGACGGCCCCCCTCCCCCTTGAGGGGAGGGGTAAGGGGTGGGGGTGACCCCTCCACCCCACCCAAGCCTCATCCACTCCCCCTCACCCCTTCTCCTGCCCACCCCCCATCACCGCCACCAAGCGCTCGCGGATGGCGTCGAGCCGCTCGGCGTTCTCGATCTTTCCGCCCGTGAGGTCGGTCACGTAGAAGGTGTCGATCACCTTTTCGCCGAAAGTGGTGATGTGGGCGGACGCGATGTCGAGCGAGAGGTCCGACAGCGCACCCGTGATCTCGGACAGGAGGCCGGGGCGGTCGAGGCCCTTCACCTCCACAACCGAGAAGCGGTTGGACAGCGTGTTGCGCACCTCCGCGCGCGGCTTGACGCGGAAGGCGCGGGCGGCGCGCCTGGGCTTGGCGCGGCGGGCGATCATCTCGGGCAGCCGCTCGCGGCCCGACAGCACGTCCTCGATCAGCTTGCCCACGCGCTCGCCGCGGCGCTGCTCGTCGGCGTCCTGGTCGAACTCGCGAGAGATCAGGATCGTGTCCAGCGCGCGCCCGTCGCCGGTGGTGAAGATGTGGGCGTCCACGATGTTGCCGCCGGCCGCGGCGCACGCACCCGCGATCACCGACAAGAGGCGGGGATGGTCGGGCGCGAGCACCGTGATGCCGGTGACGGCCTCGAACTTGCGCGTTTCCACCGCGGTCGCGAGCCGCTTGCCCGCGCGGTCGGCATCGCGAATGAAGAGCGCGTGGCGCAGCTGGTCCTTGAGATCGACCGACAACAGGTAGTTCTCGTAGTGCAGCGCCACATAGGCCTGGCGGCCGATCTCTTCCCAGGGCTCGGGCAGGCTGGCGAGCGCCGCGTCCAGCTCCGCGCGGGCAGACGTCACGCGGGTCGCGCGGGAAACGTCCGAGAAGCCGCCGCTCAGCATCAGCTCGGTCTCGTAGTAGAGCGTGCGCAGAAGCTGGCCCTTCCAGCCGTTCCACACGCCTGGGCCCACGCCGCGGATGTCGCAGACCGTGAGGATCAGCAGGAGCTTGAGCCGCTCCACCGACTGCACAACGGCTGCGAAGTCGAGGATGGTCTTGCGGTCGTTGAGATCGCGCGTCTGCGCGGTCATCGACATCAGCAGGTGGTGCTCGATCAGCCAGGCGACCGTTTCCGTGTCGTCGGGCGACAGGCCCATCGCCGGCCCGATGCGGCGCACGATGCGCGCGCCGGCTTCCGAATGGTCTTCCGGGCGGCCCTTGGCGATGTCGTGCAGCAGCACGGCCACATAGAGCGCCTCGCGCGCGGGCTGCAGGCTCGGCATCAGCGAGTGCGACAGGGGGTGGACCTTCTCGCCCTCGCCCTTTTCGAGCTCGGCCAGCACGCCCACGCAGCGGATCAGGTGCTCGTCCACCGTGTAGTGGTGGTACATCGAGAACTGCATCATCGCGACGATCTTGCCGAAATCGGGGATCAGCCGGCCGAGCAGCCCCGCCTCGTTCATGCGGCGCAGGTTGAGCTCGGGGTTCTTGTCGGAGGTGATGAGGTCGAGAAACAGGCGGTTGGCTTCCGCGTTGCGGCGCAGCGTCTTGTCCACGAGCCCCAGCGAGCGCGTGAGGAGCCTGAGCGCGTCGGGGTGGGATTCCAGCCCGTGCCGGTCGGCGAACCAGAAGAAGCGCAGCATGTTCACGGGGTCGCGGCGGAACACGTCCTCGTCGGCCACGGTGATGCGGTGGTTGTCGAGCACGAAGTCGGAGGTGCCCGCGAGCTTGCGCCGGCGGCGCGAGAACGACAGAAAGAGCCGCGAGAAGCCCGGCACGTGGCCCGTCTGCTCTTCCTCGAGTGCCGCGCAGAAGATGCGCGTGAGGTCGCCCACCTGCTTGGCGGTCAGGAAGTAGTCCTTCATGAAGCGCTCGACGGCGGCCGGCTGGCCGGGCTCGCCTTCGGTCGCACCCGCATGGGGGGCGTAGCCCATGCGCTCGGCGACCTCGCGCTGGATGTCGAAATGCAGGCGTTCCTCGGGGCGGCCCGTCAGCGTGTGCATGTGGCAGCGCACGGCCCACAGGAAATCCTCGGCCTCGCGGAAATGGTGCAGTTCGTCGGCCGTGAACACGCCCTGCTCGACGAGCTCCTCGCGGGTCTGCACGCGGTAGAAATACTTGCCGATCCAAAACAGCGTGTGGAGGTCGCGCAGGCCCCCCTTGCCGTCCTTCACGTTGGGCTCGACGAGGTAGCGGCTTTCGCCCGCCCGCCTGTGCCGCTCGTCGCGCTCGGCAAGCTTGGCCTGGGCGTATTCGGCGCCCGTGCCCGCCACCAATTCCTTGTCGAAGCGCTCCACGAGGTCGTTGAACAGCGCTTCCGAGCCCGCGAGATAGCGCGCTTCGAGGATCGTGGTGCGGATCGTCATGTCGCCGGCCGACAGGCGCAGGCATTCCTCCACCGTGCGCGTCGCGTGCCCGACCTTCAGCCCGCAGTCCCACAGCGCATAGAGGACGGCCTCCACGGTCTGGGTGTCGGCCTCGGTCTTCTTGGCCGGCAGGATGAAGAGAAGGTCGATGTCCGAGCCGGGCGCGAGCGTTCCGCGCCCGTAGCCGCCGACGGCCGCCAGCGCCATGCGGGCAGCCCCTTTTCGCGCCTCGCGCTCGCCTGCCGAAAAGAGTGCGGTGATGATCGCGTCCATCAGGCCGGAAAGCCGCGCAGCGCAGGCCCGCCCGCTGCCGTCGCGCCGCAATTGCTCGTCGGCTTCTGCCCGGCCAGCGGCCAGGATGTCCTTCAGCTTGCGCCCGGCTTCGGTGCGCTCCTCGGGCGTCGAGAAGCCCGCCTCCAGGAACGCGAAGG
>QFNI01000134.1 GCA_003240775.1 Mesorhizobium amorphae | reverse complement strand
CATGCGCCAGGATCGCGAGGTCAAGCGCCGGATCGTGGGCGAGCCCCTTCTCCGCGGCGATCTCGTAGAGGCGCAGGACGTGCCCGAAATCATGGTAGAGCCGTCCCCCCGGGACCGCGTAGGCGGCGCGCGCCTCCTCCCAGATGAGGGAGCCTTCGAGGCGGCTCCACATCACTCAGCCTCCGGGCCGTCGTCGCGGTTCCGGCCGAGCGCCGACTCGGGGACGGGCTCCCCCCGCTCGCCGTAAGTCCACCTGAACCAGCGGCTCAGGGCGATCAGCCCGCTCTCCTCCTCCCGCGCCGCCCGCGTCCTGTCGTCGCGGGCGATGGCCAGGCGCTCGTCGATGACGTCGAGAAACCGGTCGCGCCCGGACTCCGGGGACGGGCCGTCCGCGGGATCCGCGCAGAAGAGGGGACCGGCCAGCCGGTCGGCGACATGCGCGGCGTGCGCGTCGGCCAGGAGCGGAAGCGCGTCCGTGAGGTCCTCGACCAGATCCGCCGGAGGGGTCGCGCCGAACGCCGCCCGCGCCGCCTTCAGCTCCGCCGGGGACGCCAGCATGCGCCCCGTCCGGACGCCCGTCACGGGGTCGAGGATCTCGACCTCGACCAGGCGCGGGTTCTCCGTCTTGCGATCGTCCCCGAGGACCGGCCTGCCGGTCACGTCGCCGAGCGCGGCGATCCTTTCCCGCGCCTCGCCGCTGACGATGGCGGCGAGCTCGTGGAATTCGGAGATGCCCCTTTCGCCCGGGGTGAACACCCTGCCGTCAATGGACGGGACGCCGCCGACGAACCCGCGCGCGTTGTAGCGGATCTCCGCGTCAGCGTCCCACCGCTCCCCGTTCACGAACGCCGCGTATACCTTCTGGCGCTCCATCAGATGCGGCGATGAGATCTCGCGGACGCTCACCTCGAAGGCGGGAGCATGGGCGGTCATGACGATCAGGCCCCCGGCCCGGACGGGGCGTTCGCGGCGCCGAGGATCGCCTCCCGCTCCGTGCTCGGGACGAACTCGTCCCCGTTCGCGGTCCGGATCCCTTCGCCCAGGCTTCCGGGCGCGATCCGGTCATCGACCAGGATCCAGGAGCTGTCCGGGTCGATCGGGTCCGGCTCCTGGATCGTCAGGTAACCGACGCCATCCACCTCCGCCCAGCTCATCGGGACGTCCGGGTTGAGGATCCGGAGCGCATTATGCGCCGCCCGGGCGGCGAACCCGTCGTCATAGGCGACGACGGTGATCCCGCTCGCCCGGCTCGGAATGA
Organism: Mesorhizobium amorphae; assembly: GCA_003240775.1. Classification (GTDB taxonomy): domain Bacteria; phylum Pseudomonadota; class Alphaproteobacteria; order Rhizobiales; family Rhizobiaceae; genus Mesorhizobium_B; species Mesorhizobium_B amorphae_A. Next base: position 685 of record QFNI01000134.1, on the reverse strand, counting down.
TGCCGTTCCACTCCAGATCATCGGAGACCGCGTCGACGAAGTCATCATCGACCACGCCGACGATGAGGGACCCCTCGGGCAGGACCGCGACGCACGGTTCGCCGTCCTGCATGAACACGGAAAGCTTCACTTCGGGCATGGCCTTCGTTCTCCTGATTACCCCCTCATTATCGCTTATCCGGCCGGAACTGTCCAGCTCGTCCCGTTGACGGCGCGCGCGGTCCGGGCGAGGGAATCGCGGAGATCGCCTCCGACCTCCTTCCGGCTCCGGGAGGGGACGTCGTCATCGGGTTCGACGACGCCGACGCCGCATGGCCGGACGCTTGCGCCGAGCCGTTTCCCGGATCCGCCGGCCTGACGGCGGTCCGGCTCAACTGACCTGACCGCTCACCGCGCCGGGCAGTAACTCGCCCGCAGCTCGTTCATGCCGGCCCGCTCCGCCGGGCTGAGCCTCAGGTCCCAGGTCAGCACCACCCGCTCGAAGCGGAGCAGGTATTCGCACCGGTATCCGACGTTCGGGGGCAGCCACCGCAGCGGCCCGTCCGCCCCCTTCTCGCGGTTGACGCTCGCGGTGACCGGCTGCAGGTTCGGCGCCCAGTTCGCGAAGGCGAGCTTGCGCCCCGCCGGCCAGGACGCCGCGCCGTGCGCGTGCGCCCAGGCCAGCGGGACGACGTGGTCGATGTCG
>QFNI01000028.1 GCA_003240775.1 Mesorhizobium amorphae | reverse complement strand
AAGAGCCCCGCCTCGTCCCAGGCCTTCTGCCAGCGGGGCTCGGCTGCGCGGGGGTTGTAGCGTTCGATGGCCATCGGATTCCGGGCTGTCTCGGGAAGGGCCCGGGCTCGGTTGCCAGGGCGGGTCTTTGGCGGCAAAAGGCCGGGAAATGCGGGCCGGACCTTCACCACGGTTTTCCCGACCCGTCAACCGAAGCAGGCTCGGGAGCGCGCCATGGACAGTGCCGTCGAACGCTGGAACGCGACCCGCGCCCGCATCGCGCAAGCCGCCGAGGAGGCCGGGCGCGATGCGGGCTCGGTCGAGCTTGTGGCGGTTTCCAAGACCTTCGAGGCCGACGAGATCCGGCCGGTGATAGAAGCTGGCCAGCGCGTGTTCGGCGAGAACCGCGTGCAGGAGGCGAGCGCCAAGTGGCCGGCCTTGCGCGAGGCGTTTCCCGATCTCGTGCTCCACCTGATCGGCCCGCTCCAGTCCAACAAGGCGAGGGAAGCCGTGGCGCTGTTCGACGTGATCGAAACGGTGGACCGCGAAAAGATCGCGGCCGAGCTCGCCCGCGAGATCGAGCGACAGGGCAAGGCCCCCCGCCTGTTCGTGCAGGTCAACACCGGGCTGGAAGAGCAGAAGGCGGGAATCGACCCGCGCGAGGCGGCGGCTTTCGTCGCGCACTGCCGTGACACGCACGGCTTGGCCATCGACGGGCTGATGTGCATTCCCCCGCAGAACGAATATGCCGGGCCGCATTTCGCGCTGCTGGCCGAGATCGCGGAAGAGGCAGATGTTTCAGGCCTCTCCATGGGCATGTCGGGCGATTACGAGCAGGCCATCCGCTTCGGCGCGACGGGCGTGCGGGTGGGTTCGGCCATCTTCGGAACGCGGTGATCTGCCCGCCCTCGATTGGGGGTTCGCCGCCCCTTCTGTTGGACAGAACGGCGCGCGCCGTTAAATAGAGGGCGATTTTCGAGGGCCCTCCCCATGAAGTACAACCAGCTCGGCCGCACGGGCCTCTTCGTTTCCGAGATCTGTCTGGGCACGATGACCTTCGGCGACGGAGGGCAGAACGGCCTGTGGGGCCAGATCGCGGGCGTCGACCAGGCGGGGGCCGACGGCATCGTGCAGCGCGCGGTGGAAGCGGGCGTCAATTTCTTCGACACGGCCGACGTCTATTCCTTCGGCGCGTCGGAAACGATGCTGGGACAGGCGCTGCGCAACGCCGACCTCGACCGCGCCGACATCGTGATCGCCACCAAGGCCTTCGGCAACATGGGCGACAAGCCCAACCAGCGCGGCGCGAGCCGCGGCCACCTGATGGATTCGGTGGAGAAGAGCCTGGAGCGGCTCGGCACCACCCATATCGACCTCTACCAGATCCACGGCACGGACACGGTGACCCCGATCGACGAGACGCTGCGTGCGTTGGACGACCTCGTGCGCCAGGGCCTCGTGCGCTATGTCGGCGTGTCCAACTGGCAGGCCTGGCGCATCGCCAAGGCGCTCGGCATCGCGGAGGCCAAGGGCTATTCCCGCTTCGAGACCATCCAGAGCTATTACTCCATCGCCGGCCGCGATCTCGAGCGCGAGGTGGTGCCCCTGATCGAGGAAGAAAAGCTCGGCCTGATGGTCTGGTCCCCGCTCGCGGGCGGGCTCCTCTCGGGCAAGTACAGCCCCGAGACGGAGGGCGAGACGCAAGGCCGCCGCGCGAGCTTCAACTTCCCGCCCGTGGACGAGGACCGCGCCTGGAAGTCGGTCGCGGCCATGCGCGAGGTGGCCGAGAAGCACGCAGCCAGCGTGGCCGGCGTGGCGCTCGCCTATGTGCTCGCCAAGCGCTTCACCATGAGCGTGATCATCGGCGCAAAGACCATGGAGCAGCTCGACCAGAATCTGGCAGCCGTCGACCTGACGCTGGACGCGGACGACCTCGCCAAGCTCGACGAGGTGAGCGCGCTGCCGTCCGAGTATCCCGGCTGGATGCTGGAGCGCCAGACGGCAGGGCGCCGGCCCGAACCGTTCAAGCGGAAGGGGTGAGGCGGGCTCTGGACCGTTGAGGGATTTGCGAGGAAAGTGCAGGGATTCTCCGGCTCGCACCCGCGAATCCAGGCAGTTTCCTTGCCACTCACCCGAGAGCCGAACCTCATCATGACCAGCTACGCAATCGGCGAATACTTCGGGGCCTTTCTCTCCATCGCGCTCTTCGGAGCCCTTATCGCTTGGGCCAGCCGCAAGATCTTCGGCCTCGCCCTTGCTCCCGCCTATGCCCTCGGTGTGATCGTCGTGACGCTCGCCGTCATCGTCGCCACGGCGTCCGCCAACCCCGGCACACCGCCCGGCGAATTCATCATCCGCTATCTCGCCGTCGCGCCCTTCGCCTTTCTACTCCTCTGGCTCACGGCACGGCGCAAGCGGTGCGCCTAGTTGAGCGCGAACTCGCCCTGCACGTTGCGCCATTCGTTGGGCGCGATCAGCTTGCGGTGGGTGTAGCGCACCGAATGCAGCGGCCCTTCGAGCTTCTCGCGCCAGAACGCGATGAAGGTGAAGAGCTTGGGAAACTTCGGCGCGAGGTCATAGTCCTGCCAGAGATAGGTCTGCAGCAGATGCGGATGATCGGGCAGGTGGTAGATGAATTCGGCCGTGGTCAGGCCGTAGCCCCGGAGCATGAGCTCCGTTTCCGGGTTGCGTGAGGCAGGCTGGGTCATCGCGCGTCCTTTTTCCAGGTGCATGCGGCTTCCTCCACATCCCCGATGCTCCGCCTGGATGGTTAACGAAAACCTAATCTCCCGCTGCCGATTGTGCGCCGGCCCATCTTGAGGCTATGCCGGGTGCGGGAGGCAGGCATTTCGGGAAAGCCTGCAGGGAAAAGCATCGGAGGAGCCCATGTCGGAGGTCCATATCCACCCCGTCCAGGACGAGTGGAAAAAGCGCGCGTTGATCGACGACGCGACGTATCGCGCCTGGTACGAGGAAAGCATCGGCAACCCGCAGAAGTTCTGGTCCGAGCACGCCAAGCGCGTGGAGTGGATCAGGCCCTTCTCGGTGGTGAAGAACACGAGCTTCGAGGCGCCCGTCTCGATCAAGTGGTTCGAGGATGGCCAGCTCAACGTGGCAGCCAACTGCACCGACCGCCATCTCGCGAGCCGCGGCGACCAGACGGCGATCCTGTGGGAAGGCGACGATCCCGCCGAAAGCCGCGCCATCACCTATCGTGAACTGCATGAAGCGGTCTGCCGCTTCGCCAATGTGCTCAAGGACAACGGCGTCGAGCGCGGCGACCGCGTGACGATCTACATGCCGATGATCCCCGAGGCGGCCTATGCGATGCTCGCCTGCGCGCGCATCGGCGCGGTGCATTCGGTGGTGTTCGGCGGCTTCTCGCCGGACGCGCTCGCCGGCCGCATCATCGACTGCGCCTCGACCGTCGTGATCACCGCCGACGAGGGCCTGCGCGGCGGCCGCACCGTTCCGCTCAAGAACAACACCGACAAGGCCATCGACATCGCCGCCAAGAACTATGTGATGGTGCGCAAGGTGATCGTGGCCAAGCGCACGGGCGGCAAGACCACCTGGGCGCCCGGCCGCGACCTATGGCTCGACGAGGCGATGGCCAAGGCCTCGCCCGAATGCGCACCCGAGGCGATGAACGCGGAAGACCCGCTCTTCATCCTCTACACCTCGGGCTCCACCGGAAAGCCCAAGGGCGTGCTGCACACGAGCGGCGGCTATCTCGTCTACGCCTCGCTCACCCACCAATACGTGTTCGACTACCACGAGGGCGACATCTACTGGTGCACGGCCGATGTCGGCTGGGTGACGGGCCATTCCTATATCGTCTACGGCCCGCTCGCGAACGGCGCGACCACGCTGATGTTCGAAGGCGTGCCCAACTACCCCACCCAGTCGCGCTTCTGGGAGGTGATCGACAAGCACAAGGTCAACATCTTCTACACCGCGCCCACCGCGCTTCGCGCCTTGATGGGCGCGGGCGACGACCACGTGACCAAGACCTCGCGCGCCTCGCTCAAGGTGCTGGGCTCGGTCGGCGAGCCGATCAACCCGGAAGCCTGGGAGTGGTATTTCAACGTGGTGGGCGGTGGCCGCGTGCCGATCGTCGACACCTGGTGGCAGACCGAGACCGGCGGCATCCTGATCTCGCCGCTTCCGGGCGCGACCGAACTCAAGGCGGGCTCGGCCACCCGGCCCTTCTTCGGCGTGAAGCCTGAGCTCGTCGACAATGACGGGCGCGTGCTGGAAGGTGCGGCCGACGGCAATCTCTGCATCACCGATTCCTGGCCCGGCCAGATGCGCACGGTCTATGGCGACCACGAGCGCTTCGTGCAGACCTATTTCTCCACCTATCCCGGCAAGTACTTCACGGGTGACGGCTGCCGCCGGGATGCCGACGGCTACTACTGGATCACGGGTCGCGTGGACGACGTGCTCAATGTGTCCGGCCACCGCATGGGCACGGCCGAGGTGGAGTCCGCCCTCGTCTCGCACGAGACCGTTTCGGAAGCAGCCGTCGTCGGCTACCCGCACGACATCAAGGGCCAAGGCATCTACTGCTATGTGACGCTGATGGCCGGCGAGGAAGGCACGGACGAACTGCGCAAGACGCTGATCGCCCATGTCCGCAAGGAGATCGGCCCCTTCGCCGCGCCCGACAAGATCCAGTGGGCGCCGGGCCTGCCCAAGACGCGCTCGGGCAAGATCATGCGCCGCATCCTGCGCAAAATCGCCGAAGACGAGTTCTCCTCGCTCGGCGACACCTCGACGCTCGCGGACCCGGCCGTCGTGGACGATCTCGTGGCCAACCGGCAGAACAAGCGGGGCTGACGTTCCAGACCGTTCCCGGTGAATGCCGATTCGCCGGGAAAGGTCCAGCTCTCTGTTTTCGCGGCGTTTCCGGACGCTGGCCCGTTACGGCGTCGGATCGAGCGTGAAGCGCACCGCGCCCGGCGGCAGTTCGGGATAGGGCGCGCAGCGCTTGATCGCGCGCAGTGCGGAGGCCGCGAGCGCTTCCGCCTCGGCCGATGCCGGAGCCCCTTCCACCTCGACCTTGTCCAGCGCGCCGCCCTCGCCGATCACGGCGGTGACCGTCACGGGCGCCAGCCCCTCCGCGCCGGGCGGCAGGCTCCAGCAGCTCTGGACCTTGCGCATGAGTGCCGTCGTGTCGACCGCGGCGGCCGGCATCGTGGAAACGATCGACACGAGCAGGAGAAGAAGGAGCCTGCGCATCGCGCTCTTACCTGTGCCCGTCATCGAAAAAGAACAAAACGTGCCCGCCCTCTTGCGCTCGCCACAATCGCTCGCCACATTGGCTTTCGTGTTCAACAATCGAAAGGAGGTGGTCTGATGTCGAGTGAATTGTCCCGTTTCGTGGTCTCGGCTGATTGCCTCGGTGAAGGGCAGCCCCTTCGCTGACTGCATGATGCGCGGCTGATGCCCTGACGGCATCGCCAACGGGCCGCGCCACGGACGAAACACGGAAAGGCCGTCTCTCGCGAGACGGCCTTTTTCTTTTTGCGCGATTTGTCAGGCCAGCGCCTGGGCGGTCAATGTCCGGTCGCGCAGCACATGCGGGGGCCGCGCGGGGTTGGCTTCCTGCTCGTAGGTCCAGACCTTGAACATCGCGAGGCGGTGCGGCCCGAAGGAGTGCAGCAGCGGCACATCGGTCGCGTCGCGCCCGCGCGCGATCGGAATGCGGCCGATGCGCGGGCGGTTGTGGCGCGCGTCGAACGCGTACCATTTGCCGTCGAGCCAAGCCTCGAACCAGGCCGAGAAATCCATGGGCGCGGGGTCGGCGGGCACGCCGATGTCGCCGAGATAGCCGTTCACGTAGCGCGCGGGGATGTTCATGCAGCGGCAGAGCGTGATGGCGAGATGCGCGAAGTCGCGGCACACGCCCACTTGCTCTTCATGGGCCTGGGCGGCCGTGCGCGTGCTGCGGGCATAGCCGTAACCGAACGAGATGCGTTCGTTCACGTAGTTGCAGATGGCCTCCACCTGCGCCCAGCCGGCGGGGATGTGCCCGAACAGCTTCCAGGCGAGCGGGCTCAGGTGGTCCGTCTCGCAATAGCGCGAGCCCAGGAGGAACCCCATCACCTCGTCGGGCAGCTTCTCGACGGGCGTGCCCGCTGCGAGCCGGTTCACCGGTTCGGGCTCGCCGCCATCCTCGATCACGGCGTCGTAGAGGATGGTGAATGTGCCGGGCTGGGCCAGGAAGCGGCGGCAGGAATTGCCGAACAGATCCTTGTAGACGTGCTGCGGCACCTTGGGCGTCGTCAGAACCTTGGTCTGGCGCTTGATGTCGGGCTGGCGGTCGTCGTGGATATCCAGAATCGAAACAATGGGAAGCGGCTGGGTGCACTCGATGGAGATTTCATATCCTAGCCGGATCAGCATCGAAATTCCTGGGGATAGAGGGTGTGGGAGTGGAACCGCAAACGCGGTCCCCGCCAGCTTGTTCCTCCGTGTCCGGCACAAATTGCACAGGCTTCGCGCAGAACGCCCGATCGTTGTGCAATCAGAAGTCGACAGCCAGCCCCTTCACCTCCCAGTCGCCATAGCGCACCGGTTCCTTGCCGCCGCGACCGCCCTTTTCGGGCGGCAGGGCTTCGGCCGCTTCCAACTGGGCGCGGCGAGCCCTCGCCTCGGCCAGCGCGCGCTCGGCCGCCGGGGATATCTCTTTTGCCCCTTCGGACACGGCATCGGCACCTTGCGTCATCGCGGCTCTCCCGATTGAAACCCTTGGCCCACTTTCCCATCATATAGGCAGTCTGATCAACGATCGCGGGCTCCGGAGGGCTCCTCATCCATGAACATCATGCGCACCGCCATGCTGCTTGCCGCCATGACGGCGCTTTTCATGGGCGTGGGCTACCTGATCGGCGGCACGGGCGGCATGGGCATCGCCTTCGTGGTGGCCGCCGGCATGAACCTGTTCTCCTACTGGAACGCCGACAAGATGGTGCTGCGCATGCACAACGCCGTCGAGGTCGATGCGCGCACCGCGCCCGAATATTACGAGATCGTGCGCGGCCTTTCCCAGAATGCCGGCCTGCCCATGCCCAAGGTCTATCTGATCAACGAAGACCAGCCCAATGCCTTCGCCACGGGCCGCAACCCGCAGAACGCTGCGGTCGCGGCCACCACCGGCCTGCTTCAGCGCCTGTCCTACGAGGAAGTGGCGGGCGTGATGGCGCATGAGCTCGCGCATGTGCAGAACCGCGACACGCTGATCATGACGATCACGGCGACCATCGCCGGCGCCATCTCGATGCTCGGCAACTTCGCCTTCTTCATGGGCGGCTCGAACCGCGAGAACAACAATCCGCTCGGCATCATCGGCGTGCTCGCCGCCGTGATCGTCGCGCCCTTCGCCGCCATGATCGTGCAGATGGCCATAAGCCGCACGCGCGAGTACTCCGCCGACCGGCGGGGCGCCGAGATCTGCGGCAACCCGATCTGGCTCGCCTCGGCTCTTCAGAAGATCGCGGCCGCCGCAGGGCGCATCGTCAACAACGAAGCCGAGCGCAACCCGGCGACCGCGCCGCTTTTCATCATCAACCCCTTGTCCGGCCAGCGCATGGACAACCTGTTCTCGACCCACCCCGCCACCGAGAACCGCATCAACGAATTGCGCAAGCTCGCGGCCACGATGGGCCAGACGGCGCAACAGCCCGCACGCACGCCCGCGAGCGCGCCTGCCGCGCCCTCCCCGTCCGGCCCGTGGGGCGGCACCTCGCGCGGCGCGGCGCCCAAGGCGCCCGACCGGCCTTCCGGCCCGCGCGGGCCCTGGTCTTGAGCCGTCTGCAGGGCGGGCGGGCCAAGCGCGCAACGCCTGCCGAGGCGACGCCCGACCGGCCCGGCCTCGCCGCACGGCAGATCGCAGCAAGGCTGCTCGCCGCCGTGATCGACGCGAAGACCCCGCTCGACGGGCTGGTGGATGCCGAACACGGGCAGGGGCAGTTCCGCGCGCTGAGCCTGCCCGACCGGGCGCTGGTGCGCGCCATCCTGCAGACCTCTCTTCGCTTCCGCGGCACGGTTGAGGCCGAGCTTGCCGCGCGCCTGCGCGACGGCCTGCCGCCGAATGCCCAGACGCTGCGCCATATCCTGCATGTGGCAGCCGCGCAGATCCTGTTTCTCGACGTGCCGGATTCGGCGGCGGTCGATCTCGCGGTGTCCCACGCCAAGGCCGATCCGCGCACCCAGCGCTTCGCGGGCCTCGTCAACGCCGTGCTTCGCTCGCTTGCGCGCGACAAGGGCGAAAGGCTCGACACGACTGCCAACACCGCGCCCTGGTTCGCTGAGGCCGTTCGGGCCGCCTATGGGCCGGACAAGGCTTCCGCCATCCTGCGGATGCACGAGGTCGAAGCGCCCGTGGATTTCACGGTGAAGACGGATGGCGAGGGTTGGGCCGCGCGCTGGGGCGGCACGGCGCTTTCTACGGGAAGCGTGCGCGTGCCACGCCTGCCGGGGGCCGTCGCCTCGCTCGAAGGCTTCGCGGAAGGCGCGTGGTGGGTGCAGGATGCGGCGGCGGCCCTGCCCGCCAGGCTTCTGCACGCCCGCCCCGGCGAGCGCGTGGCGGACCTTTGTGCGGCACCCGGCGGCAAGACGGCGCAGCTCGCCCTGTCGGGTGCCGCCGTCACGGCTTTCGACATCTCCGCCTCGCGCCTCAAGCGCCTGCGCGCCAATCTCGCCCGCTTGAACCTGGAAGCCGAGACGGTCGAGGCCGACCTCCTGCGCTTCGATCCGCCCGAGCCCTTCGACGCCGTGCTGCTCGACGCGCCCTGCTCCTCGACCGGCACGGTGCGCCGCCATCCCGATGTGCCCTGGACCAAGGGCCCCGAGGATGTGGCGAAGCTCGCCCATCTCCAGCGGCGCCTGCTCGAGCGCGCGCTCGGCTTCGTGCGGCCAGGCGGGCGCGTGGTGTTCTCCAACTGCTCGCTGCTGCCCGCGGAGGGCGAAGACCTCTGGCGTGCCTTTCTGGCCGACAATCCCGACGCAGAGCCGGACCCGATCCGTCCCGACGAGATCGACGGCATCGCCCCCTTCGTCACGCCCGAAGGCACGCTGCGCACAACGCCGGCCGACTGGCCGCATGACAACCCGAGCCTGGCCGGGCTGGACGGCTTCTTCGCGGCGCGGTTCCGGCGTCGGGCGCGCTGACGCTTTCGCCTTTCGCCCCGCCCGCGGAATCGGCTAGGCTCTGGTCTTTCCAATGGGCGGGAGGCATGCCTTGACAGCGATCTCGGCGGAAAGCCGGATGCGCGTGGCATGGCTGGCCGCGGGCGGGCTCTGGCGCAAGCTGCGCCGCGCCTTCCGCCTTTTGCCCTTCCATCTCGGCCGCATGTCGGGCCGCGTGCCCGACCGGCTTCTGGTGATCCCGGTCGATCTGCGCATGGGCGACCCCGCGGTGGCCGAAGCCATCTATCACGGGCGCTTTCCGCTCGCGGGCCACGAGGTCAACGCGCGCGGCCATTCGCCTTTCACGCTCGATGTCGCCCACCCCGCCTGGCAGCGCGAACTGCACGGCTTCGGCTGGCTGCGCCACGCGTCCGCCGCCGACAGCCCGCTCGCCTCGGCCAATGCGCGCGCTCTCGTGCGCGACTGGATCGAGAGCGCGGGACGCCGCATCGAGGGGCCGGGCTGGCAGCCCGAAGTCGTGGCGGCACGGTTGTTCGCCTGGCTCGGCCACTCGGCCGCCGTGCTCAAGGGCGCCGATCTGCCCTTCTTCCGCCTCTTCCTTCATTCGATCACCTGGCAGTTCGCCATCCTGCGCACCATGGCGCGTGACATGCCGCCGGGCGCAAGCCGCCTGCGGGCGCGCGCAGCGCTCGCGCTCGGGAGCCTGGCGCTCGCCTCATCGAACGCCACCGCGCGCCACGCAACGCGCCGCCTGTCCGACGAGATCGAGCGCCAGATCCTGCCCGATGGCGGCCACGTCTCGCGCAATCCCGAAGCGCTCGTCGTGCTGTTGAACGACCTCCTGCCGCTGCTGCACTGCTATGCGCTGCGCACCGAGCCCGAGCCGCCCACGCTCCGGCGGTCCGTTCTGCGCATGAGCGACATGCTGCGCTTCCTGCGCGATGGCGACGGCGCGCTCGCCCGCTTCAACGGCACTGGCACCACCGCGCACGAGCATGTGACGGCACTCCTGCGCCAGACGGCAGGCGGCAATGCGCAGCGCGCCCATGCGGAGGCCTCGGGTTATGTGCGCCTGGCGCTCGGGCGCAGCGTGCTGCTTGCCGATGTCGGCGCCCCGCCGCCCGTGCAGATGGCGGGTGAGGCCCATGCGGGCACCTTGTCCTTCGAGTTCTCGGCGGGCGGACGGCCGCTCATCGTCAACAGCGGCATCGACCGCGAAGGCGCAGCCGACTTCCGCCCGCTCGCGCGCGCCACGGCCGCCCATTCCACGCTTGTTCTCAATGATGCGTCCTCGGCCCGCTTCGCGCGCGGCGAAGGCGGCATGGCGCTGGTGGACGGGCCGCGCGACGTGCCTTTCTCCTTCCACGAGAACGACAGCATGGAGGGCTTCATCGCCTCCCATGACGGCTACCTGTCCCGCTTCGGCCTGGTGCACCAGCGGGAGATCCGGCTCGACCGCACGGGCAACCACCTCTGGGGCTGCGACCGTCTCCTCGCACGGCCCGGAGCGCGCGGCCCAGATGTCGCCGTCCTGCGCTTTCATCTCCACCCCGATGTCGAACTCCTGCAGGACGAGCGACGCCGCCCCGTGCTGCGCTCGGGCCGGGAGGTTTGGCTGTTCGAGGGCCAGACTGCCGCGCTCGGCGTCGAGGAGTCGCTCTTTTTCGCGGCGACCGGCGGCGCGCGGCGCACGCGCCAGATCACCTTGAGCTTCCGGGGCCTCGCGCAGCCTGAGATCTGGTGGGAACTGCGCAAGCTCGACACCTGACCGGGCCGCGGGCCTTGTTTCGTGCCCGTCCACCGGCTACCCCCTCCCCGTCTTCCCCCAGGAGCTTCGCACCATGGCCGTCGCAGCCAAGACCATCGCGCCGCCCGATCGCGTGCCCGTGCGCCGGGCGCTGCTTTCCGTGTCCGACAAGACCGGGCTCGTGGCGCTTGCCCAGGCGCTTGCCGCGAGGCGCGTAGAGCTCGTCTCCACCGGGGGCACCGCCAAGGCGCTGACGGAAGCCGGCCTCACTGTCCGCGACGTATCCGAATTGACCGGCTTCCCTGAGATCATGGACGGCCGCGTGAAGACGCTTCACCCAGGCGTGCACGGCGCGCTTTTAGGCGTGCGCGGCGATCCCGAGCACCTGGCGGCCATGGAGCGCCACGCGATCGCTCCGATCGACCTTCTCGTGGTCAACCTCTACCCCTTCGAGGAGGTGCGCGCGGCCGGTGCCGACGAGGCGACCACGGTGGAGAACATCGACATCGGCGGACCCGCCATGATCCGCGCCGCCGCCAAGAACCACGCCTGGCTCGCCGCCGTCACCGATCCCGAGGATTACCCCGCACTGCTTGCGGCGCTCGACGAGAACGGAGGCGCGCTGCCCTTTTCCTTCCGACGCTCGCTGGCCGCCAAGGCGTTCGCCCGCACCGCGGCCTATGACGCGGCGATCTCCGGCTGGTTCGCGGACACGCTGGGCGAGGACACCCCGCGCCACTTCACGCTTGGCGGGCGCCTGGCTTCGGCCACGCGCTACGGCGAGAACCCCCACCAGACGGCGGCGCTCTATCTCACCGGCGACAAGCGCCTGGGCGCTGCCCACGCTCGCGTGGTGCAAGGCAAGGCACTCTCCTTCAACAACCTCAACGACACGGATGCGGCCTTCGAGCTCTGCGCGGAGTTCGCACCCGAGCGCACCGCCGCAGCCGTGATCGTCAAGCACGCCAACCCCTGCGGCGTGGCCGAAGGCGAGAGCCTCGCCCAGGCCTATCGCCGCGCGCTCGCCTGCGATCCCGTTTCGGCCTTCGGCGGCATCGTCGCCTTCAACCGCAGGATCGACGCGGAGGCCGCCCATGCGGTGGTCGAGATTTTCACCGAGGTGATCATCGCGCCCGATGCCACGGAAGAGGCGCTGGCCGTGATCGCCGCGCGCAAGAACCTCCGCCTACTGCTGACGGGCGGCCTGCCCGACCCCCGCCTGGGCGGCCGCACGCTGCGCACCATCGCGGGCGGCTTCCTGCTCCAGGGCCGCGACGCGGCCGTGGTGGACGACCTGTCCTGCCGCGTGGTGACCGAGCGCGCGCCCGATGCCCGCGAGATGGCCGATCTGCGCTTCGCCTTCCGCGTCGCCAAGCACGTGAAGTCGAACGCCATCGTCTATGCGAAGGACGGCGCGACCGTCGGCATCGGCGCGGGCCAGATGAGCCGGGTGGACGCGTCCCGCATCGCAGCGCTCAAGGCGGTGGATGCCGCCCGCGCGGCAGGCGCAACGGAGCCCGGCACGCGGGGCTCGGTGGTCGCCTCGGACGCTTTCTTCCCCTTCGCGGACGGTCTTCTGGCAGCCGCCGAAGCGGGCGCCACCGCCGTGATCCAGCCCGGCGGATCGATGCGCGACGAGGAAGTGATCGCAGCCGCCGATGCCGCCGGCCTTGCCATGGTCTTCACCGGCGTGCGGCACTTCCGGCACTGAAGCATTTCCGGTGAACCCTTGTTCGCCGGAAATGTTCTATCTCACTTTTTTTGCGACATTTCCGGACGCAAAACCGCTTCGCACTTTTGCTGGAAATGCTCTAGCTCCGGTCGGCCGGATAGGGCGTGCGTCGCAGGAGCACCAAGCCCACCACGAAGAAGACGGCGATCACAGCGAGCCCCAGCCGCGCGCTGCCCGAGACGGCAGTCACGGTGGCCACCGCGAAGGGCGCGAGAAAGCTCGTGGCGCGGCCGGCCAGCGCGTAGATGCCGAAATAGCGACCGGCATCCGCGACCGGCACCGAGCGCGCCAGCCAGGAGCGCGACGAGGCCTGCACCGGCCCGAAAGCCACGCCGATCAGGAGCCCGTAGAGGAGAACGGCCTTTTCGGCTGCCGTGCCGAACAGCCCGCCCCCATCCGCGGTGTCGAGCGGCACGGCGAACAGCGTCCAGCCCGGCCCGGTGGAGACGATGCCCAGCGTGGCGAGAAGCAGGAACACGAGCGAGACCGCGACCACGCGCTTGGAGCCGAGCTTGGTGTCGAGCTTCGCCGCCACCAGGCAGCCGAAGATCGCGACCACGTTCAGGATGATGCCGAAAAGCCCGATTTCGGTAATGCTCCAGGAAAAGACGACGGCCGCGAACGCCCCGCCGAGCGCGAGCAGCGCGCCCACCCCGTCCTGATAAATCATGCGCGCGATCAGGAAGCGCAGGATGCCCGGCCGCGTCCGCACCTCCGCCAGCGTGCCGCGCAGTTCGCGCAGGCCGGCCCCGATCGCCTCGCGGAGCGGCAGGCCACGGCCCGCATCGGGCGTGAACAGGAACATCGGCAGGATGAAGAGGAGATACCAGGCGGCCGCGATCGGCCCTGTGATCCGCGCATCCTCGCCCGCGTTGGGATCGAGCCCGAAGAGGGCGGGCTGGCCGAGCAACGTCAGCCCGGTCTCGGGCGAGGCCGCCAGAAACAGCACCACGAAGATCAGAACGATCATGCCGCCGAGATAGCCGAGGCCCCAGGCAAGGTTCGAGATGCGTCCCACCTCGGAAGCCGGCACGAGGCGCGGCATCATGGAATCGTTGAAGACGGTGGAGAATTCGGCTGCCACCGCAGCCAGGGAAAAGACCAGCACCACCCAGAACAGCGAGGTGCCGGGCGCCGCCCACCAGAGAGCCAGGAGGCAGACGATCTTCACCGCCGCGAAGCCCGCGATCCACGGCTTGCGCCGCCCGGTCTGGTCGGCGATGGCGCCGAGCACGGGCGAAAGCACGGCGATCACGAAGCCCGCCAGAGCCACGCCATAGCCCCACGCCGCCTGGCCCGCGGCGGGGTCGCCCGCCAGCCGGCTCACGAAATAGGGCCCGAAGATGAAGGTGGTCACCACCGTGAAGAAGGGTTGGGCCGCCCAGTCGAACAGCATCCAGCCGAGCACGCCACGCCGTTCGGGCGCAGGCGCTTTTGCTGTGTCGCTCATCGCTCGGCCCGGACGGGCAGCGCCGCCAGATCGCTCATCAGCCCGGCGGCCACCGTCAGGCGCGACAGCGAGGGCTCGCCGCCTTCGGCGACGTTCGCGATCCGCTCGCGCACCACTTCGAGCCGCGCTCCGCCCGCCTCGGCCCAGGCCGCCACGCAATCTTCGGCATCGCCTTCGCGGCAGAGGGCGGTGACGGCCAGGCTGCGCCGTGCGCTCGCCACGGCGTCGCTCGCGCGCTGGAGCGCGAGCGCGTCGAAGGCGTCCGCAGGCTCCAGCGAGCGCGCGGCTTCCTCGATCCGGCTGACGCGAAACAGGGCGGAAACCGCGAAGAAGGCGCGCGCGGCCCGCACGAGGTCGGTGCCCGCCTCGTTCGCCACCTGCATGATCTCGGGGATGCGCTCGGCTAAGGGCATTGCCGCGAGCGCACGCGCGAGTGCGCTTGGCACGCCGGCCTCTTCCAGGGCTTCGGCTTCCTCGGCGGCGCGGGCCTGCATGTCGGGCGAGGCGAGATCGCCCAGCTCGGGCTCCAGCGTCTCGCGCGCTTCGGCCAGGCGCGCCGTCTCGGCTGCGACGTCGATGTTGCCGCGCACGGATTTCAGCATCTGCCCGGTGATACGCTCCAGGCTGCCCGACAAGCGGCCGTAGAGGTCGAGCTGCTGCGTGCCATCGATGCGATTGTCGAGTGCGTCCACCGCCTCATAAAGTGCGGAGAAGCCGAAGCCGTCGCGCGCGGCGGCGAAGGCTCGAACGGTGTCTGCCGGCCCCGCACCCGTCGCCTCGCCCAGCCGCGACACCATCGCCGGGCCGCCACGGTTCACGAGGTCGTTGACCAGCACGCGGCAGATGATTTCCGCGCGCAGGCGGTGGTTCTCGATCTCGCCCGCGAAGCCTTCATGCATTTCCTTCGGGAAATAACCGAAGAGATCGTCGCGGAAGGCGGGGTCGGCGGCCAGCTCGGTTTTCAGGAGGTCGGCGAACAGCACGATCTTGCCATAGGCGAGCAGCACGCCCAGTTCCGCGCGGGTCAGGCCGTGGCCGCGCGCCTGCCGGTCGGCCAGCGCGGTCGCGTCGGGCAGCGCTTCCACTTGGCGATCAAGCAGGCCACGCCGCTCGTAGTCGTTCATCAGCCGCGCGAGGTGGGGCAGTTCGCGCAGGCCCCGGCGTTCCAGCAGCGAGATGGCGAGCGTCTGGCCATAATTGTTGGCGAGCACGAGCTCGGCCACCTCGTCGGTCATCGCGGCCAGAAGCGTGTCGCGCTCGGTTCGCTCCAGCCGTCCTTCGCGCATGGGGCGGGCGAGCGCGATCTTGATGTTCACCTCGACGTCCGAGGAGTTCACCCCACCCGAATTGTCGATGGCGTCAGAATTGCAGCGCCCGCCGCGCAGGTTGTATTCGATGCGGCCCCGCTCGGTGACGGCGAGGTTCGCGCCTTCGCCGATCACCTTGGCGCGCAGGTCGAGGGCGGATATGCGCACCGCATCGTTGGCGCGGTCGCCGGCATCGGCGTTGCTCTCGCCGCTCGCCTTCACATAGGTGCCGATGCCGCCGAACCAGAGGAGGTCGACGGGCGCCTTGAGGATGGCGGAGATCAGCGCCTGGGGGGTGAAGGCGCCGGTTTCCAGCCCGAGCGAGGCGGCGGCCTCCGGCGAAAGGCGGATGCTCTTTTCCGAACGTGCCACGATCGCGCCGCCTGCCGAGAGCTTTGCCCGGTCGTAGTCGGCCCAGGACGAGCGGGGCAGCGCGAAGAGCCGCTGGCGCTCGGCGAACGAAACGGCCGGGTCGGGCTCCGGGTCGAGGAAGATGTGACGGTGGTCGAAGGCCGCCACGAGCCTGGTCTGTTCGGAAAGCAGCATGCCGTTGCCAAACACGTCGCCGCCCATGTCGCCCACGCCCACAACGGTGAAGGGCGTGGTCTGGATGTCGCGGTCCATCTCGCGGAAATGACGTTTCACGGCCTCCCAGGCGCCGCGCGCGGTGATGCCCATCTTCTTGTGGTCGTAGCCGGCCGAGCCGCCGGAGGCGAAGGCGTCGTCCAGCCAGAAGCCGTGCGCCTGCGCGATGGCGTTCGCCGTGTCCGAGAATGTCGCGGTGCCCTTGTCGGCCGCGACCACGAAATAGGGGTCGTCGCCATCGTGACGGAACACGCCTTCGGGCGGCACCACGCGGTCGCCTTCGAGATTGTCGGTGATGGACAGCAGCGTGGACACGAAGTTCACGTAGGCGGCTTTTCCGGCCGCGGCCCAGGCCTCGCGGTCGGAAGCGTCGGGCAGGCGCTTGGGGAAGAAGCCGCCCTTGGCGCCCACCGGCACGATCACCGCGTTCTTCACCTGCTGCGCTTTGACGAGCCCCAGCACCTCCGTGCGGTAGTCCTGCGCCCGGTCCGACCAGCGCAGGCCGCCACGCGCCACAGGGCCGAAGCGCAGGTGCACGCCTTCGACCGCTGGGCCGAACACGAAGATCTCGCGCCACGGGCGCGGCTCCGGCAGGAAGGACAGCGCCTGGGCGTCGAATTTGAGGGCAAGCGAGCGGTCGGGCTCGAGCGGCGCGTAGAGGTTGGTGCGCAGCGTGCCTTCGATGAGGGCGAGCATGCGCCGCAGGATCGTGTCGTCGTCGAGGCTCGGCACCGCATCCAGCGCGCCGCGCAGGGCGGCCGCGGCCTTTTCCGAGAGTGCTTCGCGGTCGTTGCCTTTCGATGGGTCGAGGCGGAGCTGGAAGAGGTCCCAAAGCCCGCGCGCGATGGCCGGATAGCGGTTCAAGGTCGCTGCCACATAGTCCTGGCTCTGGGGCAGCCCGGCCTGCTGGAGATAGCGGCTGTAGGCGCGCAACGTGCCGATGGCGGTGGTGTCGAGCCCGGCACCCTGCACGAGCGCGTTCAGCGCGTCGTTGTCGCTCGCGCCCTCCCAGACGGCCAGAAACACGCTTTCGATCAGATCGCCCCCGTCGGACAGGCTGACCGCCCCGCCACTGGCGCTTTCCAACTCCATGTCGTGCAGGAATACGGGCGCCCCGTCGCTGCCCGACAGGGCGAAGGTCTGCTCGGACACCACGCGGAAGCCGAGGTTCTCCAGCATCGGCACCCGCCGCGACAGGGACACCGGCTCGCCCAGGTGGAAGATCTTGAGCGCCACGGCATGGGCCGCGTCATGCGCGTCGCGGCGGAAGGCGAGCGCGATGGGGTTCTCGGCCGTGAGGCCCGCTATCACGCGGGCGTCCGTCAGCGCGTCTCCGGGCGCGAACGTGTCGCGATAGGAAGCGGGGAAGCGGGCGGCGGCTTCCAGCCCCTCGCCATCGGGGTGGAGGGCCGCCGCCTCGCGCAGCGCGTCGTCCCAGGTGCGCACGATGGCGCGCACGCCCGCTTCCAGCGTCGCAGTGTCAGGCTTGGGCGTCCGGCCGCCCGAGCGGCCGATGATGAAATGCACGCGCGCCAGACTGCCTTCGGGGAAGGCCGGATAGAAGGCAGAGACGCGGCCCTCGAAGGCCGTCTTCAAGAACTCGCCGATCTTCTCGCGCACGACCGAATCGTAGCGGTCGCGCGGCACGAACACGATGACGGAAACGAACCGGTCGAAGCTGTCGGGCCGCACCAGCACCCGCACGCGGGGCCGCTCGCCGAGCGCCAGGATCGTTTCGGCATGGCGGCGCAGCAGCGGCACGGGCACCTGGAACAGCTCGTCGCGCGGGTAGGATTCTAGAACGTTGACCAGCGCCTTGCCGGAGTGGTCGGCCCGGTCGAAACCCGATTTCGCGATCACGGCCTCCGCCTTGGAGCGCAGGAAGGGAATCTTGAACACCGAGCGCGTGTAGGCTGTCGAGGTGAAGAGGCCGACGATGCGCAATTCGCCCGAAAGCGTGCCGTCCGCCGCAAAGAGCTTCACGCCGACATAGTCGAGATAGGCGCGGCGATGGACGAGGGAGCGCGTGTTGGCCTTGGACACGATCAGCGGATCGGGCCCGAGCAGGAAAGCGCGCACCTCCGGCGTGGCGGACGCGCCGTCCGCGTCGCGGCGCAAAACCAGCACATCGGGATCGCGCAGGATGCCCAGCCCCGGCTCCTCGGTGCGCCCGAACGTGCCGTTCTCGTTGGAGAAGCGGAACTCGCGCATGCCGAGAAAGGTGAAGTTGTCGTCGCGCAGCCATTCCAGAAAGGCCACGGCCTCCTGAACCTCGGCCCGGTCGAGCGGGGAATCGCCATAGCGGAAGGCCGAGATCGCGGCGTCCAACCTCGCGAGCATCGCCTTCCAGTCGGAAACAGCGGCGCGCACCTGGGCGAGCACCCTTTCGAGCCGTTCGCGCAACGCGTCTTCGGCTTCCGGCCGCAGCAACGGCAGATGGATCTGGATCAGGCTGGCCTTGTCGGCCTTTTCCTTGGCGGCAGCCTCGCCCTTGGCCGCCTTGGCATCGCCCAGTACGGCGGAAACCCCGTTCCTGTCATGGCGCACAAGAAGCACGGGGTGCAGGACCAGCCTCGGTTCACCGCCTGCTTCCGTCGCTTCGCCCAGCACGGAATCGAACAGGAAGGGCATGTTGTCGTTGACGACGGAAACCACCGAATGGGCAACCCCGCCCATCTCCATGCGGTCGATGGCGATCACGCTTTCGCCGGGCCTGTGCCGCTTGAGTGCTGCTTCCGCCAGGCGGGCGGCCTCGTCGAGCGCGTCGGGGGTGAAGCGGCGGAGGTCCTCAGTTGCGCCCCGTGCGATGAGAAGATCGCGCAAAGCCCGCTCCTCGCTGGGGGGCGCTGCCGCCTTGCCAGTCTTCTTGCGCACCGAAGCCGCCATGGTCGCTCCTCCCGCCACCCTGTTGCCGGTCAAACTAAGGGGCGGCGATGGGTTTGGCGATGGCAAATGCCGGAGTGGGGTGACGCGCCGATGAACGGCCGGTGGATCAACGCGAAAGCAGGAGCAGGATGCCCATCAAAAGCTCAGGCATCGCAAGCGTGTGGACAACGATCAGCGCGATGGCCAGGGGCCCGGCATAGCGAAGCTGGCTGCGACCGTCAGGCGGCGCTGGCATCGGCGGGACGCTGTGGGTCAGAAGCACCAGACCTGCCAGCCCTTCCAGCCAGCGGCGGCGCGGGTGGGGCGGCACAGCTTCGGCCACGGTGTCGCTCAGCAGGTCGCGCGCCATCACGAAGTCGGCGGACCGAACAAAGACCTTGGCCCCGCCATGCGCGGTCATCAGGTGGGGGTTGACGGACACGAACTCGAAAGGCGCGCAGGCGAAGACGCCATAGGCTTCGAGCTTGGAGACGGCCACACGCGCTTCGATCAGGCTGTGGAACACACTGAGAAGAACCAGTTCGCCTTGCATCCGCACCCCTTGGCTTGGCGCCCGGGAAGTGGGGCAGGTATTCGCACCGGCAAGGCAAAACCGGCGGATAAGGAAAGGGCCGGACAGCTTTCGCTTCCGGCCCTTGGGGATCAGGCGGCGCCTGCCACCTTGCTCTTTTCGAAGCGCTTGCGCTCATGCGGGTCGAGATAGAGCTTGCGCAGGCGGATCGACTTCGGCGTCACTTCGACGAGTTCGTCGTCCTGGATCCAGGCCAGAGCGCGCTCGAGCGTCATGCGCACGGGCGGGGTCAGCTTCACGGCTTCGTCCTTGCCGGCGGCGCGAATGTTGGTGAGCTTCTTGCCCTTGAGCACGTTCACTTCAAGGTCGTTGTCGCGGGTGTGGATGCCGATGATCATGCCGGCATAGACCTTCACGCCGGGATCGATCACCATCGGCCCGCGGTCTTCGAGGTTCCACAGCGCATAGGCCACGGCTTCGCCCGGCTCGTTGGCGATCAGCACGCCCTGGATGCGGCCGGCGATCTCGCCCTTGTAGGGCTCGTAGGCGTGGAACAGGCGGTTCATCACGGCGGTGCCGCGGGTGTCGGTCAGCAGTTCCGACTGGTAGCCGATCAGGCCGCGGGTCGGCGCGTGAAAGACGATGCGCTGGCGGTTGCCGCCCGAGGGGCGCAGCTCGATCATGTCGGCCTTGCGCTCGCTCATCTTCTGGACGACTACGCCCGCGTGCTCCTCGTCCACGTCGATCACCACCTCTTCGATGGGTTCGAGCATCTGGCCGTCATCGCCCTTGCGGAGCACGACGCGGGGGCGGGACACGGCGATCTCGAAGCCTTCGCGGCGCATGGTCTCGATGAGCACCGCGAGCTGAAGCTCGCCACGGCCCGAAACGAAGAAGGAATCCTTGTCCGGGCTTTCCTCGATGCGGAGTGCCACATTGCCCTCGGCCTCGCGCAGCAGGCGGTCGCGGATCACGCGGCTCGTCACCTTGTCGCCCTCGGTGCCCGCGAGCGGGCTGTCGTTGACGATGAAGGACATGGTGACCGTCGGCGGGTCGATCGGCTGGGCGGCGAGCGGCTCGCTGACGGAAGGGTCGCAGAAGGTGTCGGCGACAGTGCCCTTGGAAAGGCCGGCGATGGCCACGATGTCGCCGGCGCTCGCTTCCTCGATCGGCTGGCGCTCGAGGCCGCGGAAGGCGAGGATCTTGGAGATGCGGCCGGTCTCGATGGTGTTGCCTTCGCGGCCGAGCACCTTCACGGGCTGGTTGGGCTTGAGGATGCCGGATGCGATGCGGCCGGTGATGATGCGGCCCAGGAAGGGGTTGGCTTCGAGGATCGTGCCGATCATGCGGAAGGGGCCGGGCGCGGTCTTGGGCTCGGGCACATGGCGCACCACGAGATCGAACAAGGGTGCGAGGCCCTGGTCGGACGGGCCCTCGGGGCTTTCCGCCATCCAGCCCGCGCGGCCCGAACCGTAGAGGATCGGGAAGTCGAGCTGCTCGTCGGTGGCGTCGAGGGCTGCGAAGAGGTCGAACACCTCGTTCACCACTTCCACGTGGCGCGCGTCGGGGCGGTCGATCTTGTTGATGGCGACGATGGGCTTGAGACCCACCTTCAGCGCCTTGCCCACCACGAACTTGGTTTGCGGCATCGGGCCTTCAGCGGCGTCCACGAGCAGCACCGCGCCGTCCACCATCGAGAGGATGCGCTCGACCTCGCCGCCGAAGTCGGCGTGTCCGGGGGTGTCGACGATGTTGATGCGATGTTCCTTCCATTCCACCGAGGTGGCCTTGGCGAGGATGGTGATGCCGCGTTCCTTTTCGAGGTCGTTCGAGTCCATCGCGCGCTCGGCCACGCGCTGGTTGTCGCGCACGGAGCCCGACTGCTTCAGAAGGGCGTCCACCAGCGTGGTCTTGCCATGGTCGACGTGCGCGATGATCGCGATGTTGCGGAGAGACATGAGGTTCGGACTCGGGATACCGGGTTGAGGGCGGCGGTGAAGCGCGCCCGCGCAGGCGGGCGCAAGGGTGTCCGCCGCTGGTTCGGGGCGCTCTTAATGGTTTTTTCGCAATTGCGAAAGGGCACCCCGCATTCCCGACCATTCTTTCAGTGGTTGTTTACCGCTTGATTTAAGCGAACAGACAGGAAATTGCCGCAGGCTGGAGCGAGACGTCCACGATAGTATGCGGTAGCCTGTGCTCAACGTCATCGCCTGCATCACCCTCCTGCACGATCTCCGGCTGGTGGTCCTTGCGGGGCTGCTTTGCGTTTTCGGCAGCTGGTCGGTGATCGGCCTGCTCGGCCGCGCAAGTGCCACCACCGGCACCCAGCGCGGCGGCTGGCACTTCCTTTCGGCGGTCGCGGCCGGCGCCACCATCTGGTGCACCCACTTCATCGCGATGCTGGCCTACGATCCCGGCGTGCCCGTGAGCTTCGATCCCGTGCTCACCATCGTCTCGCTGCTGATCGCCATCGGCGGGTCCGCGATGGGGCTGACGATCGCCACCACAAACCGCTTTTCCTGGATGCCCGCGCTCGGCGGCGCGGTGCTCGGCCTCGCCATCTCCGCCATGCACTATTCCGGCATGATCGCCTATCGCGTCGCCGGCATCATCGAATGGGACCGGACGATGCTCGCGGTCTCGGTGCTGGGCTCCACGGTGTTCGGCGCGCTCGCCATCCATCTCGCCATGGCGAGTGCCGCCTTCCGCATGCAGGTCGCGGCGACCGGCGTGCTCGTCTTTGCCATCCTCGTGCTCCACTTCACCGGCATCACGGCCATGGGCATCACGCCGATGCTGGTGGGCCCGGAATTCTCCAACCCCGAGGCGCTTTCGGGCATGGCGCTCGTGGTGGCGGCGGTGGGCCTCCTCGTGGTCGGCGTGGGCCTCGCGAGCTACCTGATCGACGGCAGCGCGCGTGCCGAGACCTTCGAGAAGCTCCGCCGCATGGCGCTCCACGACGCGCTCACCGGCCTGCCCAACCGCAAGAGCTTCAACGACCGCCTGGAGCACGAGCTGACGCTCGCCGACGAGAACGGCACGCGGCTCGCGGTCGCCGTGATCGACCTCAACCGCTTCAAGCAGATCAACGACCTTCGCGGCCATGCGGCGGGCGACGAGGTGCTCAAGGTGCTCGCGCGCCGCATGAGCGGGCTTCTCGTGGAAGGCGAGTTCGTGGCTCGCCACGGCGGCGACGAGTTCGCCGCGCTCAAGCGCGTGTCCGACCACAGCGGACTGCTCGACTTCCTCAAGCGCATCGAGGTGGCACTCCACAAGCCGGTGGCGCTCGGCAGCTTCGAGGCGACCACGGGCGGCTCGATCGGCGTTTCCATCTTTCCCGAGGACGCCCGCATCAAGGAAGTGCTCGTCGCCAACGCGGATCTCGCGATGTATCGCGCCAAGACCGCACAGGACGTGACCGTGCGCTTCTATGAGGCGTCGATGGACGAGCTGGTGCGGCGGCGGCGCATGCTGGCCGAAGACCTCCGCATGGCCATCGAGCGCAACGAACTGTCCGTGCATTTCCAGGTGCAGACCGCCATCGGCACGGGACGCGTGACGGGCTACGAAGCGCTCGCGCGGTGGACTCACCCCGTCCAGGGCCCGATCCCGCCCACCGAATTCATTCCGGTCGCGGAGGAGAACGGGCTGATCCTGCAGCTCGGCGAATGGGTGCTGCGCGAAGCCTGCCGCCAGGCGGCCGCCTGCAAGCCCATGCGCCGCATCGCGGTCAACCTGTCGCCCGCGCAGTTCAGCCATCCCGACCTGCCCAAGCTCGTCTGCGAGGTATTGCTCGACACCGGCCTGCCGCCTTCGTATCTCGAACTCGAACTGACGGAATCAGCGGTGATCGCCGACAAGCTCGGCTCGCTGCACACGCTGCGCCGCATCAAGACGCTCGGCATCTCGCTCGCGCTCGACGATTTCGGCACCGGCTATTCCTCGCTCGACACGCTGCGCACATTTCCCTTCGACCGCATCAAGCTCGACCGCTCCTTCGTCAGCGAGATGGAAACGAGCGCCCAAGCCCAGGCCATCGTTCGCGCCATGCTGACGCTGGGCAAGAGCCTGAACATGCTGATCCTGGCGGAAGGCATCGAGACGCGCGCGCAGCTCGACATCCTCACCGCCGAAGGCTGCGACGAGGCGCAGGGCTATCTGCTCGGCCGCCCCATGCCGATGGCCGAAATCGCCGAGCCGGGCTCAGCACCCGCGATACCCACGGCCGACGCGGCGCACTCACTGGAGAGCCTCCAGCAGGTCGCCTGAACCGATCGCCCCACAGCAAAACGCCCGCCGGATCGGCGGGCGTTTTCGTGTCGGTGGCTCAGGCGCCTTGCGGTGTTCCCTGCGGGACAGGGACAAGCTCTGGCTTGGCGCCCTCCCCTTCCACGACGGGCTTCTCGGCCTCGGGCTTCATCTCGCGCGGGCTGATCAAGGTGTAGAACATCGGCACCACGAAAAGCGTGAACAGCGTGCCGACCATCAGGCCCGAGAAGATCACGAGGCCCATCGAGTAGCGCGCGGCGGCGCCTGCACCCGAGGCGATGATCAGCGGCACGACGCCGAGCGCCATGGCGGCGGTGGTCATCAGGATCGGGCGCAGGCGGACCTTGGCGGAGGCGATGATCGCTTCCGTGCGGCCGAGCCCGTGCTCGTGGCGTTGCTGGTTGGCGAACTCAACGAGCAGGATGCCGTGCTTGGTGATCAGACCCACCAGCGTGATCAGGCCCACCTGGGTGTAGATGTTGAGCGTGCTCAGGCCCAGGTTCAGCGGCACCAGCGCGCCGAAGATCGAGAGCGGCACGGTCATCATGATGATGAAGGGGTCGCGGAAGCTCTCGAACTGGGCGGCGAGCACCAGATAGATCACGATCACGGCGAGGCCGAAGGCGATCAGGATCGTGTTGCCCTGCTCCTTCTCCAGCCGCGACTGGCCGGAATAATCGAGGAAGAAGCCCGCCGGCAGCTCTGCCCGCGCGATCTCTTCGATGGCCGCCAGGCCCTCGCCGGTGGTGACGCCGGGCAGCGGAAGGGCCGAGATGGTCGCGGAGTTCAACTGGTTGAACTGCTCGATGGCGGCGGGTGCCGCGTTGGTCGTGATGGTCACCACGGCGGACAAGGGCACCATCTCCCCGTTCACCGAGCGCACGAAGAACTGGCCGAGGCTCTCGGGGTTTTCGCGGAACTGCTGCGGCACCTGGGTGATGATGTCGTAGGAGTTGGAGTCGCGGTCGAACTGCGCGACCGCACCGCCGCCCACCAGAAGCGACAGCGTGTTGCCGATGTCGCGGATGGGCAGGCCGAGGGCTGCCGCCCGGTCGCGGTCCACCGTGACGGTTACCTGCGGCGCGTCGTAGGCGAGCGAGTTCTGCACCACGATGAAGCGGCCCGAGGCCTGCGCCTTGTTCTTGATCTCCTCGGCCACCTCGTAGACCTGGGAGGATTCGCCAGTGGACTGCACGACGACCGAGATCGGCAAGCCGCCGCCGGCGCCAGGCAGGGAGGGCGGCGCGAACACGAAGGCTTCGACGCCCGCCACTTGGCCGATCTTGCCCTGGATGTCGGCCTGGATCTCCTTTTGCGAGCGGTCGCGGTCGGCCCAGTCCTTGAAGGCCCAGACAGAGAAGCCCGAATTGGTCTGCCCGCCCAGGCCCACGATCGAGAAGGTCGCGCGCAGTTCCGGCAGATCCTTGGTCAGGCCGTACATCTGGTCGGCATAGAGCTTGGTGTAGGGCGTTGTGGCATAGCGCGGCGCGTTGATAACCGAAAACAGCGCGCCCGCATCCTCCTCCGGCGCCAGCTCGCTCGCCGTCTTGGTGAACATGAATCCGGTGACGCCGATCAGCCCGGCGACGATCAGGAGCGTGACCGGCCGGTATTTGAGCGAGCCGCCGACCCAGCGCTCGTAGGTGTTGGCAAAGCGCTCGAAGGAGCGGTCCACGAAGCGCTGGAAGCGGCCGGGCTCGCCGCCCTTGAGGAGGCGCGCGGACATGGCTGGCGTGATCGTCAAGGCGACGATGCCCGAGATCACCACCGCGCCCGCGAGCGTGAGCGCGAACTCCCGGAACAGGTTGCCCGTGAGGCCGCCCGTGAAGGCCAGCGGCGCGAACACGGCAGCGAGCGTCACGGTCATCGCCACCACCGGCCCGGTGATCTCTTCCATGCCGCGGAACGCCGCTTGCATGGGCGACATGCCTTCGTCGATGTGGCGGTGGACGTTCTCCACCACCACGATCGCGTCGTCCACCACGAGGCCGATGGCCAGCACCATGGCGAGCAGCGACAAGAGATTGATGGAGTAGCCGAGCACGAAGAGCAGGAAGCAGACGCCGATCAGCGAAAGCGGGATCGTCACCACCGGCATCACCACCGAGCGGAACGAGCCCAGGAAGAGGATGATCACCACCACCACGATGGCGACGGCTTCGGCGATGGTCTTGAACACCTCCTCGATTGAGGCCGAGATCGTCTCGGTGGCGTTGTAGACCATGGTCACCGTCATGCCGTCGGGCAGGCTCGCCTGAAGGGCGGGCAGCTCGGCGATCACGGCGGATGCGGTGTTGAGCGGGTTGGCCGAGGGCGTGGGGAATACGCCGATGAAGGTGCCTGGCTCGCCGTTGAAATTGACCACCGTGTCGGTCGAGGCGGCGGCGAGTTCCACGCGCGCCACGTCGCGCAGGCGCACGACCTGGCCGTCCACCGACTTCAAGGGAAGCTCGGCAAAGGCTTCGGGCGTCTGCAGCGTCGAGCGCATGTTGATGGCCGAGGCCACATACTCGTTCTCGGTGCGGCCGGGCGCCGACAAAAAGTTCGACGCGTTGATGGCCGAGAGCACCTCGGCCGCCGTCAGTTCGCGCGCGGCGAGCAGCATCGGGTCGATCCAGACGCGCATCGCATATTCGGCCGCACCCAGAATCTGGATCTCGGCCACGCCTTCCACGGTGGAAAGCCGGGGCCGGATCACGCGCTCGATATATTCGGTGAGCTGCTCGGCCGTCATGTTGGGGTTCTGCACCGCCAGATACATGATGGCGAACTGCTGGCCCGTGCCCTTGACGATGGTCGGGTCTTCCGAATCCGAAGGCAGCTGTCCGCGCACCTGCTGGACCTTGGACATCACCTCCGTGAGCGCTGCGTCGGGATCGGCGCCGAGCTGCATCTGCACGGTCACGACGGACGCCGACGAGCGGCTCTGCGAGGACACGTAGTCGATGTTCTCGGTGGTCGAGACGGCGGATGCGATGGGAGCGGTGATAAAGCCCTGGATCAGGTCCGCGCTCGCGCCGGGATAAGTGGTGGTCACCGTAATCACGGTTTCCTCCACCTCCGGGTATTCACGCACCTGGAGGTTGAACAGGCCCTGAAAGCCCAGAAGCAGGATCAGCGCCGCCAGAACCGATGTCAGCACCGGGCGGCGGATGAAGAGGGCGGAGATGTTCATTGGGCGGAAGCCTCGGTATTCGGGGCCTCCGCTCCGGAGGCAGGCGTCACGGGCGGGGTCGGCACGCCCTGCGCGCCCGGCTGCACCGCGTTGTTGACGGCGACCGGCGAGTTGTTGCTCAGCCGGTTCTGGCCCGCCGTCACGACCTGGTCGCCGGCGGAGATGCCTTCGGCGATCTCCACCAGCCCCGCCTGCCGGCCGCCGGGCTTCACGAAGACCTGACGCGCGACAAGCGCGGGCGACTGGGGTGCGGGCGCAGGTGCCGCCTCGCCTTCCGCCGCTGCGGCCTGTGGCGCGGGGGCCGTTCCACCCTCCGCCGCAGGCTCAGCTGCGGGCTGCTGGGCGGCCGCAGGCTCGCCGGAGGCGGCAGCAGCCTCGTGCGGACGCACCACATAGACGAAATCGCCGTAGAGGCTGGAAACCAGCGCGGTCTGCGGCACGGCCAGCACGTTCTCGCGCGGCGTCAGCGCGACCCGCACCTGCACGAATTGGCCGGGGCTCAACTCGCCATCGGTGTCGCGGATTTCGGCGCGCACCGAAACCAGGCGGCTCGCCGGGTCGACCTTGGGGTCGATGCCGGTGATCGTGCCCTGCCACTCGCGCTCCTCGTTGGTCAGCCGGAAGGAAACAGGCTGGCCGATGCGCAGGAGGCCGAGCTGCTGCTCGGGGATCGAGAAGTCGGCGCGCATGGTCTCGAGATCCTGCAGGGTGGCGACCACGGTGCCCGG
This sequence comes from Mesorhizobium amorphae, assembly GCA_003240775.1. Lineage (GTDB taxonomy): Bacteria > Pseudomonadota > Alphaproteobacteria > Rhizobiales > Rhizobiaceae > Mesorhizobium_B > Mesorhizobium_B amorphae_A. The sequence goes on along the minus strand of QFNI01000028.1, from coordinate 24,161 downwards.
CTGGAGATACTGGCCCGATTCCACGCGGGGGATGCCGATCGTGCCCTTGAAGGGCGCGCGAAGCTGCTTCTGGTCGAGCACGGCCTGGAGCCGGTCCACCTGGGAGGATGACGCGGAGGCCGCAGCCTGCGCGGCGTCGAGGTTCGCCGTCGAGCCCACGCCGCGCCGCGTCAGTTCCTGCGAGCGCTCGAGCGATTGGCGGTCGAGATCGGCCTGGGTGCGCGCGGCAGCCAGGTCGGCCGACTGCACGGCCGCGTCGAGTTGCACGAGCACGTCGCCCTGGCTGACGTCCTGGTTCGCGGTGAACAAAACATCTTGCGCGATGCCGGTGGTTTCGACGGTCAGGTCCACGCCGCGCGCCGCACTCACCGTGCCGATGGCCTCGATGCCCGGCGTCCATTGCGCGGGCTCGACCGTGACCGTGGAAACGGTGACCGATGGCTGGGGAGCGGAGGCGAAATACTGCTCGATCGCCTGATCGCGGAACATGTTGAAGCCGACGATCCCGCCCACGACGAGCACAAGGAAGACGATGGCGAGGAAGAAGCGCAGGATCATCGGAACTCGGCCGCAAGCGGTTTGGGTGAGCGGATAGCCGGGCATGGGCCGTCCGAATGGTTCCCAGCTAGGTCTGGCTTCCACCCCTCAAAGTCAAGTGGCGAACCTAAGCATGCTTATATTTTTTCGTGCAGCCCGTCGCCCCAATCGGCGCGGCGGGCCTCGCGGAAGGCTGCGCCGTCGCGCTTGGTCACCAGTCTTTCGCGCGCCTCGCCGTCGCTTTCGCAGAGCTTGAGCAGCACCTTGCCCGAACCGCCTCGCGGCGGCGCGAGCACACGCGCTTGCGGCAATTGCGGCGCAAGCCTCGTCGCCGCCAAGTGGATGAACTTCTCGTCCTCCCAGGGCACCTCCGCCCCCTTGGTCGCGCGGTGGATGCGCGAGCGCTCCACACGCGCGGCGAAATGGCACCAGTCGGGCGCCTCCAGCGGGCAGGCGAGCGCATGGGCGCAAGGTGCCGCAATTGTCGCACCGACGCTCAACAGCACGGTTCGCGCTTCGAGGATGCGCCGGAAGCCCGCAGGCGTTCCGGGCTCGACCAACAGGAGGACGCCGCGCGTGTTTTCCCAGAGACGGTGCAGCAGCGGCGCGCGGCGCTCGGGATGAAGCTCATCCAGCACATAGGAAAGCGTCACGAGATCGGCAGTTGCTTCCGGCCGGAAGCTCGCAGTGCCGAGATCGCCGTTCACCCATCGCGCTGGCGCGGCACCTGCTTCCTGGAGCAGCCGCTCGCCCACGCTCCGGATGGCGGCACTACCCTCCCAAAGCTCGGCACCCGCCAGATCCGGCCAGACCTCGCGCGCGGCCCAGAGTGCGGTGGCGGGCCCGGCCCCTGCATCGAGCAGGCTTTGCGGCGCGAAATCCGGCAGCGCCTCGATCACCTGGGCGAGGCTCGCGCGGAGGGCTGCGAATGTGGCGGGCATGCGCGCGGCCACGTAGGCTTCGGCCGCCGCCTCGCTGTTCAGGTGGATCGTGCCGTCGCGCACCTCCGCGCGATAACGTTCCGTGAGCCGGCCGGAGGCTGCGCGCAGCGCTTCCTGGCCACGGCCCTCCAGAACCGTTCCGAGCGCCGCCCGGAGCGCGGGCGGCAGCTGCATCTCAGCCCAGCCCGCGCTTGCGCATCATCGCCTCGGCCGTCGGCATCTTGCCGCGGAACCCGGTGTAAAGCGCTTCGGGGTCCTGCGAACCGCCGGCCGCATAGATGAAGCGCTTGAGGCGCGCGGCGAGTGCGGGGTCGAAGGGGTCGCCGGCCTCCTCGAAGGCCGAGAACGCGTCGGCGTCCAGAACCTCCGACCAGAGATAGGAATAGTAGCCCGCCGAGTAGCCGTCGCCCGCAAACACGTGTTGGAAATGCGGGGTCCGGTGGCGCATGGCGATGGCGTCGGGCATGCCGATCCGGTCGAGCGTCTGCCGCTCGAATGCCATCGGGTCGGCCGGGGCCTGCGCTTCCGAGTGATAGGCCATGTCGACCAGCGCCGACGAGGTGAACTCGACGGTGGCGAAACCCTGGTTGAAGTTACGCGCGGCCTGCATCTTCTCGATCAGGCTTTGCGGGATGGGCTCGCCCGTCTCCGCATGGCGCGCATGGCGTTCGAGGATTGCGGGCACCGTCAGCCAGTGCTCGTAGAGCTGGGAAGGCAGTTCCACGAAGTCGCGCGAGACATTGGTGCCGGAGACCGAGGGCCAGGTGGTCTCGGTCAACAGCCCGTGCAGCGCGTGGCCGAACTCGTGAAACAGCGTGCGTGCCTCGTCCAGGCTCAGCAGGGCCGGCTCGCCCTCGGGCGGCTCGGCGAAGTTCATCACGTTGTAGATGATGGGCTGCGATCCCCTGCCGAGCTTGTAGCCCGAGCGCAGCCCGCTCATCCACGCGCCCGAACGCTTGGAGGGGCGGTTGAAATAGTCGGCCAGAAACAGGCCGCGCCGCGAGCCGTCGGCGTCGATCACGGCGTAGACGCGCACGTCCTCGTGCCAGCCCGCCACATCGGCCAGCCGGTCGAAGGAGAGGCCGAACAAGCGGTTCGCCACGTCGAAGGACGCCTCGATCACGTGGTCGAGCTGCAGGTAGGGCTTGAGCTCGGCCTCGTCGAAATCGTAGCGCTCAGCGCGCAGCTTTTCCTGGAAGAAGCGCCAGTCCCACGCCGCGAAGGGCTCGTTCGCACCGCGCTCCGCGGCCAGCGCTTCGAGATCGCGCTGGTCGTCTGCCGCTTTGCCCCGTGCGCGTTCCCAGACGGGATCGAGCAGGCCGCGCACGGCGGAGGGCGTCTTCGCCATGGTGTTGTCGAGCTTGAGGCTTGCGTAGTCGGGATAGCCGAGAAGCCCGGCCTTTTCCGCCCGCAGCGCGAGCGTCCGCGCCACCACGGGGCGGTTGTCGTGCTCGGACACGAGTTCACCGCGGCTGATGAAGGCCTGGAAGGCGCGCTCGCGCAGGTCGCGCCGCTCGGAGAAGGTGGTGAAGGGCTCGTAGATCGAGCGCGACAGCGTCACCGCATAGCGCCCCGCCTCGCCGCGCGCCTTTGCGGCCTCCGCCATGGCGGCCGTCAGCGACTTCGGCAGGCCTGCGAGATCGCCCGCGTCGAGCAGCATCACCCAGTCGCGCTCGTCGCCGAGCACGTTTTGCCCGAACTGCGCGCCCAGGCCCGCAAGCTCCTCGTTGACCGCTTTCAGCCGCGCCTTGCCGGCTTCGTCGAGCTTGGCGCCCGCGCGCACGAAGCGCTTCCAGGTCAGTTCCAGAACGCGCGCGGTCTCGGCATCGAGGTTCAGCTCGTCGCGCTTGGCGTAGAGCGCGTCGATGCGCGCAAACAGCGCGGGGTTCATCGAGATTTCAGAGGAATGGCGCGCGAGCTTGGGCAGCACCTCGCGCTCCAGCGCCTGGATCGCCTCGTTGGTGTCCGCGCCCGCCCGCGCCCAGAAGATGGCCGACACCCGCTCCAGCGGCTCGCCCGACAGTTCCAGCGCCTGGAGCGTGTTCGCGACCGTGGGCTCGGCCGGGTCGTCCGCGATGCCTGCGATGTCGGCCGCATGGGCAGCGAGCGCGGCATCGAAGACGGGCCCGAAATCCCCGTCGCGGATCAGCGCAAAGGCCGGCAACCCGTGCGGCCCCTGCCAGCTCGTGAGCGGATGAGTGGAAAGATCGATCGTCTCGGACATGGGAGGCTCCCGCAAGGAGCCGCACATCTAAGCGCTGGGGGAGCGGGGGGCAACCGGGGGATGACGGAGTGGGTGGGTGGGATGGCGCACCTGCGATGGTGGAGGACGGTGCTCGACTGGCAACACACCCTCAGCTCCAGATCGCCACCTTCACCCCCGCCGCGTCCCTTCCCGGCGGATCGGGCATGGGCAACGCCGTTCCCTCCGCGAACCGGTCGGCCACCAGCAGCAGAACCGCGGCATCCAGGAGATCGTCCTCCCCCACCCCCACGAACCGCCCGGCAAGCATCTCCCCGCTTACCCCGTGCCGCCCAAGCACCTCCCGTCGCTCGCTCATGCCCTCCACGCAGGTCCGGCCCCGCAGCTTCTTCGGCCACGCCATCGCGCGGTCTCCGTTCAGCCGCCAGAAGGCCAGTTCCGGGTGGCTCTCGATCACCCGCCCGCCCAATTCCGGCACGTTCCGCATCAGCTCGTCGATCTCGCGGATCTTGCCGAACAGCCCGAAGGCCTGGATCGAGACCCCGCGCGGCGGGTCGGATGTCGCTCGCGCCACGGCGGAGACGCGGGCATGCGCGGCGAGCCGCTCGGACGCCGAGCCCCAGGGCCCCGGCTCGGCCTCCACCGCGCGCCGCGAGGGGATCGCGAACACGCTGTTCCGCCGGGCGCCCAGCACGCTTCTCGCGAGCGCCTCGGGCCCGCGGCCGTGGGGGCCTGTCCGCTCGGGCAGGCCGATCGGCATGTCGACGGCCACGATCGCATCCCCAGGCAGCGCAGCGAGCAGTTCGGCGAACCGAGCGAACACGCAGACCCGCGTCCGCCCGTCTTCCCGCACCACCGCGACCCAGCCGGCGCGGCAGCCGTCCACGCCCGCGAGCGTTTTCACGCGCGGCGGTTCTCTCCGGGATGCGGCAGGTGGCGCGTCTGTACCATGGCCATCGGGTGGACGAGGCTTTGCGCGTCGGTTTCGAGCGTCAGCTCGTCCGCGCCGCGCTTGGCGGTGCGCGCGATGATGTCGAACACGGAAGCCGTGGTCGCCTGCAGGGCCTTCGCGGGGGTGGCACCGCCCAGCAGCCGCCCCAAAAACAGCGAGGCCGTGAGATCGCCCGTGCCGTGCGGGGCTTCGGGAATGCGGCGATGCTCGGCCACCAGCGCTTCGGACGGCGTGAGAAGCAGGTTGCCGGTGTTGCCGGAATGCGCGACAGGCGCCGAGGTCACTACCACGGTCGAGGGGCCGAGATGAAGGGCGGCAGACATCGCGGAATCGAGGTCGGGCAAGGGCGCGCCGGCCAGCCATTCGAGTTCGGTGCGGTTGGGCGTCGCGATGTCGGCCAGCGGCAGGAGCTGGTCGCGGATGGCAACGGCAAGATCTTCCGCCACATAGAGTTCGCCATCGTCGCCCAGCACGGGGTCGCAGAGATAAAGCGCACGCGGGTTGCGCCGCTTCACCGCCCCCACGAGCGCGGCAAGCCCCGGCACCTGCGACGCCTCGCCCAGAAAGCCCGTCAGCACGGCCGCCACCTCGCCCAGCCAGGGCGCTTCGGCAAGCTCGGCCGTCAGCGTCTCCCAATCGTCCGCGGGCGGTATGATCGTGGTGCCCGCCCGTCGGCCGGCATGCCAGGGCATGATGATCGTGGGAAGCGCCCAGACGGGAACGCCGAGCGTTTCCAGCCCGAACACGGTCGCCCGATTGCCGAGCGAGCCGCGCACTACCTGGCTCGATGCGACGATCGCCGCGCGCGGCTCGACGGACTGCTCGGAAGGGGAAGCGCTCATGGCTTGCGTTCTAGCGCCCCTGGCCCCCGCCGAACAGGTGCGAGCCCTGCCGATACGCCCTTCATCGCGCGCCGAGGTAAAGCAGGCAGAAGCCGAGCAGGCCCAGCGTCAGCACCACGCTCAGAACATGCGCGACCGAGCGGGCCAGTCGCTCGACGCCGTCCTCGGCTTCGTCCTCGCGGAGGTTGAAGGCACCCGCCTCGCGGTCCACGCGGCGGATGATGGCACGGGCGTCGTCGCCGGGCGTCTTGGAAGTGCGAAGCATGAACCTAGCTTATTCCAAGCGCGCGTTTCGCGCAGCGTTTTCGTGAGCGGGCCGAGCGTGCTACACGCGCCCGCAGCTTCGCCTGGAGGTTCGCCGTCATGTCCGCCGTTTCGCATGTCGCCTCGTTCCGGCCGCGCCGCGCCTTGGGCGCGCTGGTGCTAGCACTTCTTCTGCCGGTTCTTTCGGCCTGCGGCATCAACACGATCCCCACCCAGGAAGAGCAGGCGCGCGCCGCATGGAGCGAGGTGCTCAACCAGTACCAGCGCCGCGCCGACCTGATCCCCAATCTGGTCGAGACCGTGCGCGGCTATGCCGCCCAGGAGCGCGAAACGCTGGAAGCGGTGATCGCTGCCCGCGCCCGCGCCACCCAGACCACCGTGGTGCTGCCCGAGGACCCCGCGGCCGTGCAGCAGCTTCAGGAAAACCAGGCCCAGCTTTCGGGCGCGCTGTCACGCCTTCTGGCGACCGTGGAAAACTATCCCGACCTCAAGTCCAACCAGAACTTCCTGGCGCTGCAGGCCCAGCTCGAAGGCACGGAAAACCGCATCGCTGTCGCCCGGCGCGACTATATCGAGGCCGTGCGCGTCTACAACACCTCGCTGCGCACCTTCCCCACCGCGATCTGGACCTGGTTCTGGCACACCGACGCCAAGCCCTTCGAGAACTTCTCCACCGCGGCCGAGAACACCCAGGCGCCCGACGTGAATTTCGGCACCAACAGCGGCGGCTGAGCGCCTTGGCCGTGCTGCGCCGGATCACCCTCGCCGGCCTCTTCGCGCTGATGCTGCCGCTTGCGCTGCTGGCGGCGGAACTGCCCGCGCTCACGGGCCGCGTAGTGGATGCCGCGGATATGCTGAGTGCGGCAGACGAGGCTCGGCTCACGCAGAAGCTCGCGGCCTTCGAGCGGCGCTCCTCGGACCAAATCGTGGTCGCCACCGTTCCCGACCTCGGCGGCGAGGCGATCGAGCCCTATGCCAACCGCCTGTTTCGCGCCTGGGGCCTCGGCCAGGCCGGCACCAACAACGGCATCCTGCTTCTCGTCTCGCGCGACGACCGGGCGATGCGCATTGAGGTGGGCTACGGCCTCGAAGGCACGCTGACCGACCTCCACTCGCGGCTGATCATCGAGGACACGATGGTGCCGGCCTTCCGCCGCGGCGACTTCGCGCGCGGCATCGAAGGGGCGGTGGACGACATCACCACGGTTCTGGAAGGCAACCCGGAGGAGCTTCAGGCGCGGCGTGACCGCAACCGCGCATCCGAACGCCGGGATTCCCCCGGCCTGCCGGCGGAAGTCTACCTGTTCGGCCTGATCTGGCTGGGCATCATGAGCTTCTCCTTCGGCTCGGCCATCCTGCCGCGCCTGTTCGGCCGCAAGCTCGGGCCCGAGCGCTACGAGTGGCTGGGCATGACCTTCGATTATTCGAACGCCGCCCGCACCGCCGCCAACCGCCGCCGCCGGGGCGGAAGCAGCTGGGGCGGCGGCGGCTGGAGTGGGGGCAGCGGCGGGGGCTGGTCCTCCGGCGGCTCCTCGCGAAGCAGCGGAGGCGGCTTCAGCGGCGGCGGGGGCTCGTCGGGCGGCGGCGGAGCGAGCGGGCGCTGGTGATGGAAAGCGGATCGGATTTCACGCCGGAGGAGCGAGCACGCATCACGCATGCCATCCGCGCGGCGGAAGCGCGAAGCTCGGGCGAGATCGTGTGTGCGGTGGCGGGCGCGAGCGGCAACTACTTCTTGCCGGCAGCCGCCATCCTTCTCGGCTGCGTGTTGCCCGTCAGCTTGGTCGCGGCCCTCATCCTCGACCGCTTCTGGCTGACGCTGAGCCTGCCGCTCTTTGCGCTGGCCCAGCTTCTCGCAGCAGCGGTTCTCCTTCTCTTCCTTTGGATGTCTCCTCGCCTGCAGCGGGTTCTCACGCCGCAGAGCGTGCAGGCGCGCGCAGCCCACGACAATGCGCTTCGCCAGTTCCTGGCGCGCAACGTCCACCGCACGCGCGGGCGCACGGGCGTTCTGCTCTTCGTTTCCCGCGCAGAGCGCCACGCCGAGGTGATAGCCGACAGCGGCATCGACGCGCTCGTGCCGCCCGGCACTTGGGATGCGCTCGTGGACGGCATCCTCCTCCACGCCCATGCCGACCGCCTGGCCGAGGGGCTTGCGGAAGCTGCAACACAAGCCGGCGCCCTTCTCGCGAAGCACTTCCCGCCCTCGCCCGTCGAGGAGAACGAGCTGCCCGACCACCTCGTCGAGATCTGATCCCTCCCCCGAAAGCCGTAGTCGACCTTCGGTCACCGGCTCGGCTGGAAGTCGGGAGTTGTCACCCACACATTCCCCGCCGTATGGTTAACCAGACGTTAACTGCTTCGCACTGGCGCTTCGCATGACAACCCTTTCGATCGACATACGCAGGGCCGAGCCCATCGATGCGAAGGCGATCGCCCATGTGCACGACGCGGCTTGGCGCAACGCCTATGCGGGCCTGATTCCCCACCGCGCGCTGAATGGCATGATCAGCCGGCGCGGCGAGCGCTGGTGGGGTGATGCGATCCGCCGGGCGGCCACCGTTCTGGTCGCCGAAGTCGGCGGCTCGGTCGCGGGCTACGCCACGCTCGGCCGCAACCGCGCGCGCGAGCTGCCCCAGGCCGGCGAGATCTACGAGCTTTATCTCGCCCCCGAGTGCCAGGGCATCGGCCTGGGCCGCCGCCTGTTCCGCGAAGCGCGGCTGCGTCTCGAAGGCAACGGGCTCAAGGGCCTCGTCGTGTGGGCGCTGGAAGACAATGGCGGCGCCGTTTCCTTCTACCGCAACGCGGGCGGGCGCGACGTTGCCGAGGGCGTCGAGGTGTTCGACGGCCAAGCGCTGCGCAAGCTCGCTTTCGTCTGGGAGTAACGCGCTCCTAACCGACCTTCCGTTAGGGTCGTTGCGCAGGGGCTTTCGGCCCGCTATGCGACGGCACGACCCCACGCGGAGATTTTTCATGCGCATCGACGCCATTTCCATCGGCAACAACCCGCCCGAGGACGTCAACGTCATCGTCGAGGTGCCGGTGGGCGGCCAGCCCATCAAGTACGAGATGGACAAGGAAGCCGGCGTGCTCGTGGTCGACCGCTTCCTCTACACCCCGATGACCTATCCCGGGAATTACGGCTTCGTTCCCCACACGCTTTCGGGCGACGGCGACCCGATCGACGTTCTCATCTGCAACACGCGCGAGCTTCTGCCCGGCTGCGTGATCAATGTGCGTCCGATCGGCGTGCTGATCATGGAAGACAATGCCGGCCAGGACGAGAAAATCATCGCCGTCCCCACCCCCAAGCTCACGCGCCGCTACGAGCGGGTCAACAACTACACCGACATGCCCGAGATCACGCTCAAGCAGATCGAGCATTTCTTCGAGCACTACAAGGATCTCGAACCCGGCAAGTGGGTCAAGATCGGCGGCTGGCACGACGCGGACTATGCCCGCAAGATGATCGTCGAAGCCATCGAGCGCGCCCAGGCCCAAAAGGCCTGAGCCGGTTCGCTTCGCCTGCTCGCGGCCCGCGCCTTCAGAGCAGCGCGGGCGCGACGGTCGTCAGGATGAACTGGCGCACGAAGAACAACAGCAGAAGCAAGATGATCGGGGAGATGTCGATCCCGCCGAGATCGGGCAGGAGGCGTCGGATCGGCCGCAGCGCGGGCTCTGTCGCGCGGTAAAGGAAGTTCGCGATCGAGCCGATGAACTGGTTGCGCGGGTTCACCACGTTGAACGCGTAGAGCCAGGAGAACACCGCCGACAGGATGATGATCCACCAGAAGATGTCGAGCGCCAGGACGACGGTTTGGATCAGGGCCAGCATGCGCAACTCCGGTGAACGGCCCCTGATGTAGCCACTGCCTCACCCGCCGGCAAGAAGACAGTCACCCGCACCTTTCTCCATCCCCGATCCGCTTGACATCCCCTCCATCCCACCCCTAGAAGTCGGCCCTCCGCTGATGGGGCTGTAGCTCAGCTGGGAGAGCGCGTCGTTCGCAATGACGAGGTCAGGGGTTCGATCCCCCTCAGCTCCACCAAGGACTTTCCATGTCTTTGATTTCTTTGAGACCCCTTGATTTTCAAGGGTTCTAGCCCTCTTTTTGGTCCACCAGACTGGTCCACCAGAGGAAGCGAACCCGATGGCGAAACGCGACCCCCGTATGATCCTTCGGGGCAATACGTGGCACCTCCGCGTGAAGGTTCCTGAAGCGCTCCGGCCTCTCGTCGGGAAGGTGGAGTTTCGCAAAAGCCTGAAGACCTCGAACCTCGCCGAGGCCCGCCGCCTTCTGCCGTTAGAGCTTGTCAAAGTGGACGCTGAGATAGCCGCTGCGCGTCGTAAGCTGGCGGCGAAGCCCGTCTCCACCCTCTCCCGCTCGGAAATGGAGCACCTCGCGGTCGAGCTATTCCACAAGCGCGAGGCGAAACGGCTTGCCGCCGCTCCGGGTGGCCCCGACGCCCTGACGCATCACGAGGCCGACGCCGACCTTGCCGACTTCCTCGACGCTCTGCGCGATCCGAAAGACGAGGAAGCCGAGAACATCGTCGGCAATGCTGCCCGCCGCCTTCTCGCCGACAACGCTGTGGCCCTCGACACCAAGTCGAGAGAGTGGCGGGAGTTCTCGGGCCTAGTCCGCCGCGCCTACCTGGAAAGTGCCCGCCGCTCCTTGAAGGAACATCGCGCCGACCACTCCGCTGCACCGGGCGATGCCCTTTTCGCCGTTGTTGAAGGTTCTAAGCCGATCCCGCCCAGCGCTGCTCCTGTCACGCTCGAAGAACTTTTGAAGCGCTGGCGGGCGACCCCAAACCAGAAAGCGCACTCGCCGAAATCGAAGCTCAAAGCGGCAGCGCAAGACCGGCTGTTCCTAGAAGTGTTCGGCAAGGGCACTCCCATAACCTCGATCTCACGCCCCAATGCCGCCCGGCTGGTGGACCTCCTGGCGAGGCTGCCAGCCAACGCGGCGAAGCGGTGGCCGAAAGCGACCTCCATCGAAGCCGCCGACCTCGCCGCCGAAGCCGGAGTAGAACCGATGGCGCGGCTGACGGCCCGTTCATACCTTACCGCTTTCCATACGATGTTCGAGCACGCCCGCCAGTGCGGCCACGTCGAGATCAACCCCGTCACTGGTCTTTCAGTGGGGACAGACCGCATCGCCGCCCGCGACCGCCGTCACCCCTTTAGCAAGGACCAACTGAGGGCGATCTTCAGGGCACCCCTCTACACCGGCTGTCGGGATGACGCGCATGGCTACGCCATTCCTGGCGATGCCAAACCGCGCCGAGGGCGCTTCTGGGTTCCCCTGCTGTCCCTCCTCCACGGCTTGCGCCTCCAAGAAGCGTGCCAGTTGCACGTCGCAGACGTAACCAAGCTCGACGGCGTGGACGTGATACTCATCCGCGCCGCTGGGGAAGACGGGGAGGATAGTGACAAGCGGGTGAAAACCGCTGCCGGGGAACGCTTCGTGCCGGTGCATCCAGAAGCGGTTCGCATCGGCTTCCTCGCCTATGTCGAGACCATGCGCCAGCGCGGCGAGGTGCGGCTGTTCCCTGATTTAGAAGCAGCCAAAGCAAGCGGCTATCTGTCCGACGTTTTCAGCAAATGGTTTGCCCGTTTCCTCGACAAAGCGGGGGCCAAGCGCCCCCGGACGGCGTTCCATTCTTTCCGACACAGTTACCGCGACGCGCTGCGCGAAGCCGACATAAGCGCCGAGAGGGTCAGGGCGCTGGGAGGATGGTCGAGCGGCAGCACAGAGGATGCATATGGCAGCGGACCGCGCGCTTCCACACTCGCCGCCGATATGGCGAAGGTCGAGTTCCCCGTGGACCTAAAGCACCTATACGCGAGGCCGCACCAGCCCATCGCCTGACTGGCCCTCACGCACCCCTAACCCGCTCGATCCCGCGCCCGGCTGCCCTACGCTTTGCTGCGCCGCGCCTTGCGGCCCTGCTGCCCCCGCGCATCCCCGCGACGTGCCGCGCCTTGCCTCTCTCCCCGCGCCTACCTGGTCGCCCCGCTCGCGTGCGGTTGAACGCCCTGCCGAGAAGATCACCCAGGGTGATTTCAGCATTCAGTGCCATATCTAAACAGTATTCCTGACGTAGGGATATGGTATAGAGCACGCGATGGCTGCATCTGTTGACAATAACGGCAACAACCAGTAGATCAAAATTGTCGTCTCCTTCTGGACGACACGTCAGAGAGGGTGCCTCAACAGGGTCCTCGCCCTTTCTGACATTATCTTTTCTTACTGGTGGAGGTTCAGATGGATCGTGTTGTGTTTGGCGTTGCCATGCCTGCCGAGATGGCAAAGGCCCTGGATAAGATTGTCCTCGACCGTCGCCGCGCGCCCGCCGCGCCTACCGTCAGCCGGTCTGGGATCATCCGGGAGATGATCGCCGCGCATCTTGCAGCCAGTGCCAGTGCAACAGTTTCACCGCGCAAGAAGCGCTGATCCAACATTTCTAGACATATGAAAGGACAATCCCATGGCTTCTTTGCTCCCTACGAAGACGGCGAAGGCCGACGCTCCGCTCACCGCCCATGCCGCCCGTATCGAAAACGCGCGCAAAGGCATGGCCGCAGGAGATAACCTCTGGCGGTCGAATGGCGCTGTTGCCCCCGCCCCGTCCCCGGCCAACCCGACGCAGCACCTCTCCGGCCCCGGCGCTTCGACCATCACCGGCTTCAAGCCCCAGAGCAATTCACGCAAGGCCGATGTCCTTGCCGCTCTCCCTGCCGAAGTGCGCCGTCGCGCGGAAGGTTATTCCGATGGCGTGAAGGCCTTCCTTGCCCTCATCCACCAGCGGCACGCGGCCACGAAGGAGGCAGTGTCCTTCACGTCAGCCGATGCCGCCGTGGTCCTCGACCTTCCGCCCGAGCGCGCTGCCAAGGCAGTAGAGGCGCTGGCACGCGAAGGCCTCATCCGCCCGCAGTATTCCCGCTTGGGGCCGCTGCTCGGCTATGTGCCCGCCACCCCGACCTGATCGTGCCATCCCGGCCAAGAGCAAGAAGGAGCATAGCCATGCTGTCCCCGCGCCCCATCCTTACCTCGACCGATCTCCTCGCCGCCTGCAACACCATGGATGCGGTTCAACGCCGCTTCTTGGGCCGCGTGCTTGTGCGCGTCTCGGGCGAAGTGCCCGGCCTGGGCGAAACACAGTCCGAGATGCTGATAACCTTCGCCTCATCTTTGGCGAACGCCGCCCTGGCCGAAGTGGAGTTGAGCCTGATCGAGTTCGATGACCTCGACACGCCCAGCACGGCCCAGCGTGCCGCTCGTCTTCAGTGGGCGCGGCATCAAGCCGAGGTCATCATCGCGGCCATCCTCCCGCGCGTGCTGCCCGCCACCGTGGCCGCGCTCTTGGCTACCCTGGAGGGGGAACTGGCCCAGACCATTCACTAGCAAGGGCTGGGGGCACCCCCCACCCACCCCTGTATGATACTAAATCTTGGGGCTTCTGTGTGCCGTAGGCACTACCCCACCCCTTTGAAATCGGCAGCCCATTTTCGGGGCAATCGGGACAGGCCCCAAGAAACGAGACGGCCAATCGGGACAAGACCGACGAAACGAGACACCACCTGGAGGCCGCGACATGGCACGTTCCTGCACCATCTGCGACCACCGCAACCTGCGCGACATTGACCGCGCGCTCATCGAAGGCCGCTCGTGCCGGGAGGTCGCTGCCACTTTCGGCCTGGACCATAGGGCCGTCAACCGGCATCGCGTCAACCATCTCCCCGTTTCGATCCGCCGTGCTGCCCGGGCAGCTTTGGAGAGGCAGGAGAACGCGCCACAGACGCCGCAGGATGCCCGCGAGGCGTCAACCGCACGAAACCACTTCGAGCAACCCGAAGCGCCCCAGCGCACGCCCCTGGCCGCGCCAGAGGGCATTGCCGCCGATGCAGTTCCCACCGCTTCCCCGGTAAGCGCACGCAGGCGTGGAATAGACCTCGACGGCACCTCCAGCAGTTCGGAAAACGGTGAAACTGTTGCACTCGATGCGCCGCCCGTGCGGTCTACATCTCCGGCGACGGGTTCCCCTTCGGCCTCCCCGGCAGCGCCTCCCGCCTCGCTGTTCAATTCCTTTGAGGAGGCCGTGGCATTGCGTTCACGGGCGATGAACATTCTTGAGCAAGCCGAGCGCGACGGCGACCTCAAGACTGCCCTCACCGCAATTCGTGAAGCTCGCGGTGTCCTCGACCATCTCTCGCGGCTGGAAGAGCGCCAAGGCGGCAATGCGGCTGCCGTGCCCCTGGTTTCCTCGCCAGAGTGGGCGCGCACCAGGACAGCGATTGTGAACGCGCTGGCCGATTTCCCCGATGCCCGCTTGGCCGTCGCGGAAGCTCTGATCTCGACGGGGGCGATGAGTTGACATGCTCCCCCGCGACATCGTCCTAGCCCTTGATCCGGCACGCTACATGGAAGCCGCAGGCTTCCGGCCTGATCCCTGGCAATCGACGTTCCTCCGGTCCACGGCCACCCGCAGCTTGCTCTTGTGCAGCCGCCAAACAGGCAAGAGCACCACGATTGCCGCACTGGCCTCGCACGTCGCCGTCTATGAGGCCAACGCGCTCGTGCTGCTCTTTGCGCCATCGCAACAACAAAGCCGAGAACTGTTCCGGAAAGTGGTGGCATTCCATCGTGACGCGACCGAGGATGACCCCGAGGCGGCGTCAGCCCAGCGCATCGAGCTACCCAACGGTTCACGCATCATCTCCTTGTCGGGAAACCCCCACACCGCGCGCGGGTTTTCCGGTCCTCGATTGGTGATCTTCGATGAGGCCTGTTTCGGCGGGCCTTCGGGGGACGAATTGTTTCACAGCCTGACGCCGATGTTGGCGGCGGGCGGCAGGTTTGTCGCGATGAGCACTCCGAACGGCAAGCGCGGGTGGTTTTTCGACGCCTGGGAAAATGGCGGGCCGCTCTGGCACCGGACGCGCATCACCGCGCATGACAGCCCCCGCCTGACGCCAGATTTTTTGATGGCGGAAAGGGCGAGCAAGCCGGAGTGGAGGTTCAGGCAGGAATACGAATGCGAGTTTGTCGAGACTGACGAAACGCTCTTTCCCGCCGACATGATCGCGCGGGCAATGTCTCCGGCAGTCCAGCCGATAATCCCAGATTTCGCGTGGTAGGTGCATCATGCCGTTGAAGATCGTTCAAGACCTCTCCAGTCCCGAGCGCACCCGGCAGGTAGTCTATGTGCCCGACCCCTATGATATTCAGCGCGAGCGTTCCCAAGCGCGGCCCCGGCCATTGCACGGGGCACATTCCACCGATGCCGCTGGCAGACTGCTCCGCGACCATGCGGCAGCCGCCGCGCCGCAACGTTTCGTTGGTCTCGACCTGGGGCAGGCTTCCGACTGGACCGCCCTCTGCGTTGTGGAGCGCACTGCCGCTGGCCTGACTGTTCCTTTCCTCTCCCGCACCCGTGGAAGGCCCTACACGGAAGTGGTTTCTTCCCTCGTGGCCTTCATGGCGCGGCCCGAGCTTGTCGGCGCTCGCCTTGTAGTGGATGCCACCGGGTTAGGCCGTCCGGTGATCGACCTTGCCCGAGCTTCCGGGCTTGATCCGATGGCGATCACCATCACGGGCGGACGGAAACCGGCAGGCACCATGCGGAACGCGCGGGTTCCCAAAAGGGATATCGTCACGGGCCTTCTTGTGGCGTTGGAAAGCGGCGCACTCACGGTTGCGGCTGGCCTCGACCTTGCACCCGTCCTGGCACGCGAGTTGGGCGAGATGAGGCGGAAGCTGACGGCGGCGGGCAACGACACATACGGCGCGTGGGGCGATGACGCGCACGATGATCTTGTCCTAGCCGTAGGCCTTGCTCTTTGGGTTGCCGAGCGCACCCCAGCCCACTGATCCCGGCGACATCTCCCCGGTCACGTCATCCCCGGCAAAATCCGACCGGGTGACCTCTCGCGGATTGCATGAATGCGCCTTGTTTCACAAGTTCGAGACTGCCTTCAAGTCTGTGCAACAAGGTTTCATGCGCTCGTCTAAGCGCAATCCGTGCAACAGTTTCACGCGCTGTCCGAATATGTAGATTTCATGAGGCAAAAAAGAGGGGGTCCGCAGTCGCCCAACCGCAAGGACCCCCTATCAACCCACCTCAATACATAAAGAGGCTTGTGAACCATGCCGGGTTCGGGCATCTACATAGCGCCCAATCGCTATAAAGACAACAAAAACTTGCCGTATCAATCGTTCATCTCTGCATTTCTTCTTGCGGTCGCCCTCCTGGCGGCAGCGCGCGTTGCTGCACCCAATGGCGGCGCGATCTGGGCACCCTTCAACACGTTGAAAGAGGCCCACAACCATGCCCAGACATCGCAACCTCGATCTCACGGAACCCGCTTCTACGTCCACGCCCGGCGCTGATCCTGTCACGCCAGTTGTCACGCAACACGTAGGGTTTGGAGTTACCGAAACTGCCAATGAAAACAGCGGGATAAGCCAACCCCGTCACGCATCCAATACAGACACTGGTGAACATGCGTCACGTCACGCTGTCACGCTCGAACCCATCGAACCCACTTCAACCGCCGAACCCGATCCGCTGGCCGTCACCCATTTCGAGGCGCGGGTTCCGATGGACGAGGTGATGCGCCTTATCCGGGCGCGGCGAGAAGACTTGCCTGCCCGGTTCCCCGGAACAGCCTCCGCTCATGCCTCTGTGAAACGGCGCGGCGGGCAGCATGTGGCGCGCCGTTGGCGCGGACGTATGGGCTTTGCTCACTTCCTCGAAGACATGGGGCCACGGCGGCATGACGGGCTGACGGTCGATAGGATCGACACAGATAATCCGACCTATGGGCCGGGCCTGTGCCGCTGGGCCAACGCCGTAGAGCAGGCCAACAATCGGACCACGACCACGGATGTCTATGATCCGCGCGAAGACGAATGGGCACCTCGCGCCATCGTCGCCAGGCGGCACGAGCTTGAGCCCGACGCAATCCGGCAAGCAATGCGTCGTGGCGCGAGCGCGGCTCATGTCATCCAGCAGATGCTTGACCGACGCGCGGCGCGGCCCTCGACCACCCCGACCGGCAGGACGGCAGCCGCAGAGCGGCCCTTGGGCGAACAGGAAGCCGAAGCTGCCGCGCAGGCGGAAGCCGCTGCCTCCGGCCATGTCGAACCGATCCCCGATCCTCCGGTCCATCTCGCGAGCGATCCCGTCGAAAGGTGGCCTTGGCCCCTCACACTGGCGAAACGGGTGCAATGGGAAGACCTCTTCCAGGCCAGCCGCGCCTTCTTCCCGCATGGTCACGAGTGGCGCTTTGAGTTCGGCATCCGCACCGCGCGCCGCGCGTGGGAACAACACAACGAGGCCTTGGCGGACATGCTCGACGCATGGGGAGGAGAACCGACGCTGGAGGAAGAGGAGGAGTATGACCGTCTGGACCGCCGCCGGGCTTCCCTCGACCGGCATCTATGGGAAGCCGAAGCCCGCCGTGCCGCATGGATAAATGACATCGGCAACCGCCCGCGCGCGGATGCGCCCCGCGACCGCGCCCGCATGTTGGAAGATCACGGCCCCGACTTCGCCCGCCTGATGGACGAGACCTCGTGGCGGCAGTTCATGCGCTCGACATGGGAACGTAGGGCAACAGAGCGGCGCGAGGCAGCCCGCACGGACGGCTATGCGCTCGTTCATGACCGCAGGCACTTCCATGCTGCGCCGGACGCGGGCAGCACTTCACGGATCAAGCGCTACGCACTCGTGCCGGTTTCGCGGCAGGCTCGCGCCCCAGCCCACCCGCTCCCGACCTACTCTGCCGCCGACATCATGCCGGAACCCGTGCCGATGCACGAAGACGGCTTTCCCATTGACGACGATTTCCGCGAGGCGCGCGAGTGGGGGAGGAGGATGGAAGCGGCGATGCAGCAAGCCGACGCCATGCCGCCCCCGCGCGTTGCACCTGTTGCACTGAAGCCATCGCGCCAGCGGGTCCCGAGACGCTGACCGACCTGTAGCTGTCCTGCCCCCGGCAAGGCTGACAGTCTAACCTCCGGGGCACTTTACCACCTAGGGCTCCAAATCCTGGCTCGGGCTCGGAGGTCACATGGCGTCGATACTACCCATCATCACCAACCGCCTATCCATGACCTGTTCTCTTTTTGTTCCAAAGTGCTTATATATGCCGCAGTGCAATGCAGTGTTGGCCGTCTGAACCATGGGAAAAATAGCGGTCGCCATACTTGGCGCGATCATCGGTGGATGCGCTGCCGTCTTGGCGATGGTGACGTGGTTCGGCTGGGGAGTGGCAGTGCGGGGCCAAGGTCCTCACGTTGATCCCACCAGAGCGGACTATGTTGATTTGCTACTGACCATCGTCACCGTTCTCCTCGGTGCCATAGGACTTGCTGTGACCGTTGGCGCGCTTGTCATAGGCTTGGTGGCACTGAAGACGCTGCGGGAAATCAAGGAAGAGGCCCGCAGCGATGCAAAGAATGCCGCTGCTGGACAGATCACTGAAACGATGGCTGTGGAACTGGAGCCCAACGTGAAGGCGAAGGTTCAAGAGGCTCTGCCAGCAGCACTCCAGGCAGCCTTAGTGGGCGAAGAGCTAGGACATAAAATTCTAAGCGAGATGGCGCAGCGGGGCGAGCTTGATGAGGTGCTGGAGCGGGTAGCGATGCGAATGCAGGGGGGTGGCCCAGAAAGTGACCCGGACAGCATTGGACAAGAGAGCGGGGACGAGGGCGAGAGTGCTTAGAAACTTGGGGATAAAATCATGAGCGTAAGTGCAAAAAAAATGGCAGCATCAGATAGCTGGGAGATCAAAGCCCCATCTCGTGAATATCTTAGCCTCGCGCCGGTCATCCGGGAGAGCATTCAACAGCATCTCGAAGAGCATCCTGTAAAACTTGGTGAGATAGCAAAGCGGCTTGGAGTTAAAGTTCTTCTGTCGACCTTGCCTCGTGGAACCTCTGGTCAGATCGGGCAGGAGGACGGCGAGTTCGTCATTCGCGTCAATAGGCATGAAGCGAAACATCGGCAACGTTTCACACTTGCTCATGAACTAGCACATTTTCTGCTGCATAAAGACCGTATTGTAAGTGAGGGCGGATGGTCGGAGAATGTGTTGTTGCGTTCCGGTCAGCCGATGGAGATTGAATACGAGGCCAACCGTTTGGCGTCTGATTTAATAATACCGTCTAAGCAGCTTGCGGAGGCAATCAAGGGCTATTCAGGGCCGATGACTAGCGAGATGATTGAAGACCTTGCCGAGAGATTTGGTGTATCTACGGCGGCGATGGAAATAAAACTTCAAATGACGTGAGGCTGCGATAAGGATGGATGTTCAAGAGTATATTGTGACTTTGGGTGTCCGTCCTGCCGAATTGAGTGGCCTCAAAGAGTTGCCGGGCGGAACCAAGGATCGACTTACGCCGATATTGTTGCTTGCACCCTGGCTGGCGACTACACCTTTATCTCGTGCAATTGATAAATTTGAAGATGCTTACCCTTCAAGGCCATACTTTATCGATGTAGACACCTACTACCATCTTAATGATAACTTGAATGAAGCGAAGGCGCTATGGGCGCAACTCGCTCATAAGCCTGCCGATATCGATGCTTGGTGGGCTCTGTTGACCAGTTATCCGAATGCCAATCCATGCCTTTTGATGGCGGGGCAGTCGATGCAGCGGGTGCGAGATCAGATCATATGGTCTCGGGAGCACGACAGAGCTTTTTGCATCAGAATGAACCTTGCTCCAGGCATAGGTTCGGGCATCCCCCAGTGGATGCCTGCTTTGATGGAAGAGTTGTCGGAGGAGGGCGCAAACGACTATGCTGTCGTGTTTGAATTTGGCTGGGTATCAAATCCACTAATTTTTGCAGCGGTTGCTACTGAGTATACAAAAACCTTGTTCTCAGCGATCTCGCCTGAAGTTCCCGTAGCTGTGTCTTGCACCTCGTTCCCGACAGATTTTACATCTTACGACGGTCTCGAAGAGGTGGGCTTCTCTAATCGCAGTCTATTGGCCGAGGTTCAACGGGGAACCAATCATCCAAGGATCATTTATGGGGATTGGGGAACGACGAAGCCGCGCAGCTATGGTCACGCAAGCCAGCCCAAAAATCGTGTTGACTATCCGACTAACACCTCCTGGCTTTTTGCGCGCGATCAAGACAAGAGCGTAGATTTTCAGACTGCTGCCAAGCGGGTAACAGGCAACCCGAACTGGGCTGGAAATCTCGGTATCTGGGGCGAGCAACTCATAGAGGGCACAGCCCTAGGGCAAGCCTTCGCCATCGACAGTATGCAGAAAATGTACGCTGCACGGATCAACATTCATCTGCATCGGCAGGCATTCTACGGCAACCTGCCGCCCCCGCAGGCCTTGGATGAGGCTTGGAGCGATGACCTATAGTCAAGGACCGCACCTGCTTATGGTCATTCTAGCAGCGCATGCCGATGGCGCATGTCTCGATCCACCGCTTGTGCCCAATACCAAGTGGCACTCTGCCTATGGTAGCGCCACAGGTCATTCTCGGCGATGAGGCTTTGACCGCCGCGCCGGTCAGCACCCGCCGCCAAGCGATTGATCTTGGCAACGGGCAGAACAGAAGCAAGTCAGCGGTGCAACGATTTCACCGGGCAGCCCTTGCCGAACATTGGCAGTTTGAGTGGCCTACGAAATTTCCTCTGTGGCCTTCCGGTATGGGGGTCGAATATTGGATAGGGGTTAGTTCGTCAGCAAGGCTGAAGCGTTGCTTTCAAGAATGGGACGCAGCTTCGGCCCAGCCTTCGGATCGGCATTTTGCCATTTCCTCAGCATAACCAAACGCATATCGACCGGATTGATTGGTTATGTGATCCAACCTATCTTCTAGATATTGCAAACCTAGAGGAGATAGAATGCCTATAACAGAAGATGAAGCCTTGGCCGACATTAATCATCACATCGACAGTATAGTTTCTTATCGGCAGGAGCACGCCGAGCGCTTTCCGGACGACGACCGCAACCAAGGCGCGGTCACATTGGTCGAGGGTCTGAGGCCTCAAGTGCAGCAGCTTGCCGGAACCGATGCCCTGACCCGTTACATGCAAGCGCACGATGCCGTTTGGTTGCAAGGGAATGACGGTCTGTATGAAGAGTGGAGCCGCTACGGTGGGCGGATCGGGTTCGACCACTTTCCTGGAGATATCTTCGAGTTCGTGAACGGATATGTTGAAATTGCCTCACGTCAGTTCGCTGGTCTAAGAGCGACATCAGAGGTTCAACCTCCACGGCCCTGAAAGTGCAAATTCTGAGAACGCTGCGTCATTGTTGTCTTGTTTGCAGTCGGCAGGCTTTTAATCGCAAACCGCAGTCAAGCAATTTGACAGGCGTGGCGACGCACGCGAGAATGTTTCTGGTGCCGTAACGTGCGGCGCTGGGGCGTGGAAACCCCGAGTGACCCGGCTGATGCCCGCCGCTCTGGCATCACCCTCCTTGACCTTGCTGGGTCCGGGAGCCTGCGACGCATGTCCAGGTTCCTCGGAGCTAAAGGTCACAGGGAGCCGTGGTCACTCGGCTTTTCCAACTCCCGGTCTAGGGGATCAAGGACCCATGCGGGGACGCACCGCCAAGGGTCCGGGGGGGTGGCAATGGATCAGCACACGCGACGACTGCTCTACAAGGAACGCCCGGTTCTAACGGTATGGCGTGTCCTGCTCGCTCTAATCGTTCTCTTCGCAATCTTCTGGTTCAACAGCCCGAGCACCTTCAGCATCACCAACCTGTGGTCGAGACCGAGCACCGCGAGCGCTTCGTCGTCTCTCTGCGATAACCCAGACATTTGCACCGATCTTAAGCTCGTATCGCAGAATTGCTACGTGGAGAGCGACTTTTGGTTCTTCGAGGGCCAAGTGCAGAACACTACACTAGCGAGGCTTAAGGATATCACCGCTGTTGTGACGTTCACCAGCAAGGGGGAGTTCGTGAAGACGGCGACAGCACTCGTGGACTACACCCCGCTTGAGCCTTTCCAGACTACCACCTTTAAGGTGATGGCAAGCGGCCCTCCCGACATCGACGGTTGTAGCGTCGAGTTCCACATCCTCTACGGTCGGAAGCTGAGCTACAAGCTCGCCTCTTAGGCACAGTTGATATTCCAAGGAGGGTTTGGGGATGAAGCTGTGACCGGCGCGAACAGATTGCGCATAGCAATTGGAACGCTGTTCGCCATGTCGGCCTCGCTCAGCCAGCGGACATAAACATTCTCAGCTGGTGGTAGTCAGCGTTTGATTGAGCGGCTGATATCAGTGAGCACGCCAAGCGTAACGCCTAAGCCTATCGCAATGAGGCCTCCGTCGATCGCTGCGCCAGTCCCGCTCGATCCAAAATACCGAGCTGAGAGCGCTGGCGTTCCCCAGGTCGCGAGGGCGAAACCCAATCCGGCACGGAACACACCGCCAGCTACTAGTAGGTAGGCTACAATCCTACCAGTGGCAGTGAAGAACATCGTTGGCGCTCCTGCTCATTCCCGAGCGCTGTGTAAACGAGTGTCAGCGCTCTGATAAGGGGGCTCTGTCTGGGACCCGTCTCGTTTGGGTATACCCCTGCAATCCGTGAGCGCGAGACACTTTTCGCGTCTCATTTGGGTTGACTTCCATATTGCGAGACATCATGTTTGAAGGGTCTAGAGGCAAACGAGACATTCCCGCGAAAGGGGCAGGATCGTGAACAAGACCATCAAGCCGACCACCACCGCCAGCACCACCGGCAAGGTTTTCGGCTACGCGCGAGTTTCCACCACCGATCAAGACCTCGCCATCCAGGAAGCCGCGTTGCGCACTGCCGGATGCACCATCATCCGCGCCGAGAAAAAGTCGGGCACCTCGACCAAGGGACGTGATGCCCTGCAAACCCTAATCGAGTTCGCCGACAGGGGCGACGTGATCGTGGTGACAAGGATCGACCGCCTTGCCCGGTCTATCGCCGACCTCGCGGGCATCGTGCAGACCTTGGAGGAGAAGGGCGTTTCGCTTCGGGCTACTGAACAGCCGGTTGACACCTCCACGGCTGCCGGTCGCGCCTTCCTCCAGATGCTTGGTGTGTTCGCCGAATTTGAAACTGCGATCCGGCGCGAGCGCCAGCTTGAGGGTATCGCGAAGGCCAGGAGCGAGGGCGTCTACAAGGGCCGCAAGCCATCAATTGAAGTAGCCAGGGTCAAAGAGCTTGCCGCTTCTGGGGTGGGGGCTACGGACATCGCCAAGCAACTCAACATCGGGCGCGCAAGCGTCTACCGCTTGCTCGCGAACTGATGCCAATACGAGCGAACCGTGCAGATGTCACACAGCGCAACCTGGGGATGGACCAGAAAAACCTGCTTGCTGCGGAGTGCGAGGGCTGCAACTATGGGTTTGCCCCAAGAGTTACCCTCCCTGTTGTAAGTATCCCATCTGGCGGGTGCCACCTGCCGCAGCCATGTCGACCATGAAGCCCGCGATCCGCCACTTTGTAACCGACTATCTAAGCGAATTGCTGCAAGGCAATGCGGCGGTCTTTGCGGGCGCTGGGCTGTCTGCGCCTGCCGGTTTCGTCGACTGGCGTGAGTTGATCCGCCCTTTGTCGGCGGAGCTTGAGTTGGACATCGACCTCGAAAGCGATCTCGTCGCCGTGGCGCAGTTCCATGTGAACGCCAATGGAAGGAACCGCCATGGGCTTCATAAGGCAGTCATTGAAGCCCTGTCGCCAAGCAACCCCCCGACACCCAACCACAAGCTCCTCGCCCAACTGCCAATCGGGACATGGTGGACGACGAACTATGACAAGCTAATCGAGACAGCATTGACGGAGGTGGGGAAGGTAGTCGACGTAAAGAGCGCAGTCCCCCAACTTGCAACGACGCGACCGCGCCGCGACGCCACAATCTTCAAGATGCACGGAGATGTCGACCGGCCTGACGAGGCGGTGGCAACTCGTGACGACTTCGAGCGATACAGCACTGATCGCGGCGCGTTCGTGACCGCCCTGGCTGGCGACCTTGTGTCGAAGACTTTCCTCTTCATCGGCTTCAGCTTCACCGATCCCAATTTGGAGCAAGTCCTTTCTCGGGTGCGGCTCACCTTCAAGGAAAACCAGCGCAAGCACTACGCTGTTTTCCGGGCGCGCTCTCAACTTGAGAACGAGACCGACGCCCACTTCGCCCACTACCGCACAAGGCAGGCGTTGGTTGTGGAAGACCTCAAGCGCTTCAACGTCAAAGCGCTTATGGTCGACGAATATGCGGAGATCACGGAGTTCCTGCAGGAGCTTGTTGACCGCTACCGAAGAAGAACCGTCTTTATTTCCGCCAGCGCAACGAGCTTCGATCCGTGGGGCAAGGATGCTGTCTGGGATTTTGCACAGAGGTTGGGGCGGAGGCTGGCGTCGACCGAGACCCGCATCGCCACGGGCCTAGGGTTGGGCATC
>QFNI01000027.1 GCA_003240775.1 Mesorhizobium amorphae | reverse complement strand
TGCCAGACGCTCTGCAATGTATGGGTTTGCGGGGAGAGGGTATCTTCGCAGGAGACCCCTTAGCAGGGGCGCGCCTTCGACCACTCGGCCACCTCTCCGTGGGGTTCTGCTACCCCGCGAAGAGCCTGAAAACAAGCCTTCCAGTGACATTTCCTTCGGCTCCTCGGCTGCCTTGATCTTACTTCAAATGACGGCTCGAAACGAGAACAAACGCAGATTGCCCGCTCACTTCCGCGAAAAAGCTGCAAAGCTTGTGCCCGGTTCGTTCTTCTCCCGGAAGTCAAAGCCGAGCTTGATGGCATCCTTGCCGAGTTGGGCGGTCGCAAGCTTTGTGTAGCGCGTCCACTCCTCCGACTCCCATCCGCCTTGCTCCTTCAAGCGCATCACGTCCTTGTTCTGGGCGTAGTGCCAAGTGGCCCACGAATGCCGCGCCGTGTGGGGTGTGTAGTTCTGCGGATCGAGCCCGATTTCCTTTACCGCGCGCTGCCAGAAGACGAGCTTGTAGCCTCGCACCTCACGTTCAGCGTAGGGCCGGCCATCGTAGCGCAAGAAGAGCGGTCCCTGATGCCCGAGGTTGGGCACGGTGGATAGCGCTGCGGTTACGCGCCGGCAGAGTGTCAGGCGCCTCTCCAGTCCGTTCTTCGTGTCGCGCAGGATGGCGTAGCCTGCATCCAGGTTCACATCCCGCCCGTCGAGCTTCAGCGTCTCACCCACTCTGCTGCCCTGCCCGAACAGGAACGTTGCGAAGGCTGCGTTCCATGGGTTCGGAAAGCGAGTGGCCTTGATGCGCTCGACCATTGCGGCGGCTTGCTGGGGCGTGAAGAAGTAGGTGCGCTTCCCGCTATCGGGCGGGCGCCGGAACACGCGATGCACATCGTTTGCCCTCAGCACCGCAATTGCTGGCGCGTAGAACTGGCGGCGTCGAGTGGCGGGCAGGGCGACGGGATAGGCCACCACCGCGGCGTCGTCCAAGACAGCCTGGGTGATGTCGTCCAAGCGCCTGTGGCCGAGATGCGCTTTTACCTTCTCCAGATACCGTTCTGAGCCGCCGTGTTTCAGGTACCGCGCTGCGGCCTGCGAGAAAGTCGGAGAGGGTTCTCGATTGGAATGGATGCGCTCGGTCGCTTGCTCTTCGAGCTGGCGCTTGACCGCTTCTGCGTCCTTCCGGTTCCGGGTGCGGGTGCTGCGCCTAATCTCAACGGGATGATACTGGCCGTCTTTCCAGACTTCGAGTGTTCCAGAGATATAGTATATTCCGTTGGCGTGTGGTTCGACCTTGAGGGGCATTCGACCATCTTCTCGGCAAGGTATCGGATCTGATCGGGGCGGAGTTTGACCGTGCGCCCGATCCTGACGAAAGGCACCTCGTGCTTGCGGATGAGGTCTCGGACAAAGCGCACGGGGTTAGCAACATCCTCGCGCGTGATGCCGAGTTGTGCCGCAGCTTGCTCTAGCGGGATTGGTAGGCTCATCCCCCACCCCCGTTCTCACTGGTGGAGGGCAGTTCACCAAGGTAGGCCACTACATGACCAGGGCGGCTCGCGTAACGGCGGGCAAAAGCCTCTGCGGCCTCTTTCGTCGCGAAGGTGTTCACTCCACGGACGTGATCCACCTGGTGCCAGAACGGCCACCAGCGTGGTCGCCGTTGGACCTCGTATCCTTGGAAAGAGTCCCGAACGATCCGATAGAGCGCCATCACTCGCCCCCTCCCTCTTTCCCTATGCGGGGGTCTGGTGGCGGCTCCTGCTGGGTGAGGGAGCGGAGGTGTTCGGCTGCATTATTCAGGTGGGCGGCAGCAGTCCGCGCCTGATCGGCGCTCTCGAACCACTCTTTTGCCTCGTAATCAGCCCCGGCAGCATTGAGCGCCTTTGCCTCTGCTGCCAGAAAGCCCGCGGCCTCTTCCAGCCCCTTCAGTCTCCCTGCCTCCTCCGCCCCAGCCAGCCTTGTCTCTAGCTCTGCGATGTGGGCGGAGAGGGGGTTGGGTGCGCGACGGTTCCACGCGGCGATGGCTTCTTCGAGCGTGTCGAAGTGGAAGAACAGCCCTCCGTTGTGACCGAGGCAACGGCACTCAACTGCCGCATACCCCTCAACCTCACCGGTCTCATCGCTCCAAGACCGATAGTCCTGCGTGACAGGCGCCTTTCCACAGAACGGGCACGGCTCCAGCCCCGCCCGCATCTCTTCTGCTTGGGTGGTCATGAGCCGCACCATTCGCCAAGGTTACACCCGGTGATGCTCTCCTCGTTGTCGGGGGCAACATAGGCGCCGCGTCTGCTGCGGGCCCAATCAGCTACCTGACGGATGCCAGTCGCACCCATGAACTTGTTCGGTCGGAACTCCGCCCCCTCTGCCGAGACGGTGCGGGCGAAGAGCGGTCGAATAGCTACAACGTCATGATGAGGGTCGGCCAAGGCGAACTCCGCCTCCGCCTTCAACATCAGACCCCGCTGCCAGACACCTCTGGCGTCCTGAACTTGCCAAGCTACGGGCCTCGCCTCCCCCACCCCATCGCCCTTTTGAAGGAGTGGATGGGCCAGGGCGCAAGCCATGTAGCCCGCCAACTCGTCGCGCGTGATCAGCGCCATTTCCGGGTAGTCTTCCGGCGACGTGCGATCGTCCTTCTCGATCAGGTCGCGCCAAGCCTCTTCCAGCCCCACAACCCCAGGCGATTGCGCGCTAGGAGAGGTGAGGGCGGCGATCACCCCGCTGGCAACGATATGCTCCGCTGTTCGGAACGCATCAGTGATCGAGCTGCGGCCATTCGCATAGGAGGGATAGAGCGCGGTCAGCTTCCGATAGCTCGAGACCTCGCTTGCCCACGCCTCCTCGGTATCTAGTTCAGCGAAATCGGGCCCATGTTGGCTGCGCCACACTTCGCGAGCGATCCGCTCCACCACTCCTGCATCTGGGGAAGAGGGGGTGGGGGAGGTGGCGCGACGGTTCCAATCCGCGACCTGAATAGACCTCGTGTGCGCATGAGGGCCGATGGCTTCGCAATTGGAACAGGCGATGTATCGCCATTCCGACCCGTCGCCTTTCTTGCCCAGGTTCCATTCCGGCTCTGAGCCGCAGAATGGACACGGCTTCAGGGCCTCCGCCTGCTCTGGGGTGGGGGAGGTGGCGATCCGATAGGCAGCGATATCGTCATCGCCTCCACAATGCCGCCAGCTGAAGTCGGCGATGTTCTGTGCCTGGTATTCTGATCCATTTCGGAAGCGTACGAAGCCCGCAGTGCCATCAAGCACCGGGCACTTTCCGCCCTTCCATTCGATCCACCCATCCGCTCTTGGTGCTGCTTCTCCTTCAAAGGAAGGGGTGTTGGGGCTATCGGACATGGGAGGTCTCCCCCGCAGCAGGCTGGGCCAGCGCGTCTATGTTTTCGGGATGGACGGTGAAGGTGAGTGCTACGACCCAAGGATTGGCGCCGAAGATGCCGTCGCCTTTCAAGTTCCAGCGCGGGTCGTGCAGTTCGTTGATGAAGCTGCCAAAGGCGTTGACGGCGCTATCTAGGGCAACGTCAGCCACAGACAGAGACCGCCCGTTGCTTGCCCATCGACTTGTCTCGCCGACCCGCGACCAGTCCATGGACCAGCCGTCTTCGCGCTGCCGGAAGCCGCTGCATTGAGGGCGGCTTGATGCACCTTCGGCGATCGCGTCCTCTGCCGTAATGTCCTTCAGGCGCTGCACATGCACCTCGGTGAGGATGAGCGTGAGGCGTGAGGCCCAACGAGGCATGAAGATGGATGGCCGCCAAGGACGTAGGCCATCTACGGCACTCTGGCGCCAGTCGGCCGCATACATCGGATCGCGCTCACCTTTGAGAGCCCAAGTCTCGCGCACCCACAGGCGGTCGCCGGCTGCATAGGGCAACCGCACCGCGATCATCTCGCCGTTGGCCTCGAAGCCGTCCCAGCCGTCGAGTTTGAGGCTTTCCATCTCCTCGCTCGCACAGCCGATCCGGATGTTGCGATCCGCGATCACGCGACGGGTCTGCGTCTTCCTGTCATCAAGCAGAGCGCGCACCATCGGGCCGCTGAAAAGGATGGGCCTATCGGCCATCTTGGGCCTCCTTGGGGTGAGGGCGGGAGGAGGAGAAAGGGCGGTTCGGAATGCGGGCCCTGCTCTTCGGCCACGTTCCCAGGCGCTTGCGTCGGATGCGGTCTGCCTTTGCGCGATCACCGGCTTCGACCGCAGTCTTCTCGCGATGCTTGTCCCGTAGGGCGGGGCGGAAGTTGTTCTCGCGGTGTTCGCCGCCCATCGACAGGGGTTGGACGTGCTCGACATCCCAGGCCTCGCCGTCATGGATCTTGCGACCGCTGATGTGGCAGATGCCGCCAGCGCGCAGGAATACGCGGGTGCGGACGATATCCGGCACCTTGGCGTCGGGCGTCTTGCCGATCCATTCGGGGATGGAGCGTCCGCCATTGGGGTCAGGGAGGAAGGGCGTGGTCATGCCGCCCTCGCTTCCGGCTCGTAGCCGTAGGTTTCCGCAAGCCATGCCTCTGCCTTGCGGAAGAACTCGACCATCTCCGCCTCCGGCAGCTTGTCGAGCGCGATGGACGCAGGGATTTGCACCTTGAGCCCGTTGGGCATCTGCACCACGTCCACCACGCCGTTCTCGAGCTTGATGACCTCGTGGAGGGTCTTGGTGCTGATCTTCTGCCCCGTGGCCTCGATCACGTCGCCCAGCATCGCCCAATAGGCGCGCAGGCGATCAAGGTTGCGCCACTGGTTGATATCGACCTTGACGCGCTCGCCCTGGGCGATGCCATCCAGCGCCCGGGCATCGCAACCCATCTCTGGCACAAGCGCGTTGCCTTTGCGGATGAAGGCGTAGACGGGCTTATCTGCTTTCGCCTTGACCATCACGCACTCTCCCGCTGAGCGAGAGCGTCAAGCTGCTCATCGCTCATGCTGTCGAGGTCGGCTTCCGCCTTCAGGCGCTTGTAGGTCTCCGCATACTCATTGCGGATGGTGATGTGCCAGTCCTTCGGAAGGCTGTTGATGCCCTCCCGGTTGTCGGCCCACCACTTCGCGACCGCTTCGTGGTCCTTCCCCTTCTCAGTCTCGCGCAACTCCTTCGTGAGCTTGTCGAACAGCGCTCGAGCATCGGCCTTCGACAGGCGCATCCCCTCGCGAGACTGCTCCTTCATGTCGGCTTCTTCCTCGATGTCCTCGGGGGCCCCAGCGCTCGCCAGGAAGCAGTCTTTCATCCACTCCTTGATGGCGTAGGATCGGGCGGCGCCGGACGTTTGCGCGCCAGTGAGCGGAAGGAACACCGTCATGCGCGACGGAGGCTTCTTCTCCCCGCTGACGTGGCAGAGGGTGATGTCGAAGTCGAACTGGGCGACTGTGGATACCTTGTCCTTGTCGCCCTTGATTTCCACGAACTGGAAGTTCGCCTGCTGCGTCTCGTGCCAGAGGCCATTCGCAGCCATCAGGGGGCGGACGGCATCCTTGAAGTCGTCCACGCTGGTGAAGAAGTAGCGAGCGAACTTGTTCTCATCCGCCTTCTCCAGGCGCACGAGTTCGGCCATCACACGCGCGATGGCGGCGCCGATCTGCGACTGAGGGACCGGCACCACTGTGGGCACCTCGACCTCCTCGCTTCCGATCTCGGGGCGCGCAGCTTCAGCTACATCGTTCATGGCTCGCTCCTCGCGGTCTTCAGTGCGTCGAAGATCATGGCGTGTTCCGCCCAAAGTTGATCCCGATAGGCTTTGTCCGGGTCGAACAGGAGGCCGCGCTCGATCTCATAGAGGCGGCGCTCCATGGCTTGGGCATCGAGGCGGGCGACCTGCCGTGCAAGATGCGCGCGCTCTGTGTTGTCAGCCGTCTCGCGATGGTGCATGTGGAGGGTCATAGGCGGTAATCCCGCACGTATTTCTTGGCCTCATCCTTCGTCATCATCTCGCCGGTCCAATCGTTTTGGATGGGGCCGTCGATGGCGTCGATCAGATCGCAAAGCGCCTGCTTCTGAGTAGCGCTGTCGCGCTGCTCCATGAGGCCAAAAGCCACCGGCTCTTCGTGATATCGCCGTATGGCGGCGAGACTGGCGTCACTCTCAACTTCCCAGCCTTTCAGCGTCCCAAACTTCAACAGCAGGTGCTCAGCCATCAGAAGCTCCTCCCCGCCAGCGAAGAGCCGACGATCAGAACAGCAAGGATCACAGCCAGCCGGCGATCATGAGAGACGCACCAGTTGCAGGCATCAGTGAACCAACCAGGGGCAGGGACGTCAGGAGCCGGAGCCTTGACCCACAGGTGACCGCAGGCGTCGAACTCAAATTCGATGGGAGGGCGGTTCATGCTCGCCTCCCTGCCGTAGCACCGATGCTGAAGCCGGACTTGCGGCGCTGATCCAGAAGACCGTGAAGGCAGTCCGTGGAAGCCGCCTCCTCAAGTCGATAGAGCGATCGGGCGAACGCAGCGATCTCCTCGCTGCACTTCGCCATGCCACGCTCTGCATCACGGGCACGGAGAGCGGTGTGCTCGTTGGTGACAGCCAGGGGGCCAGCGTAAAGTAGATGATCCGAGGCATGGCGGTCATAGGCGTCGATGGCCAAGCCCATGCTGATGCGCAGCGCGGCGATGCTGGCGGGGCGGTCTTCGTATTCCGGCTCCCAGCTCATCGGGCTTCCTCCTGAGTGGAGGCAATGGCGCGGTCGTAAAGCGAAAGAACGTCTGCGTGGGTGTGGCGGTCGTTGAACCCGTCTGGCGCCATGCCGGCGAAGCGGTTCAGGACGACTTGCGCCTCCCAAGCGATGCCATCGTCAATCTCACAGCCGGTGACGGCCTCAATGGCACCAAGAGCACACCACTTGCAGGCGCGGGCATCGAAGCCCTGGCCTAGCTCAAAGCCATCCTCCGCGCGGGCATAAGCTTGCTGCGTCCAGTTCTCCGGTGTCGCGATAAGCTCTCGCGCCTTCACCAGCACTTCATGCGTTGTCATGGTCATGGACGAATGCCTTCTTGGCTGTCGTCCGGGAGAGGAGGGGGTGTGGCTCTCTCCCGGGTGGGATGGGGGAGAGGGCTAGGCGGCAGGCCGAATTTCATCGGCCCACTGGAAAGGGTGGTGCCCGGCGTCGGCTCCCGCAGAGCCCCAATGGTCGAGCCGAATGCGCTGGTGGCGCGGGAGGCTGCGACGCCACTGCATATACAGGGCGCGTTGCAGCCACTTCCGGGGGAGAAAGCTCAGCATCGCCGCCTCCCTCAAGCAAACTTGGTTGTGAAGGAGGCGACGCCGAGTTCTTCGCAGAGGTTGTCAACCCATACACGAACCACATCGTCACAAGACATGTTCTTGGCGGACCAACGCGCGAGCCGGACTGCATCGGACTTGCGGTTGGTGGTGTGGAAGGCGTCTTCAAGGGTGCCGTCGCGGGTCTCAAAGCGGACGCCGTATTTGTTTGCCTTGCACATCGCCTTCGCCTCCATGCTCCGCCTCATGGGGCGGGGTTGCTATGGAGAAAATATATCCGGGAGATTTCCCGTGGTCAATGCCTATCCGGGAAATTTCCCATTCTGGGCGCGCGCTGAGGCTCTACCCGGAGAAACAGGCGAGCGACTGTCTACGGTGTTTGGTGATCTATGGGCTTTTCAATATCCAGAGCACTTTGGCGTAGACCCGAACCTCCTCGCCCTCGGGCGGATGGCTCAAACGCAAGGGCTCTTGGTGCGCGGGATCATCGCTCTCCGGCCATAGCTCAAACTCCTGCCCGATCTGGCGCAGGCGCTTGGCCGTTCGCTGCAACATGTGCCCGCCATATCGCGAACGCTCAATGACGAGCAAGTCATCGTCCTTGAGCGTATAACCCGATTTGATGGCATCTAAGCACACCAACCGATCTCCGTGCTTGGCAAGCTTATTGAGACAGTTACCTTCGACAATCATGCCAAATTGCCAGTCGATGGGATAACCAGAAACACTTGGGACCGTACCCCATTCTTCTAGGGGGCGGTCTGCGTCTTCAACTTCCCACCAGTGACTTGCTGAAACGCGTCCAATCACGGGTAACTCCTGAACCGGAGCCGCAATTCGCCGGACATCGGTCGGGATGGGTAAGGAGGCGTTTCCGAGCAGCGCATCAATGGTAGTGTCGAGGGCCTTTGCGATCTTAGCAAGAAGCTCGACGCCGGGGCTTCGGGCTTTTCCCCGCAATATGTCGCGCACAGCGCTTTCCCCGACATCCGCCTTTGCAGCGGTCGAGGTGGGGTTCATCCCGAGCTCGTCCATGCGAGCTTTAAGGTTCTTTCGGAGGGTATCTAGCACCCCTCGTTCTAACTTTTCGGTCAATTTCCCGTCTAATGGGAAATGTCCCTGGTTCGGCATTGACAATCCGGGAGATTTCCCGATATTGGCGACATGCAGCCCGCACCGCTCGACGCCGAAACTATCCGTAGCCACTTGCTTAGCCGCGCTGAAGCGTATGCCGAGCGTCAAGGATGCAGCCTTTCTACGATCGGCGAGGAGGCCATCCGCGATGGCAAATTCCTACTCAATGTCAGGAACGGTGCGAATTTCACGGTCAAGACCTACCAGCGGGTAATCGACTGGTTGGATGCAGCTGAACGTGGAGCAGCGGCATGACCACCGAAGCCGACGCCATGACCGTCGCTGCTGCTCAGCTTCGCTCCTACGTCGAGCGCGTCGAGCGGTTGGATGCCGACATCAAGGACCTGAATGCCGACAAGTCTGAACTCTACCAGCAGGCCAAGGGTGACGGCTTCGACGTGAAGGCCCTTCGTGCGGTGGTCGCCAAGCGCAA
The DNA here is from genome assembly GCA_003240775.1 of Mesorhizobium amorphae. Lineage (GTDB taxonomy): Bacteria > Pseudomonadota > Alphaproteobacteria > Rhizobiales > Rhizobiaceae > Mesorhizobium_B > Mesorhizobium_B amorphae_A. The sequence continues at coordinate 66,490 of QFNI01000027.1, read as the reverse complement.
GCTGGACGACGCCAAGCGCGAAGAGGCCGACATGATTTTCGACCTCTACTGGTCGGCGCTCCATGGCGTTCCCTCGCGTGTGCACGTGCACGAGGCGCGCGCACGTGAGGAACAGGTTTCGTCGCAGGCTGGGACTGTCACCCCCAGCCAGAGCCAAACCAAGCCCGCCGAGAGCTTGGGCGACACGATCTCGGCAACCCAATCCACAGTCGGCGTGGATGCTCCCGAAACCGCAGGGAAAGCAACCGACGATGCGGTGACAGCCGGAGAGACGGCAACCCCCTTCATGGCGTCGAGGCCGCTCCCGGCTCTCCGCCCCAACTGCCTCGACCGCGCGAACTGCGGCTCCTACGGCTTCAAGCACTGCCGTCGATGCGCTGCCGCTGCTGGCGAAGTGGAGGCTGCGTAGATGGCTATCCTCGCTTCGGACTTCCCCCGCTGTGCCGCCTACCTCAAGCGGATGAACGTCTCGCTCGCTGACCCGAGCATGGACGAATACAACTACGCGATCATCATTGGCGAAGAAGCCTACTCCGAAGAGGGCTTGGCTCTCGCCGGGGTCGCGTTCACCGGGCATCGCCAGGAGGGGCTTCTTCGGAAACTGGAAGTCGGCTTCCCTCGACGGCTCGGCGCGGCGTCCGATCGTCATGAGCGTGAGTGGCTTGATCAGGCAGACATGGATCGGCTCCGCGCATATTTCGGCTCGCGCGGGGTGAAGGCCGGTCAGTTGCGCGCCGTGGATGACTTCTGGCGCGTGGCCCTGATCCTCTGGCCCGCCAGCATCAAGCGCACCAAGAAGGGTCTCCCCGATCTGCTCCGTCAGATCGCGGGCATGACCAAGGCGCAGCGCCAGTCTGCCACGTCCAACGTTGCGAAGGTCCCTGCCGAATTCATGGCCCGCTCGCGCTCCTCCGCTCTGGTGAGGGAGTAGGAGATGGCTTGGGATTTTAGACCGGGCATGCGCGTGGTGTGCGTGGATGCAGACCCGCTTCCCGATACCGATTGGTATTGCGGAGAAGAGCCACAAGTCGGGGCAATCTATACGCTCGATCACGTGTTTACCGACACGGATGGCGAACTCGTGGTGCTTCTCAAGGAACTGCACAGGTCTTTGGAGGCAATGCTCGAATGGGGAGCCGATATAGCTTATCTGGCGTGCCGCTTCCGCCCCCTCGATGAAACCCGCCTCGACGTATTCCGCGCCCTCCTGAACCCCGCGCCCAAGCGCGTGCAGGAGCCAGCATGAACCCGCGCGCTTCCTCCTCCCAGAGCGTGGCAAGGCGCTCTGTGACGAACTCCTCCCCGTCATGGAGCGCCACCCTTTTCGCCCGCTCCCTCATCTCTCGTAACGGGCTGGGACCCGGCAAGGTGCTCCCATCTGTAGGGGCCTTGGCCGGGTCTTCCCATCGTGCGGAACGCCATCCAAAGCGCTCCGCTGACTTCCATCCAGAACTCGTCTCTCGCCGCCAAGCTGCGACGGGTGCTGGTCTTCGCTGCCGTCTGATCTCCCTGTCTGGTTGTGCCTCTCATGTTCGCAAACATGATGAGGAAACGCTTCCAGATGTCGGAAATCTCACGGCGCAATCGAGAAATCTCACGGCGCGAGACGGAAATGCTGCGCGCTGAGGCGATCCAATCCGAGATGGCTGCTGCCGTCCGGCGGCTGGGCGGTGATGGCCCGGCCAAAGAGCAGATTTCACGGGCCGCTCGATACGCCCGACTGCCTGCCACCGTGGTCGAGCGCCTCCGGTGGAAGAAAATCAAGCGCGTGCCTGCCGACATCGCGGATGCCGTCCGCGAGGCCGTCGAGCGCCACAATGTGGAGTGTCAGAACCGTGCCGACCACGAACTCTACCTCGCGAGGCGGCAGAACGCCGTCCTTGCTGCGCGGCTTGCGGAAGTCGATCCAGCTTACGCTCGGCTCGTGCCTTCTCTCGATGGGCGGGAAGGCCCAGCAGTGGGGGTTCGCACTTATCCAGGCGGCGGACGCTGATCCTGTTGAGGCTCGCCCTGTCCGCTTCCTGCGTATCGCTGCGCTCGGTGCCGTTGCCGCTGTAGCCCTCATCGCATTCTGGGCTGCTCAGGCCGGTGCGTCCAATCCTTCACCTGCCATTGTTCGGGCCGTTCGTGCGGGGGCGATGTGATGGGCGTCGAGCACGTAGTCTCGGTCTCTGGCGGCAAGGACAGCACCGCCCTGTATCTGCTTGCAATGGAGCGCGGCCGGCCCTTCAAGGCCGTGTTTGCAGATACCGACAACGAGCACCCTTGGACCTATGAGGCCGTCCGCGATCTACCTCGCGTCACTGGCGGTCCTGAAATCCAGTGGGTCAAGGCTGACTTCTCCCACCGCCTCGCGAACAAGGCGAAGTTCGTTGCTGAGAAGTGGCCGCTTCACGGCATCTCCGCCGACAAGGTTGAGCGCGCTGTGGCGGCTCTGCGGCCGAGTGGGAACGCCTTTCTCGATCTTTATCTCTGGAAGGGACGCTTCCCGTCCACGCGCGTGAGGTTTTGCACCGAAGAGCTGAAGATTGTTCCGATGTGGGAGCAAGTCCAGTTCCCAGCGATCCAGCGGGGTAGCGCGCTGATGTCATGGCAGGGTGTGCGGGCGCAAGAGAGCTTCGCCCGTGCGCAGCTTCCGAAGATGCAGCGGCTCGAACTGCCCTACGGTATGAAGGTCCCCGCCGCTATCAGGGATGGCACGGTTCGATATCGAGCATGGGCTTATCGACCGCTTCTCGATTGGAAGCTGGAAGACGTCTGGGCAATGCATGCTCGCCACGGCGTGAAGCGCAACCCGCTCTACGACGAGGGCATGAGCCGAGTTGGGTGCATGCCATGCATCATGGCGAACAAGGACGAGCTGCGTACCATAGCGGCGAAGTTCCCCGCTGAGATCGAGCGGATTGCAGAGTGGGAGGAGCTTGCTCGGCACGCCTCGAAGCGTGGCATCGGCAGCTTCATGTCTGTGTGCTCCGACCCGAAGGTGGGCCGAGGCGTTACGACCGAAGAGCTTCGGGCTCAGGGCGGCTACACAATCCACGACGCGGTGGATTGGTCTCGAACCAGCCGAGGTGGTCTCCAGAAGAGCCTGCTCCTGCACCCAGCCATCGAATTCAACACGCCCTGCAATCAGTGGGGTGCGTGTGAAGCAGGAGAGGCCGCATGACCTCCTCTCTCACCTACACCGGAATGGCCCTTGGTGCCCTCCTCCTATCCCACTGCGAAAGCAGGGCGGAGGAGATGGTGTGCGCTCCCTTCGACCGGATCGCCGCCAACCTCGCCCGCCTCTACAACGAGACACCGGTTGCGGATGGTGCGGTCGACAAGAACGCCGCCATCATCGTGTTCTCCACGCCTGACGGATCCACCTTCACCATCGTGTCTGCCGGTCTCGACGGCAACGCATGTGTGCTCGCATCAGGTGAAGGGTGGGGCACGGAGGTCATTGTCGCGGGGAGGGCGCTCTGATGGCTCTCGCTATGGCAACCTCCGATCATGGACTGCGGGCTGAGAATGCTCGCCTCCACAGCGCCGTCTTCAAGCTCGAAGGCCAAGTCGAGTTGCTGCGCGAGGCTCTAGGCTTCGATGCCGCCAACGCACTTCAGAGCGTGCTCGATCTTCGTCCGTCAGGCGCCCGTATTCTGGCGATGCTTTCGACGGGTCGCATCTGCTCCTTCGCTCAGATCAGCGCGGGGCTGGCGTTCGATAGGCGGTCCGACGAGCCCTGCAATGAGACAATCCGCGTGCATGTCAGCCGACTCCGGCGCGATCTCGAGCGCACGCCTGTGGTCATCGGCAACGCGCCCTCCACCGGATACGTGCTGCGTGCGGGGCGCGAGCTCGTCCTCGATATCATGGCGGGGAGGGTGCTCGGATGACGCCCGATCCAACCGAAGCACGCAAGGTCGCCATCACCGGCCCAACCGCCGAGAAGGTGGGTCGCATGGCTGCCTTTGCCGATGCCTGGCGGATGGAGGCTTGGCCCTTCGACCGCGAGGCGGAGTGCCTAGCGTTCCTTTCCGGCCACTCCGATGTGGCGGGCATCCTCGTTGCTGACAACCAAGTGGAGGGCTGCGACACGCTCATAGCTTGGCGCGCAGCAGGCCTCACCGCACCCGTCCTCGTGCTGCTCTCCGACCGTCGCCACGGCCCTGACGACCTCGCCCGGCTCATCATGGCCGGCGCTCAGGACGCCCAGCACCTCTCGGCCTCGGATCAGGAAATTGCTGCCCGGATGTTCCGGCTCACGCAGCACCGCGCCTTGGGTGCGCTCACAGACATGCAGGAGGCGGCATGATGTTCTTTTGCTACGAGCGCGACTTCGCCATGCGCTGGTGCCCTGTCGTCTACCACGACGAGAAGCCCACGAAGATGCAGGGCAGGGCGTCTGACAGAACGGCTTTCCAGACTGTTCCGGCCGAGTGCTTGGACATGAACGGCGAGCCCATGTTCGGCGCGCTCCAGAGGGCCTTCCCAGCCCCGAGGGAGGCGGCATGATCCGGATGTCTGCCGCCGACTATCAGAGGCTCGCCGCGCCCGTTCGCAACAGCATGGGCGCTGTGATGGCGCTCGGCCGTCTGCCGAAGAACATGATGAACAAGACCGAGATCGCCTACGCCGCTCATCTCGAAGAGGGCAAGGCAGCCGGTGAAATCCTCTGGTGGGCCTTCGAGCCGTGGAAGCTGCGTCTGGCGGAGAACACGTTCCTGACCCCCGACTTCGGCGTGATGCGCTTCGACGGCTCGATCGAGTGCCACGAGGTCAAGGGCTTCTGGATGGAAGACGCCAGGGTCAAGATCAAGGTCGCGGCGTCCAAGCACCCATTTCGGTTCTTGGCCGTGAAGGTGCGCCCGAAGCGCGAGGGCGGCGGCTGGACGGTGGAGGAGTTCTCGTGAGCGTCATAGCCACAGCTCTTCGCCACATGCTGGCTGCCAAGATGGACCCCGAAGCCATCGTGCAGGCGGTCGCCGAAATGGAAGCCGGTCTTGCGTTCAAGGATGAGCAGGCAGAGCGCCGCCGTGCTCGTGACCGTGATTATCAAAAGCGGCGTCGGCAGACATCGGCAGACTCTGCCGAGTCGGCAGACAACCCCCGCCCCCTAAAGAAAGCCCCCCAGACCCCCAAAGAAATTACCCCCACCCCCGTACACACACACGAGGACGCCCCCGCACGCGAGGCGAGCCAGTTCGATCAGTTCTGGGCGTCCTATCCGAACAAGGTCGGGAAGGGCGATGCGCGGAAGAAGTTCGCCGCAGCCCTGTCCCGAGCCCCTTTCGAAACGATCATGGACGGCCTTCGCCGCTACGTCGCCAAGACCGACGACCGCGAGTGGTGCAACCCTGCCACGTGGCTCCACCAGGAGCGCTGGGAGGACGAGCCGGCGCTGGCTGGAACGTCCGGTCGGGGAGGGGGTGCCCGCGCCAGTCCCGCTCCGAAGCAGGAGCCCCGAAATGCCGCCACCCTAGCCCGCAGACAGCTTTTTGAGGAACGAAGCAATCATGGTCCCGATGGAGCAGCCGGACGTTTGGAGCCGCGCAACGGATCAGAACATCCTTCAGGCGCTCGCCCTCTTGGCTGGCTTACCGAGCCGCCACACGGACGAGCCTGAGCTTGAGCAGGAAGCCTACTTCATCGCCCTTGAGGGCGTCACGAAGTGGGGTCTGGGTGAGGCGGTAAAAGCCACGCTGCGCCGCAAGCTCGGCCACGCCTTTCTGCCGTCTCCGCCCGAGCTTCGCGGCCTATGCGACGAAGCCATGAGGCCGCACTACGCCGCCCTGGAGCGCCGCCGCCTAGAGCGCAGCCTGATGGAGGAGCGCGCTGCCGACCGGCCCGCACTCACCGAAGCGCAGAAGGCCCGCCAAGTCGAGCGCATGCGCCAGTTCCATGCCCATTTCGCTCAGCAGGACGTGGCGAACGATCAAGCCGAGTTCGAAGCTCGCTGCCTCGCCAACGGCATGACGCCTGAGGCGCTGGTGAAGGTGCCCGATGCCAAGCCCGCCATGCGCCAGATGATGGACCGCTCGTGATGCTTGCGGCGCTGCCTCCCAAGCCCTCCCCGATCATCCTCAACCGCAACGGCAAGAAGATCGTGGAGGTGTTCACGGGCACCTATGCGGAGCCGAAGTGGATGTCTCTCCCGTATTCGAAGATCCAGCACGAAAGGGCTGAAGCATGAGTGAGTGGCAGCCGATTGAGACAGCACCGAGGGATGCAACTGCAATCCTTGTAATGCCGAAAGGGTTTTGGATGGAAGGCGTGCCTTTCATGCCCAGCGTGAAGTGCTGGAACGAGCACATCCAAGACTGGGCGAGCACCCCTGACGAAGACGCAGAGCGCTGGATTGGTAAGCCTCTGGAGCTTTGGCACCCCCTCCCTCCACCTCCCTCCCTCACCGAGGAGAAGGCAAACACGGAGGCGTCTGATGTTCGCCCTGATTGACAGCATCGTGCGCCGGCATGTCGGCCCGATCATCGACAAAACGGTTGCCCAGACCGTCGAGGAGGAAGTGCCTCGCTTGGTCAGGGAGGCCCTAGAGCGGGTGTTCCTCAAGCAGCCGAACGCGCCTCTCACCAAAGATGGCTTCGCTTGGGCGATCGTCATCGAAATGCAGAAGCATTGGCCTGACGTTCCCGGTCCTACAGCCGTCCGCTGGATCATGGATGAGATCGGCGTTCCGTTTGGCGCTGTCGGCCACGGCTGGTCCGCTGCCGACGCTCAAGACCTCGTGCGTGAATATATCAGCGCCTATGGGGAGGAGAAGGCAAATGGGTGAGAAGCTGACACCGGAGGATAAACGGGTGCTCGCCGCTCTTGGCTGTTTCACCAGCGCTCGATCGTATGAAGTCGCGCATCGGGCTGGCATCCGCACCATGTCGATAAGAGAGACCGGCGCGCGGCACCTCATCCGTCTCACGAAGGCTGGGCTGGCCATACAGGTAGGCACGCGCATGTCGCCGCAGTGGCAGATCACTGAAGCAGGCCGCGCCACCCTCTCGGAGGACCGAAGCAATGGGTGAGAGCATGGACAACGCCCCGCTCTATGTGGGGCAGCAGCTTTGGTACGTCCCATCCGACAGCCGGCGGTTCACTGCTCGGTTTGTCACTGTTGAAAAGATAGGGCGGCGTTGGGCCGAGATCGGCCCTCATGAGCGTATCGACAAGACGACGTTGATCGCTGACGGACGAGGCTTCAGTTCGCCTGGCACCTGCTATCGATCAAAAGAAGCATACGAGGCGTCGGTGACCCTCTCGCAGGCATGGTTCTCCTTGGTGAAAGAGATGAATCACCGGTGGAGTCCGCCTGCCGGCATGACGATGGAGAAGATTGCCATCATTCGCGCCGCCCTATCAGAGCCCCAGCCGCAGGAGGGGGAGGGATGACGTTCGATGATCTCCAAGGACATGAGCAACGCTTCCTGCTCGCGCTCAAGCGGGATGGGGAAGTGACGCTGAACGCCTTCCTGCCGTTGGCCGACCGGGACAGTGACCGTGCTCGTTCGAAGCTCAAGAAGCTCGGGCTCATCCGCTTCCATCGAAAGGCTTGGGCTTGGCAGCTTACGGACGCTGGCGTGGCCCTCCGCGCATCCCATGAGGAGAGCCGCCATGGCTGATCTGGCAGAACTGATTGAGCGGGTGGAGAAGCTGGAGGGGCCTGACAGGCATATCGATGTGGAATTGGCCCTGTTGAAGCCGTGGCCCGCACACCAAGAGCGCAGACGGGTCGATCAGGCATGGTGCATAGGGGTCCGGTTCCAGGGCAAAGGCTGGATAGAGCCGGCTGAGCCGGCAACATCCTCTCTCGATGCTGCCGTATCCCTCGTGAACCGGGTGCTGCCGGGGTGGTATTGGGGCATCTCGGTCGAGCCGCCCGTCCACGGCAAACGCTTCCATGCTGTCGTCAATAACATTCCGGTCTGGAGCGCGGCAGACAACGGTCTGGTGCAGTCGGCTGATTATGCTCCTTCGGCCGCGCTGGCGATCACGCTCGCCACCCTCAAAGCCAAGCAAGCAATGGAGAGCGGGAATGGGTGAGCGCAAAAACGGCGGGGCTGCTTTCCCGCAAATCTTCGATACGGACGGACGCCCATACAATCCAGAGCCCGGCATGTCTCTGCGCGACTGGTTCGCGGGGCAGTCTGCCGCTGCGCTTCTTGGTGGGTTTGCGGCTGCACAGGCAAATCTACCGCCAGAGCACGCCCCAGATGTCGCGCGGGCTGCTTACCTTTTAGCCGACGCCATGCTCGCTGAGCGGGAGAAGCAGCACAATGCCTAAGCCTTCCAAAGCAAAGACTGCCGGAGCAAAGCGCCGGGCAAAGGCGGGGAGGAAGCCAGTGGAAGGAGCGGTGCGCGAACCCAACGGCCGGCGCTCGCGCTCAGGCCGCGCCCATGAGCCTGCGGACCTTGTTGCCATCCAGGCCCGTATGCGTCAGTTCGGCCTCAGCGCGGCCGATGCCCGCGATCAGCTTGCCGAGACGGTGATCGGCCGGCTTGCCCTCCGCGGGATCAGCGGTGACGGGATCAGCCGCCAGCAGTTCCGAGCTGCGGAGAGATACCAGCAGGTGACGAACAACTACCTCAAAGCCATGTCTGCACCTGGTGCTCACTACGAGGCCATGGGGGCAGCACAGAGTGGCGATGAGGATAGCCATGCCGAGTGGTGCCAAAGCTGTCTGAAGACGATGTATGGGCTTGGAAAGGCCATGTCTGAGGCAGAGCGCGCGGCTTGGCCCGAGGATTTTTCAGGCGCGCTCTACAGAACCATCATCGAGGATCGGGAGATCGGCGGGCAGATCGGCACCCTTCGCCTAGCCCTCAATGTCGTTGTGCAATATTTCATGCTCGATCAAGTGGCGGCTTGACATTTTTGCACAACGGGGTATTTCTGACTATACGGGATGTCTGGGAGTGCGCCCGTATTCCAGTTTTGCCAGAGTGGAGCAGCCCGGTAGCTCGCAAGGCTCATAACCTTGAGGTCGGCGGTTCAAATCCGCCCTCTGCAACCAGTTTCCCCGAAAGGGGTCCGAAGGTGGCGGTTCGACTCCGCGGTCAGGTTACGGTGGCCGGCGTTCAAATCCCGGCAGGCTAGAGGGGCGTGGGCCCAGCCGAAACGCCGCAAGGCGCATGGTGTAGCCGGAAGCCTGACAGTCATCGGGAAGGCAGAGGTGCAGGGGCAGGGCCTGCCAGTGGGTCTAGGCCGACTGTAGCGACAATCAGTGAGCGCGCTGCCTTCCCGCCCCATCCTCCGCCTGTGCGGAGATGGCTAGGCCCGCGAGGCCTGTGTCGTGCGGATACCAAATGGCCCACCGTATGGGAGCCGCCTAGTTTCCATCACCCCCCTGTCGCTTGCGGCAGGCTCAAGGCGCAAATGCCTTGCTTCATCAGGACGTGACACGGTGAAATTCTGCCGGCCGTGGCTCAAGCATTCACCGTATGGGGACGCTTGACGCACTTTGTGGGGTTCCAGGGCAGGCCCCACCGTCCTGACATACATTCCAGCCGCTCCGCCTTCCAGCGTGAGCGGCTTTGCTTGTTCAGGGAGAGGTGGATGACGATCTACAGCGCTCATCGCATCCGGTGGAGCGACAACGACCACTATCTCGGCCCGTTCACCTATGCGAGGGAGCGCGGCCCCTACCGCTCGCTGAGCGTCATGTTGGGCTCGGGCGACGGCGACGACTATCCGGGCTGCCGGCTTCGTCTGAGCGGTTTCGGGCACACGCTGATCATCGCGCTGCCAGCTGTGATCAAGCCCCACCGTCGATGGGTCGACACCTCCCGGCACAGCTGGGCATCTGCCGGCGGCGGCTACTGGGACGTATCCGAGCGCGAGTACGGTTTTACGGTCGCCGAGGACTATCTCCATGTGCATCACGGCGCGCAGACCAACGACAGCACTTCGGACCATTCGTGGTGCTTGGGTCTCCCTTGGAAGCAATGGCGGCACGTCAGGCACGAGCTCTACGGGCTCGACGGAGAGTCGTTCTCTATCATGCCGGAGCGTGCGCGCGGTGCATCCTTGAACTGGCAGGCGCGCGAGGCATTGCAGGCAGCGTGCCCGAAGCGCGAGTTCGCGTTTGCGGACTTCGACGGCGAGCCGCTCGTCGCCACCACCAGGATCGAGGAGCGCGAATGGCGTCTGGGCGAAGGCTGGTTCCGTTGGCTCGGATGGTTCTGCCCTCCGAAGATCAGCCGCTCGCTGGACATCACCTTCTCGGGCGAGACCGGCGAACGCAAGGGCTCGTGGAAGGGTGGCACCATCGGCCACAGCATTGAGATGCTACCGAGAGAACTGCACGAGGAAGCGTTCCGGCGCTACTGCGCTGAGCACAAGATGACCTTCTTGGCCCCGCCTGTCGCCGCCTAGCACTGCTCTTTCAGGGAGGCGAGGATGACGGCAAAGCTCGAAATCCTCCCCACTCCCGACCGCAAGGCCAACGAGGCAGTGATCCTGGTCCTAAAGGACTGGCTCCGCCAGGCAGAGGAGGGCAAGCTCATCGCTGTCGCCCTTGCTGCCACGACGCACGACAGCTGCACGCAAACGCGTATCGGTGGATCAGAGGGAGCACTGCTGCTTGGTGCGGTGGCGCGACTGCAGCATCGGTTGCTCGTGCTGGATGACAAGACGGGCTGAGGAGCGATCATGAACCTCCGCTACGAGCGCATGAGCGATTTCTTTGAGAAGTGGCATATGGACGGCAACCCCGTCCACGCCTCGCTTCACGTGTTCAGCGCCACCGACCATGGCGACCCGCACGACCACCCAGCCGACTTCCACAGCTACATCGTGGAGGGCGGATACATCGAAGAGGTCTATCAGGCAGACGGCACGATGGAGCGCATCCATCGCCGCAAGGGTGACAGCTTCGACATCGCAGCCGAGCACATCCACCGCATAGTGGAGTTGCCCGAGGGGCGTTGCGTCACGCTCGTCACCTTTCAACCTCACCGCCAACCCGTGAGTGTGTGGCAGTTCCGAGAAGACGGCGCATACAAGCGGTCCAACGGATCTGAGGAATGGAAGCGCATGGGTGGGGTGGGGAAGGCGGCGTAAGCAGCTTTCAGCCGAAAGGACGCCAGTCCGCGTGATTGTCTAGTAGCGCAATCTTGTACGCCCCTGAGCGCGGGTTTCTCTTGTCGTCGAACCACTGCACATCAGCGATGTCGCCACGTATTTCCTCGACGGTCATCTGCGGGCCGCCAGACTTCAGCGTGACAACCGACCCAATTTCGATTGGCGTCTTATTGGACATCTGATGTCTCCTTTGAAAAGAAATCATAGGATATCAAATGGCCCGTGGCGGCAATAGGCTCGGAGCCTTGGCATGACCACCATCACCATGAAGGAGGGAAGCCCACGCTGGGGCAACCTCCTTGCTCAACTTACAACCAAGCAAGCCGACACCGCTGCAAGGCGAGCACTTAACCGAGCAGGCGATGCAGCCCGCACAGCCATGAAGGCTCCGCTGAAGCAACAGACTGGCTTGAAGGCCGGCATCATCAATCGCGCCCTTAAGGTGCAGCGCGCCAACTACCAAGTGCTCGCCTACCGGATTACGGTGAGGGGCGGGGATATCCGGCTCAAGTACTTCAGCCCACGCGAGACGCGCTCGGGTGTATCGGCCAACCCGTTCAACGCAAGGCAGCGCTTCGCTGGCACCTTCCTCAAGGGCGGGCGCTTTCCGAACCGTGTCGCTCTGGACAGGGGCAACGGCCAAGTTTTCCGGCGCGTGGGCAAAGAGCGCCTGCCTCTTCGTGTCGTGCGCTCAGGGGTGAGGCTGCCGGATCAGGTTGTGCAGGGTGCCGCACGACAGGCGTTCGATACGGTCGGACGAGAGAAGCTCATTGAGCGCATGAGTCACGAACTCAACAGGCTGGTGCAGGGGAATGGCTGAGCTAGTATCTCGCAGAGAGGGTCTAACCACTTGTCCTGCCCACGAGTAGAAAAGTTATGGGGCCTAACACCCTGTCCTGCTCGAAAAAATGGCCTCGTAGGGTTCTGAGCACTCGGCCAATGTGACCGAAATGTCACGCCTCAAGGGGTGTGGCAGGGGTGCAACTGGCCCCCGGTTCAGGGACCGTGCCCGAAGGGGCCGAAGCAACGGGTCGGGAGTTGCCCAGAACCCACCTAGAGACAGCGGCCTATAGGGGGTTCAGCAGCATGGCTACAGTCGCTGATTGCGCCTCCCATCTGTTTCTGACCGAGCGGAGCTTCTACGAGCTGCTGGGGGCCGGGAAGGTCGATAGGCAGCCCACCAACGGCTACGATCTGGACATCGTGCGCGAGCAGTACATTGAGAGCCTGCGTGAGACTGCAGCGGGTCGTTCCGCTGCTAGTGGCAACCTTGATCTGCCGGCCGAAAGGGCGCGCCTCGCGAAGGAGCAGGCGGACGGACAGGAGATGAAGAACGCCGTTACGCGCGGCGAACTCCTCCCCCGGTCGGAAGTGACCGCTGCTGTGACCTCCGCCTTCGCCAGAGTGCGGGCTCGACTTCTGGCTGTGCCGACCAAGACCGCACCTCTGCTGCTGGGAGTGTCTGACCTAGCCGACCTGACGGGAAAGCTATCGGATGGCATCCACGAAGCGCTCGCAGAACTCTCCGGCACCATCGTTGTCGCCGTATCTGACGCTGACGACGAAGAGGGCAGTGACGGCGGCGTGTCAGGATTGGTGGAAGGTGCTGGCGCCTCCGCCGAAGCTGACGGTTTCGCAGTGGGCGGACACCGAGCGCCGTCTTAGCCCGGAGTCTTCGTCAGAGCCCGGCCGCTGGGTTACAGCGAGGGCAGAATATCAGCGCGCCATGATGGACGCTGTGTCTGATCAACTCGTCCATACCATCGTCTTCATGACCAGTTCTCAAGTGGGCAAATCGGAGGCTTTGCTCAACATCATCGGGTTCTATGTGCAGCACGACCCGTCGCCCATTCTGATGGTGCAGCCAAGCCTAGATGATGCGGAGAAGTTCTCCAAAGACCGCATTGCACCGATGGTTCGGGATACCCCTGTTCTGGCGGGCCGTATCGCTCCGGTTCGTTCGAGAGATAGCGGCAACACAATTTTGCAGAAGCAATTTCCGGGCGGGCAACTGACACTTGTCGGGTCAAATTCGGAGTCTGGCCTATCCTCCAAGCCAATCCGGATCATTCTCGCTGATGAGGTGGACCGCTACGAAGCAAGCGCGGGCCGCGGTGGCGATCCTGTGAACCTAGCACGAAAGAGAACGGCGAACTTTTGGAATAGGAAGATCGTGCTGGCCTCGACGCCAGGCATCAAGGGCATCTCGCGCATTGAGCGTGCGTTCGAGAGCAGCGACAAGCGCCGCTTTCATGTGCCTTGTCCCGACTGCGGTCGTGAGCAGCACCTACGCTGGTCACAGGTGCACTGGTCGAAAGCCGAAAGCGACGGCTCAACGCGGCATCGACCGGAGACGGCGCACTACGCGTGCGAAGGGTGCGGAGCGCTTTGGACTGATGTGCAGCGCTGGAGCGCGGTACGACAGGGCAGGTGGATCGCTGAAGGCGACTTCAACGGGGTGGCTGGGTTCCACCTGAACGAACTCTACTCCCCTTGGCGCAAGCTCTCGGAGACAGTTGCAGATTTTCTTGCGGCGAAGGACGCGCCGGAGCTTCTGAAAACGTGGACGAACACGGCGCTAGGCGAAAGCTGGGAGGACGAAGCTGAGCGCGTTGACGCTTCCAGCCTGATCACTCGTGGCGAAGCCTACGACGCGGAGAGCGTCCCCGTCCATGTTCGGCTGATCACCGCGGGCGTGGATACGCAGGGTGATCGACTAGAAGGCAGCAAGTGGGGCTGGGGCGAGGGCGACGAGTCCTGGCTGATCGAGCACCGTGTGTTCCACGGCGATCCTGCGCAACAGGATGTCTGGGCAGAACTGGACGACTGGCTGCTAACGGACTGCCTTCGCGACGATGGCACGAAGCTCAAGACGCGGGCGGCGGCCATAGACATGGGCGGTCATCACACACAGCAGGTGCTCAAGTTCTGTCGCGACCGAAAAGGCCGCAAGGTCTTCGCCATCAAGGGTGTCAGCGGCGCCAAGCCGATCTGGACGCCAAAGGCTTCCCGCTCGAAGACGGGCAACCTGACATTCTTCAACGTGGGCGTCGATACCGGGAAAGATCAAGTCTACGGGCGGTTGCAGATCAAGCCTCAGAGACTCGAGAGCGGCTCTCTAAAGGACGCCGGCACCCCTGGTTATGTGCACCTGCCGGAGAGCGTAACGGCTTCATTCGTTGCGCAACTCACGGCTGAGGTGGTAATCGTCAAGAAGGTGCAGGGCAAGCCTGTCCGGGTGTGGGTTTTGCCGTCTGGCGCCCGGAACGAAGCCCTCGACTGCTACGTGTATGCCACTGCCGCCCGCGAGAGCTTCGGCAAGCGGCTTCCGGGTTCGATCAGCGCAAGAGCCATTGGGCAAGCTGAGATAAGTGCTCTGCCCGAACAACTCGCGCAGCCTGAGACCGCGGAGCGTGCGGGCGAGGTGCCGAGACCGCTACTCAATCGACCAAACCGTGCGCCGCGTAAGCGCTGGAATGCCTACGGATAGGAACCAACATGCAGGCAGAGAAGCAGCGCCGCCGCGCGAAAGCGGGGGGCTCGAAGTCCCTTGCCGCGCCGGCGAAGCGCTCTGCGGCACAAATGCGGTATCTCCGGCCTGAGCGCACTGGCATCCTCGCAATGCGCCGCGCGGTCACGCGAGATGGTAAGGTCGATGTCTACGAGGCCGCCGAGCGTGCTGCAGCCTTGGCCGTCGATTTCATGCACAACAGCGGCTGGCTGGCTGGCGCTGCCGATCAAATCATCTCCGATACCATCGGGACCGAACTGAAGCTCAATGCTCGTCCTGATCTGTCTAAGCTCGGCTATGATGAGGTTGAGCGCGCGGTCTGGTGCCGGGACGTGGAGGCGCAGTGGCGGCGCTGGGCCTGGACGCCAGCTGAATGCGACCTTGCTGGCAAGGCAACCGTCCCGGAGATGCTTGATGGCGTGATGCGCCATTTTCTCGGTCACGGGGAAGCCTTCGGGGTTCTCGACTACCTCACCGTACGCCGTCGCCGCGCCTACGGGATCACGACTGGCACTAAGGTCTCCCTTGTCCCGCCCCATCGTCTGCCGCGCTCGACGCGAGAGTTTGAAGGGTTAGATCAGGGCATCTTCCACGACGCTCTGGGCCGTCCGACGCACTACCGCTTCAAGCGGCGCGAAGGCGGCATCGACGTGGACGCTGACATCCTGGCACGCGATGTGATCCACGTTATGGACCGCGGCGATAACCCAGGCAGCCCACGCGGCATCACGCCTCTCGCGCCAGTGCTGAAGGTAGCGGCGCAAGGCGACCAGTTGGCCGATGCCACGCTTGCGACGGCGCTCCTACAGACAATCTTTGCCGCAACGATGGAAAGCCCTGAGCCAAGTGAGAAAGCGTTCCAAGCGCTTCAGACGCTTAGCGAATACGAGCGCCCCGAAGGCTTGACCGAAGCGGAATGGGGTTCGCTCATCACCAATCTTCAGGCCGACATGGTGGAGGTGTGGGCGCAGCGGTTCGAGAGCCTAAAGGCGGGCGGTATCAATCTCGCAGACACCGCGCGCATCGCTCACACCGGGCCAGGCGAGAAGCTGACATTTCACACCCCGGCGAACGTCAGCAGCCAGTATGTGCCGTTCAGCCAAAACCTTCAGAGGGAGATTGCACGCCGTCTAGGCATCACCTTCGAGTCGTTCACCATGGACTTCACGAAGGCCACTTATTCGTCGGTCCGGATGGGCATCGCGTCTGTCTGGCCCATCGTGACGCGCCGCCGTGAGCGTATCGCAGCCCCCTTCGCTCAGGCGGTGTACGAGGCTTGGCTCGAAGAGAGCATCGCGGAAGGCCGCATTGAACTGAAGGGCGGTTGGCAAGCCTTTCAGGCGAACAAGCAGAATGTTGTCTGGGCCGAATGGCAGGGGCCTGCGAAGCCGTCTGCCGACGATATGAAGAGCGCGCAAGCCATGCGAGAGCGCTTGGCGCTTGGCGTGTCCAATCTTGCCATTGAGTGCGCTGAACTCGGCCAGGACTGGGAAGAGAATGCGGCGCAGATTGCTCGCGAGATGGATCTTCTCGACAAGAGCGGCATCCCCCATCCCTTCGGCCGAACGCAGGGTGGTGCAGGTCCGAACGGCAACGCCGCAGACGGCAATCGCGAACCGGCAAGGGAGGACGCATAGTGGCGCTGTCTCCCATCCCCGTTGTCGATTGGTGCGCCCGGGCTGCGAAGTTGCACGAGGTCGAGACCGCCATCCTTGGTGGTGAAATGATCACCGAAGCGCGCTTCGGATCGGACATGACGCGCTTCAGCGCCGCCAGCCTGTCTGAGGTCAAGGCAGCGCTGGACGAGGCGATGCGTAATTGCCTGATCGAACGCGGTCAGGCCCCGCGGCGAACGCGCTTCGCCATTCGAGGCGGTTTCCGCCCCTACTGAGGTTCACCAAATGCCTGAGATTTACCGAGACGGAGAGCTTTGGCTCTACGGCTACGTCGGCGACTCCTATTGGGACGAGGGCTTCACAGCCTCGGATGTGCTTGCCGCGCTGGCTGAGCACGGTCGTGACAACGACATTACCGCCCACGTCAACTCGGGCGGTGGCAACGCCTATGATGGCATCGCGATCTACAACGCCTTCAACGCGCACAAGGGCAAGGTTCGCATTGAGGTCGATGCGATTGCCGCCTCCGCCGCGTCAGTTCTCTGCATGGGCGGCGACCAGATCGTCATGCGCGCCGGCTCGATCATGATGATCCATGACCCCAGCGGCTTCACCATGGGAACGGCCGACGATCATGCCAAGTCGCGCGAGGCGCTCGACAAGCTCGGCGATCAAGGCGCGGCCATCTACGCCGAGCGCTCGGGTGGCGACGCCGCAGACATCCGCGAGAAGATGAAGGCCGAGCTCTGGCTGACGGCTGAAGAGGCTGTCGAGCAGGGCTTCGCAGACGAGGCGGAGAGCGCCAAGGCTAAGGCCATATCGGCGTTCGACTACCGGCTCTACCAACATGCACCGAAGAAGCTCCAGCAGCTGGCTTCGAAGAAAGATTGGCATCTCCCCGGTGCCGATACCCCCGCGGCGTCCGCCGCTCAACCAGGTCAGCACGAGGAGAAATCCATGACCGACAAGGAACGGGCGGACCAGCTTGCCGCCGAGAACGAAACGCTGAAGGCACAGATGTCGTCTTCGGCCGATGCCGCCGTGAAGGCCGACCGCGAACGTCGCGCCTCCATCATGGCTATGGACGAGACGAAGGGCCGCGAGAAGCTGGCCGAGCGCCTTGCAGCCTCCACGATGTCTGTCGAGGATGTGAAGGCCACCCTGGCTGACGCGCCCAAGGCTGATGCGAAGGCAGACGACGCCAAAATGCACGAAGAGCGCCGCCTGAATGGCGAGGGTCTGAACGGCAACAAGCTCCAGCCCGGTGCAGATATGCGCTTCGACATCGTGGCCGACATGAAGCGCCGCAACGGCGTCAAGGCCTGAGGAGGACGGATCCATGCCCATCACCAGCATCGCCTTCAAGACCGACGCTGATGTCGTCAAGACTGAGGCCCGCAACCGTGCATCCCGCGATGAGGCCATCCTCGTTTCGGGCTCTGGCGTCTGCCTCGTCGGTCTCGTGCTCGGCACGCTCACCACTGGCGGCAAGAAGAAGCCGCTCACGCTCGGCGCTTCGGATGGCTCGCAGAATGCGACCGACATCCTCCTTCAGCGCGCCGATGCCACCTCGGGCGATGTCCCCGTCGTCACGCTCGCGCGGGGTGTCGCGGAGGTCGTCCTCCAAAACCTCATCTGGCCGGTTGGCATCAACGCCACGCAGAAAGCGGCCGCTCTCGCCCAGCTTGAAACCAAGCTGATCACCGCTCGCAACGGAGTCTGACGCCCATGTCTTACGTCCTCGATATCATCTCGGCGCCGGAATTCTCCGATCAGCGGCTGACCGAAACGATCAACATCCCGCCCTACGAAACCGGCCGGCTGGCACAGCTCGGCGTGTTCATCGATACGGCCATTCCCACCACTTACGTTCGGCTTCAGGTCGATGGCGACGAAATCACCATCATCCCTGCGATCGAGCGCGGCGGCCCGTCCAACAAGAACATGCGGGACGGCACCGGGCACACCATGATCTCGATCCCGCATTTCCCGCTGGACGACGCCATGACGCCGGCCGACCTCCAGAACGTCATGGCGTTCGGTGAGGACCGGGTTTTCCAGACTGTGGGCTCGATCTACAACCAGAAGCTTGCGTCCATGCGCTCCAAGCATGACGCGACGGCTTCCTACCTCGACTGGGGCGCTCTTCGCGGTCAGGTCATCGACGCCAAGGGGCGCCTGCTCTGCGATCTGTTCACGCAGTTCGGCATCACCCAGGACGTGACCAACTTCGCGCTGGGCACCAGCTCCACCGACGTAGCCGGCATCAGCCGATCGGTGAAGACCAAGATGCGCAAGCAGCTGCGTGGGTCTCCCTCTCGCGG
This sequence comes from Mesorhizobium amorphae, assembly GCA_003240775.1. GTDB lineage: Bacteria > Pseudomonadota > Alphaproteobacteria > Rhizobiales > Rhizobiaceae > Mesorhizobium_B > Mesorhizobium_B amorphae_A. Next base: position 47,968 of record QFNI01000027.1, on the reverse strand, counting down.
CGTGAAGGTTTTCGCCGGCCCCGCTTGGTTCGATGCCTATGTGGGTCACGCTTCCATCAAGGAGGCGTTGAAGTACTACAAGGACACGACTGCCAATCCCGCGCGTGACGACATTGCTGACACGTTCGACTACGCCGGCCTGTCGATTGAGCGCATTGACGAGGACTTCCAGTATCGTCAGGCGGACGGCTCCTTCATTGTCCGCGATGCCATTGCGGACAATGAAGCCATCGCGATCCCGCTCGGCACGGACCTCTTCAAGCGCTACCTCGCGCCTGCGGATACGCTCGCCACGGCGAACAACCCGCCGAACCCCGGCGATCGCGTGCACGTCTCGACCGAAGACCTGCCCCACGGCAAGGGGCGCGACATCCACACCGAGTCCAACCAGCTTCCGATTTGCACCCGTCCGGGTGTGATCCAGAAGCTCACCATGTCCTGAGGAGAACGGCCATGACTGAGTTTGTTCGCTTCGACGCGGCCTTCGAACACAAGGACGAGAGGTCGGGACAGCGCACGCGCTATCCTTCTGGATGGGCAGGCGAGGTTGACCCAGCGGTTGCTGGCGCGGCTCGCAAGGCCAAGGCTGTTGCGCCTGCGGCTTCAGAAGAGAAGGCCAAGCCCGCATCCGTGTCCGACAAGAAGTAGCAGGGTAGGAGCCCATCGTGCCCGTAGCAGCCCGCTTCCATGCCGTGCGAGACAAGGTGCTCGCCGCCACGGACAGGCTGTTTGCGGAGCCGGTAAAGCTCTCCTTTCTCAAAGGCGGTGTGGTCGATACCTCTCGGCCCGCCGTCGAAATCGAAGCCATCCTCCGCGTCGAGGGTGAAAACTCGGCCATGACGTTAAAAGGCTCGGCTGGCTCTGGCTGGGCACCGATCATTGAGGCGGGCAAGGCCGAGCTGCACATCAACCGCGCGACCTACGCTGGCCCTCCCTTGCGCGTTGGCGATCGTGTGAAGGCGCTATCTCGGTCTTTCGAGCCTTGGTTCGAGGTGTCCAGTGTGGATGACCGGACCCAGGGCCGCATCGTTGCCCGTCTGAACAACAAGTAGGCTCTGCATGTCGCTCGCACGCATCGCAGCCCGCATCTCTGTGGTGGAGGCCTTGAAGGGCAAGACGCTCGTGGGCGACCGCGTGCTGGACAGCCAGATTGCGGCGCTAGAAGCCGACGCAGATGGGCAAATCCAGACCGATGAGGAAGCGCCCTTCATCGCGGTTTACACCGACGCTGCAACAAGTGCGGATGAGCAGATTGCCGACAACTGGCTGACCGCCAACGGCGAGACCGAGATCATCATTGAGATTGGCATCACGGCGGCCATGCTCATCACGAACCCGGATACGGGCGAGGGGACTATCCCGGTCGTCGGCATCCCCGGCACCGATAGCAATCTGGAATTCTTTCTCGACATGGTGGCCCGACAAGCCATGGACGCCCTACGCGAAGGCGCTGGCGCATGGGCTGACGTTTTTCAGGGCCTTCTCTACCATGTCGTCAAGATCGAGCGTCTGAGGGCGGCGAGCGAGGCCAAGGGCGTTCGGCTTGCCGGCCAGCAAATCCGCCTCACCGTGCACCTCTTCGATGACCCTGTGAAGGTCACCGAGGATGACGAGAATAACGACGACGCGCACGACGATGAGGAGGCGGTTCAGCCTTTCCTCGACTTTCTGACGGCCATGGAGGGCAGCGGGAGCGCTCCCTACGTCCAGCAGGCCGCCCAGATGCGGGCTGTTCTCGGCCTCTAAACCTCACCCACTGAAGCGAAGGAGACGCCCATGGCTCGTTGGGTGGAGTTTGCGCGCGACTATGACCATCGCCCGCACCCGGCACAAGTCGTGGCGTATCTGAAAGGGCAGCGGCTGTATCTGCCCGATGCCATCGCATCTGACGTGATCGACGCTGGCGCCGCCAGTGAAATCGAGAAGCCCGAAGACCTCCGTTCAAACAAGGACGGCAGCGTGTCGAAGGTCGAACCCGCGCCTCGCGCGCTTGCCAAGACGGAGAAATAACCATGGCAAAGCCTGTCACCCGCCGCGGCACGAAGCTGCGCATCCTCCAGGGGAATGGTGGTGGATCGGAGACGTTCACGGCCTATTGCGCTCTGAACGCGAAGACCGTCCGCTTCCAGTCCCAGACCAACGACTTCTATGTGCCTGACTGCGATACGCCAGACGCGCCGGCTTGGCGGGAGATCGTGAAGAGCGGGCGGTCTATGACCGTTTCCGGCTCCGGCATCCTCAACATGACCGACCTCACTCGCTACCAAGCGGCCTATAACGATGACGACGTTCTGAATTACCGCGTCGAACTCGACGGCACGAACACGGTGGCCGGAGGTCACTGGAGCGCTCCGTTTGCAGTCACAGAACTTGAGGTGACCGGCAACGATGAAGACCTTGTGCAGGTGTCCATCACGCTTGAGAGCAACGGCGCGGTCGTGTGGGTGCCAGCGACGTGAGCCGAGAGTATGCCCCCTGCGAAGTGACGCTGGAGTTCGGAGACGGAGAACATCTGTTCCGCCTGCCGCTCAAGATGATTGCTGAGCTGCAAGAGCGATGCAACGCGGCGATCGGTACGATCTTCAGGCGCGTGCTCGGTGGCGACTACCGTGCCGAAGACCTCATCGAAACGGTTCGTTGTGGCCTCGTCGGCGGCGGAATGTCAGGCTCTGATGCCCGCAAGATGATCGACCGCTACTGCGATCACTGGCCCCTTGAGGTCTGGTATCAGCACGCGCTTGCGATCCTGACTGCCTGCATTGTCGGATATGAGGGGGCCGACAAGCCAAAAAAAGCAGAGGGGGAGAGCCCGACTTCGAGTTCTCCCTTGGAGATGCCTACGGAAACTGCGCCATCGTCGGACTGAGCCGACCAGCAGATGTCAACGACCTAACTCTTTGGGCTTATGGCGCCCTTCTGACCGAATGGAACGCACGGCAGCCCGACAGCGAAGCCGATCCCGAGCCTCCATCGCGTGAAGAGTATGAGGCGGGCAGGCAGGCGATGCTGGAGCGGCATGGCGGGGCTTAGCGTAAGTCTTGCTTGAGCCCGAGTCTTTCAGTCTTTGAAAAGTGGCTCTTTGCTGCCTGAAACGTTGGAGATTGGTGCCGGGATCGGGCGCTGGTGCCGAACCAGAGCCGCGAGATGACGCTCAATGAGGGCGACATACGCGATCAAGCCACAAACGACCGATGCCAGAAGCAGGCCACCGACCGCGCCAAGTAAGAGGCCAGCCCCGCCAAGACCCGGGCTTCGGTAACCCGCAAGGGCGCAGATCAGTACGATTGCTATCGCAAGCAGCGCATTGAGGAAGCCCAGCGTGTCGGCCAGTACTCTGTTCATAATCCCCTCCCAAGGAAGAGGGCAGATGATCAGGAAGACGGATCGGAGTCGATAGGGCTAGGAGCCCTTCTTCAGCTTCCCTGGCTTAGAACGGGGCTCTTCACCGAGGCGGACGAGCCGGCCCTTCTTGTTGGGTGGGTTTAGATCGTCGGGCGGGCCGTCAGAAGCATCAAAGGTCGGCCTCCCATAAATCGGAGACAGTTGTGGGTCTGTGCCCTCAGCCTCATCGGGTTGTGTATGGACGCGATAACTCGGGTCCACGTCTTTGAGGGCTTCCGCGTCATCCATGTGCTGAACCAAAAGGTCATACAGCTTTTCGTCATCGAACTTTTTAGGATGCAACGCTTGGTCCGTCAGCATCCAAATCGTGCGCCTCAGCGTCTCAGGAAGCCTGTCGCCTGCTGCGATTACGGACTCCAGCAGATACCGCATGATCCGCATCTGGGAGAGCATCCAGTCCGCCATCGCCTTGTCGCGCTCGGACTGCTTCAGAAGCTCCTCTATGCCGTTCACCGACTTGTCGAGAAGGTCTAGGGCCTTGTCGCCCGCGTCAAAGGACGACTGAAGGCGTTCCACGATTTCGGAGTTCATGCTGCGACCGCTTTCAGCAGCAGCCTCACGTAGGCGGTCCCGAAGGCCGTCTGGCATCCGTATCTGGAACCGCTCTGCCAACTGGCTCGGGAATTTGCTGTCGTCGCTCATGGCGCGGATGAATGCGAGTTGCCATCAAAAAGGCAATGGGTGCAACTTGACGCCAACGCAACTTGGCGCTACGTCTATGAGTGCAACTCGCACCCATGAAAGGACGGACGTGTACCCATGTGAGGAAATGCCGAGGCTGACGTGCCGCATCCCTGCGGACCTCAAGCTTTGGCTGGAAAGAAAGGCGAAGCGTGAAGCGGCTTCGCAGAACACCCTGATCGTTCAGGCGCTTCGTCTCCTTCAGGAGACGGCGGCGGCGAGGCAAACGGCCTGAGAAACCCGCCTCGCCGCACTCTACCACCCGCTGTTGGCGCAGCAGGCAGTCCCACCAACGGTTGAAAGGAACCGAGATGGACGAGCACACAGATAATCAATTCCCGGCTGTCGTGGAAGGCAGCATCGGCGGAGCCGCCATTCAGACGGTCAATGGTCGCGATCTTCACCGCTTTCTTGAGGTCGGACGCGATTTCTCCAACTGGATGAAGGCGCGGATCGACCACTACGGCTTCGTGCAAGGCGTGGACTTTGAGGTTTTCGCCGGAATTGGCGAAAACTCCTCCGGCGGGCGCCCATCGAAGGAATACGTGCTGACGCTCGATATGGGCAAAGAGCTTGGCATGGTCGAGAACAACGAGCGCGGTCGGCAAGTCCGACGCTACTTCATGGAGTGCGAGCGCCGCGCCCACCAGCCCCTCAATCTGGACGACCCCTCTGTTCTCAGGAGCCTCCTTCTCCAGAACGTCGAGAAGGTTGAGCGTCTTGAGGCGAGGGTGGAAGCGGACAAGCCCAAGGTCGGCTTCTACGACCGCTACGTGAACGCTGATGGGCTCTATGGCTTCCAGAACGCTGGTCGCGCCCTTGAATGCCAGCCCAACCTTTTCACCCGCTGGCTGAAGCAGGATTACGTCTTCTACCAGGGCACCGCATTGGTGCCTCGGGTTCGCTACATCCAGATGGGCATCTTCGAGGTGAAGTCCGAAATCGTGGACGACAAGGTCCGCCCCCGTTCGTGGATTACGGCGAAGGGGTTGGAATATTTCTCAAAGCGAGTGCCTGACACGATCCGGATGCGGAGGGCGGCATGATGGAAGGAGAGATCTCGCCCAACGTGATCCCCCTTCGCCCCGTGGACGGGAATGCGCTCCAGTATGACGAGCTGAAAAAGTACACCGTCGGGGGCGGAGACTTCGAGGTCGTCCTCGCAAGGTTGCGCGGCGACGAGGCGAACATCCACCTCATGATCATGGGCGAGGGCAACTGGCTGGAGCCCATCAAGTCCTTCGTGGACAACGAGCTTGGACGCCAACTCGCAGATATCGTCGGGGAGTGCTGCGACATCGCCGCAAGCGCCGCGATCGGCTGGTCTGCGGAATAAAAATCGGCCCGGCTAGGAGTTCGCACCTCCGAACCGGGCCTATCCATCAATCAGGTTTCAGGAGAACCCGACCATGGCTGGTCTGGAAGATAGCACGAAGCGCGCCTTTTTGAAGGTGCTCCCTGCAATGGCGATGGTCACGGCGACCAACGTGCAGCCGCATCCCGACAGCGATCTGCTGGCGCTGGAAATGGAGTTCAACAAGGCGGTCGCTCAGTACAACTCGGTCGAGGCCTTCGCTAAGGAAGAGCCGAGCGATGAGGCCTATGCCCTTTCCGACCACCTCTACGAGGTTTGCGGCGAGATCGTCGGCAAGATCGAGGGCCAGCACGCGAAAACGATGGATGGCCTGAGGGTTCAGGCCAGAGCAATTGACTGGTGCTGCTGCGGCGAGGAAATCACGTTCGGCGCTGGGGAGACGACTGACGTTCGGCTAGCTGCGCGGATCGTGAAATCGCTGTTAGGTCTGACGGCTTGATACGCGAAGCTGGCTGGGGAAACATCTGATGAGGATCGAACTGAGTCCTGCCTGAGCGGGCCTACCCGCCCAAAGCGCGACTCAATTCTCTCTGCGAGACAAAGCCCCAGTCTAAGCACTGCTCTAGAAGAGGTTTTGACCGCCCTCCTTCAAGCTCCCGGCGGCATACTCTCTGCATCATCTGAGCTTGTTTGGCTTCTGCCGCCGCGTTGGCCTCTTGGCGCGCTTGGTAGAAGTAAAACAGCACGAACGCGATCACAGCTACGCAAGCTGCCCCAACTAAAATCTTCAAGGGCTTCTCCCTATGGCAGCACGCACCGCCGCTGAGGTCGTTCTCGCACTGCGAACCGACACAGCGCAATACACTCAGGGATTGGCGAAGGCCGCTGCCGACTATGAGCGCACGCTTGCTAAGTTTCGACGTGGCTCCGGTGCGTTTGAAGAAAAGCTGCCTGCGGCCTTCCGGAACTCGGCGACAGAAGCCCGAAACCTTGGCTTCCAGCTCAACGACGTGATTACCCAGCTTTCGAGCGGCGCGTCTCTTACGCAGACGCTGGCGCAGCAGAGCGGCCAGATTGCTCAGTCGGCCAGTGCGATGGGTACGTTCGGCGGGCTGGCCCGCGGGGCAGTTGGCGCGGTCACCGGCCTTCTGAACCCGCTTGGGTTGGTTGCCATTGCCACCGTTGGCGTCACCGCCGCTGCCGCCTCCTACTTCAGCGAGTGGATCTCTGGCGGGCAGGCCACGAGCGAGGAAATCGAGAAACAGGCAGCGCTTATTCAGCGTGTTGCGGAGCGCTACGGCGACTCGGTTCCTGCGCTCAAAGCTTATGCCGACGAACTGAAGAGGGCCGCAGACGAGCAAGAGCGAATTGCAGCCCTTCAAGTGACCAGAGGCAACGTAGCTGATGTCTTTCGTAGCCAATTCGAGGATGCATCGGCAGCGCTTGCTCAGCTTGGACCCGTAGCAGGAGAGGCCCGGCAGCAAATCATTGCCCTAGAGGGCGCTGTCAGCAATGAAACGGCGACTATGGCCGACTTTGATCGGATAATCGCCACGCTGAACGAGCGCTTCGCCGTTACTGGTGATGAAGGTGTTGCCAAGGTCATCAGCGCCTTCGCCGCGTTGCGCGGAAGCCTTCCTGAAGTGCAGAAGGAGCTTCGCAGCATCGACGGCGGTATCAACACGGTTTCAGTGTCTGGCGAGAGGCTCAAGGGCATCGCAGCCGCGCTGACGGCCCAGCTTGTCGGCCTCGGTCCTCAGGGTGCCTCTGCAATCACCGACATTGCGGAGGCTGTTTCTGGCAAGCTGATCCCTAACTTCAAGACCCTTATCGAACAAGCCAAAGCCTTCCTGGCGAATTTCCAGAACATCCAATCGGAGGTTGAGCGGAGCAACCCCCTTGGAGGGCTTTCGCCGCTTTCGAGCGACGGCGGGCAATTCCTCAACCCCGCAGAGGCGCAGGACTTCCGCGCCCGCAACACCCCGTCGCAGTTCCAGCGCGAGTTGGAGCAGGCTAGCGGCGCGATCAACGCGTTTGTAAACCGTGTGGTCCGCGCTGAGAGCGGCGGCCGGAACGACGCCAAGAACCCAAACTCGTCTGCGACTGGCGCCGGCCAGTTCATCAACTCGACATGGCTGGACCAGTTTCGGAAAGTCTACCCCGCTGAAGCGGCGAGGATGACGGATCAGGCCATTCTCGACCTGCGCAAGGATGGAACGCGGTCGCGGGCGCTTATTGCGAATTACGCCAGAGAAAACGCTGCGGTCTTACAGCAGGCCGGTGTCCACGTTGACGAAGCGGCGCTTCAGCTTGCCCACTTCCTCGGGGCGGGCGATGCAGCCAAGGTGCTGCGGGCCGCGCCTGGCACCCCGCTTTCCGGCCTTATCTCGCAAGCCTCAATCAACGCCAACCCGACGATCCTAGGCGCTGGTCGCACCGTCGACGATGCAAAGTCTTACGCGCAGGGCCGCGCCTCCGCACCTGTTGGAAATACGCCTCGCGCGCGCAAGCAGCGCTCCCCCGACGAAATCTTCCAGGGCTCCATCGACGATGTGCAAAAGCGCATCGACGTAATGAACGCCGAGCTTGAAGCGCAAAAGGGCCTGACCACTGGCATTGATGATTACGGTTTTGCGGCCGAGAAGGCCCGCACGAAGGTAGAACTTCTCAACGCAGCGAAGCGTGCCGGGCTGACGATCACCCCAGAACTCACCGCGAAGATCGACACACTCGCCGGGAACTACGCCAAGGCAGGCGCTGCTGCCGAGCAGTTCAAAAATGGTCAGGCAGAGGCCCTACGTGCGTCTGAGGAATTTGCCGACCTTGGCCGCGACGTTCTGGGCGGCTTCGTCAACGATCTGCGCCAAGGAAAAAGCGCCGCAGAAGCTTTGCGAAATGCCTTGGATCGGGTCGTTGACAGAGTGCTCAACATGGCGCTCGACAGCCTTTTCGCCCCGTCTAAGAGCGCAGGAGGGGGCGGGATCGGTGGCATTCTTGGCGGCATCGGAAAGTTCTTCGGCTTCTCGTCTGGAACGGCAAACACTGGGGGTCGGCGTGGGCAGGCCCGTGGTGTCGTTCACGGTCAAGAGGCGGTCATTCCGCTGCCGAACGGAGGCAAGGTGCCGGTGGCCCTCTCTGCGCCGCCACAAGCCAAGCTGCCCGCGTCCGCTCGCGGAACGTCCGGAGGCATTCAAGTTGTTGAGCGGGTCGCGCGTGTCGCCTTCGACGATGATGGCGGCTGGCGGGCTTACATCGATCGGTCCAGCGCGCGCGCTGAGCGCAATGGCGCGGTGCAGGGGGCCAAGGCGGTCCAGAAGAACTTCAAGAGCCTCATGATCGAGACGGAGCGGCGCGAGTTTTAGGCAGAGTTCGGGAACAGCTCGTCGAGCTCTCGTTTCCGCTCTGCTTCTGCCGCATCACCTTCCTGCTCCAAGCGCTCTTCGGCTTCGGCAAAAAGCTGCTGCGCCGATTTGCCCTCGACCATTTGGACGGCGGCGGCAAGCTGCACCTTCGCGGTCTCCAGCATTTTCTCGCGCACCTCATCAAGGGTCAGGTGGCCAGGCGCCATGATCCGGACCCGCACCTTAACGTGGTGGGTCACTTCCCCCGCTTCGAGAGTGTCCGGGAAGCGCAGCACGACCGTTCCAACTGCGAGGGAGTCTTCCTGCCGGAAGATAAAATCCTCGAACTCGAACATTGGCCCACCGAGCATCTGCATTGGTCACCTCCTGATGTTTCAGAACAGCATAGCAGATAGGGTGTGCCGTCAAGGTGGTTCCATCTGATGGCCCTCCTCTGGCCGATCAACCTCCTGCCGCCGCGGGACTTCGCGATCAATCCCGAGTTCCGCAACACGCGGGGCTCGGCTGCGATCTCAGGCGGTGCCAGGCAGATTGCAGCGTCCGATGCGGGCCGCTGGAAGGCCACGCTTGGCAATATCCGGGTCAAGGGCTCCGCTGCCCGGCAGGCATGGCGCTCGCTGCAGGTCGAGCTCGAAGGCGGCATGGGCTCGGTGCTGATCCCGCTGGGTGGCGCCGACCAGCCTTTCGCGGCGGGCGGGTATGGCTTTCTCAACCCCATGCCCAAGGACGACGAGCCTTTCTTTGCCGAGGACACCGGCATTGCTGCCACCGTGGCAACCCCCGCTCCCCGCCGGGCCACGCAGCTTGTCTTGTCCGTCTCGTTCGCGGGCACGATCCGGCACGGCCAGCACTTCTCGATCGGGGAGCGGCTCTACCGCATCAAGGGCCATCCCGCGGTGAACGGCTCACAGGTGACGGTGAACATCTGGCCGCCTCTGCGCGAGGCTGTCGGCGCAACGAACGGCGTCGTCTTCGGCAGCCCGATCTGCCGGATGCGGCTGGCGTCCGACCAGGAGATGGACCTCGATCTCCTCTTGCGCCGCTCCGCCTCGCCCACGGTGAACTTCGTCGAGGACCTCTGATGGCCTTCTTCACGCCGGAGCAGATTGCCATCCTCTCGGCCGGCACCGTTCGTGTGGCATGGGGTGCTGAGGCGTTCTTCAAGTCGGAGACCGTGCGCCGTTGGGCGGGTGACACCGAACTCGACTTCGCCGGCCGAACCTGGCTGCCGACCTATGGTGCGGTGCAGATCGAAGGGCTGGGCTTCGACGGGGGCGAGACCTCGCGCCGCATCTCCATGACACTTTCGGGGCTAGACCCCGATCTTCTGCCGCTGGCGCTGTCCGAGACGGGTGAAGCCGACCAGCAGCCGATCTCCATCTACCTGATCCTGTTCAACGACACCTGGCAGCCCGTGGGCGGCCTGATCCCGGTCCACTACGGCCTGATGCAGCCGCCGACGGTCGACCGTACCTCCGCTCAGGAAGGGCAGGGTGCCATCCAGTCCGCCACGCTGTCCTCGGAGAACATGATGTTCAACCGTGCCTTCCCGGCAAACGGCTGGTACGGCGACCGCGACCAGAACCACCGCGCCAGCACGCCCGACCGCTCGATGGAGCACGTGCCGAGCCTGGTGTTCAAGACGATCCGCTGGCCCGATTTCTGATGACGCCGGCCCTGTTCTGCCAAGGCTTCGCGGCCCAGCGCTGCGCAGTCGATCCCATCGCCTGCGTGCCGATGGTGGATGGCTGGATCGAGCATCGCACGGGCCGCTCGCCGGTCGCGATCTCGGGCCAGACCTGGGCCGATGCGTCTGATGCCGAATGGCTGCTCGGCCTGCGCTCGCTGCCGATCCGCATGGCGCGCGCGATGCGGGCCGCAGGCTTTGCCCCCACAACCGAACCGCAGGAGGGAGATGTGGCAGCCATCGTCGCCGGCACGATCATGACCTGCGCGGTTCGGGTGGGCGCGATGTGGGTGTTCTGCTCCGGCAACAGCTTGTGCGCCGTGGCCGACGCTCGCGTGCTGATGGCGTGGAGGGTTGCCTGATGCCGCAGCTCGTTGCCGCCGCCGTCCTGCCCATCCTGGTCAACGCCTCGGTGGGTGCGGTGATCGTGCCCGGCACGCTGTCGGCGCTTGCGACAGGCATCGGCTATGCGGCGACGGCCGGCATCGCCGTTCTCGGCCAGTCGATGCTTGCCACGAAGCCCGAGCAGCCCAAGCCCGAGGACGTGCAGACCAACTTCCGCCAGCCCATCCCTGTTCGCACGGCGTTCTACGGCCAGGTGAAGGCGGGCGGCGCCTACCTCTTCCGAGAGACCCACGACGGCAGGCTGCACCAAGTCATCGCACTCGCCTCCTGCCAGGTCGGCAGCATCGAAGAGTTCTGGATCGACGACGAGGTGGTCGAGCGGGCCACGGATGGCCGGATCATGGCCGATCCCTATGAGGGCGATGTCCGCATCCTCTTCCGCTTGGGTCTTCCCGTCGAGACAGCCTATGGCGAGCTTGCCGCGGTATTTCCCGGCAAGTGGACCTCAGCGCATCGGGCCGATGGTGTGGCGACCCTCTTCACCACCATGAACTCGCCCTCGCAGGAGAACATGTCGGAGCAGTTCCCGAACTTGCAGGGGACGCTCTTCCGCGCCGTGATGCGCCGTGCGGGCATCTTCGATCCGACCAGTTCGGCGCAGTCGATCTTCACGCCGGCCACCTGGACCTACAGCGACAACCTCGCCCGCGTGGTGATGGACTATCTCTGGAACAAGGACGGGATGCGCCTCCCCGTTTCTATGCTAATCACGCCGCAGGCGCTCGAAGGCTGGCGCCAGGCCGTCAACGACTGCAACGACCCGATCCCTCTCAAGGGCGGCGGCACGGAGCCGCGCTATCGGATCTGGAACACGTTCTCCTTTAACGAGCGCCCCGGCGATGTGCTGCGCCGCTTCATGGCCGCGGGCAACGCGCGTCTCGTGCCGACGGCTGACGGTGGCATCCATCTTGAGGTGGGCAAGTGGCGCCCGCCCACGGTGACGATCGACGAGACCATGATCACAGGCTTTGCCGGGCTGACCCGCGGCAAGTCGATCATGGAAACGGCCAACACCATCCGGGCGCAGTTCCTCTCGCCCGTCCATGATTACCAGAGCGCGGACGCCGATCCGTGGATCGATCAGGCTGACGTGGCCGAGCGCGGCGAGATCAGCCGCTCGGTGGAGTTCACGGCCTCGCCCAGCCACGGGCAGACCCGGCGCCTGATGAAGATCGAGGCGCACCGCGCCAACCCGGCGATGACCGCCACCTTGTTTTGCAACCTGGCCGGGCTCGCGGCCTATGGCGAGCGCTTTATCCGCGTCGCCATGCCCTCCTTCGGCATCGATCATGACTGCGAGGTGCTCGACTTCCAGTTCATCTTCGGCGAGCACTCGACCCTGATCGGCGCCTCGATCCAGGTGCAGGCACTGGGCGAGGGAGCATTCGCTTGGAACGCAGCCGCCGAGGAGGGCACAGCGCCCCAGGTGGACGCGACATTCGACGAGCAGACGATCCCGGCGGTCGCGAACTTCTCAGCTGCCATCGTGCGCATCTCGAACGGTGCGGCCCTGTTGCCCGTCGCGCGCCTGGTATGGACCGCACCCGAGCGCGGCACGCTCATCACCGAGCTTCGCTACAAGCGCACCACCGAAAGCGCATGGCAGACGATCCCGGTCCTGCCGAACGCCACCACCGCTGACAGCCCGATCCTCGATGACGGCAGCGACTACGAGTTCCAGGCCCGGTATCGCACCACAACCGGTCGTCCTGGTGCGTGGGGCATCAGCATCGTGCTCACCGTGGTGGCCGATCCCAGCCCGCCCGGCGTGGTGACGGACGTGTCGGTGCTTCCTGGCGCGGGCTCTGCCTTCATCCAGTGGAACGCGCCGGGCTCGCCCAACTATCAGGCGACCACGATCCGGCGCTCGACCACCAACAACCCGAACACGGCCGCCCTCGTCAGAACCGAATACGGCGCGCCCGCAAGCTCGGACAGTTGGACCGACAGCGGGCGCTCGCCGGGCACCTATTACTACTGGCTGCGCAGCCGGAATGCGTCCGGCGCTGAAAGCGCTGCGGTCGCGACCGGCCCCGTCTCCATCACCTGATCTATCCCTCATTGCGAGGACTGCTATGCCCATTCCTGCGCTCACTGCGAGCGACAATGCTGCGTCTGCGCGCGGCAAGATGAACCAAGCCGCATCCGGCGCAGACATTCAGGCTGAAGCCGATGCACGCGCCCAAGCGCTTGCCGGCAAGGCCGACAAGTCGACCACGGACAGCCACGCAACCCGCCTGACACAGCTTGAGAACGGACGCGCCACGAACACCGCGCTCGCGGCAGAGACGGCTGCGCGCCAGACCTTGGCGGAAGCGGTAGGAGGCAAGGCGGATGGTGCTGATCTCGCGACAGAGCAAACCGCTCGCGCGCTTGGCGACCGCCCTGTTCCTTCGCTTGTCGCCTCCGATGGCCGCTTCCCCGGCCTGTCACCGCAACTGTTCACGGCCACGCTGTCGGGCGTCTCGGGTGTAGCCCTGCCCATCACCTCGCCCGTGGTGGAGGCCGTTGCGGGCATCGGCTCCGTGCTGGTGCTTGCGGGCGAGGGCACGGTTGCACCGATCCGCCGCGAGATGCTCAAGCCCGGCGTGGCCCGCTTGCTCACCTGGGATGTGCGCCGCAAGACGGTCTCCTCCGACCCGGTGGGTGACAGCGTGGAACTGCGCTGCGCTTTCCTGAACGAGGCGGGCAACATCGTTTCCAACGTGTGGGTAGCGTTCAGCCAGATTCTCGGTGTAGGCGAGCGGCTGACACGTTCGGCAGTCATCGGCTCGGGGGAAGGCGAGGGCATTGACCGGGTGTGGCCTGCGACCGCCGTCTATGCCGTGCCCTATGTGCGGACCTACAACGCGGCAACCCAGACCCAGATCATCGAGATCAGCGATCGGCCGCTGGCTGAAGTGCCGTCCGACGAGCGGATTGCGGCGCTCACGGCCCAGGTGGCCGAGGCGCAGGCAGCGGTCGTGCAGACACAGGCCATCGTGGATGCGCTCGGCATCACGCTCCAGCAGGCCGTGGAAGCCGCTGCCGCTGGCACGATCCGTGCGGCCACGCTCACTGCCCTGCCCAACGGCACGCGTGTGGGCCAGCCGGGCGAAGTGACGGGTCCTGGTTCCGATCGGGGCGCCTACGCCTGGTCGGGCTCGGCATGGGTGAGGGTGGGCGATCTGATCGACCCCGCAGCGGTGACGGCGCTCCAGCAGCGGGTGACGCCTCTCTTCCAGGCCTTCGGCGCAGTGGCGGGTTCCCAGCAGTATTCCGTGGTTCGCCTGAAGGATGGCGGTATGGTCGTACTGGATGACCAGCGGCGCCAGGTGATGCGGCTGCGTCCGACGCTGTACGACTTCCTGCTGCCCGTCCGTGCTCGCAGCTTCGAGACCGCGCTTCAGATGTTCGGCGGCACCCCCGTCCGCTATCTGCCTGCGGCCCGCTATGCCCGCTCCGGTCGGCATGGGCGCGTGATGATCGATGAGGATCACCGCATCCTCGGCATCCAGGAGGGCGAGGACAGCGGCGCCTCCATGCCTCGTGCCGGCGGCACGTTCACCGGCCCCGTGGTGCTCGCCAGCGATGCCGCGGCCGATCTCAACCCTGTCCCGCTCCGGCAGATGAACGCGGCCTTTGCGGCTCGCTCGTCGCCCGTGCGCCGCGGTGTCTGGTGGGTGGCCCTGCATGGTGACAGCCGCACCGACAATTCCTTCGCGGGCTCCGATCCCAACCGCTACATCACGCAGTCGCGCGCCTATCCGTTCTGGCTGGAGGTGGCGTCCAAGGGCGCGGTGCGCGCCAACATCGCCTGGGACTTCGGCAAGGCCGGTGAGAACAGCGCCCAAATCCGCGACCGTGCGTATGCTGCTTTCCAGACCGCTGCGGCTGGTGGCGCCAATGCCGTCATCATCATGGCCGGCACCAACGATCCGCTCGGCATGGACAGCGCGGCCAACATCCAGCAGATGATCGACTGGGCGAAGTATTTCGGCTTGCTCGCGGTCGTCATCGCTGAGACCCCACGGGGGATGACCGCCAGCTGGAGCACCACTCCCGAACGGTTCAAGCAGCATCTCAAGCTGCACCAGCAGCTGCTCCGCATGCGCAACCAGGTCGGCGTGCGCGTCGTCAACGTCTGGCCCGAGCTTGTGGACCCGACAAGCATTATCGGTGCGCCGAAGGCCGGCTACTTCTACGACAACCTGCACCTAAACTGCGTCACGGGCATGATCCTAGGCAACGCGGTCTGGGAGCAGGCCTTCAAGCAGTTGGCCTCCACCCCTCCGCTGCTCACCACAAACGCGGCCGACCTCTACGACGCGACCTACAACCCGCTCGGCAACCTTGTCGCCAACGGCATGATGATCGGGACCGGGGGCACCAAGGGCGGGACGGGAACGGTGACCGGCGACGTGGCGGACGGCTGGACGGTGGCCCCGACCTCTCAATATTCGGTTGCTGCCTCCAAGGTCGCGCGCGCCGATGGCAGCGCTGCGCAGCAGCTCGCGATTTCGGGCACACCTACCAATGGCTCGCAATCGGTGACGTTCTCTCGTGCGCTCGACCTGAGCCAAATCGCAGCGGGCGACATCGTGGAACTGGCTGGCAGCATCGAGGTCGATGCGGGCTCGCAGAATGCCTATGGGCCGGAGTTGGGTCTCGTGCTCACCATCGGCGGGTCCACTGACGCTCGCCTGCTGGTCACCGGCTGCAACAGCCCCGTGGCGGACGCGACAAGCCCAAGCCCCAGCGTGTCCTATGGCGGCCCATTCTTCTCGCAGCGCTTCCCGTGGCCTGCGGGCGTGACGGCGGCTTCCGTGCGCACTGCCGTGTTCGGCGCCGTTGATCTGCCGCTCGCGATCACCATGCGGGCGTCCAACCTTTCCCTGCGCAAGTGCGCTCCCACCGGTCCTTGAGGTCCCCATGTCCCTGATCGTTGAACAGCTGGCCGGCTTCCGGACCAACGACCCCACGCTGCCGCGTCTGCACTATGATGCGATGGTGGACGAGCGCACCTTCGGCATGCTCGACTTCGCCGATCTCACTTCGCATCCGGGCACCAACCCGCTGGAGATCGGGGCGCAGATCCGCGACATGTTCTTGGACGGCCTGCCCGCATCGCCCACCACCACCGTGCCCTTCGACGGCCGGGGCGTGGTGCTCGATGGGGCAACCGTCAACAACAACGCGAAGGTGATCCGGCTCGGCAACAACTGGAAGCTGCCGGCGAGCGTCCGGCGCTTCATGCTGCTGTTCTGGGCGAGGATCCGGCTGACCGGCTATCCACAGTCGGGCTCCGGGTCTGGCAACTTCAACGCGTTGGAACATCGGCAGTCCTCGCCGTCCTCGATCTATGGGCATGCCCTGCGCTCGCGTGTGGACCGCGCCGCTGGCACGTTGACCGATCTCAACTACATCGCCAACGGCCGCACGGTGGCCATGACGGTGCCGGACGAGAACCTTCACCAGTTCGCGTTCGAGTACCAAGCGGTGGATGGTGGCCAGCATGCCTTGCGTGCCTATCGGGACAAGGTGCTGATTGCCACAGGTTCGGCAGGAGCCTTTACGGCGCCGTATCCAACGCTTGATGCGGCTGTGCCAGCGGTGCTTGGCTACAACGCCAACGATGCGGGCTCGCTGGGCTCGCTCCGCGGTACGGTCTATCGCATCGCGCTCCAAGGCTTCGATGGTGCGGGCCTCACGGTCGCGGAGTACCTCGCGGCGGATTGGGACGAGAACAACGCGCGGTTCGCATAAGGCAGGACCTGACTTATCTTCATTCGCGAAAGAGGACTTACGCTATGTCGAAGTCAGAACACGCAAACCCAGCCACAGGCGTCACAGACGAGATGATTGCGGTTGGACTGAAGGCAATGGGCATTGGAACGGAGGCTGCTGATCAGTTGCGTGCCGCGTACATCGCAATGCGCTTGGCGGAGCCGATTCTGGTCACTGACGACATGCGCGAGGACACTGCTGGCGCAGTCAACACTCCGATGGAAGGGGACACTTACGGGGAGTACGAGGAAGAGGTTTACCGGGCGATGGAGCTATCCAAACGTCGATCTCTTTTAGCCGCTCAAGTCGTGACTAGGCGGCAAACGATTTACATCAACCCACCCGACAGGCCCGATCTACGTTCACAGGGTGGTAGAACCGCTCTTAGGGCGACGCTTACTCAGCGCTTCCCGTCCGCAGATTTCGTGATCGTTTTCCGCGAATGGAACGATGGCAGCACAGGATGGGTGATCTCTGGAGAGGCAGATTGTGGCGATCCCGACAAGGAATTTTTGTTGGCGCTTGCCGAAGAGGAAGATGGTGCGCAGCCACTGATTGAGGACTTGGCTTATCTAGCGCTTGTGCGAGAGGTCGAAGGAGAGTGCAAAAAGTTCGTAGCCTCATCTCAGCATGGCGTCATAGAAGCCGAAGCTGGGGGCACCCCGTCCGCCGGATGAAGCACTTTTCGCCACATCAGCAGCCAGCTTCTCTGCTATGTCGTTTCGCACGCTGAAGCTTTCGCACGATACCGGAGGGCGCACCAGAAACCGCTCAACGTTGATGCTGATCACCGCATCAGGCTTCTCGTGAGCGATGATCTCCGCGTCCAACGAGGTGGTATGGACGCGGACCAAGCGTCTGCATCGCTCGCGAAGCCAATGCACGGCGCGGCCAGCAAAGCTGTCCCCAAAGACTAGGATGACAGGGCCAACCCCGTCCCCCTTCTCATGCACGGCTATGTTGCCATGGTTGCGGACGCCGTTGTTATAGACCTCGCGGGCAGCCGGATGCCGAGCCTTCGCATGGATCTGACTACGGGTTTCTGGAGGATCGAATTTGTTGCCGAGGTCGCCGATGCCATCCCGGCTTTCGGTGGCAATCTCGTCCTGGCTGATCGGCTGCACTCCCAGGCTTGGCAGCGACTGGATGATGGCGTTTGCGGCCGCGAGACCGCCAAGGTCGCCCCAGTGGGTGTCGTTCTGGTGATATAGGCGCTGTTTGTCAGGGTGTTCATCAAACAAGCGGTGCAGATCGATCAGATCGACGCGACCTGCGGCTATGTCTTTGATCTGCTCGAAGGTGGTGAGCGCTCCCTTTGTATACTCGCTCGGAACATGCTCAGCGTAAACGCTTTCCTTGTTCGGCGCGATGACGAGGCGGTATTCGAACCCACCTTGCCTCGCCATCGAAGAGCGCCGATCGAGTTCGCGCTTCCAGAATTCCTGCACATCCTCACTCAGAAGAAGGGAGCCTTCGAACTGCGCCCATGTGCGATTGCTGTCCCCGTCCAGGAACAGCCACCCAGCCTTGCCTCGAACTGCGGTCGCCAAATCTGTTCTCCTTCGCCCTCGAAGCCTTTAAGGCACAACCGGCGACGTTTGTAACCACTGCCCGCATCAAGGCGCGAGACCATCATGGGTGCTGCATTTACCGCGATAGACGCCTTCGGCCGGCTCGAAACTGTTGGGCGAAACAAGTTGGTGGAGCCGATCCGAGGGTATGAGCCGACCCTTGAAGGTGCCGACATCACCATTCTCTGCAGCATTGGCGCCCAACCGCCAAAAGCAGAAGCTGCTGGCCAGGAGAACTTCGTTTTCGCAGGCTTCGGCAGCAAATGCGGGAGCGCCAACGTCCGGATCAAGGGTTCGCGCAACGTGGTGTTTTTCGGCCCCTACTGCGCACCGGGTATCAGCAAGATCCAGATCACGGGCGACAACTGCCTCTTCTACTTCGGCGCGTTCTCAACATGCGTCGATCAAACCGTCATCTTAGGCGGCGAAAGCGGGACCATCAGCTTCGGCGATGATTGCATGCTGTCGGCTCGGGTCATCGCATCCAACCAAGACGGGCATGGTATCTTCGACCTAAGCACAGGCCTTCTGATCAACGAGAACCGAGATATCCACATCGCCGACCATGTGTGGGTGGGGCGCTCCGTCATTCTGGCTAAGGGCTGCGCCGTTGGGCGTGACACGGTTGTCGGACAAGGATCATTGGTGGTGAAGAGCCATGCCGATGAAAACGTAGTCCTCGTGGGTTCACCGGCGGCTGTTAAGCGCACCGGCGTTACTTGGTCGAGGTGGAAGCTCCCCTCGCTCGATGCAATAGCCGCAAGCTCCCGCCAAGCTGGGCGCGACAGGCAGGTCGCCGAATTACGAAGGCGGATCGACGACCTGTCCTGATCTCACAGCCCCATTGGGGGCTTGCGACTCGTCAGTCCACCCGAACCGGCAGATACTGGAGATCACGGTTCATGGTCCCTCTGCCCTGTCGGAGATGGTGCACCGTGAAAAGTAAGACAGCCTCGTCGCCGTCGACTGTATCGAAGTTGCGCGACTTGCTGGAGGGGTCGAGCAGCGAAGGGTAGGCCCAGACGTGGGTCATATTCTCCTCACGGGCTTTGAGCGGCGCAGCGATGATCCTAGTCAGAGGTGACCAGTCGATTAGGTTCTTGGAGGTGGCGTAGTAGAAGCCGCGGATCGGTTCGGTGTCTCCCGCAAGCTTTCGCCTGGTGGCCATCACTGCAACCCAAGTTCTGGATTTGGTGACAAAGCTCAAGGATCGGACTTGGGAGGGCAAGCCTTTAAGCGGCTGGCAACTCTCGTCGCCATCGGTCATGTCCGCTGAGAAGCTTTGACCACTCCAAGCAAGCCACGAATGCGGGTTCATCGGGTCTGAGTTGCGGAAAAGACAGTTGCCTCTCCGAAGCTGCTCGCCTCCTTGACCGTAGGCGATCATGTAGAAGCCATCGGCTCCTTGCACGATGTTGCTGGTTGTGAACATGCCGAACGGGCGCGGCCTTTCAGTGAGCTTGCCGGAACCCAGCTGCGCAACGAAACGATCAACTTCTGGCTCTAGCGAGAAGGAGTCTCCCATATCATCCGAAGTCGCTGCGGCTATCTTGTTGGTCCAGCAGTGTGCCTTTGGGGGAGCAGCAGCGCATCCGTTCGCCACGTTGGCTCGGGTCAGGCTGTTGCTGAGGAGCGCTGCAACATTCTGGCCGTCCGGCGTATAGGTTGCCTGTATCCAGAGCCATCCATCGTTCTTTGGCAGGTCTCGGCTCGGCAGAATTGACCGGCACACCGGCTTTAGGCTGGCAAAGCTCGGCCCGAGCATCATCCAGTTTGTTCGATGGGTGGCGATAAGGGCTATCTGCCCGTCAGCACGGCGAAACGCACGGGCGGGGGAGTCCGGGATGAACTCGTCGCTGCAATGCTGCATGCTCCAGTCATAGACGACAACAGGCTCGCCCGTTGGGGTTATAGAAACGGCGTGAGCGGGCGCGCAGAACGTAAAGCCGACCGCAGAAACTAGGATAACGGCGAGCCGCATAATGTTTGAAGGCATCATCCTAGCGGTCTGCCCGTTCAAATAGGCGACCGTTGGGCAGATCGGCCCGGCGCCTGCCGCTCTCAGCACCGGGCCTAGAGCCGCACTCTTGCCAGATGCGCCCCTACCACAACCCTGCCTGACTTGAGACCGGGCGACAACTCACGAGATGGATGAAGGCTCGGCAACTACGCCGTGGGAGGATGTAGCGCCGAGCCCTCCCACTCTCCGCGACCAGACGAAGCGTGGGCGAGCGCTTTTGCTTCAGGGGCGAGGCAGCGTCAATCTAAGATGAAGCGGCCCAGCGCGCTTCATTTGCGGTGGAGTGCGCTGGGCCTATCCATTCCACGCTGAACAAACGCGGTTCGGACGCTGGCTGCAATGAAAGCCAGAGCGATTGGTTGCCGACAGGGCGACCGCAATCCTGACATTGGCCAGTTTGCCCGGCGCCAAGGGAGAGGGGCTCCCCAGGGCCGGGCGTGAGGCTGCGCAAGCGCCCCATGGTGCAAGGCACCGGGGCAGAGAAGCCCGGCTGAGCCCAAGCGTTCCTGAGGCCGATCTACCAACAATGGAGTAATGCCATGACCGCGACCCCTCGGGCCGTGCAAACGCGGCTGCGTGCGCTCGGCTATGACCCCGGCCCCATGGACGGCATCCTTGGCCGCAAGACCATCGCCGCCATCAAGTCCTTCCAGCGCGACCACAAGCTCAGCCCTGATGGCATCGTGGGGCCGATCACCACGAAGGCACTCAATGCGGCAAAGCTGAAGGGTGGGCCAGGGTTGCCCGTGCCGCCGGCGATCAAAGAGACGCTTCCGCCCGCATGGATCCTCGAGGCGCGCCGCTTTCTCGGCCTGCACGAGGTCACCAACGCCAAGGTGCTCGACAAGGCGCTGCGCCTCGATGCCTCCGAGATCGCTTGGTGCGGGGCGTTCGTCGGGATGGTGCTTGCCACAGCGCTCCCGTCCGAGCCTCTGCCGGCCAATCCGCTGGGCTCCCGCAACTGGCTCAAGCTCGGCTCGGCCATCCCGTCTCCACAGGTGGGCGCGGTGGCCGTCTTCTGGCGCGGCTCCAAGACCGGCTGGCAGGGCCATGTCGGCTTCGTGGTCGGGCACGACAAAACGCACCTCCACGTCCTGGGCGGCAACCAATCCAACAAGGTCAGCATCGCGCGGGTCGCAAAGGACCGGCTGCTCGGGCTGCGCTGGCCGACTTCCGCGCCCGCGGCTCCGACCAAGGCGCTGCCGCTTACGAGCATCAGCGCGGCTGTCACCACGAACGAGGCGTGACCGAACCTCGGAACCTCGCCTGTGAACCTAACCTGTGAAGCTCAAAGGACCATTCCCATGAACACCGCAACGCGCACCGCAATCGAGGTGCTCGCCCCTGTCGTTCGCCAGACGATCGACAAGCATCTCGCCGCCGCCCCCGTCGACATGATGGATGCGAGCGACATCAAGGCGGAGGTGACCCGCGAGGTCGCAGCCGTGGTCGTCAACCAGACCAACCAGGAGCCTTGGTATCAGAGCCGCGTCACCTGGGGCGCCATCTTCGCTGTCGGCGGCGGCATCGCCGGCATCGCCGGCTACAGCCTGACGCCAGAGGACCAGCTCACGCTCGTCAATCAGACGGTGGAGGTGGTCAAGGCAACGGGCGCCATTGTGGCGGCGGTGGGCGGCGCTCTCGCTTGGTATGGCCGTTGGCGCGCCAAGAAGCCGCTGGGCGCCTGAGCAGCACCATGGGGCCTGAAGTCGGCAAGGAGCTTGCCGCCTACTTCTTCACGCAAGGCGTGCTGGGGGTGGCGACGCTGCTTCTGATCTGCGTCGTCATCCACCTCTGGAAGAAGCTCGACGCCGAGCGTCTGGCTTGGCGCACCGAGCTTGCGAGCCTGCGGGACGCGCACAAGATCGAGGTGGCCGCCAAGGACGCCCTGATCGAAGAGCTACACGACGACATCCTCAAGGAAGCGCGGACAGGCTTCGACAACTCCCGCTCCACCCAAGCCACGCTGGACGCATTCATTGCCACAATCCGTGGAAGGGGCGCTGCATGATGGCCGCATTGAAGCGCTGGTTCTGGCCGAAGCCCGAGCCCATCCTCCAGAGGCCCGTGACGCACCGAAGCGTCTCGCCCGAGCGGCGCAGCGATCAACACGTCGCCGAAGCGCGGCAGGCTCGAGCCCAGCTCGTCGGCTCGGTGATGGCGGTCGAGCGCAAATCGCATGAGGCCCGACAGGTCCTCGCCAACAGTGTTCTCGATTTTGTAGGCGGTGAGGACCGATGACGCTTTCCACCATCACGCCGAACCGTGCGGTCTTCTTCGCGGTCGGCGCCTTCGTGTTCTACTGGGTGCTGGCGCTCATCGTGCCGCCCGTCATCCTGCGGGACGTGTTCAACAGCTTGGCCTTTGGCGCCGCCTGCATCATCGCGGCCACCTGGGCGCCCTCCGCCTACCGCGCTGTTCGTGACGGCACGGGCCGGGGGGAGTGGCAGCTGATCCTCGCCATCTTCATCGTCTGGTTCGTGGTGATGAGCCAGCGGGTCTATGTGATCCTGTTCAACTGGCAGGGCAGGCCCGACAGCTGGGCGGACGGGCCGGTGTCGGGCTTCTGGCCCTACAGCTTCACGCTGGCAGGCTTGCTCTTCCTGGTGGCCCCTGGGGTCAGCACGGAGGGCATCAGGGCTCGCGCCCTCTGGAGCATCATCGCAGCCGCCGGCATCGGCGGGCTGATGGCCGGCATTCTGATCGGGGCGTCTATCTCGACGGGCTAGCTCCGCCCCCACCACCCACCACGCGCCCCGCTCGGCTTCGGCTGGGCGGGGTGCTTTCGTGCGTTAAGGGGTAGCCCGTCCCACTTCCTTCATGCGCCTGTCGTAGCGCTCCTCAATCTCGTGCATCGCTGCCAGACGACTTGCCGTGAAGCCTGATCGATGCGGCCCGCCCCAAGCAGTGTGCCATGTCCACCGATCAGGATTGAAGCCACCCAGGACGCGGTAATAGATGCGGCCGATGTAGGTCGTGCCATCGTAGGCCGAATAGTCCTCGTGCCCTTCCCCTGGCCACGTCTCGCGCCAGAGGATATCGCGCACGTTCACTGCGTCCCCAGCCTCTTGCACCGCTCCAGCATCTCCCGCGCGTTCTCCTGAGCCTCGTAGAACGCCATGAAGTCGGGAGCCGATGTGCTGGCCCTCACCACGGCATCCAGAAGCGCGTTCAGGTCTTCCACCATGTCGCCTGCGGTCTGTGCGTCTGGAATGCGGCTGGTCATCCTGAGCACCATGCGGCGGGCGTAGGCCACATCCTGCATCTGGGGCACGGCGATGAAGTCGAGGAGGGCAGCATAAGCGTCAATCGTTCGGCCCATCTGCACGTATTTTCTCCCACGCTTCCGGTTCGAGTGCAGCCTGTAGCACGGCATCCACCTCGTCCAGATAGCTCATCCACATGGGCTTGCCTTCGAAGCGGATGTCAGGCGGATGGCCGGACTTCTCGCACAAGGCCCGGCAGGCTCGTTCACGGGGAGGGTGGATGCGCTTCTTCGGCATCCAGGGATGCTACTCCCTTATGGGCGGGGGTGGGAGGGGCTAGGCGGCTTTGGCTTTGGGTGGTGTCAGACAAGGACTGCCGGCTGTTTCAAGACGTAGGGCATCCATCGCCTCCCTGCCGTAACCCCACAGGTCTCCGTCACAAACCCATGAAGCCCATGGCCCAAGATGCACACGCGGCGCCTGCTGCCCAGTGCGGATATAACGATAAAGATCTTCCACCAGTCGGCGTAGCGTGCCCCCATTCGTGAAGCCTCGCCATCGGCCCTTGTAAGCTAGATAGACGCGCTTGTCGGTGTACTCGTCCCTGAACCAGACCTTTCCATCAAGACCCATCTCGAAGCGGGCAACACGGTCAAACTGGCGTGAATAGAAGAAGCGCCGACCATGCCGCGAAATATGGCGGATCAGTTCGTTAGCCTCATCCAAGCGGCCAACCTTCTCTTTGTCAGCCACGCTCCCCTCCCTTTATCTGATGGAGGGGGAGGGACGCTGGTTCCTCTGCAATCTCGTCACGGATTGCAGGCTCAAGCCAGTCGGGCACATAGTAGCCCTCGCCCTTGAGCATCAGCACCACGTCGAGCATTTCTGAGAGCGTCCGGCTTACGATAGTCTGACCATCGTGTGGCAGGCCAATTTTCTCACTCGGCAGCGCACTGAGTTTCGTCATCCACGCGCCGCACTCCGTATGGTAGGCCTCAGCAACGGCAGGGTCGCTGAAATTAACGGATAGAAGCCGCTCCCATGGGTTTGGCCCTATCGCGTCAAGCCCGCAGCGACGGCTCGTAGCGATATGCGTTACGAACCCACGATCCGCCTCATAACAGTAGAGGTCACAGCGGAAGCTGTCCGAACTCCAACGGCAGTAGCTCATAGCTGACCTCCCGACACGGGGAGGGCGGAGACCCTGGCACGGAACGAGAACAAAACGTGCCAGACGCTCTGCAATGTATGGGTTTGCGGGGAGAGGGTATCTTCGCAGGAGACCCCTTAGCAGGGGCGCGCCTTCGACCACTCGGCCACCTCTCCGGTACGCCCCTGCTAGCCGGGGGCGCGGGGGATTTCAAGGAGTTTCCGCCGAGCCCGCGCGCAAGCGTCTTTCTATAAGGGGATGCGCGCGAGGCTCGAGGTGGGAACGGGGTGCTGCGGGTTGCGAAGCCGGCGGCATGACGGCCGGCGGGGGCGGGACCCCTGAAAACGGCCGTTTCCCGCGCCATTCGTTAACAGATGGTTAAGCGCTTCACGCAAACGTGGCTTTCCTGCAACAGGGATTTCCCAACACCGCCCTCTCGCCCCGGCGAAACGCTGAATCGAGTTGAACGGCGCGGCGAGCGGGGGCATCAATGCCTCACGAAGAAGGGCGGTGGCCCGCATCTTTTTCGATCCGGGGATGGGGCAGGGAAGCTGTCCTTCAGCAAAAGAAACCCAGACCCAATTCGACATCTTTGACTGGAGGTCAGGAAATGAACATCAAGAGCCTGCTTCTCGGCTCCGCTGCGGCCCTGGTCGCAGTTTCCGGCGCCCAGGCGGCGGACGCAGTGGTGATGGCTGAGCCGGAGCCCATGGAATACGTGCGCGTCTGCGACGTCTACGGCACCGGTTTCTTCTACATCCCCGGCACCGAGACCTGCCTGCGCGTCGGCGGCTATGTCCGCTTCGACATCAACGGCGGCGATCTGCTGTCCGGCGAGCGCGACACCTACAACACGCTCGGCCGCTTCTCGCTCCAGGTCTCGACGGCCTCGGAAACCGAGCTCGGCACCCTGCGTACCTACGCTGAGACCCGCTTCAACTACGCCAACGGCGGCAACGACGTCTCGACCGACTTCAACGCTGCTGACCCGAACGACCCGATCAACGACACCGGCGTGTCGCTGAACTTCGCCTGGATCCAGCTCGGTGGTTTCCGCGTCGGTAAGGACGAGTCGCTCTTCACGACCTGGACGGGCTACGCTGGCAACGTGATCAAGGACGACCAGGTGGTCGGCTACGGTCCGTTCGACACGAACCTGATCAGCTACACCTTCGACTTCGGCCAGGGCTTCTCGGCTGCTGTGTCGGTGGAAGAAGGCGCTGACACGGACGAGATCGACTCCTACGTGCCCCACGTGGCTGCTGGTCTGAAGTACACCGCCGGCTTCGGCGCTCTCTCGGCTGTCGGCGGCTATGACGCCAACAACGAAGAGTTCGCTGGTAAGGTCCGCGCCGACATCACCATCAACGACGCCTTCGCGCTGTTCGTGATGGGCGGCTACAAGACCGACGACGGCGAGCGTGAAGACGAGTCCGTCTTCGACTTCAACGACGGCACCAACTACTTCGGTAACTGGCGCGGTGGTGATGCCGACACGGCTGGCGGTGGCGATGGCTACGCGATCTGGGCTGGCGCTTCCTACGTCGTGACCCCCCAGGCCACCATCAACGGCCAGGTGTCCTACGACGAGGGTGAAGCCTTCCAGGCCAACCTGAACGTGCAGTACGAAGTCGTCCCCGGCTTCCGCATCACCCCCGAAGTCGTGTATGCCAACTACGGCGACACCTTCGATCCCCGTCGTCCGTCTGACGGCGACAGCGACGAGTGGGGCGGTGTGCTCCGCTTCCAGCGCTCGTTCTAATCAACCGATCGGTTGAAACGGAAAGCCCGGCGGGAAACCGCCGGGCTTTTTGCTTTGCAGGGCCTGGAAAAACGCCGACCGGCAAGGGAAAGGCCGCGCTTCGCCGCTCGGCCCGAACCACGATGGTCGGATCGGATGAAAGGGCAGGGCGGCGCTTAAAGCATTCCCAGCAAAAGCGCGAAGCGGTTTTCGCGTCCGGAAATGCTGCAAAAACAGGGAGCTAGAGCATTTCCAGCAAAAGTGCGAGGCGGTTTTGCGTCCGGAAATGCTGCAAAAACAAGGAGCTAGACCAGCGCGCGCAGGAAAGCCGCGATGCGCTCGGGCAGGGCGCCGGTGTCGAGCAGGGGCGCATGGCCCTGGCCGTGAACCGTTTCTACCACGGTGCCGGGATGGCGCCGCGCCATCTCATGGAGCGTGTCTTCGGTCAAAAGCCGTGAATTCTCCCCGCGCACGACCATCAGCGGAATGCCGTCGAAGCTCTCGAACTGCTCCCACAGGTCGGGAAGCGGGCTCGTCCAGTCGATGCCTTCGAGCGTGCGCAGAAGGGCAGGGTCGAAATCCGGCGTCACCCCGTCCGCCTTGACCAGCGCTTGCGCGAAGCGCGTCCACTCCGCGTCGGAAAGCGCTGGAAAGGCCGTGCCGTGCACCCCGCGCTGCCTCTCCTTGAACTCCTCGAAGCTCTGCGCGGCAGGCCGCTTCTCGCCGAGATAGTCCACGATGTGCCGCAGGCCCTCGGCTCCAAGCTCCGGCCCGACATCGTTCAGCACCACGCCCGCGAGCACCTGCGGCCGCACCGCTGCCAGAAGATGCGTGATCAGCCCGCCGCGCGATGTGCCGATGAAGGCCGCCCGCTCGACCCCGATTTCGGCGAGCCCGGCGAGCACGTCGCCCGTTTCGGTCGCGAGATTGTAGTTGCGCCATTCCCTGTCATGGGCCGAAAGCCCGCGCCCGCGGTAATCGAAGGCATGAACGGGGTGGCCGGCCTGGTCCGAGAGATAGGTGGCAAGCCCCTCGAAATCGCGTGCGTTGCGCGTGAGGCCGGGCAGGCACACAACGGGCAGCCCGCCTGCGCCCGTTCCGTAGGAGCGCAGATGCAGGTCGAGCCCATCGGGCGACGCGTAGAATCGGCTCGTGCCAGCCATCGTCAGCCGCCCCGGCGCCCGCTCACCAGGTCGGTCGCGATGTCGGCTTCGCCCGAAATGCGCATCTTGTAGACCTGGTAGTTCTCCATCACGCGCTGCACATAGGCGCGCGTCTCGGCAAAGGGAATGCGCTCGATCCAGTCCACCACCGCGTCCACGTCCTGCCCGCGCGGGTCGCCGTAGCGGCGGATCCATTCGCGCGCCCGGCCGGGTCCCGCATTGTAGCCCGCAAACGTCAGCACATAGGAGCCGTCGAAGCGCGCGAGCTGCTCGGACAGGAATGCCGTGCCGAGCGTCGCGTTGTAGCCGGGGTCGGTCGTCAGCCGCGCCTGCGAAAACGGCAGGCCCGCCTTGCGCGCCACGTCGCGCGCGGTGGACGGCAGAAGCTGCAGCAGCCCGCGCGCACCCGCGTTCGACACCGCGCCCGTGTTGAACTCGCTTTCCTGCCGCGCGATGGCATAGGCGAGTGCGGTGCCCGCCACCCCCATCTCGGCCGAGGTGGGAATGGCGCCCAAGGGGTGCGACAGCGCGCCGACTTCGAGCCCCCGCGCGGCGGCCGCCTTGCCGAGGCGCAGCGCGAGATAATGGTTGCCTTCCCCCGTCAGCCGCTCGGTCAGAAGGGCCAGTTCGCCGGGGCTTTCCAGGCTTTCGGCGAGATCGCGGGTGAGCGCGGTGGCAAGCCGCGGCTGGCCCGCTTCTTCGAGCCGCGCGATGCCGCGTGCCGCCTCGCGCGCGGCGAAGCGCACGCGGTCCTGCGGCGTGGGTTCGGGTGCGGAAACCGCGATGGCCTTTTGCCCCAGCCGGCTCGCCGCGAGCTGGCCGTAGAATGTGGTGCCGAAATGCGCTGCCTTGGCGAACAGCGCCTTCGCGTCGCCCCCGCCGCCCGCTTCGGCCGCGCGGCCCTGCCAGTAGAAGCCGCGCGACAAGGAGATGGCGCCGCTCGCGTCCTGGGTGATCCGCGCGAAATGCCTGGCTGCGGTCTTTGCGTCCTTCAGCCCAGTCAGCGCATACCAGCCGGCATGGAACTCCGCGTCGGCCTTGTTGGAGGGGCTTTCGGCCGAGTGCGCGGCGACCAGCCGATAGGCGGTAGGCACATCGCCCCGGTCCACCAGCCCGCGCGACAGCGCGCGGCGCTCGATCCACCAGGCGTCGGGGTTGACCAGCGAGGCCGCATCCGTCGGCGCGGCGAGCATCACGGCCGCGGCTTCCTCGTGCTTGTCCTGCCGGCGCAGGAGCCGCGCTTCGGCGAACAGGAAGCCCGCGCCGCGAAGCGCCTGCGGCACGGCGTCGAGCTTGGCGCGCGCGGTCTTCTCGTTGCGGATCACCGCGCCCCAGGCGTCCGCCAGGGGCTTTGCGCCCGCAAGCTCGGCCACGCGGGCGGCCGAGGTCACGCGGTCGGCATACAGCATCCGCTCCATCCGCGCGCGGTGGTCGGCCTGCGTGAGGATCGCGCCGAACTCGCGGGAGATCGCGGCTTCCTGGTTCGCTTCGAGCTTTTCGGTGCGCCAGAAGGGGCCGAGCAGCGCATGGGCTTCCTCCGCCTGGCCGGCCACCAGCAGCGCGCGCGTGAGAAGGATCGTGCCTTCCACGGTCTGCGGCGTGGAGCCCGAGAAGCTCTCGATCACCAGCGGGGCAGGGGGCTTCTCCGTGGCCATCGAGCGCTCGCTGTTGCGGCGCAGCGTCATGGCGCCCGGCCAGTTCGCGAGTTCTTGCGCCGCAAGCGCGATCTCCCCGCTCGGCACACGCGCCCCGCCCTGGGTGGCGATGGCCCAGCTCAACACCTTGCGGTCGAGCGCGTCGAGGCCCGTTCGGAGCGCCAGCGCATCCGCGATGCGGCCGTCCGCGAGCGCGTCGAGCCCCGCCTTCAGGGGTGCGATCGGCGCGTTCGGCCGGAGGGGTGCCGCTGCGATGGCGCCGGTCGCGCTGTAGTTCGACACGGGCGCGCCTTCGAGAGCCATGCCGATGCCCGCAGCCGAAACGAGGCAGGTCGCGGCGACGAGCGCGAGCGCTGCCTTGCGGCGGGGTCGGTGGGCCTTGAAGCTGTGTCGCCGCGTCATTCCGTCCTCAAGATGGGGCGTCATGGAAAAGGTGGCAGATGAAGAGGTTAGATGGCCATGGTGAACGGATGGTGAAAGTGCCTGAAGCGTTGTCTCGGCCGAAGCGGCAGGTGGAAGCGCGAAACGCGGGCGTCGGTTCCTTGCTTGAACCCGCAGCGCGGCAAGACTATGGTGCCGCCGTTTCGCGCCACGGGTGCGACACGCTCCCCCTCATGCGAGACAGGCCGTGACGCTTCACGCCTTTCCGCGCCAAAGGCAGACTGCATGTTCCGAGGATCGATCACCGCGCTCGTCACGCCCTTCAAGGCCGATGGCTCGTTCGACGAGGAAGCGTTCCGCGCATTCGTGGACTGGCAGATAGCGGAAGGCACCAAAGGGCTCGTGCCGGTGGGCACCACGGGCGAGTCGCCCACTCTGTCCCATGACGAGCACCGCCGCGTGGTGCGCGCCTGCGTGGAAACGGCTGCCGGCCGCGTGCCGGTGATCGCGGGTGCCGGCTCCAACAACACCACCGAAGCCGTGGGCCTCGTGCGCTTCGCCGAAGAGGTGGGCGCCGATGGCGCGCTCGTGGTCACGCCCTATTACAACAAGCCCACCCAGCGCGGGCTCTACGAGCATTTCGCGAGCGTGGCCAAGGCGACCAAGCTGCCGATCATCATCTACAACATCCCGCCCCGCTCGGTGATCGACATGAGCCCCGAGACGATGGGCCGGCTCGCCGCCGACTTCCCGAACATCGTGGGCGTCAAGGACGCCACGGGCAAGATCGAGCGCGTGTCCGAGCAGCGCATCACCTGCGGCACCGATTTCATCCAGCTCTCGGGCGAGGATGCGAGCGCGCTCGGCTTCAACGCGCATGGCGGCGTGGGCGCGATCTCCGTCACCTCGAACGTGGCGCCCCGCCTGTGCGCGGAGTTCCAGGAAGCGAGCCTCGCGGGCGATGGCCGTCTCGCGCTGGAGTATCAGGACAAGCTGATGCCGCTCCACAAGGCGATCTTCCTGGAGCCCGGCGTGTCCGGCTCGAAATATGCGCTGTCGCGCCTCGGCCGCCTGGAGAACGCCGTGCGCTCTCCCCTGGTGACGGTGGAGGCGGCAACCGCGGAACGCATCGACGCGGCACTCGTTCACGCCGGCCTCTTGAACTGACGCGAGATCGATGGCCCCGAGACGAGACGACCCCAACAACAAGACCGTTGCCGAAAACCGCAAGGCGCGCTTCGCCTATGAGGTGATCGACACGGTCGAGGCGGGCCTGGTGCTGACGGGCACCGAGGTGAAGTCGCTGCGCGAGGGCCAGGCGAACATCCAGGAGTCCTACGCCTCCAACGAGGGCGGCGAGATCTGGCTGATCAACTCCTATCTGCCGGAATATCTTCAGGGCAACCGCTACAACCACGAGCCCCGCCGCCGCCGCAAGCTTCTGCTCAACAAGCGCGAGATGGCGCGTCTGACCCAGAGCGTCGAGCGCGAGGGCATGACGATGGTGCCGCTCAAGATCTACTTTAACGACCGCGGCCGGGCGAAGCTGCTGTTGGCGGTCGCGCGCGGCAAGAAGCTGCACGACAAGCGCGAAACCGAAAAGCAGCGCGACTGGGGCCGTGAAAAGGCGCGTCTGATGAAGGAGCGCGGCTAGAGCATTTCCCCCAAAAGTGCGAAGCGGTTTTGCGTCCGGAAATGCTGCAAAAACAGTGAGCTAGCCCACCTCTTCCGCGATCGCCCGGAACACCGCACGGAACATCTCCGGCGTCAGCACGCCGGTGTTCGTGTTGTAGCGCGAGCAGTGGTAGCTCGAATAAAGCGCCATGCCCTCCGCCTCGAAGCGCGCGCCGTGCTTGAACTTGTGCGCGGCAAGCTTCAGCCCGAACGCCTTCAGCGTCGACTGGTGCGCGATGGCCCCGAGCGAGAGCAATGCGCGCAGGTTCGGATACCGCTTGATCGTCGGCACCAGGAAGCGCCGGCAGGTGGTGATCTCCTCGCCCGTCGGCTTGTTCTCGGGCGGCACGCAGCGCACCGAATTGGTGATGGCCGCATTCACCAGCCGCAAGCCATCGTCGGGCCTTGCTGCGTAGGTGCCTTTCGCGAAGCCGAATTCCAGCATGGTCTCGTAGAGCAGGTCGCCCGCATAATCGCCGGTGAAGGGCCGCCCCGTGCTGTTGGCCCCGCGCAATCCCGGCGCCAGCCCCACCACGAGGAGCCGCACGGCATCGTCGCCGTCGCTCCAGGTCGGCACGGGCGCGTTGTGCCAGCTGGGCTCCTTCTCGCGCCAGGTCTCACGGAACGCCACGAGCCGCGGGCAGAGCGGACAGTCCCGCGGCGGCTCGGTTCTTTCCTGCATCGGGCTCAGGCCTGCGCGGGCTCGAGCCCCGCCGCCGGCTCGATGCGGCGCGGGGCCCGCTCGGAAGGCTCGCGCCCGACATCGGCCTTCAGGCTGTTGAGTTCGATGAAGTGGTCGGCCTGCCGGCGAAGCTCGTCCGCCACCACGGAGCCTTGGGCTGCGATGGTCGCCACCACGCTCACCTTGCGCCCCTTCTTCTGCAGCGCCTCCACCAGCACCCGGAAGTCGCCGTCGCCCGAAAAGATCACGAAATGGTCGACCACGTCGGCGAGCGCGAGCGCCTCCACCGTCAGCTCGATGTCCATGTTGCCCTTCACCTTGCGGCGGCCGCTCGCATCCGTGAACTCCTTGGCCGGCTTGGTGACCACCTTGTAGCCGTTGTAGTCGAGCCAATCGATCAGGGGCCTGATCGAGGAGTATTCCTGATCCTCCACCAGCGCGGTGTAATAGTAGGCGCGCAGGAGATAGCCCTGGCGGCCGAAATGGCCGAGCAGCTTGCGGTAGTCGATGTCGAAGCCGAGCGCGCGCGACGTGGCATAGAGATTGGCGCCGTCGATGAAGAGCGCGATCTTCTCGCGGGGGTCGAACATGAAAAAATCCTTGGAAGAGATAAAAACGAAGGCTGAAAAGCGATGGTGAGGAATTCTGTCATAATCGCGTAAAGACTTCGCCGCGCAAGGGGCGGGGCTGCGGCAATCCCGCCCTTGCGGGCAGGCGCGCCTTGTGCAAGCGCGCTCCACCCGTTATGTGACGGGCCAAAATCCCCACACAATCGTCCGAAAGGGGCAAAGAATGGCCCGCGTCACCGTCGAAGACTGCATCGACAAGGTCAACAACCGTTTCGAACTCGTGCTTCTCGCCGGCCACCGCGCCCGCCAGATCAGCCAGGGTGCTGCGATCACGGTTCCCCGCGACAACGACAAGAACCCGGTCGTGGCGCTGCGCGAGATCGCCGACGAGACGCTGTCGCCCGGCGACCTCAAGGAAGACCTGATCCACTCGCTCCAGAAGCATGTGGAAGTGGACGAGCCCGAGATGCAGGCGAGCGAGCTGACTGACGCCGCCCCCGCCGGCACCGCGGTCGCCGCCGATGCCGAGGAAGACAGCGTCGCCTTCGACCAGATGTCCGAGGAAGACCTTCTCGCCGGCATCGAAGGCCTGGTTCCGCCCGAGAAGACCGAAGATTACTGAGGTTTCGGCTTCCCGCCGAACCCTTCGCTGCTTATGTGTTCATGCGCCGCCGGATGTCTCCGCGGCGCATGATCCGTTTGAGGGGCGAGTTTAGCGCATGATGCGGCAGTACGAGCTTGTGGAGCGCGTCGGGCGCTACAAGCCGGAAGTCAACGAGGCGCTGCTCAACAAGGCCTATGTCTATGCCATGCAGAAGCATGGCCACCAGCGCCGCGCGTCGGGCGATCCCTACTTCTCGCACCCCCTCGAAGTGGCGGCCATCCTCACCGACATGCATCTCGACGAGGCGACGATCGCAGTCGCGCTCCTGCACGACACGATCGAGGACACGTCCGCCACCCGCGCCGAGATCGACGAGCTTTTCGGCACGGACATGGGCAAGCTGGTCGATGGCCTGACCAAGCTCAAGAAGCTCGACCTCGTGTCCAAGAAGGCGCAGCAGGCCGAGAACCTGCGCAAGCTGCTGTTGGCCATCTCCGATGACATCCGCGTGCTGCTCGTCAAGCTCGCCGACCGCCTCCACAACATGCGCACGCTCGGCCACATGGCGGCCGAGAAGCGCCTGCGCATCGCCGAGGAAACCATGGACATCTATGCGCCGCTCGCCGGGCGCATGGGCATGCAGGAGATGCGCGAGGAGCTCGAAGAGCTCGCCTTCCGCCACATCAATCCCGACGCGCACGACACCGTGACCAAGCGCCTCCAGGAGGTGGTCACCCGCAACCGCGGCGTGATCGGCGACATCGAAAAGGCGCTCGCGGCCCTGCTCGAGCAGCGCGGCATCGCGGCCCAGGTGAAGGGCCGCCAGAAGACGCCCTGGTCGGTGTTCCGCAAGATGGAATCCAAGGCGCTGTCCTTCGAGCAGCTTTCCGACATCTTCGGCTTCCGCGTGATGGTGGAGCGCGTGGAGGATTGCTACGCCGCGCTCGGCATCGTCCACACCACCTGGTCGATGGTGCCCGGCCGCTTCAAGGACTACATCTCCACGCCCAAGCCCAACGACTACCGCTCGATCCACACCACCATCGTCGGCCCCGCGCGCCAGCGCATCGAGCTTCAGATCCGCACGCGCGAGATGAACACGGTGGCCGAATACGGCGTCGCCGCGCACTCGCTCTACAAGGACAAGCTGAACACCCGTCCGGGCGCCGCCAACCACGCGCTCGACAAGGAGTCGAACGCCTATGCCTGGCTCCGCCGCACCATCGAGCAGCTGGCCGAGGGCGAAAGCCCGGAAGACTTCCTGGAGAACACCAAGCTCGAGCTGTTCCAGGATCAGGTCTTCTGCTTCACGCCCAAGGGCATGATCATCGCGCTGCCCAAGGGGGCCACGGCAATCGACTTCGCCTATGCCGTCCACACCGAT
This sequence comes from Mesorhizobium amorphae, assembly GCA_003240775.1. Taxonomy (GTDB): domain Bacteria; phylum Pseudomonadota; class Alphaproteobacteria; order Rhizobiales; family Rhizobiaceae; genus Mesorhizobium_B; species Mesorhizobium_B amorphae_A. Next base: position 13,550 of record QFNI01000027.1, on the reverse strand, counting down.
GTGGGCGACACCACGGTCGGCGTGAAGGTCAACGGCCGCGTGATGCCCCTGATGACCGAGCTTCAGAACGGCGATTCGGTCGAGATCATCCGCTCCAAGGCCCAGGTGCCGCCGGCCGCCTGGGAAAGCCTCGTGGTCACCGCCAAGGCGCGCGCCGCCATCCGCCGCGCCACGCGCCACGCGATCCGCAAGCAGTATGGCGGGCTCGGCACCCGCATCCTCGACCGCGCCTTCGAGCGCGCCGGCCGCCGCTTCTCGCGCGAGGCGCTCAAGCCCGTGCTCCATCGCCTGGGCCGCAAGGACGTGGAGGACGTGATCGCAGCCGTCGGCCGCGGCGAGCTCGCCTCCTCGGATGTCGTGCGCGCCGTCTTCCCCGACTACAAGGAGGAGCGCGTCAAGCAGGTGGCGCGCGAGAAGCCGCGCGAGGAGGGCTGGTTCAACATCCGCAACGCAGCCGGCATGCTGTTCCAGATTCCCGGCCGCTCCAAGCCCAAGGAAGCGCGCACCGACAAGCGCGACGCGGTTCCCATCCGCGGCCTGCGCGGCGATCTGCCCGTGCGCTTCGCGCCCGAAGGGGCCGTGCCCGGCGACCGCATCGTCGGCATCATGGAGCCGGGCGTGGGCATCACCATCTATCCCATCCAGTCGCCCTCGCTCACCGATTTCGACGACCAGACCGACCGCTGGATCGACGTGCGCTGGGACATCGACGAGACGAGCCGCGAGCGCTTTCCCGCGCGCGTCAAGGTGATCGCGCTCAACGCGCCGGGCTCGCTCGCCGAAATCTCCCAGCTCATCGCGCAGAACGACGCCAACGTGGTCGGCATGTCCATGACGCGCACGGCGTCCGACTTCGCCGAGATGCTGATCGATCTCGAAGTGTGGGATCTCAAGCATCTCAACCGAATCTTGAGCCAGCTGCGCGATGCCCAGAGCGTGAGCGAGGCACGCCGCGTCAACGGTTGAGGACACCATGCAGAAAGACGAAGTTCTCCAGGTTTTCCGCGATGCGGGCGCGATGCTGGAAGGCCATTTCATCCTGTCCTCGGGCCTGCGCTCGCCCGTCTTCCTGCAGAAGGCACGCGTCTTCATGCATCCCGACAAGACCGAGCGCCTGTGCCGCGCGCTGGCTGAAAAGATCGAGAAGCGCTTCGGGCGCGATCTCTTTGCGGTGGTCGGCCCGGCCATCGGCGGCCTGATCCCCGCCTATGAGACCGCGCGGCATCTCAAGGTTCCCGCGATCTGGGTGGAGCGCGAGGCGGGCGAGTTCCGCCTGCGCCGCTTCGAGCTGGAGAAGGGCGCACCCGTGGTCGTGGTGGAGGACATCGTCACCACCGGTCTTTCGATCCGCGAGACCATCGATTGCCTTGCAAAGCTCGGCGCCGACGTGCGGGGGGCTGCCTGCATCATCGACCGCTCGGCCGGCAAGGCCGATCTCGGCGGCGTGCCGCTGGTCGCCTTGGCCGAGCACGAGGTGCCCGCTTATCCCGCCGACGCGCTTCCGCCCGATCTTGCCGCCATCCCGCCCGTGAAGCCCGGCAGCCGCTCGCTCTGACGATTTGCAAGGGGAGGGGCCCGTGATCATCGGCATCGGCAGCGATCTGATCGACATCCGCCGCATCGAAAAGACGCTGGAGCGCCACGGCGCGCGCTTCACCGAGCGCGTCTTCACCCCGATCGAGCAGCGCAAGTCGGACGCGCGCGCCACCCGCGCCGCTTCTTATGCCAAGCGCTTTGCCGCCAAGGAGGCCTGCGCCAAAGCGCTCGGCACGGGGCTCGCCCAAGGCGTCTTCTGGCGCGACATGGGCGTGGTCAACCTGCCCGGCGGCAAGCCCACCATGCAGCTTTCGGGCGGCGCCGCCACCCGCCTCGCCACCCTCACCCCCCCGTCCAAGCGCGCCGTGATCCACCTGACCATCACCGACGACTTCCCCCTGGCCCAGGCCTTCGTGATCATCGAGGCGCTGGACCCGGAGGAGTGAGCGGGTTTCCTGCCGTTTGCGGCAACGCCCTGCGTCCTTCGAGGCCCGCGTTCCGCGGGCACCTCAGGATGAGGAGCGGGGGAGGCGCTTCGAGGGTGGGTGAGCAGCCCCAGCCCACGGTCCTCATCCTGAGGTGCCCGGCGGAGCCGGGCCTCGAAGGACGCACGGCCTTGCCACAGCGCAGGCTGTGACAGGCGACGCAAAGCCGGAAGAATCCCCGCCCCAGTCATCTTCGCGCCCCATTCCCGGCGCGGAACCGCGTCTGCCACATTGCGGCTCCCCGATCGAACGGATAGAGCCGGTGGCGACTTTCAATTCGAGGGCTGCATGAGCGTGGCAGGCAAGACGGCAAAGAAGAGCGGGGGCTTGGGCGAGACGATCGGCGTGATCGTGCAGGCGCTTCTGCTCGCGCTCGTGATCCGCACCTTCCTGTTCCAGCCCTTCTCGATCCCCTCGGGCTCGATGCGCCCCACCCTGCTCGAAGGCGACTATCTGTTCGTCACCAAGTGGGCCTACGGCTATTCCAAGCACTCCTTCCCCTTCTCGCCGCCGCTGTTTGAGGGCCGCATCTGGGGTTCCGCGCCCGAGCGCGGCGACGTGGTGGTGTTCAAGTTCCCGCCCAATCCGTCCATCGACTACATCAAGCGCGTGATCGGCCTGCCCGGCGACACCGTGCAGGTGCGCGGCGGCCAGCTCTTCATCAACAACCAGGCCGTGCCGCGCGAGAAAGTCGGCGAGATCGACAATCCCGACATCACCGAGCAGAACCGCCCCGTCGATGTCTACCGCGAGACGTTGCCCAACGGCGTTTCCTACGACACGCTCGACCTCACCCCGAACGGCATCGGCGACGAGACGCAGGAATTTGTCGTGCCGCCCGGTCACTATTTCATGATGGGCGACAACCGCGACAACTCCACCGACAGCCGCTTCAATGTCGGCTTCGTGCCCGAGGAGAACTTGGTCGGCCGCGCCAACATCATCTTCTTCTCGATCGCCGGCGGCGCGAGCCCGCTCGAGATCTGGCGCTGGCCGAGCGAAGTGCGCCCCTCCCGCCTCTTCAACTCCGTGCACTGAATGGCCGCGCGCGAGGAACGCCCCACGGGCGGTGCGCTGGTCGAGCGGCTGGCCCATGTCACGGGCCACCGCTTCGAGGATGCCGGCCTGCTCGAGCGCGCGCTCACCCATTCCAGCATGAGCGGGCGCGACAAGGGCAATTACGAGCAGCTCGAATTCTTGGGCGACCGCGTGCTCGGCCTGCTCGTCGCCGACATGCTCACCCGCCGCTTTCCCGAGGCCTCCGAGGGCGATCTCGCCCCGCGCCTCAATGCGCTGGTCAGCCGCGAGGCCTGCGCGGGCATCGCGGAGGAAACCGGCCTCACCGAACTCATCCGCGCCGATATCGGCTTGAAAGCGCTCCAGGGCCGCAAGGCCCACAATGTGCGTGCGGACGTGGTGGAATCGCTGATCGCCGCCATCTATCGCGACGGCGGCCTGGAAGCCGTGCGCCCCTTCATCGCGCGCTACTGGACGCCGCGCATGGAAGAAGGGGTGGAAACCCCGCGCGAGCCCAAGACCGCACTCCAGGAATGGGCCGTCACCCAAGGGGGAGCCGTGCCCTCCTATGCGATCGAGAACCGCACCGGGCCCGACCACGATCCGGTCTTCACCGTCTCGGTTTCCGTGCCGGGCTTCGGGCCCGAGACCGGCTCCGGCTCGTCGCGCCGCAAGGCCGAGCAGGCCGCCGCAACCGCATTGCTGAAGCGCGAGGGCCTATGGACGAGCCAGTGACCGAGACCCCCGCCACGCCCGAGCCGCTCCCTGAGTCCCCGGCGCGCGAAACCCGCTCGGGCTTCATTGCGCTGATCGGCGCGCCCAATGCCGGCAAGTCGACGCTGCTGAACCAGTTCGTCGGCGCGAAGGTCTCGATCGTCACCCACAAGGTGCAGACCACGCGCGCCATCGTGCGCGGCATCGTCACGCGCGAAAACACGCAGATCGTGTTCGTCGACACGCCCGGCATCTTCCGCCCCCGCCGCAAGCTCGACGAGGCGATGGTGACCACCGCCTGGGGCGGCGCCAAGGATGCCGACCTCGTGCTCGTGCTGGTGGATGCCGAGCGCGGCCTGAAGGGGGATGCCGAAGCGCTCGTCGCTTCCCTGGCCGATGTGCGCCAGCCCAAGATCCTCGTGCTCAACAAGGTCGACCGCATCAAGCGCGACGCGCTGCTGGGCCTGGCCGCCGAGTGCAACGAGAAGGCGCAGTTCGAGGCGACCTTCATGATCTCGGCCCTCACCGGATCGGGCTGCGACGACCTCCTCGACCATCTGGCGAAGCGCCTGCCGCCCGGCCCCTGGTTCTATCCCGAGGACCAGATCTCCGACCTGCCGCTCCGCCAGCTCGCCGCCGAGATCACGCGCGAGAAGCTGTTCCTGCGCCTGCATCAGGAGCTGCCCTACTCCTCCCATGTCGAGACCGAGAAGTGGGAAGAAAAGAAGGACGGCTCGGTGCGCATCGAGCAGGTCATCTATGTCGAGCGCGACAGCCAGAAGAAGATCGTGCTGGGCGCGGGCGGCCAGACGATCCGCGCCATCGGCCAGGCGGCCAGAACCGAGATCGCCGAAGTGGCCGAGCAGCCCGTGCACCTCTTCTTGTTCGTGAAGGTGCGCGAGAACTGGAGCGAGGACCCCGAGCGCTTCCGCGCCATGGGCCTGGAGCGCCCCCGGTAGCCTTCCATGGAATGGCGCGACGAAGGCATCGTGCTGGGCACCCGGCCTCACGGGGAAACCGCCGCCATCTTGGAAACCATGACCCGCGCGCATGGGCGCCATCTCGGCCTCGTGCATGGCGGGCGCTCGCGCCGCCAGCGCCCCGTGCTCCAGCCCGGCAACCGCGTCGATCTCGTCTGGCGCGCGCGCGTGGACGAGCAGATGGGCACCTTCACCGTCGAGCCCGTCGATCTCAATGCCGGGCTCCTGATGGAAAGCGCGGTCGCCGTCTTCGCGCTCCAGACGCTCGCCGCGCATCTGCGCCTCCTGCCCGAGCGCGACCCGCACCCGGCGCTTTACGAAGCGCTCGGCGTGGTGCTCGGCCATCTCGACCAGCCTTCGGTCGCGGGCGCCCTTTGCGTGCGCTTCGAGGCGCTGATCCTCGAAGAACTGGGCTTCGGCCTCGACTTGAGCGAATGCGCCGTGACGGGTGCCAACGACCGGCTCGCCTATGTGTCGCCCCGCACGGGCCGCGCCGTCTCGCAATCCGCCGCCGAACCCTGGATCGACAAGCTCCTGCCCTTGCCCGCCTTTCTGTTGGCCGGGACCCGGCGCCACGCCGATGGGGAATCGATCGCCCAGGGCTTCCGCCTCACCGGCCATTTCCTCGACCGCAACGTCTATGGGCCCCGCGGCCAGGGCGCGCCGGAATCGCGCGAAAGCCTGATCGGGGCGCTCAAGCGCGCGCTCGGAGGGTAGGAACGTTCGGCCGCGCCCGCATCCTTCCCCATTTCGCCGCAATCAGCCGCAATCAACAGCCAGGGACAAGGAAACGATGGTGCAATAGCGCCACCACCTGTGAGAGGGACACCAATGAAATCACTTCGCATCGGCGCGGCCCTCGCCGCGGCGCTCATGCTGGGCGCCTGCACGACCGATCCTTATACGGGCCAGCAGAAGGTCTCGAACACGGCTGGCGGCGCCGCTCTCGGCGCCGGCCTGGGCGCGCTGGCGGGCCTTGCCGTCGGCGGCTCCTCGAACGCCCAGCGCAACGCGGTGCTGATCGGCGCGGGCATCGGCGCGCTCGCGGGCGGCGCGGTCGGCAACTACATGGACCAGCAGGAATCCGAGCTTCGCGCCCAGCTTCAGGGCACGGGCGTCTCCGTCACCCGCGTGGGCGACCAGATCGTGCTCAACATGCCCTCCAACATCACCTTCGCCACCGACCAGGACACGGTGAAGTCGTCCTTCTATCCCACGCTGAACTCGGTCGGCCTCGTGCTCAAGAAGTTCAACCGCACCACCGTGGACGTCTACGGCCACACCGACAGCCAGGGCAGCTCGGGCTACAATTACGACCTCAGCCAGCGCCGCGCGCTTTCGGTGGCGGACTACCTGTCCGGCCAGGGCATCGATTCCCGCCGCTTCGCCGTGACAGGCTTCGGCAAGGATCGCCCCATCGCCTCCAACGCCACGTCCGACGGCCGCGCGCAGAACCGCCGCGTGGAAATCCAGCTCTCGCCCCTCACCGAGGGCTGAGCCGGACCATCTCCGATGGATCCCCATTCATCGGAGATGCTCTAGACGCCGGAGGCGACGGCCTCCGGCACCAGGGCCAGCGCGGCCCCGAAGCTTTCCTCGCCGATCTCGGGCACCGAGCGGCTCGATTGCAGCGCGAGCCGCGCGCCCGCCACCCCGTGGCGCAGGGCGTCCGGCAAGGAGAGCCCGAGCATGCGGGCCGCCACCGTGCCGCCCGCCAGCGCGTCGCCTGCACCCGTCGCATCCACCGTGGCTGCGAGGTGGGGCGGATCCAGGCGAAACACGCGCTCGCCTTCGAAGAACATGATCCCGTCCGCGCCCGCCGTGATCACGCCGGCGCCGAGCCCCAGCGCGCGCAAGCCCGCGATCTGCTCCGCCGGATCGCTTGCGCCCGTCAGCACCTTGGCCTCGCGCGTGTTGCAAAACAGGCATGCGAGCTGGTCGAGCAGCGGCAGGAAGCGCACGACCTTGGCGGGCGAAACCGCGATCGCGTGCACCTTGCCCGGCCCCGCCAGCGCCACCAGCCTTTCGAGTGCCGCGCCCGGCGGATTGGCGTCCGCCAGAACCGCATCCGCGGCCGCGATCGCGCGGCGCAGGCTGTTCAAGCGCATCCGGCGCGGAAAGGCCGTCTCGTATATGCCCATGTCGGCGAGCGCGCCCACCACTTCGCCGTCGCCGTCGATCAGCGCCGTGTAGCTCGCGGTGGCGCGGTCGAGGAACACGCCGGAAATGTCCATGATGCCCGCGGCCTCGGCCGTTTCCCCCACGGCCATCCCCGCGCCGTCGCCGCCGCGCACGGAAAACAGGGTGCAGGCCACCCCCCGCTGCCTTGCGTTGCGCAGCGCGTTGAAGACCCCGCCGCCCACATCCTCGCGCATCTCGCCCGGGTTGGACGCGCCGGCGACAAAGGCTGCATGCGACTTGCCGCGCCGGTCGATATGGGCGCCGCCGACGCCGAGGAGTGAGGGGGTGCCGTTCCGCATCGTCGCCCCTTAGCCTGCACATTGAGCGCAGTCACCGTGCAACGAACCGAAAACCGAATCGTTTAACCACCCTGGCGAAAGACACGGAAAAGGACGGCGCGGCGATGGAGCAGGAAGCAAGCGGCAGGCTCGATCACCAGGGCGCTTCCTCGGAGCCGCCCCGCACGCCCGAGTTGCAGCCGGCCGACACCCTCAACGAGGACCAGCAGGGCATGCAGCCTGCCCAGCCGGCATCGCCCGACAACGCCGAAGACGCGTCGGCCGACGGTGCGGACCACCAGGGCGGCGAGCGTCCGTCGCCCAGCGAGGAGGTCGGGCGCCAGCCCATCGCCGAGCGCGACCGAGACTACGACCCCGACGGCGACCGCCTGGGCACCTGACCCCGGCCACTGTCGCACCTGCGCCACAGGCCAAGCCTGTTGCGCTCCGATCCGCTGCTTGCGCCTGCCGCGCCTGCCCAGCGCGGTTTATGATTGCTTTCGAACGTATCCGGGGGATTTAAAATGTCGCGCAAGCTCGGGCCACTCCTGATCGCCTCCGCCCTCGCAACCATTCTGGCGGCACCCGCCCATGCGAGCGCGCTCGATGCCGCGCAGCGCAACGGGTTCACGCGCAAGGCCCCGGTTCGCGTCGAGCGCGTCGCTATCCCGCAGGCGCCCATCGCGCGCGAGCGGCGCAGCGAAAGCGCTCCGCGCCGGCAGGCCGTGCGCGATGCGCCCAAGATCGCGGCTCCCACCTATTACGACTACAAGGCCGCGGCCCTGGTGCCGGTGGACTTCGCCAAGTTGACGGGCGGCGCGGCCTTTGAGCAGGGCGATGCGCGTGCAGCACCTGTGGCACGGCCCGAATTCGCCGGCCTCGACGGCTTCGCGCTCCAGGCCGAAAAGCGCGTGGCCGACGCGATCGTCGCCTATTACGCCGCCAATCCCGACCTGCTCTGGATCGATGCGGAGGGGCGCCCCAATGCCCGTGCGCAGGAAGCGATCGCTGTGATGGGCGAGGCCGCGAGCCATGGTTTGCAGGCCTCCGACTATGCGGTCGCCATGCCGCTCGGCGGCGGCGACGAGGCCGCGCGCCATGCGGAAGCCATCCGCTTCGAGATGGCGCTTTCGGCGCGTGCGCTGCGCTACCTGTCCGACGCCACGGGCGGGCGCATCGACCCCAATCGCTTGTCGGGCTTCCACGATTTCGCGCTGAAGCCGTTCGACGGAGCAGCCGACCTCGCGCGTCTCGGTCGCGCAAAGAGCGTGCGCGCGGCCTTGGAATCGGCCCATCCGCAGATCCCGCAATACACCAAGCTGCGCGAGGCGCTCGCCTCCGTGCGCGCCGAGACGGGCGTCAGCGTCGCGGTCGACCGCACCATGATGCTGAAGCCCGGCGGCACCCATGTCGGCCTGCCCGCCTTCCTCACGCTTCTGGAAGGCTCGCTGCCGGCCGAAGCGCTCGAGGAGCGCGCCGCCGTGCTCGCCAACGGTGCCAACGAGACCTACGGCCCCGACCTCGTCGCAGCCGTCAAGCGCGTGCAGGAGGCCAAGGGCCTGCGCGGCGACGGCATCATCGGCCCGCGCACGATCCAGGCTTTGACGGGCGTGTCCTCGGCCGACCGCGAGGAGAAGCTGGTCGTGGCCTTGGAGCAGGTGCGCTGGCTGCCGCGCACGCTGGGCGAAACGCGCGTCTTCATCAACCAGCCCGCCTTCACCGCGTCCTACGTCGAGAACGGCGTCGAGAAGCTGAACATGCGCACGGTGATCGGCACCAAGGACAACCAGACCACCTTCTTCCAGGACGAGATCGAGCGGGTGGAGTACAACCCCTATTGGGGCGTGCCGCAGTCGATCATCGTCAACGAGATGCTGCCGCGCCTGCGCTCGGACCCCGGCTATCTCGACCGCGCGGGCTACGAGGTGACGGATGCGAGCGGCAAGCGCATTCCCTCGTCCTCGGTGAACTGGGGCTCCTACGGCTCCAAGATTCCCTACGGCGTGCGCCAGGCACCGAGCGAGGCGAACGCGCTGGGCGAACTCAAGATCATGTTCCCCAACAAGCACGCGATTTACATGCACGACACGCCGGCCAAGTCGCTGTTCTCGCGCGATTCGCGCGCGTTCAGTCACGGTTGCGTGCGGCTCGCCCAGCCGCGCGAGATGGCCGCAGCCGTGCTCGGCTCGACCGTGGAGCATGTGGAAGGCAAGCTGAAGGGCGGCAAGCACTCGGTGGAAAAGGTGTCGCGCAAGATCCCGGTCTATGTGGCCTATTTCACCGCCTGGCCGGATGCGTCCGGCACGATCCAGTATTTCGGCGACGTCTACGAGCGCGACAAGCACCTGGGCGAGGCCTTCGCGAGCACCGAACAAGTGCGCGCTGCGGGAAGCTGAGAAGCTTCCCACAGGGGCCGGGCAGGCGTTCGGCTTGGCACCCCGCGAGGGGTGTCAGACCGCAAGGTCGAGCCGACGATATCGAGGTGGAATGGTGGGCGCGACAGGGATTGAACCTGTGACCCTTCGCGTGTGAAGCGAATGCTCTCCCGCTGAGCTACGCGCCCGTCAGAGGCAGTGCCTCCGAAGCAGGGCCGCGATATAGTGCGAGGGCTTGGGCCTAGTCAAGCGGGTCCGTTCAGCCTTGTGCGGCTGCGATCAGACGCCGCGACAGCGCGGGCGTCAGCGTGCGGTAGTCGCTGATCACCAGCGTCGGCTCGTATTCGGCGACGGGCCGGTCGGTGTAGCCGAAATCCACCGCGACCACCGGAATGCCGGCGGCCTTGGCGGTGTTGATGTCGGTGCGCGAATCCCCCACCATCAGCGTCTGGTCGGCCACGCCGCCGGCGCGCGCAAGCGTTTCCAGAAGGTGGCGCGGGTCGGGCTTGCGGAAGGGGAAGGTGTCCGCCCCGCAGATCGCCGAAAAATGCTGCGACAATCCGAGCGCCTCGATGAGGCGCAGCGCGAGCGCCTCGGGCTTGTTGGTGCAGATGCCCACGATGAAGCCGTCCGCGCGGTGCGCCTCGATGGCCTCCACGACGCCCGGATAGGGCTGCGAGCCGCCGGGGATGCGGTCGGCGTAGTGGGCGAGGAACACGGCTGCCAATCGCTCGAGCTCTTCTGGCGAAAGCTGGCGCGACCGCAGCGCATAGGCCCGCTCGATCATGGCGCGGCCGCCCATGCCCACGTGAAAGCCGATGGCGTCGCGCTCGGCCGGCTCGACGCCGGCGCTCGCAAGCGCGTGGTTGAGGCTTTCGACAAGGTCGGGCGCGGTGTCCACCAGCGTGCCGTCGAGGTCGAAGATCAGGGCAGGGGGCATGGAAGCGGCTCCGGAACGGGGGTGGATCGTCATTGCAGGGCACGCTTGCTTTGCCAAGCGCGGCAGCGGGTGGTAGGAGCCCAGCCCGCATCGCAGTGAGTTGGAACATCCGTTTGGACGCAAGAGCGCTCAAGATCGAAGCCGCCAGGGTGGCGCTCGAAGAGGTCGAGCCCGGCATGAAGCTCGGCATCGGCACGGGCTCCACGGCCGAGGAGTTCATCCGCCTGCTCGGCGCGCGCGTCTCCGAGGGCATGGCCGTCACGGGCGTGCCGACATCCGAGCGGAGTGCCGCCCTTTGCCGGGCCTTGTCCATTCCGCTTTCCACGCTCGACGAGACGCCCGAGCTCGATCTCGCGATCGACGGCGCGGACGAGTTCGACCCGGAGCTTTCGCTGATCAAGGGCGGCGGCGGAGCGCTCCTGCGCGAGAAGATCGTGGCGGCCGCCTCGCGCCGCATGGTGGTGATCGCCGACGCTTCCAAGCGCGTCGACGTGCTCGGCCGCTTTCCGCTGCCGATCGAGGTGAACGGCTTCGGCCTCCGCGCGACCGAGAACGCGGTGCGCCGCGCCTCCTTCGAGCTTGGCCTGTCCGGCCCGATCGCGCTGCGCCAGAAGGACGGCGAGCCCTTCCAGACCGATGGCGGGCACCTCATCCTCGATGCATCTTTTGGCCGCATTCCCGATCCAAGAGCCCTCGCCGCCGCGCTCAACGCGATCCCCGGTGTCGTGGAGCACGGCCTGTTTCTCGACATGGCCGATTCCGTGATCCTCGCAGCCGAGGGCGGTGTGGAAACGGTTCGTCCCTTCCGCTCATGAACTTCCTGATGGAGCATTGCCGATGATCGCCGTTCGCGCCTTTCGGGGCATCGCCCTGGCTGCGTCCCTTCTGTGCCTCGGTGGCGTGGCAAGCGCCCAGGAGATTTCCGAAGCGCACATCAAGGCCGCCCGCGGCGCCATCGCCTCGCTGAAGGCCACCGACACGTTCGACGCGATCCTGCCGGCCGCGGCCACCGCGCTGAAGAGCGAGCTGATCCGCAAGAACCCCGACCTCGAGCAGCTGATCGTGACCACGGTGGACGAAAAGACCATCGCGCTCGCGGCCCGCCGCGCCGATCTCGAGCGCGAGGCGGCCCTTGCCTATGCGCGCGTCTTCACCGAGCCGCAGCTCAACGAGATGGCCGCCTTCTTCGGTTCCGAGACGGGCCAGAAGCTCCTGTCGGATGGCCAGATCGTCAACCGCGAAGTGGCCCGCGCAGCCGAGATCTGGCAGCGCGGCGTGGCCCGCGATCTCGCCCAGAGCACCGGCGAAGCGCTCGCGGCGGCTGCCCCCGCAGCACCCCCTGCGCCCGAGGCGGCACCGGCCGCGGCCGAGTAGCACCGGGAATACTCCAAGCCCGGCGCAGACCGGGCTTTTCCTTTTCTGCCACCCAGCCCGAGACGCCCGATGCCCCGCTTCGACTACGACCTGTTTGTGATCGGCGGCGGCTCGGGCGGGGTGCGCGCCGCGCGTGTCACGGCGGGCCTGGGCAAGCGCGTGGGCATCGCGGAAGAGTATCGCTACGGCGGCACCTGCGTGATCCGCGGCTGCGTGCCCAAGAAGCTCTTCGTCTATGCCTCGCAGTTTCCCGAAAGCTTCGAGGACGCCAAGGGCTTCGGCTGGACCGTGCCCGAGGCACGCTTCGATTGGCCCACCCTTCTTGCCGCCAAGGACAAGGAGATCGCGCGCCTCGAAGGCCTTTACCGGCTGGGCGTGGAAAAGGCCGGCGGCGAGGCCTTCGCCTCGCGCGCCCAGTTGCTCGACGCCCACACGATCCGCCTGGAAGCGGAAAACCGCACGGTGACGGCGGAAACGATCCTGCTCGCGCCGGGCGGCCGGCCCAACCAGCACGTCTCGCTGCCCGGCCACGAGCATTGCATCACGTCCGACCAGGCTTTCGTTCTGCCCGAGCTGCCCAAGGCGATCGCCATCGCGGGCGGGGGCTACATCGCGGTGGAGTTCGCCAACATCTTCCACGGACTCGGCGTCGAGACCACGCTCGTTTATCGTGGCGCCGAGATCCTGGGCGGCTTCGACATGGAGCTGCGCACCGCCCTTCACGAGGCGATGGAGAAGAAGGGCATCCGCATCCATTGCCAGACCATCTTCGAGCGCGTCGAAAAGCGCGAGGACGGCGGGCTCACGGCCTATCTGTCCGATGGCACGATCCTGTCGGTCGGCCAGGTGATGCTGGCGCTCGGCCGCATCCCCAACACCGGCAGCCTGGGCTGCGAGGCGGCGGGCGTAGCGCTCGGACCCCTGGGCGAGATCGTGGTGGACGAATATTCGCGCACCAACCTGCCCAACATCTATGCCGTGGGCGACGTCACCAACCGCGTGCAGCTGACCCCCGTCGCGATCCACGAGGCGATGTGCTTCGTGGAAACCGCCTTCAAGAACAACCCAACGCGCCCCGACCACGACTGCATCGCGACCGCCGTCTTCTCCCAACCCGAGCTCGGCACGGTGGGGATGACCGAGGAGGAGGCCGCGAAAGAGCTTGCCGAGGTCGAGATCTACCGCGCGGCCTATCGCCCGATGCGCAACACCATCTCGGGCCGCGACGAGCGCGTGCTGATCAAGCTCGTGGTGGACGGCGCGACGCGCCGCGTGGTGGGCATGCACATGCTGGGGCACGAAGCGGGCGAGACCGCGCAGCTTCTGGGCATCGCGGTCAAGGCCCGCCTGACCAAGGACGACTTCGACCGCACCATGGCCGTCCACCCCACGGCCGCCGAAGAGCTGGTCACGATGTACCAGCCGAGCTACCGCTTCAAGAACGGCGAGCGGGTGGGCTGAGGCCGCTTTCTGCGCAGGCCGCCTCAGGCATTTTCCTTGTTGCGCTTGCGGGTGGCCGCGGCCTTTTTGGCCGAGGCCGAGCGTTGCTCGGGCGTGCGCGCGGCCGATGCCTTGCCGCCCTTCTCCCCGCCGATCTTCGCGGACAGGTTGGTGTCTTTCACGCCGCGGCCCGAGCCCGACTTGTTGCCGCCGCCCGACTCCTTGTTGAC
>QFNI01000026.1 GCA_003240775.1 Mesorhizobium amorphae | reverse complement strand
GGCTTTGTCGCCGTAAACCTTGATCGAAAGATTGTTGAGGTTGCCCGGCGAGACCTGGCTCGCGACGAGCACGCCGCGCGCTCCGCTCGCATAGCGCAGCAGCACATGGGCGTTGTCGTCGAGCCTGCGGCCGGGCACGAAAGTGGTCAGGTCGGCTGCAAGCGAGGTGGGCGCCTGGCCCGACACGAAGTGAGCGAGGCTGAAAGCGTGGACGCCGATATCCGCGAGACAGGCCGAGCGCCCCGCGCGGGCGGGGTCGGTGCGCCATTCCGCCTGCTTGTTGCCATTGGCATCGATGGGGTTCGTCAGCCAGTCCTGGATGTATTCCGCGCGCACGATGCGCACTTCGCCGAGCGCGCCGTTCTGCACCAGTTCGCGCGCATGGCGCACCATGGCGTAGCCCGTGTTGTTGAGCGTGACCGCGAAGACGAGCCCGCTTTCGCGCGCGAGTGCGGCCAGTTCCTCGGCTTCGGCGAGCGTGGCCGACAAGGGCTTGTCGCAGATCACGTCGATGCCGGCCTGGAGAAAGGCGCGCGCGGCTGCCGCATGGAGATGGTTGGGCGTCACGATCACGACGGCCTCGATGCCGTCCGAGCGCGAGGCCTCGGCCTCCGCCATCTCGGCGAAGCTCGCATAGGCCCGCTCGGGGTCGATGCCGATGTCTTCCGCCGACAGGCGCGAGCGCTCGGGATCGGACGAAAGCGCGCCCGCGACCAGCGCGATGCGGTCGTCGAGCCGCATGGCCATGCGGTGCACGGCGCCGATGAAGGCGTCACGCCCGCCGCCGACCATGCCGATCCGCAGGCGGCGATGGGCCGAGCCGTCTCGGGTGGCATAGACCATGCGGTGCGGTTCCTCGTGCGCTCCCCCTGGCTTTGAGGCTCGGCGGGAGTGGGCGGGAATACCGCACAGAAAATTCCGGTGGTCAATGAATGAAACCCTTGGCGACAGCCGCTATGAAACAATGCTTGCAGCGATGAGAGGAGAGGATCGTGGCTGACACCGTGGTGGGCTTTGCGGCGGACGGCATCGAGGCCGCGCTCGACACGCGCTTCGGCATGCTGGCCGCGCTCCGCGTGACCTGGCAGGGCCAGACCGCCGCGCCCCTGCACCGCGCGCCTTGGCTCGATGACGCCGAGCCCCTGCCGCCGGGTGCCGCGCCCCATCTCGCGGGGCTTTCGGGTGATTTCTTCTGCGCGCCCTTCGGCGACGCGTCAGCCGATGGCGCGCCCGCCCATGGCTGGCCGGCGAACAGCGCCTGGGATCATCTCGAAACCCTGCGGGAAGGCGGGGAAACGCTCGCGCGCTTCCGGCTGCGCCGTTCGGCCATGGGGGCCGTGCTCGTGAAGGAATTGCGGCTGGTGGACGGGCATCCGTTTCTCTATCAGCGACACGTCTTCACCGGCGGGCAGGGCACGTTCGCAGCCGCCAACCACGCGATGGTTTCGCTGCCGCATGGCGGGCGCTTGTCGTTTTCGCCCAAGCGGTGGTGGGAAACGCCTGCCACGGCACTTGAAACGAACCCCACCCGCGGGCGCTCCCTCCTGCGCTACCCCGCCCGGTCGGACGACCCGCGGCATTTCCCTTTGCAAGATGGCGGGGAGGCCGACCTTTCGCGCTATCCGTTCGGCAACGCGCACGAGGATTTCGCGGCGGGCATCGAAAGCGAGGGGTCGCCGCTCGGCTGGACGGCGGTGGCGCGCGAGGGGGAGAGCGATTTCTTCCTGAGCCTGCGCAACCCCCGCCGGCTTCCCATGACCAAGCTCTGGTTCTCGAATGGCGGGCGCGACTACGCTCCATGGAACGGCAGGCACCGGGGTGTGCTGGGCGTGGAGGAAGGGCTGAACCGCGCGCTTCTCGGCTGGTCAGCAAACCAGACACCGCACCCGCTCGACGCGGCAAGCGTGCCGACCGGGCTCACCCTCGACCCCGGCGGCACGGTGGAGATGCGCCACATCATCGGCGCGCTGCCCTGGGCGGGCGGAGCGGCAGGCGTGGAAAGAGAGGCGTCCACGCTCGTCGTCCGGGACGAGGGCGGCGGGGAGACCCGCGTGCCCTGCGATCTCGGCTTCCTCGAGCTTTCCTAGGGCAGAAGCGGCACCGTGCGCTTCTCGCGCGCGGAAAGCACGGCCGAGTCGGTGATCTGCTGGCCGATGCGGCTGAGGGCGGGGTCGAGCGGGCCTTCGATCGGCCTGTCGTGGGCGATCGCGTGGAGCATGTATTCCACGGGCTTGCGGCGCGGGGCGGCGATCACGTCGACCGGCACCGGGCAGAGCGCCGGCTCGGCGCGGGTCTGGATCGTCACATGGTCGTCGTAGTCGTAGGACGAGATCGTGCCGCGCGTGCCCACCAGCACGAAGCCGCATTTGGGCTGGGGCTGCTGCGTCCACGGGTCGGAGAAGGTGCCCCAGCGCGTCTCGAACTTGGACAGGCCGGATGCGTAGCGGCAGACTGTCACCGAATGCTCGTCCACTTCGAGACCGTTGGGCTCGTCGGTGATACAGGTGACCTCCTCGGGCGCGCGGCCATCCATGAACCAGGTGCCGAGCGTGACGCCGTAGCCGACATAGTCGAGCAGGCTGCCGCCGCCGCTCGCGCGCTTGTAGAACCAAGAATTGGGCTTGGCGGCGGCGACCGCCTCGTCGGACACTTCCGCCTTGTCGGCCCCGTGATAGAGGGGGCCGCGGTTGCCGTCGTAGAAATGCACCTCGATGAGATCGCCGATCGCGCCTTCGACCACGAGGCGTCGGGCGGTGTTGTGGGACGGATACCAGGCGAGCGGCCAGTTGATGGCGAGCTTGCCGCCGCCCCTCTTCATGGCCGCGATCATGCGGTCGGCATCGGCCACGGAGGCCGCGAAAGGCTTTTCCACCAGCACATGGACGCCGAAAGGCGCGACGCGCTCGACGTAATCGGCGTGCTCGCCGGTCGCCGGGCAGAGGATCACGAGGTCGGGCCGGGTCTCGCGGATGCAGGTCTCGGGATCGGAGAACACGCGCTCGGGCGGAATGGCGAAGTTGCGCACCGCATTCTTCATGCGCTCGGGCGAGGCGTCGCACACGCCCACGATCTCGGCGTCGGGGTGCTCGAAGGCTTCCCGCAGGAGATCGCCCATGTGGAAATGGTCGAAGTTGATGCCCGCCACACGCAGACGCGCCATGATGCCCTCCCAACCCGGCAAGTTTTGCGTGAAAGTCACCGCAGGCGGGCTCGCGTCAAGCGCCCCGCGCCATCATCGCTGCAAGGATTGGATCGGGGCCTTCACCGCAATTTAGACCACATCGTGCTTATCAAGACTTGGAGATCGCCGTCCGACGGGCTGCGCAACATTGTTGTCGGCCGCGCTTTGCTGTAACATACACGGCCAGGTTGCACCGCCAGAAGCGGTTGAAACAGGCGAGGGCATCGCCTCCGGCGATGTGGGGACGCGCGAGAATGGCCAAGAAGCCGCAAGTCAGCAAGGCCGCCTGGGCGCGCGGGGTGATCATCCTCTACGACGTCGCCGTCTCGGTGGTGGCCTTTCTGTTTTCCTACACATTGGTGCTCGGCGCGCCGTGGAACTATCCGGTGCCCGGCGTCTACGAGAAGGCGCTCGGCTTCGGCCTGATCTGCGCGTTCTCCTTTGCCTGGTTCGGCGTGCCGCACGGCTCCTGGCGGCACGTGTCGATCCCCGAGGTGAAGACGCTGCTCAAAGCCTCGGTGCTGGCGGTGCTGCTCTACACGGTGGCGGGCTTCCTGGTTTCGCGCGGCGACAACATCCCGCGTTCGGTGCCGCCCTTGACCATGGTGTTCATGCTGGGCGCCATGATGGCGGCGCGGCTGACCTACCGCATGCTCACGGACGGCTCCTCGATCCGCGGCCTGTGGCGCGCGCGCCGCCCGCTCCAGGCCGAGCGCGCGGTCTTGATCTGGGGCATGACGGATGCGGCCGAATCCTTCATCCGCAACGTGCAGCGCCTGAAGCCTGCGCCCTTCAGCGTGGCCGGCATCTTGGACGACCGCGAGCGCAACAGCGCGAGCTCCGTGCAGGGCGTGCGCGTTCTCGGCACGATGGCGAACCTTGAGACCGTGCTCGCCCAGTTGCGCTTCCGCGGCACCGACGTGCGCGAGCTGGTGATCGCCGAGCAGTCGCCCGGCCGCCAGTGGCTGCGCGACGCGCTGGAGGCCGCAACCGCCAACGGCCTGAAGCTGACCCGCATCCCTGCGGTCGGCGAGACCTCATCCGTCACCTCCGCCACCCTGCTCGAGCCCAAGCCCATCGAGATCGGCGACCTGCTCGGCCGTGCCGAGATCCGCGCGGACATGCTGAGCGTGGCGCGCCTGATCGGCGGCCGCGTGGTGCTGGCCACGGGGGCCGGCGGCTCGATCGGCTCGGAGCTGTGCCGGCAGATCGCCGAGCTCAACCCCGCCCGCCTGATCATCGTCGACAATTCCGAGTTCAACATCTACCAGCTCGACAACGAGTTGCGCGACCGCGCGCCCGAGCTCGACCTCGTGACCCATGTGGCCGATGTGCGCGACCGCACGCGCATCCACGCGCTGTTCGCAGAGCTGAAACCCGAGGTGGTGTTCCACGCAGCTGCACTCAAGCATGTGCCGCTGGTGGAGGGAAACCCGCTCGAAGGCATCAAGACCAACGTTCTGGGCACCCGCAACGTGGCGGACGCGGCCTTGGAGAACGATGCCGCGACCTTTGTGATGATCTCCACCGACAAGGCGGTGAACCCGGCCAACATCATGGGCGCCACCAAGCGCGCGGCCGAGGCCTATTGCCAGGCGCTCGACGTGTCCTCCAAGCGCACGCGCTTCAAGACGGTGCGCTTCGGCAATGTGTTGTCCTCCACCGGCTCGGTCGTGCCGCGCTTCCAGGAGCAGATCGCAGCCGGCGGGCCGGTGACGGTCACGCACCCCAAGATCGTGCGCTTCTTCATGACGATCCCCGAAGCCGTGCGCCTTGTGCTGCACGCATCCGCACGGGGCCTGCGCACCACGACGGCGCGCGGCAAGATCATGGTGCTCGACATGGGCAAGCCCGTCTCCATCGTGGACCTGGCCGAGCGCATGATCGAGCTTGCCGGCTATCGCCCGCGCACCGACATCGACATCGTGTTCACGGGCCTGCGCCCCGGCGAGAAGCTCTACGAGGAGCTGTTCGACCCGACCGAGGTGCAGGACGAGCGTACCGACGAGGGTTTCGTGATCGCATCGCCCCGCGTGATCGACCGTTCCGTGCTCCACCGCACCCTGGGCGAGCTGGAAGCCGCAGCCGAGCGCGAGGACGAGGGCCGGGCGGTCGAGCTTCTGTCCCACATCGTGCCCGAATACGCCAAGATCGAGGAAGAGCCGCTCCATCACGAGCCGGCAGGCTCCCAGGACCGGCTCTTCGACCAGCGCTGAACGCGTTCTAGCTTTTCCGACCCGACGCCACGGGCACCGAGGCCGCGATCACGGCCGTGGTGTAGACGAAGAAGGCGTCGAGGATGTCGTGCTTGAACATGATCTGCGTCAGCCCACAGAGCGCGACCGTCAGCACCAGCATCCAGGCGGCGAAGAGACGCCTGCGGCCGTCCGGCTCGCGGCGGTGACGCGCGGCGACGAGGACGGGTGCTGCGAGAACCGCTACCAGGGCCGTCAGCACCAGCACGCCGCCGTCGATGGCGGCCGAAAAGAAGCCGTTGTGTGCGTGGGAGTAGGGCACCACATGCGGCGCGTTGAGCGGGTAGTGCCCGATCACCACATCCATGCGGTTCTGGATGCCGTAGCCCCAGAGCGGCGATTCGCCGAACGCCTCGGCGGCCGCGATCCACATGCGCACGCGCTGGCCGGGGCTCGATGTGAAGTCGCCGAGCGCCATGGTCTGGAAGGCCGTGACCGTCTGGTGGAAGAGATCGAGCAGGAACTGGCCGGCAAACATCACGGTGGCCGCGAGCGCGAGCGCCAGGATGCCGAGAATGGTCGCCGGCCGGAACTGAGCCCAGCGGCGGGGCGCATAGAGCACCATCAGCACGGCGATCGGCAGGGCCGCGAGCCAGACGCCGCGGGTGAGCGAGATCGTCATGCCGATGCCGCCCGCGATGATGCCGGCGAATGCCAGCCAGCGCCGCTTGGCGATGGGGGAATCGATGTTGACGGCCGAAAGCGCGCCGAGCCCCAGGCAGAGAATGGCGTAGACCCCGGCATTGCCCGCCATGGCTTCGGGCCGCGCTGCACCCTGCGCCACCTGCCAGAGGCCAAGCGCGGTCGCACTGATGGCACCGATGGCGGCACCCGCCGCCATGAAGGAGAGGTAGTCGACCTCGGGGCTCGCGCGCAGGCGTGGGATCATCACCCAGAGCGACAGGAACGGCAGAAGCTGCGCCGCGATGCGCAAGCCGTCGAGGGGGTCCGGCTGAAAGAGGGCCGTGACGAGAATGAGCAGCCAATAGGCGGAGAACGCACCGACCGCGATCCGGTCGGTGGGCGTCAGGAGAAGCGGAAAGCGCCCGAGCGCCACGCAGATGATGCCCCAGCCGAAGTAAAGCGCGAGCAGCATGGAGACGGCACTCCCGCCCACTGCCGGCAGGGCGGTCATCAAGGCTACCGCCATCGCGTTGTTGCGGGCGAACAATGTGGGCGGCAGCGGGGGGAAGAAGCCCCGCTCGCCCGAGACGTATCGCCAGGAGCCCCGCACGGCGCGCTCAGATCCGGACACGATCGCCGCCGCCTCGTCCGAGGAAGGTCTTGAAGAGCAAAAGGATGTCGCCCGCAAAGCTCGCACTTTGGAGGTAATCCGCGTCGCGCCGGGCGAGGCGCACGGGATCGGACATGTCGATGCCGTCGACCTGGGCGAGCCCGGTGATGCCCGGCCGCAGCGCGAGCACCCCTCGCGCGCGGCGTTCCTCCACCAGCAGTTCCTGCGTGGGTAGGCAGGGGCGGGGGCCGACGAGGCTCATCTCGCCCCACAAGACGTTCCAGAGCTGCGGCAGCTCATCGAGCTTGGTGCGGCGGAGCACGGCGCCCAGCCGCGTGATGGACGAGGCTGAGGCCAGATGGGTCGGCAGATCGGGCGTGTCGGAGCGCATGGTGCGCAGCTTGAAGCAGGTGAAGACCCGGCCTTCACGCCCGACCCGCTTCTGCGCGAAGATCGCGGGGCCGGGCGAGTCGCGCCGGATCAGGAGTGCCAGACAGCCGATAACGGGTGCGAGCACGAGAAGCCCGAGGCCTGCCGCCGTGAAATCGAACAGGCGCTTGATCATGGGCGCTTTCCCGCCGCGAGCGCGGCAAGTGCCGCAGGCGTGTCCGTGCGCGGCTCCCAGCCGAGCGCGGCAAGCGCGGAAACATCGCAGGCCTGACGCACTTGCAGCGCGCGCAACGGGCCGAATGCAGGCGGCGGAAAACCCAGGATGCCCGGCCGCCGCCCCAGCCCGGCACGAAAGGCCGTGGCGATCTCAGAAAGGGAGAGGGGTTCGGCATCGGCCGCGACCAGCGTGCGCAAGGGGGCGGGCGAGAGACCGGCAAGGTGGAGGATCGCCCCAACGGCCTTGTCGAGCCCCAGAAGCGGCCGCACGCCCTTTAGCCCGCCGAGCGGCAAGGGCAGGGGGCTTCGCGCCAGGCGCAGAAGAAGGCCGAGCAGCCCGCGCATCCCCTGCCCATAGACCATCGGCAGGCGCAGAATGAAAGCGCGGCGGTTCCCAAGCACGCCAAAGGCCTCGCGAACACCGGTTTCGCCGAGCAGCTTGGAGCGGCCATAGGCGCCGGTGGGGCGGGGTGGGGTGTCGGGGCCGATCATGCAATCCACGCCAGAGTCAGCCACCGCGCGGGTGGAGGACAGATAGATGAAGCCGCAGCCGGGCATCTCTGCGGCGGCTTCCGCGAGGCGCGCGGTGAGCACACCATTCGCGGCGTCGAGCGCCTGGGGAGACGTCCCGCGGTCGCTGTTGAGCGCTGCGCAATGCACGACGAGGTCCGCCCCGGCGAGCGCCTCGCGAAAGGCCTGGGAGGGCGCGGAAGGGGCGGGCAGGGCACCCCCATGGCGCAGGGCACGAACCGCATGGCCGCTTTCCGCGAGCCGGGCCGCCACGGCACGCCCGATCAGCCCGCCCGCGCCGGACAGCGCGACCGTGGTCACCATCGGGTTTCGCCTGCGGCCGGAGGCGCATCGGATGTGTGTTTCGCCATCACGTCCAGTTTTTAGATCATCTTGCAGTAAAAATCGGCTTGCCGCGATCATCCATTCGACGGCGCGCAGTTCCTGCACTGGCATGGCAAGACATCATAGGCTAGGGCGCATGCGTCACACCCATGCATCCGATGCATAAGCTTCCTTCCCCCGACCCTCGGCCCAGGCTCGCCTTCGTGGCGACCGAGGACTGGTTCTTCGCCTCGCATTTCCTGCCCATGCTGCGGGCGGCACACGATGCGGGCTTCGAGCCGCTGGTGATCGCCCGCGTGCGTCACCACGCCTCCGTGATCGAGGCTGCCGGCGGGCGCGTGATCCCGCTCGAAGCCGAGCGGCGCAGCCTCAACCCGCTGGCCGCGCTTTCGGCCACGCTCAGGCTAGCGCGCATCCTGCGGCGCGAGCGCGTGAGCCTCGTCCATTGCATAGCGCTGCGCGCCATCCTGGTCGGAGGCGCGGCGGCACGGCTCGCGGGCATCGGGCCGCGCGTCTATGCGGTGACGGGCGGAGGTTATCTGAGCGCTCATGCGGGGCGCAAGGCCCGCTTTGCGGCATCGCGCGTGCGCCAGGCGCTGCGCGGGCTGCTCGCCTCGCCGCAGACGCATTACCTTTTCGAGAACCGGGACGACCCAACGAGCTTCGGCCTCGACCCCGACGCGGCGAATGTCTCGGTGATCGGCGGGGCGGGCGTCGATCCCGAGCATTTCGCGGCGCTTCCGCAGGCCCCGCACCCGCCGCTCCGGATCGCGCTGGTCGCGCGGATGCTTTGGTCGAAGGGCGTGGACACGGCGGTCGAGGCGGTGTCGCTCGCACGCGCGCAAGGCGCGGATGTGGAGCTTTCGCTGTTCGGCGAGCCCGACCCTTCCAACCCCCGTGCCATCGGGCGCGAACTCCTGGAAGCGTGGTCGCAGAAACCCGGCATCCGCTGGCACGGCTTGAGCCGCGACGTGCGCGCGGTGTGGCGCGACCATCACCTCTGCTGCCTGCCGTCGCGCGGCGGGGAAGGGCTGCCGCGCACGCTGCTCGAGGCCGCGGCCTGCGGGCGGGGCTTGCTCACCACCGATGTGCCCGGCTGCCGCTCCTTCGTGCGCGACGGCCGCGACGGGTTCGTGGTGCCGGCCGATGACGCGCAAGCGCTGGCGCACCATATGGTGGCGCTCGCGGGCGACCCTGCCCTCGTGGCAGCGATGGGCGAAAGCGCGCGGGCGCGCGTGCTCGAAGGCTACACGGAGGCCCATGTGCGCGAGCGGGTGGCAGCCATCTACCGCGCGCTGGTGAAGACCGAGCGCTTGTAGAGATCGAGCAGCACGTTGCGCTCGGTGTCCCAGAAAAGGTCGAGCGCACGCGCTTTCGCACGGATCGCGGCGAGCCGATCGGGCGAAAGCTCGGTGATCGCCTGGGCCAGGCTCGCGCCGTCATAGGCTGTGGTCACGCCCACACCGT
This sequence comes from Mesorhizobium amorphae, assembly GCA_003240775.1. Classification (GTDB taxonomy): domain Bacteria; phylum Pseudomonadota; class Alphaproteobacteria; order Rhizobiales; family Rhizobiaceae; genus Mesorhizobium_B; species Mesorhizobium_B amorphae_A. The sequence goes on along the minus strand of QFNI01000026.1, from coordinate 43,443 downwards.
TGCCTTCCACGAAGCCCGCCATGTCCGGCCCCGGCGAGACGATCCCGCAAAGCCCGGCCGCGGCATATTCGAAGACCTTGTTGGGAAGCGCGTGGATGTTCTGCAAGCGGTCGAGCGGCAGGAGGCAGAGGCCGATCTCGGCTTCGGCCGCATGGGCGAGAAGGGCTGTCACCGGCACGGCGGGAGCAATCGTGACGCGCGTGCCGAGCCCCAATGCTGCGATCCGGCCGCGGATGGCCCCCTCGTAGCCGTTGCGGCTCCAGGGGCCGGTGAGGCGCAGATGGGTCGTGGGGGGCAGAAGCGCCAGGGCGTCGAGCGCGGGCTCGATGCCGCGGCCATCGGCCAGGATGCCGTGATAATGGAGAAGCAATCCCTCGCGGCGCACGGGCGGACCGATCGGGGCGCGGTCGGGCACGTTGCGCACCACCGCGATGCGGTCGGGGTCCAGGCCGTGGCGGGCCGTCATCAGCGCGGCGATGCCGGGGCTCACCGTCACCCAGGCAGAGGCCTGCGGCACGAGCGTCCGCTCGATGGCGCCGATCACATGGGGAAACACCAGCCGCCACAAGAAGCGGTCGGGGTGCATGTCGGTCGCCACCTCGTGTGCGTCATAGACGAATGGCACGACGAGCCTGCGGGCCGCTCGGGCAGCAATGGGCAGCGTGTCCCAGTCATGCGCGTGGACGGCATCGGGCCGGCTGGCGAGAAGCGCTGCATAGGCCGCACGGTGGGCGCCCACGCTCCAATAGGCCGCGAGCGCGCCCCGCGAGCCCAGCCGCCCCAGCCCCCCGTAAAGGGCTGCCAGCATCAACTTGCGCCGGGCGTCAAAAGGCGTCTCGGCCAAGCCCTCGCCGGGCGCCAGCAGCACGGACGCATGGCCCGCATCGGCGAGTGCTGCCCGCGTGCGCAGGACCCGGCTGTCGTTTCGTGCGGGCGACAGCGAGACCTGGACGACGCGCGGCAGCCCGCTCACCGCCGAACCGTTCCTCAGGCCGCCAGACGGACCTCTTCGAGCGACGCGCGGAAGGCTTCGACGATGCGGTCCTGTGTCTCGGTGTCGAGATAGGGGTGCATCGGCAGGGCGATCACGCGGCCGGCGAGGTCGTCGCTGACGGGCAGGCCGTTTCCTTCCACGGGGAAGTGCTTGTAGGCCGTCTGCTGGTGGAGGGGCTTGGGATAGTAGATGGCCGTCGGCACGCCGCGCGCTTTGAGCGCTGCGGCCAATCCGTCGCGCACGCCGTTGGAGCGGAGCACCACCGTATATTGCGCCCAGGTCGAGACCGCACCGTCGATCAGGCGCTGCAGGCCCACCACATCGCCGAGAAGCTCGTTGTAGCGCGCGGCCACACGGTTGCGCGCCTCGATCTCGTCGGGGAAGATGCGCAGCTTCTCGATCAGCACGGCGGCCTGGATCGTGTCCAGGCGCCCGTTCATGCCGATGCGCACGTTGTCGTATTTGTCCGTGCCCTTGCCATGCACACGCAGCGATTCCATCACGGTGTGGAGTTCCGTGTCGTCGGTCTGGATGGCGCCGCCGTCGCCGTAGCAGCCGAGCGGCTTGGCGGGAAAGAAGCTCGTCGCCACGAGATCCGCCCACTTGTTGCTCATGGAGCCGTGCAGCGTCGCGCCGAAGCCCTGTGCTGCGTCCGAGATGAGCTTGAGGCCGTGGGTGTCGCAAAGCGCGCGCAGGGCGGGGTAGTCGGCCGTCTGGCCGAACAGGTCGACTGCGATCACCACGCGGGGGGTCAACTCGCCCTGGCGCTTCACCTGGCTGATCGCGCGCTCGAGGCCGGCGACGTCGATGTTCATGGTGTCGGGCAGGCAGTCCACGAAGATCGGGGTCGCACCCGCGAGCGCCACCACTTCCGCCGTCGCCGCGAACGTGAAGGAGGGACAGAACACGGCGTCGCCCGCCTTCACTTCCCAAGCCATCAGCGGCAGAAGCAGCGCATCCGTGCCGGACGCGCAGGACAGCGTGTGCCTGGCGCCCGAAAAGGCCGAAAGGTCACGCTCCAGTTCGGCCACTTCGGGGCCCATGATGAAGGCGCCGGAATCGATCACCTTCTTCACGGCCTTGTCGATCGCGGGGCGGATGCGGTCGCGCTGGGCGCCCAGATCGATGAATTCGATTGCCTTGTGCGTCATGGAAAACTCCCGTTCACGCGATCCGCCGTACGGCGTCCGACGTTTCCGCCAATTCGAGCCGGCCCGCATCCTCGCGGTATTGTTCGCCCGTACGCGGGCAGCGCAGGCTCTCGTCCAAGATCTCGCCCGCCCGGCTGACCCAGCCGATCCGGCGCGCGGGCACGCCCACCACGAGCGCGTGGGGGGGCACATCCTTGGTCACCACGGCACCCGCGCCGATCATAGCGAAGGCGCCGACCCGGTTGCCGCAGACGATCGTGGCGTTGGCCCCGATGGTCGCGCCGCGCTCCACATGGGTTTCGCGGAACTCGTCCTTGCGCTCCACATGGGCGCGGGGGTTGAGCACGTTGGTGAACACGCAGGACGGCCCGCAAAACACGTCCTCGGCCAGGTGGACGCCCTTGTAGAGGCTGACATTGTTCTGGATCTTGCAGCCGTCGCCCACCGAGCAGTCCGGCCCGATCACCACGTTTTGGCCGACGACGACGTTGCGTCCGAGCACGGTGCGCGGCAGCACATGGCTGAAATGCCAGATCTTGGAGCCTTCGCCGATGGTCGAGGGCTGGTCCACATAGGCGCTCTCGTGGACGAAAAAGGCGGGCTTGGCTTCCGGCTTGGGCTTGCGGATCGCTTCGCTGGCCCTCTCCAGGACGGCGAGCACGCCCAGCGCCTCGGCCGCATCCGAGATCGGCCTTTGGCCGGTTTCCACGCAATCGAGGAAGTGGCGGCACTCCTCCTTGAGCGGCTCGCCCTCGGGGAATGAGACATACTCCACCTCGCCCTTGGAGAGCGCGGGGCCGGCCTTCACCTCATAAGGCGTGATCGCGATCTTCTTCTCGCGCGGGGCGACGTCGTCGAACACCGCGCAGGCCTTGGTGCCCACCACGACGAGCCGCTGCTCCTTCATGGGGTGGAGCCAGGACACGTGCACATGGGCGGCCGTGCCGGACGGAAAGGCGAGATGCACATGCGCTTCGTCGGCGAGCGCGACCGACACGGTGGACTTCGCGTGCGCGGTCACCTCCGACGGTGCCTCGCCCACCAGCGACAGGATCATGGAGAGGTCGTGCGGGGCGAAGCTCCACAGCACGTCTTCCTCGGTGCGCAGCTTTCCCATGCTCAGGCGGTTGGAATAGACGCTGCGCACGGCGCCGATGCGCCCGTCCGCCACCAGGGCCTTCAGTGTCCGGAAGGCCGGGTGATACTGCAGGAGGTGACCGATCATCAGCACGAGGCCGCGTTCATCGGCCAGTCGCCCGAGCGCCTCGCCGTCGCGCACCGAAAGGGCGATGGGCTTTTCCACGAACACGTGCTTGCCCGCTTCGAGCGCCTGGCGCGCCGTCTCGTAATGCAGCTCGGCCGGCACAGCGATCGTGACGGCGCGGATCGCGGGGTCGGACAGGATGGCGTCGAAGCTCCGGGCGTCCACGCCGAAAGTTCCGGCGAGCGCCTGGGCATTCTCGGGGTTCGCGTCGCAGACGGCGGCGAGCACGCCGAGTTCGCTCATGCAGCGCACGATGTTGCGGCCCCAATAGCCGCATCCCACGGCCGCCAGCCACCTGCCGCTTGGTTGTTCCGTCAAATCCGTCTCCCGCAGGCGCTCAAGACGCGAGCGCCTCTTTGGCGTCCGGCGCTCCCAGCGCCTGGAAAAGCAGCCCTTCGATGGCCGCCGCCTTCATGTTCCAGTCATTCGCTTCGGCCGCGGCCCGCGCACCGAGGCTCATGCTCCGGCGCAGCGCGGGGTCGGAGAAAAGCTGTGCCACCGCGCGGGCCAGTTCCGTAGAGTCTCCGCTGGGGTAGATCAAGCCCCCGCCGAAGCGCGTCACGGGCTCTGTCTGGCCGGGCATGTCGGAGGCGACCACGGGCAGGCCGCAGGCCATCATCTCGAAGAGCTTGAGGGGCGACACGTCGTCCAACCCGCGGCCGGCGATGCGGCGCACGGGCGAGATGCCGAGCGTGGCGCGCCCCACGAGATCGGGCATCCGCTCATGCTCGACCCGGCCCAGCCAGCGGCAATGGGAAAGTCTGCGCGTTGCGGCCTCCACCTCGCGGCCAAGCTGGCCGTCGCCCGCCACCACGAGGTCGAGCCCGCGCGGCCAGAGCGCGTGGCCCGCCGCATCCAGAAGCTCGGTCACCCCGTGCCAGCGCGCGAGCGAGCCGAAGAACACTGCATAGGGCTTGGCGGCCGGGTCGGGCTCAAGGGGGCGGAAACGGTTGAGGTCCACGCCGTTGCCCACCACTGTGACGGGAACCGCGGGCGCAAGGCGTTCGGCCAGCGCGCCGAGCTTGGGTGTGATCGCGACGATGCCGTCAGCGCTGCGCAGGAGGCGGACATAAAGATGCTGCACGAGCGGCCGGACGGGACGCAGCCAGGGATAGGTGACCACCATCTCGGCGGGCGGGCCGTTCAATTCCACGACCACCCGCTTGTTGCGCCGCCGCAGCTCGCGCGCGAGCGGCATCAAGGCGGGGTGGCCGCGCAGATAGAGGATGTCGGCCTCCTCGGCGCGCGCCAGCACCGCGCGATGCAGGATGCGGTAGCGGTCGAGCTTCCTGCCGATCCGGCTCTGGTGATAGGCCCCGTCGGTCTGCGCCACGAGCGCCATCGCATGGCCCCGCGCGCGCAGCGCATCCATCACGGCCGTCATGTGCGCATGCGCGGCGTAGCCCGGCAAAAGGCTTTCCGCCGAAACCGCGAGGATGCGCAAGGGCGCCCTCATGCGGCCGCCGGCATGGGGCTGGGGGTAGCGGCGGGAACGGGCTCCAGCCGGTCGATGAAGTGGCGGAACCAGAGTTCCAGCGTGGCGTAGCGCCACAAAAGCCAGGAACGGTCCACTGTGCCCGCCTGGTGCTGTTCCCAGAAGAAACGCACGGCATCGGGCGCGGCGATTCCGCGCTCGCGAAAGGACTGTGAGAAGAGGAGGTCGGCCAGCGCGTCGCGGTCGCGGGTCTTGCGCATCCAGCGCGCGGCGGGCGTCGGATAGCCCATCTTGGAGCGACGCCAGGCCACGCTTGGCGGCAGCTTCGGCTCGGCAGCCTTGCGCAGCACCCACTTGGTCCAGCCATCGCGGATCTTGAAGGCGGGATCGAGCCCGAGCGCAAATTCCACCAGCCGCACATCGAGGAAGGGCACGCGCGATTCGAGCCCGAAGGCCATCGAATTGCGGTCCTCGTAGTGCAGAAGCGCCGGCAGCGAGCGGGAAACGAGATCCTCGTGCAGACGGGCGGGAAAGCGCTCCTGGCCCGAGGCGTCTGAGGCCGGCTCGTCGTCTTCGGCGGCGTCGAGAAAGAAGGGGGGCGCTTCGGCACCGGCCGCATGGGGCTTGAAGCGAGCCTTCAGCCTGCCTCCGCCTTCCAGAAACGCGCGGCCGAGGCGGGCGGAAAGGGGTGCCCGCGCGGGCCCGAGCCCGCGAGGCCCGAAATGGCGCAGCACCTGGGCGATCAGCCGGTGGCTCGCCAGAAAGCCCTCGCGCTCCGCGAGATCGTCGATGCGCAGGCCGTAATAGTAGAGATAGCCGCCGAAGAGCTCGTCAGCGCCCTGGCCGTCGAGCAGCACCTTCACGTCCCCGCTCGCGCGGCGCATCACGTTGAACTGGGTGTAGAGGCCGGGGCCCGCGCTCGGCATATCCTGCGCCCAGGTGATGCGGGCGAGGTCTTCGAGGAGATCGCCATCGGGTTCCCGGCGGATGTCAGTGCCGTGCGCGCCGGCGTGTTCGCGGGCGGCTACGGCATAGGCGTGCTCGTCGTAGTCGCGGCCCTCGTAGATGCCCGAATAGGTGCGCAGCGGCTCGGCCGTGTAGTCGGCAGCCAATGCCAGAAGCGTCGAGGAATCGAGCCCGCCCGACAGGCAGACGCCGACCGGCACGTCCGAGCGCATGTGCAGGCGCACGGCGTCGTCCAGAAGGCCGCGAAGCGCTTCCACCGGATCGATGCCCGCCCAGCGCTCGCGATAGGTTTCGGGCTCGGGCGTCCAGAAGCGCTCGATCGTGATCCGCCCGGTGCCGAGGTCGAGCGAAAGGTTGTGGGCGGGCAGAAGCTGGCCGACGCCTGCGAACACCGTGTCCGCACGGTCGTCGAAGAGGCCCATGGGCAGGAAGCGGCGGATGGCGAGAGGATCGGGTTTACGCAAGGCGGGAAGCGCTGAGACGAGGCCCTTGATCTCCGAGCAGAAGGCGAAGCGCTCGTCATCCGCGCTGTAATAGAAGGGCTTGATGCCGAAGCGGTCGCGCGAGCAGAACAGCGTGTTGCGGCGCTTGTCGAGCACGGCGAACGCCCACATGCCGTTGAGGCGGCGCACGCAGTCCGGCCCCCAGTGGCGGAAGGCTTCGAGCAGCACCGCCGTGTCGCCGCCCGAGCGGAAGCGGGCGCCGAGCGCTTCGAGTTCAGTGCGCAGTTCGAGGTAGTTGTAGATCTCGCCGTTGAAGGTGAGCGCGAGCGCGCCGTCCTCCGTTTCCATCGGCTGGTGGGCGGCATCGCTCAGGTCGAGAACTGACAAGCGGCGGTGGCCGAGCGCGGCCGGGCCCCAGGAATGCACGCCCGAACCGTCCGGCCCGCGATGGGCGATCGCCCGGTTCATACGCTCCATTTCGGCGAGCGGCGCAGGGCGCGAAGGGTCGCGCCAGATCAGGCCGCTAATGCCGCACATGCCTTCAAACGCCCCGCCGCCCCGTCCGTGAAAGCCGGATATGGCGATTAAGGGTGGTGGTGGATAGGGTCAAGCAACCATAGCGGGTAGTTTACGCAACGGAAGATAAAAGCGTTTCAGGCCGGTGCACCCGCGCTCCGATAGTCGTCGATCACGCCTTGCGCGATCAGCTTGGGGTCGTGCCAGCGCTCGGCGAAGGCGCGGGACTGCGCGCCCCGCAGGGCGAGCGCTTCGCGCGGCGTGGCGGCGAGCGCGCGGAGCGTGCCGATGCAGCCGTCCACGGTGACGGGAAGAATGGGAAGCTCGGCCGCGAGCGCGGGCGGCGCTAGCGCCATGTCGCGGGGGTGCAGAAAGGCCGCAACAGGGCGGCCCAGCATCATCGCCTCCACCGCCACCCCGCCATACCAGCCGACGCGCAACTGGTCGAAGAGCAGGTGGTGGCGCGCGATCGCGGCCACGGCTTCCGCGTTGCTCCTTCCTTCCACCAGGGTGAGACGGATGGGGCAGCCTTCCGCGCGAAGGGTCTCGACCGCTTCGACCAGGATGTCGGTGCCCTTCACCGCACGGTTGGTGGGCATGTGGACGATGGCAAGCTCTTCCCAAGCCTCCGGCCAGGGCGCGGGCGCGATGCGGCGGGGGTCGCAATGGGTGTAGCCCAGGAGGCGCGCGCGGGTGGGCAAGGTCTCCAGGAGATCGGGGTTGGTGGCGTAGACGAGCGGCACGTGGCGCTCGACCGCGCGCAGGAGTTCCCCGCGCAGCGCCTCGCGCGGCAGAAGCGGGCCGGCCACCGAAGGGATCGCCAGATGCGACCAAGCGTTGCGCTCGACGCTTCCGGCGATGGAGCGGATGTCGTCGCCGTAGAAGGTCATGGCGACCGTCTTGCCGGCCGAGCGCCAGAGCGGCAGGTCGCGCAGCCAGAAAAGCCGGGCATAGAGCTGCCGCAGCCGCTCGCCCCAACGGCTGCCGGGGGCGGTCGGATCGAGAAGGGGATAGGGCCGCACCGAAAGCGCGGTCTGCCCGAAATGGCAGTGGATCACGTCGGCTTGCACGAGCGTCTCCCACAGGAGCCGCCAGCGCGCGCCCTCGCGCCGCCTGAGCCGACCCGACGTGCCCTGCGGCGCATCCAGGGAGCGGTCGGCGTTGAAGCCCAGCTCCGACCATGCGAGCGACACGGCTTCGGCCTCGTGGCCCAAGGCACGCTGCGCCGCAGCCAAGCCGGAGGCGTGGCCGCCCAGATCGACGGGGAGGTGGACGATCCTCATGCGGGACCGGGCAGGGCGCACGGCTTCCGCAGCGTTGCCGCACGGGCGCATCTGCGATAGGGCAAGCCATGGTGAGCGCACCGGGCGACACGACTTTGCTGCAAGATGCCGTGACGCCGCCGCAGGACGGGCCAGCGCCGCCGAACCGCTTTGTGCCGGCGATGACCGACCTTCTGGAAGCGATCGCCGAAGGGCGCAGACCGCGCTGCCTTCAGCCCTGGCAGAGCCTGATGATCGACGTGAACGGCAAGGCCCAGCCCTGCGCCTATCGCGGCAACTACATCAACACCCTCAACACCGAGCCGCTTGGCAACCTCAACGACCAGTCCCTGGAAGAAATCTGGAACGGGCCCGTGGCACGCCGCGTGCGCCGTTGCATGGCCGCAGGCGACCTCGCGGGCGCGGGCTGCGGCAGCTGCCTCGCGGTGGCGCAGGGCCAGGAGCTCGGGCTCGAATTCGACATGCAGGCGCTGGGCGATGCCGGCAGTCCTTATGCTGACAATCTGGCAGGTAAGATCGGAGAGATCCTGGACGGCGCGGAACACTGTGCCTCGCGGCCCACGGTGCTCTATTACACGCCCGACCATCGCTGCAATCTCGCCTGCGTCCACTGCTACCAGAACATCAGCCGCAAGGCATCCATCGGGCGCAAGGATGCCGCAGCCGAGCTTCTGGAGCTGGTGCCGTTTCTGTCGGATGTGGTGGCGGGCGGCGGCGAGCCGCTGATCCTGCCGTTCTGGCGCCGCTTCCTCGCTTCGCCCGCGCGCGAAACCAACCCCTATATCCGCTTCTCCACCACAACCAACGCGACCGTTCTGCGCGCGGACGTGCTCGAGCAGATCGAGGCCTTCCGGCGCATCTCGATCATCATCTCGCTCGACGGCGCAACCGCTGGCACCTTCGAGACCGTGCGGCACAAGGCGAAATGGGACCCCTTCCTTGAAAACGCCCGGCAGTTGCGCGCGCTTTGCGCGCGAAAAGGCGCGTTCTTCTCGTTCAACGTCTCCACCATGAAGGCGAACATGCACGAGCTGGCAGCGCTGATCCGGCTTTGCACCGCGTTCGAGGCGCCCTTCAACTACCAGCCCGTGGTCGCCTATCCCGCCGCGCAGAGCCTGCGCTGCTTTCAGAACGCGCCGGCCGAGACGGGCGGCTGGCGCGATGCCCTGGCCCAGGCCCGACAGGCCCTAGAGGAGGACTACCTCCCCGCCATGCGGAGGGCCGCAAGCGAGAACCGGGCGCTGTGGTCCGACGCCTATGCCGACGTGTCGCGCGGACACATCGAGGCTCTCGAAAACCTCGTTCCCTGGCACATCCTCGATCAGCCGTTCCGGGAATACCGGGGCAAGCTGCCCGAACGCCTTCGCGGCCGGCTCGAAGCGCCCGCCGGCCAGATGCCTTCGAGCCGCATCGATGCGGGACGGCCGCTTCTGCTGTTCTTCCGCGACGACGATCCGCCCGGCGCCGAGCCGCATTTCTTTGCGCCCGTGGACGCCGACCTGTGCTTTGCGATCTGGCTGCCGGAGGGCAGATACCGCATCGCGGCGACCGGACCGGACCAGCCGCTGGGCATCCGGGCCTTCGCGTGGCCGGATCACGTGGTTCGCGCCGCAGGCGCTTCCTTGCGCATCGGCTTGACGAGAAGCGGCGGGATCAGGGAATTCCTGCGCCCGCTCGCGCGGCCGGCGCGCGCGGCCCTTCGCTTTCCGCGCCGCGTGGCAGGGCGGCTTCGGCGGATGCTGGCTCCTTCCGCACGCGGCTGACGGGCCGGTCTCGTCGCATCCCGCAGCATTGGAAACCGTCACGCCGCTTGGCGCTTCGCGCAACTCTTGCTAAGGCCCCCCGAACGGCCGGCACACATGACCTTACGGCAGCCCGAGTCTCGGACTTCGGGCAAACGCACCATCAGGAAAGCCCCCATGCTCGAAAACAAGCGCATCTTCATCACCGGCGGGGCGGGCTTCATCGGGTCCAACCTCGCCAAGCTCCTGATGGACCGCAACGAGATCGCTACCTTCGACAATTACAGCCGCGACGCCGCACAGCACATCCTGGGTGACGACGCCAAGCGCATAAAGGCCTATCGCGGCGACGTCACCGACGAGCGCGCGGTGGTGGATGCGATGGTGGAGTTCCAGCCCACCCACATCGTCCACTGCGCGGCGATCGCGGGCATCGACACCGTGCGCAAGAAGCCGGTCTCCACGCTCGAGATCAACATGCTGGGCACCGTCAACGTGATGCACGGCGCGCTTGCGGTGGGGGACAAGGTGGAGCGCGTGTTGACCTTCTCCACCTCGGAAATCTTCGGCTCGCACGCCTATGGCTCTTCGGAGACCTCGTCGGCCGTGATCGGCGCAGTCGGCGAGGCGCGCTGGGGCTATGCGGTGTCCAAGCTCGCCACCGAGCACCTGACCCTCGCCTACTGGGCGCAGCACCGCATTCCTTCGGTCGTGGTGCGGCCCTTCAACGTCTACGGCCCCGGCCAGGTGGGCGAGGGCGCGTTGTCCAACTTCATCAAGCGCGCCATCCGCGACGAGGACATCCAGATCCACGGCACGGGCACCCAGATCCGCGCTTGGTGCTACGTGGACGACATGGTGGCCGGCGTGATGGCGGGCCTCACCCACCCGAATGCCGCCGGCAAGGCCTTCAACATCGGCAACCCGCGCGCGGTGACCACCATCTACGGCCTCGCCTCCACCGTGATCCGGGTGCTCAACTCGAAATCCAAGATCACCTTCACCTGGAAGGACTATGCCGACATCGAGCTGCGCGTGCCCGATGTGAAATGGGCGCAGAGCCAGATCGACTTCGAGGCCAAGGTCGATCTCGAGGAAGGCATTCCGCTGACCGCCAGCTATTACCGCGAACTGATGAAGCGCTGAGCGGGCGGGTGGCGCCTTCCTGGCCGGAACGGTTCCGCGCCGCTCACGGACGGGCACCCCGCATCCTCCACATCGGCAATGTCGCGAATTTCGCCTATGCCAACGCCGCGCTTCAGCGCCGCTTCGGCGTAGACGCGGAGGTGATCGACCCCGATTCCTACCACATCATGGCCCATCCCGCCTGGGCCGAGGCACCAATCGCAGGCGAATGGGGCGACGACTTCAACCCCGACTGGAGCCGGGTTTCGACGGGCGGCTGGCAGGCGCCTGACTGGTTCGCCCAAGGCCCGCGCGATCTCGTGCTCGCCTTTGCCGCAGCGCGCGGGCGGGGCGATGAGGGGGAGGCGCGACGCATCCGCCTTGCCATCGAGGGGGCAAGCTGGCGGCGTGCTTCGCTGCTGCGTCACGCGCGTCGTTTCCTGCGGGGAGGGCGGATGCCCGCTTGGCTTGCCCCGCTGCGCACTGCCGCCCGCGCCTTCGCCTACCGTGCGCCGGAGACCGCCGTTGGCGGGCCCGCCCCCGCGCAGTCGGCTGTGGCCGACGCGCCGCCGGAGATCGCGAGCCTTGCCCGAGCCCCGGGGCTCGGGGAAGCCATGGGTGGGTACGACATCGTGCAGGGCTACGCGCTCGGCGCGGTCTACGGGCTTGCGGCGGGGCATCCCGCAGTCGCGGCGGTGGAGCTTGGCACACTGCGCGGGATGCCTTTCGAGGACAGTGCGCGGGGCCGCCTCTGCGCCTGGACCTATCGCCGCTCGCATGCGGTGCTCGTCACGAACTCCGATTGCATGGCGCAGGCCGCGGCCCTCGGCATCCCGCCCGAGCGCCGACACCCGATGCTGCACCCGTTCGACACCGACAAGGCGGCACAGCCGGAAAAGGGCGAGCGGAAACAGACGCCGTACTTCCTCGCGCCCGCGCGACACCATTGGCGGGAAGGCAGCGCGAGCTTTCTCAAGGGCAACAACCGCTGGATCGCGGCTGCCGCCCGTCTCGCGCGCGAGAACCGGGACTTCCGCATCGTCACCATCCGCTGGGGCGAAGATTGGGAGGCAAGCCGCGCGCTGATCGCCGAGCATGGGCTGGAGGGGCGAACCACCTGGCTCGCGCCGCTCAGCCGGGCACGGCTCGAACCCCTGATGCGCGGGGCGTGTGCCGTGATCGACCAGTTCGCGGCCGCCTCGCTCGGCGGGCTGGGGCTCGAAACGCTCGCCATGGGCGGACGCCTCGTCACGCGCTATGACGAGGCGGCGGGCGCGCTCTACTTCCGCACGCCCCCGCCGCTTCTCGGCTGCGCGGGCGTGGACGACGCAGCAGACGCCATGCGCCGCTGCCTGGACGATCCCGACGATGCGGCGCGCCTGGGCGCAAGGGCACGGGCCTGGATGAAGGGGGAACACGGGGTGGAACGCCAGATGACCGAGCAGTTCGCGGTTTTCGAGGCGATGCTGGCGCAAGGGGAAAAGCGATGCGCATCCTGATCACCGGCGCCAACGGCTTTCTCGGCCGTGCGCTCCTGCCGCGGCTTGCGGCCCGCCACGAGGTCGTCTCGCTCGGCCGCACGGCATCCGATGGCGTGAGCGGCCATGTGACGGCCGACCTCGCGAAGGCGGGCGATCTCGAGGGAAGGATCGCAGCCGGCGCGCTGCCCGCGCGGGTGGATGCGATCCTGCACTTGGCCGTTTCGCGGCTGCACCGCACATTCCCCGACACGGCCCTCGACATGTTCCAGGTCAATGTCGCGGCGCCCGCGGCCCTCATGGATTACGCGGTGCGGGCGGGCGCGGCCCACGTGATCCTCGGCTCCACCGGAACCGTGTATCACCCCTTCAAGGACCGGCCACTCGCGGAAGACGAGACGACACGGCCCAAGAGCTATTTCGGCTGGTCGAAACTGGCCGCCGAGGAACTGGCCGCGCAATACGCTCCCGGGCATTTCTCGCTCTTCGTGCCCCGCTTCTTCGTGCCCTACGGGCCCGGCCAGGCGGATCGCATGACGGACGGGCTGGTGAAGCGCGTGCGCGAGGGCGCGCCCGTGACCCTGCCGCCCGAGGGCAGGGGCCTCGTTTCCGCACCGATCTATCTGGACGATGCGGTTCGTGTCGTGGAGCAGGCGCTCGCCGAGCGATGGACGGGCACCTGCAACGTGGCGGGACCCGAACAGCTCACGCTGGCCGACATGGCGGAGACCATCGGTTCGGTGCTTGGCCGCGCGCCCGCCTTCGAGCGCAAGAAGGGCGCGAGCAACGCCGTGATCCTGCCCGACCTTTCGCGGCTGCGCGAATTGACCGATATCGACGCCTTCGTGCCGTTCCGCGAGGGCATCCGCCGCACGATCGAGGCAGAACAAGAATGACGTCGAACACCGGCCGAAGCTGGAAACCGGGCGCCGACGCGCTCGACCTGCCCACGCGCTTCCAGGCCGAGTTCGGTCGGCCCCTGCGCGTGCTCCACATCGGCAACATCGCCAACTACGCCTTCGTAAACGCGCGCCTCCAGCGCCGGGCGGGCGTCGACGCCGACTGCATCGACCCCAACTTCTTCCACATCATGGCCTGCCCCGAATGGCTGGACGCACCGATCGAGGGCGATCACGGCGACGACTTCGCGCCGAAATGGTCGCGCGTGTCGCTCGGCGGCTACACGCGACCCGCTTGGTTCATCCAAGGCGACGAGGAACTGGCCTTCCGCTATCTCGCGGCCAAGAACGCCAACCGCGAGGACGAGCGCCGCAAGCTTCTCCGCCAGATCGAGGCGCATGCCCGCGCCTATGCCAAGGACGTGCCGCTGCCTGACGGGCTCTTGGAAGCACTGTTGAAGAGCGAGCATCCCCTGATGCGCCGCCTGCGTGCGGGCGCCAACCGCTTCCTGCGCCGGGGCCGCATCACGCCGGCCCTTGCCGACGCGCCGACCGCAGAGCGCGCCCACCGCATACCGCCCCCGGCCGAGGTGGTGGCCTACATGCACCGCGCGCCGATCTTCCGCGCCGTGCTCGAGCAATACGACCTGATCCAGGGCTACACGGTGCAGGGCGTCTATCCCGCGGCGAGCGGGCTCGACAACTTCCTGTCCTACGAGCTCGGCACCATCCGCGGCCTGCCGTTCGAGGATTCGCCCATGGGGCGGCTGACGCGCTGGGTCTACGAGATGTCTCCGGAAGTGTTCGTCACCAACACCGACTGCATGCCCGCCGCCGAGCGCATGGGGCTCGACATGGGCCATGTGCACAAGGCGCTGCACGCTTTCGACGTGGAGGATGCGATCGCGTTCGCAGCCGCATGGCGCGAGCCGGAACCTGCCGGCCCGCCCGTCTTCTACGCGCCCGCCCGCCAGCACTGGAAGCATGGCAACGATTCCATCCTCAAGGGCAACGACGTGGCCATCCGGGGTGCCGCGATCCTGCGCGAACGCGGCCACGACTTCCGCCTCGTACTCGGCGAATGGGGCGCCGAGGTCGACCTGTCCAAGGCCCTGATCGCGGAACTGGGCGTGGGAGACCGCATCGGCTGGACCAAGCCGCTGCCGCGCCACAAACTCTGGCCGACCTTCCTGCGTGCGCGCGCCGTCGTCGACCAGTTCCGCTCGCCCGCCTTCGGCGGCGTGTCGCTGGAAGCGCTCGCCTTGGGCAAGCGGCTGATCACCGGCTACGACCACGGAACGGGATCTGCCTACTTCTCCGAGCCGCCGCCCATCATGAACTGCCGCACGCCCGAACAGGTGGCGGATGCCATGGAAGCCTGCCTGCGCGATCCGACGGACAGCGCGGGCCTGGGTGCGGCAGCCCAAGGCTGGATGCGCCGCGAACACGGGCAGGAGCGGCAGATGCGCGATCAGTTCAGCGTCTACGAGGCGCTGCTCGGACGGCTCAGCCATGACGGCAGGACGTGGCGCGCGCCGCAGACGCTCGGCTGAAACCGGTGGGCGGCAGGGGCCTTGTGGGGCTGCGCGACACTGCCGCGATCAGCCGCATCCGGGCCGACCCCCTGGAGCGCGCCTATCTGGTGATCGAGCGCCATGCGCCGCGCTTCGTGGTGCGGGGGCTCGAAAGCGTGCGGGGGCCCGGCAAGCGCTGGCTGCGGGTGCCGCTCGGCTTCTTTCTGATCCTGTGCTCGTTCTTCTGGTTCCTGCCGGTGGTGGGGCTCGAGTTCCTGCCGCTGGGGCTGCTTGTCCTGGCCGAAGACGTGCTCGCCCTGCGCAAGCCGGTGGGACGCGGCATGATGTGGCTTTTCCTGCGCTATCTCCGGTTCCGGCGCCGGTGGCAGGGACGACGCGGGGTGGGTTGAGGCGAAAGGCGGGATCGGGCAAGGAGGCGCAACCTTCCTCGTGCCCCGCGCGCCCATGTCGTCTCCTTCACCGCGCCCCGCCACACGCCGCGTCCTCGTGATCGGCATCGGTGCGGGCGATCCCAACCAGATCACGCTGCAGGCCATCGAGGCGATGCGGCGGGCCGACCTCTTTCTCATTCCCGGCAAGGGCGAGGAAAAGGCGGAGCTTGCCCGCGCTCGTGAAGCGCTCTGCGCGCGGCTGCTCGAGCCCGGCTCGTTTCGCACGGCGCCCTTCGCCATGCCCGTGCGCCGCGCGGCAGGCGACGCCTATGGCGCGGCCGTGGCCGACTGGCACGACGCGATGGCCGACATCTACGAGCGCCTGCTGCGCGACGAGCTCGGCGAGGGGGAAACGGGCGCTTTCCTGGTCTGGGGCGACCCCGCGCTCTACGACAGCACGCTGCGCATCCTCGAACGCCTGGAGAAGCGCGGGCTCGTGCTCGACGTGGAGGTGATCCCGGGCATCACGGCCGTACAGGCGCTGGCCGCCCGCCACGGCGTGGCGCTCAACGCGATCGGCCAGGCCGTGGTGCTTTCCACCGGCCGACGCCTGCGCGAGGACGGCTGGCCGCAGGGCGCGGACAGCCTTGTGATCATGCTCGACGGCGAGCTTTCCTTCCGATCCTTGGAAGACGACTGCCTGATCTGGTGGGGCGCCAATCTCGGCCTGCCAAGCGAGCGGCTGGTCGCCGGGCCCTTGCGCGAAGTGGCCGACAGGATCGCCAGTGAGCGCGAAGCCGCGCGCAAGGAAACCGGCTGGGTGATGGACACCTACCTCTTGCGCAAGCGGTGAGGGCGGCAACGGACCGTCACCCTTCGGCGGTCTCGCGCGGCACGGTTTCTGCTTTATCTTCTCGGGCACAGCCCGCTTCGCCAACCCGAAAGGGACAGCCATGCCAAACGGCCTCCACCATGTCACAGCCATCGCGGGCCCCGCGCAGCGCAATCTCGATTTCTACCGGCGCGTACTCGGCCAGCGCTTCGTCAAGAAGACGGTGAATTTCGACGATCCCGGCACCTACCACTTCTATTTCGGCGACGCGGCCGGTCGGCCCGGCACGATCATGACCTTCTTTCCCTGGGCGAACGCGGCCCCCGGCCGGATCGGCGCGGGCGAAACGCAGGAGACCGTCTACCGCGTGCCGGAAGGGGCGCTGCCCTTCTGGCAGAAGCGCCTGGAAGCCGAAGGGGTTTCGGTGGGTGCCACCGAGACCCGCTTCGGGGAGCCCGTGCTGCCCTTCCGCGACCCAGACGGCATGGGACTGGCCCTGGTGGGCCTTTCCGGCATCGAGAGCGAGGATGCCTGGGGGAGCCCCGGCATCGCCCCCGAACACGCGCTGCGCGGCTTCCAGGGCGTGCGGCTGCTGCTGGGCGAGACCACCCGCACCGCGGCCATCCTCCAAGACGTGTTCGGCTTTCGCGAAACGGGCCGCGAACGGGACGTGGTCCGCTTCACGGCGGATGGCGTGGCGCTCGGCAACACGATCGATCTTCATGCGCCGGGCAATGCCGGCCGGGGGCGGGCAGGCGCGGGCAGCGTGCACCACATCGCCTTCCGCGCGGCCGACGACGCCGAACAGGCAGGCATGGCGGGCAAGCTCCGCTCGGGCCACGGCGTGCATTCCACCGAGCAGCGCGACCGCGACTATTTCCGCTCGATCTATTTCCGCGAGCCGGGCGGCGTGCTCTTCGAGATCGCGACCGACCAGCCGGGCTTCGCGGTCGACGAGGCGCCCGACAGCCTCGGCACGGCGCTGAAGCTGCCGAAGGGCCTGGAGCGCCATCGCGCGGAGATCGAGAAGGTGCTGCCGCCGCTCGACGGCGCACAGGGCTGAGCGCCATGGCTGAGCTTTCCCACATCCACCGCTTCGTGCCGGCGCGCTCCGGCGCGGGGCACCCGCCGCTTCTGCTGCTTCACGGCACGGGCGGCAACGAAGACGACCTTCTGGCGCTTGGAAGCCGGCTCGCGCCGGGTGCCGCACTTTTGTCGCCGCGCGGCCAGATCTTGGAGAACGGCATGCCGCGCTTCTTCAGGCGATTGACCGAAGGCGTGTTCGACGAGACAGACCTCCGGCTCCGCACGCAGGCGCTCGCGGGCTTCATCGCGGAGGCGCAAGCAGCCTATGGGCTTGCAGCCCCGATCGCGGTGGGCTTTTCCAACGGGGCGAACATCGCGGCTTCGCTTCTGCTGACGCATCCGGGCGTGCTGGCAGGCGCCATTCTCCTGCGCGCGATGCCGCCCTTCCGGGCACCGCCGGAGGCCGATCTCGGAAACGTTCCCGTTCTGCTGCTTTCGGGGCTGGACGACCCCATCGCACCGCCCGCGGTGGCCGAACGGCTGGCCGAGAGCCTGGAAGCGAGGGGCGCGGCACTGACACACGAGGCGATGCCGGCCGGCCACAACCTGACGCAGGCCGATCTGAGCCGAATGGAAAGCTGGCTGAAAAGCGTTCAGCCGGCGTCCTGACCCGCAAGCGCCAGCGCCCGGGCCCACAGGGCGGGGTCGGGCGGAACTTGCGTCCGGCCCTCGCCGCGCCCCGGCAGGCGAACAGCAGCATCGGTGAAACGCTCGGCCAGGCGCGCAAGCGCCGGGGCCACGGCCTCGCCCGCGAAATGGCCGGGGTCGATGGCAAGCAGGAACTGGCCGGTGTCGGGGGCAGGGCCCTGGTCGTCGCCGAAACCGCTCGCCTCCGTGCTGAGCGAGGAGCCCGAGAGCACGGCGGCCAGCACTTCCACCAAGAGCATGAGGTTTGCACCCTTCTGCCCGCCTGCGGGAAGCAGCGAGCCGGCGAGCGCTTCGGCCGGATCGGTCGTCGGCCTGCCCGCTCCGTCCTGGCCCCAGCCGAGCGGGATCGCTTCGCCCCTGTCGCGGCGCATGAGAACGGCGGTCTTCGTCGCGGCACTCAGGCTCTGGTCGACGACGATCGGCGGCTCGGCCCCGCAGGGAATGGCGAAGGCGAGCGGGTTGGTGCCGAAAAGCCGTGCGGTGGCGCCCGGCGGCGCGACCGAGGCGGGCGCATTCGCCATGCAGATGCCGAAGAGCCCTGATTCGGCCAGCGGTCGCACGTGATGGCCGAGCGCCAAGCAATTGGTGGAACGGCGCAAGGCCATGGCCGCCACCCCGTTTTCGCGCGCAGCAGCGATCAGGAGAGGCAGGCCCGCTTCGATCGCGGGATGCGCGAAGCCCGAACGGGCATCGACGCGCACGGCCGATCCCTGCCGCTCGGCGACAGGGCTAACGACGCCGTCCAGCTTGCCACTTCGGAGCTGGGCGCAGAAGATCGGCAGGTAGAAGAGCCCGCAGACCGGGTTGCCCTCGGCCTCGGCCCGCGCGATGGCGCGTGCCACGGGCGCCGCGTTCTCTCCGCTCGCCCCCGCTCGCACCAGGGCCTGGAGCGCGACGCGTTCGATCTCGGCCGGCGCGATGCCGCTCATGCCGCCTCGCGCGTGGCCCGATAGCGCTTCTCGCCCTCGGCGATCCATTCCTCGTCCAGCGTGAAGCCGAGGCCGGGGCCCTTGAAGGCCTCTAACCAGCCGTTCTTCGGCGCGAGGTCCGGGCTTGCCACGATGTCGCGTTGCACAAGCTGCCACATGATCTGGTTGCCGTCGTCGAGGTTGGGGATGGCGAGCGCGATGTGGTGTTCCGCGCAGGTCGTGATGCCCGTGGTGAAGGAGGAGTGGATGCAGATCTTGAGGCCGGCACTTTCGGCCACGGCGGCCGCCTTCATCATCGGCTGCACGCCGCCGATCTCGCGCGGTCCGATGCAGATCATGTCGGCTGCCCGCGTGCGGCAGATCTCGTAGACATCGTAAAGCGTGAAGGCCGCCTGGTCGGCGACGATGGGGATGCCGACCTTCTCGCGCACATGCGCCATGGCCGGGATGCTCCAGGACACCGTGGGCTGCTCGATGAACTCGATGTCGAACTTCTCCAGCTTGCGGCACATGTTGATGGCCTCGTGCACGCCCCAGCCCTCGTTGGCGTCGAGGCGCAGGCGCGCGCCGCCGATCTCGCGGCGCACGGCCTGCGTGATTTCGAGGTCGAGCGCCTCGCCGCGCCCGACCTTGAGGTAGAACACGCGCTCGCCCGCCGCATGGCCGGCCGCCGCATCGCGCGCGAGCTCTTCGGCGGTCTCGCCCTGGAGAAAGTAGAAATAACCGACCTTCTCGCGATGGGCGCCGCCGAGCAGGCGATGCACGGGCAGGCCCGCGATCCTGCCCTGGAGGTCCCACAAGGCCATGTCGATGCCGGAAAACATCTGGTTCGCCGCGCGCATGATGTTTGCGCCGTGGCCGAGATATTCGCGGCGGAATATGCGGTCGATGATCGGTGCCGCGTCATAGGGCGACTGCCCCACCAGATGGTTCGCCAGGCGCTGGAGGATGGCGGCGGTGCCCGTCTGGTCGGGCGCCACCGTGCATTCGCCGATGCCGACCGTGCCGTCGTCGGCGCGGATCTCGATCAGGTTGACCGCGAAGCTTTCGCGGATGCCGTAGGACCAGTGATAGGGCTGCTTGAGCGGCAGCACGAGCGGGCGGATGCGGACGGATTGGATGGTGCGCAAGAGCGTGTCCTCGAAAGACGTTCAGGAATGGGGCCACTCGCCGCGGCCCAGGCGGGCGACCGTCTCGACCACGACGGAGAATTCCGCGGCCGCGCGGGAAACGGTGGCGCGTGCGCGCAGGAAGCCGTGCGGCAGGCGGGCCGCCTCGTGGCAGAAGGCGCGACCCCCTGCTGCCAGGATGCGGTCGCGAAAGAGCGGGCCGTCGGAAGCGAGCGGGTCGCATTCGGCGGCAATGATCACAGTCGGCGGCAGCCCAGCGAAGTCGGCCGCGCCGAGCGGCTCGAAGCGCGGGTCGGTGCGGGTGTCATCCGCGGAGCGCACGCCGTCGTAGAAGTCGAGATCCCCCGCTGTCAGAAGTGGAGCCAGCGCGTGGAGCGCACGCGAGGGCTTGGGGTCCGGCCCGCCGAGGCTGGGATAGACGAGAACCTGGCCCAGGGGCGGGGGCGGGTGGTCACGCAACGCGTGGGCGAGCGAGGCGGCAAGCGTGCCACCAGCGGATTCGCCCAGAAGCACGATAGGCCGGCCGGTCTCGCCAGCCAGCCAGTGATAGGCAGCGGCTGAATCGTCGAGGGCCGATGTGCCCCGGTGCTCGGGCGCCAGCTGGTAATCGACGGAAACGAGGCCGAAGCCCGTTCGCGCGCAGATGTCGGCGCAGATGTCGTCATGGCTGTCGAGCCCGCCCAGCACGAAGCCGCCACCGTGGAGAAAGAGAACGTGGGCCGCGCCGTTTGGCCGGGCGTTCCGGTAGAGCCGAACGGGGAGGGGATGCGTGGCCGTTTCGATCACGCGGTCCTCGACGTCCACGCCCGCCGGCCGACCGGCGTGGAAGCCGCGGCTCATTTGGTCATAGACCGCGCGCGCCTTCTCGATCGGCCAGTGGATCGCATCCGGCGGGTAGAAGGCGTTCACGCGGTCGATGAACGCCCAGGTCTCCCCGTCCATCAGGCTGCGATAGTCAGGCATCGGGATCAGGCGTCGATCCAGGCCTTGTCCCAGTGCTGCTCCAGGGACTGGTGCTGCTCGCAGCCGTGCACGCCCTGGCGCGAGGAGCGGTAGACCGAGCGCCAGTAAGGCTGGATGATCACGCCCGCCTCGCGCAGCCGGGTCTCGATCTTCTCCATCACCGCGCGCCGCTCGTCGGGGTCGGGCATGGCGAGCGCCTGGTCGAGCGCGGCGTCGAATTCCGGGTCCGACCAGCCGCTCTCGTTCCAGGCCTGGCCGGAGCGGTAGGCCAGCGCCAAGACCTGCACGCCGAGTGGGCGCCCCAGCCATTCGGTGCAGGAGAAGGGATACTTGTTCCAGTCGTTCCAGAAGGTGGAGGCGGGCAGCACGGTGCGTTTGATGGGCAGGCCCGCCTCGCGCATCTGGGCCGCGATCGCATCCGCCGTGGACTTCTGCCACTCCACGTCGACCGAGATCAGCTCGAACTCGTGGGCGGCCTGGCCGGCCTCCGCGAGCAGCGCCTTGGCGGCCGCCGCATCGCGCGTGTGGGGGCCGATATCCGCATATTCGGGGTGCATGGGGCCGACATGCATGTTGGCCGCCGGAATGCCGCGCCCGTCGAGGCCGATGGCGAGCACCGCTCCGTTGTCCACCGCGAGCTGGGCCGCGCGGCGCACCTTGGCGTCATCGTAAGGAGCGTTGGCAACGTTGAAGCGCGCGACGATCGTCGAGCCCGTGGCGATCTCGGAGATCTGGAGATCGAGCGATTCCCCCTGGCTCACCGTGTCGGCGGAGGTCTCGTGGTCCACGTCGATTTCGGCGGATTCGAAAGCTGAAAACGTCGCGTTGGGGTCCGAGCCGTAGTCGGTCCACTGGATGGCGTCGAGCGGGAACTCGCCCTTCCACCAGGGCGTCTCCTTGCGCTTCACCTCGGCCACCGAATCGACGTCCCACCGAACGAGCTCGCAGGGCCCCGTGGTGATCGAAAGCGCCGTCATGGCGTCGGCGTCGCCCTCATAGGAGCGGTGCATGATGAGGGCGGGATAGTCGGCCATGCTGGGCACGAGCGAGATGTCGGCCGTGCGCAGGTTGAGGCGGACCGTGTGGTCGTCCACGCGCTCGATGGCGCCTGTCGCGGCTTTCTTGGTTTCCGCGTCGATCAGCGGGCCCATGCGCCCGGCCATGGAATTGCCTTCGGACGCGCCGTCGCACCAGCGGGTGATGTTGTGGATCACGTCGTCGGCGTTGAAGGCGTCGCCGTTCGACCAAGTGATGTTCTGGCGGATCTTGAGCGTAAGCGTCTTTGCGTCGTCGCTCGCCTCCCAGGCTTCGAGCAGCCAAGGCTCGAAGGAGAAGTCACGGTTCCAGCGCACCAGGTATTCGTTGCACTGGCGCGCGATGTTGGACATCTCCACGCCGTCGAAGGTGCGCGGATCGCGCCAGCCCTTGATGTCCATGGAGACGCGCAGCGTGCCGCCACGCCTGGGCTCCTGCGCGCGGGCGGGCGTGGGAGCGAGGCCGCCGAGCGCGAATGCGCCCGCCGTCGTCACGCCGAGCGCTGCCATGGTGGCGAGATATTCGCGGCGGTTCATGCCCCGCTCGCGGAAGGCTTCTGCCACGCGCTCGGCCTTGGGGTGGAGCGTGCGGCCGGTCAGCATCCATTTTGTCATGACGTTCCCCTTCGTTCTCGGTGAATTGCCGGAGATGTTAGCTCGTAGGGCCAAGCCGTCTGTTCGCAAAGCCGCAAATTCGGCGCGGCTCTCCGCGCGCGCCCGTCACAATGCGGCGTAATGAGCGGCAGCGTTCTCGAAGGTGAAGCGGATGGGCACGGCGCCCTCGACCTGCCAGACCTCGGCCTCCTCGCCCCGCATCAGCCGGCACGCGGCTTCCGTGCTCGCTACGGCCCCGCCATAGAGCCGGTTCGCGAGGTTGAGGATGGCCGTCTGGTGCATGGCTTGCGTGCCCGAGCCGCAGGCGTCCTTGACGAGCAGAACGCGGAAACCGAGCTTCACCGCATCCTTCACGGTCGCGTCCACGCAGGCCTCGCTCCACACGCCGGCCACCACCAGCCATTCGACGTTCTGGGCGCGCAGCACGGCTTCCGGCGAGGCCGTGCCGAAACCCGTGGCTTCGGCCTTGACCACCAGCGGCTCGTTTCCCTCCGGCGCCACCTCGGAGCAGATCTCCGTCATGGGGTCGTTCTTGTCGCTGAAATAGGACTTGCCGTCCGGCATCAGCGGATGGAAGCGGCGGTTGTGCACCAGCGTGTCCACCACATAGGCGAAGTGGATGAGCGGCACGCCCGTTTCGCGCGCGGTGGCCTGCAGAAGCCCGACATTGCGGAGAACGCGGTCGAAGTCCTCGACCAGCAGGCGCTTGTCGAGCCGGTGCTCCTCCTGGAGGTCGATAAAGAGCGCGGCCGTGGCCGCCGGATCAATGGTGAGACGGTGCTTCACGTGTGTTTCCTGCTTTGCCGCACGATTCCTTCAGGCGCGAAACCGCGCTCGCCTCTGCTCCGCATTTTCGGTGCGGGAATCCGCTATGCCTTGCGCGGCGCCTCTCCGGCCAGCGAGCGGCGCTTCCTGATGTCGCCCGGCGCGCAGGCGAAGGCTTCGCGGAAGGCGCGAGCGAAGCTCGATGGGCTCGCGAAGCCGCAGGCGAGCGCGACCTCGCCCACGGCCAGGCTCGAATGGGTGAGAAGGTCGGCCGCGCGGCGCAGCCGCAGGGCGCGGTAATGAGCAGACGGCGTGGTGCCCAATTCCGCGCGGAAGGCGCGTTCGAGCGTGTCGGCCGAGACTTCGAGCCGGCTCGCGAGCTCGGCCATTTCGAGCCGGTCTTCCACCGCGTCCTCCATCAACGCCACGGCGGAAAGCACGAGCTCGTCGCGGATGCCGGTTCGCAGGCGCAGCGGCATCAGCCTGCGGTCGACGCCGGCGCGAAGCGGGCTGTGCACGAACCATTCCGCCACGCCCGAGGCGAGCTCGGCGCCGTGATCACGCGCGATGAGTTCCAGCATCATGTCGAGGCTCGCGACCCCGCCGGCCGAGGTGAAGCGCTTGCGGTCGATCACGAAGAGGTCGCGCCGCATCTCGATCGCGGGAAACGCCTCGGCAAAGGCCGGCTGGCTCGTCCAGTGCAGCGTGCAGGCATGGCCTTCGAGAAGCCCCGCGCGGGCCAGCAGGAAGGCCGCATCCGCCACCGCGCCCAGCGCGCCGCCGCGGCGCAGCGTGCGCCTGATCCAGCCGACCGCCTCGTCGGCCACGAGCTGGTCGGCATTGCCGCCCGAGCAGACCACGATGCGATCCACGGCGGGCGCGTTCGCCGCCTCGAAGTCGGGCGTGATCGCGACCCCGTTGGAGGCGGCGATCCGGCCGGGCTCGGAGCCCACCGTGTGCCACTCGTAGAGCATCGCGCCCGAAAGCGTGTTCGCCGCCCTGAGCGGCTCGATCACCGAACTGAACGCCATCAGCGGGAAGTTCGGAAAAACGAGAATGCCGAAGCTCTGCCGGTCGGCCATGGCGGGCAATCAACGGTTGGGAGGGTCGGACCCTCCAGATACCCGAAAGGACCGGCCGCGCAACCGTGTCCGCTCAGCCCATCCGTCCGCTGATCCGTGCGCCTGCGATGCTGAGGACCGCGATGATGACCACGCCCTGGAGGATGTCCTGGGCGCCGGGCGGCAGGCCGGCCACCTGCATGGTGGTGACGATCATCACGAGCAGCAGCGCGCCGAACAGGGTGCCGAGTGCTGTGGCGCTGCCGCCCGCGATCAGCGTGCCGCCGAGAACCACGGCGCCGATCGACTGCAGCAAGTAGGGCGTGCCCATTTCCAGGAACGCACCGCCTGCATAGCCCGAAAGCAGGAAACCGGTGAGCGCCGACAAAAGCGCCGACAGCACGAAGGCCGATGCGATCACGCCGGGCACGTTGACGCCCGCGAGCCGGGCGGCCTCGCCGTTCTGCCCGACCGCGGAAAGCTTGCGGCCCCAAGCCGAGCGGGCGAGCAGCAGGCCGAACAGCGCCATGGCGAAAAGGGCGAGGATGAGCACCACGGGCACACCGCCGACCCGCCCGGCGGCCAGCCATTGCAGGATGGGCGGACGCGCGAAGACGCCGACCGAGGCGTTCACGAAAAGTGTGGCGGTGGCCAGGATATAGCCCGTGGCGAGGGTCGCGATCATGGCGGGGATGCTGAGCACGAGCACGAGAAAGGCGTTGAAGAGGCCGGTGGCCATTCCCAGCAGGGCGACGAGCAGGAGGGTCACAGCGAAGCCGCCTGCCGAGCCGTCCGACGAGACCACGGTGAGATAGGCCGAGAGCGTCACGAGGCTCGGGATCGACAGGTCGATGTTGCCGCGTCCCGTGGTGACGACGAGCATCTGGCCGAGTGCTGGAAGCAGCAGGAACGAGGCCGACTGCGCGACGCCCGAAAGGCTGTGGATGCTGAAGCGCGCGGTGAGGGCGGCCAGGATGACCCACAGCAGCAGAAAGCCCAGAAGCGGCCAGACCCAGCGGCGGCGGGCGAGAAAGCGCTTCACCTCATCCATGGCGGCTGCGTCCCATCACGAGCGTCTGGAGGCCGAGGATCACGATCAGAAGGCCACCCTGGACGGCGGCGTTGTAGTCGGTGGATACGCCGAGCGAGGCGAGGAGCGCGCCGATGAGCGACAGCGTGACGGCGCCCGCCACCACGCCCAAGGGCGCGATGAAGCCGCCGAGCAGGCGGCAGCCGCCGATCACCACCGCGGCCACCGAAAGAAGCGTGAAGGATGCGCCCGCATTCACGTCGCTCGCATTGTTGGTGGCGGTCACATAGAGCCCCGCCGTCATGCCGAAGAGCGAGGCGATGGCGTAGCGGACCACCGCGAAGCGCACCGGTGACCAGCCCGAGCGCGCAAGCGCCAGAGGGCTCGAGCCGAAGCCGCGCAGCACGGTGCCGACCGGCGAGCGGTCGAGCAGAAAGGCAACAAGCGCCGCCGCGATGATCAGCATGAGCGGCGTGGGGATGCCGGGAATCGTCCAGGTGAAGAGGGCCGAGAGCCAGGCCGGGCTTTCTCCACCGGGCGAGGGCTGGATCGTCTGGCCGAGGCCGAACCAGATGAAGGACGCGCCGAGCGTGACCACGATGGCCGGAATGGCGCGTGCCTGGATGAGGATGCCGATCAGGCAATAGCCGACGAGCCCGGCGAACAGCGCGCCCATGCCCAGAAGCGGCGAGGCGACAAGCAGCACCGCGGCCACCACGTTCACATAGCCGGTGAAGGCGCCCACACCCAGATCGATCTCGCTGCCGCCCACCACGAACATCTGGGCGAGCGCGACCAGCACGAGCGTGACCGCGGGCGCGAGCAGAAGCTCGAGGCCGAAGGAAGAGGCGACGAGCGGGTTGAGCCAGGCCATCGCCGCGAACACGCCAAGCAGGCTCACGAAGGGCACGAGGCGCAGGAAGGCCAAGCCTGCCGCGCGGTGCGAGCGCTCGGTGCCGGCCTTGGTAGTGGCAGGCTGCCGGAAGGATGCGGCGACCACCGCTTCCTCGCTGATCGCTTCGCCTTCGAGTTCGGCCACGATCTCGCCCTTGGCGAACACCAGGACGCGATCGCATTCCAGGAATTCGAGGTCCTCGGTGGAATGCCAGAGCACGAGCTTGCCCTCGTCGGTCAGCCCGCGAACCACGCGGTAGAAGTCGCGCTTGGCCGCGATGTCGACGCCGCGCGTGGGGTCGTCGAGCAGCACGATCTCGGCCTCGGGATCGAGCACGCGCGCGACCAGCGCCTTTTGCTGGTTGCCGCCGCTGAGTTCGGTGATGGTGCTGTCCAGGCGCTTGGGATCGAGCGCCAGCCGTTCCGCGCGGGTGCGCGCCTCCGCGCGCTCCGTCTTGTCGGAAACGAGGCCGAGCGGGGCGCGACACGCGATGCGGGCGATGGCGATGTTGTCGAGCACGCTCCAGAGCGGAAACACGCCCTCGCGCGCCCGGTCGCCCGACACGAAGCGCGCTTGGCCGTTTCGGGTGACGCCGCTGCCCTTGGCGGGCCTGAACACCGCTTCGAGCAGCGCCCGCTGGCCGCTGCCTTCGAGGCCCGCCAAGCCCACCACGCTGCCCCCGCGCAGCGCGATCCGGCCGCCCTCGACCGTCACGCGCACGGGATGGGACGCGTCTGTCTCTGCGCCCGTGCGCGGCGGGCGCGCATCAGCGCTCGCCCCGCCCATTGCTTCCACAAGATCCTCGATCCGCGTCGCGGTTGTTTCCTTCACCCAGGCGATCCGGCCGTTGCGCATGGCGACCACGCGGTCGGACACGCCCAGCACTTCGGCGAGCTTGTGGCTGATGAAGATGACGGCGACGCCTTGCGCGGCAAGCGCACGCACGAAGGCGCGCAGTTGGGCGGAGCGCTCGGCCCCGAGCGAGGAGGTGGGCTCGTCCAGGATCAGGAGCTTGAGGTCGGGAGCGCTTGCGGCGCGCGCGATCTCCACCATCTGCCGCTCGGCAAGCGAAAGCTCGCCGACCGTCTTGCCCGTGGGGATGTGAGCGCCCGGAAAGATGCGTTCGAGCCCTTCGCGCGCGAGGCGGTGGTAGCGGGAAAGCCAGAAGGGCGAGACGCCTGCCGCGCCCGGCTGCTCCACGAAGAAATTCTCGGCCACCGACAGGTTGGGCGCGAGCGACAGTTCCTGCCAGACGATGCGGATGCCGCGCTCATGCGCGACGTTGGGGGAATAGGCGAGAAAGTCGAGCGGCTCCCCGAGCAGCCTCGCCGTGCCTTCGGTGGGCACGGCCACCCCGCACAGGATGCGCATCAGCGTGGACTTGCCGGCCCCGTTCGCACCCACGAGGCCGAGCACCTCGCCGGCGCGGATCACGAGCGAGACATCCTCGTTGGCGCGCGTGTTGCCGTAGCGCTTCCCGATGCCCGAAAGCTCGAAAAGCGCGCGCTCCCCCACGGCCGTCACGCCTGCATCGGCCAGCATCCGCGTCTCCCCAAAAAGAACGGCCGCCAGTGGTCCGGCGACCGTTCACCGCTTGCGCTCAAGCCTACTGCGTCTTGTCGACGAGATTCGTCTTGACCCAGGCCTCGTCGTAGGAAGGACTGATGATCATGCCAGGCTTGAGGTCTTTCGCCATCTCGCCGAGATTGGCCGCCTCGACGGTGGCGACGGGCATGGTCATCTCCTTGGGCGGGGTGGCGCCCTTGACGATGTCGTAGGCGAGCCAGAAGGCCGCGCCGCCGATGCCGGGCGTGGTGTTCATGGAGGTGGTCTTGTAGCCGCTGCCCGCCTTGCCGTTCCACCAGATCACGAAGTCCGACGAGCCGCCGCCCTCGATCACGGGAAGCTTCTCGGCATAGGGACCGCCGGCCTGCTCGAAGGCTTGGACGATGCCGTAATCGTCGCTGCCGCCCTGGCCGAGAACCGCATCCACCTGGGGCAGGCTCGGCAGCACGTTGGCGATGGCCGACTGGGCGACCGATGCGGTCGCCTGGCCATAGACCTCGGCCACGATCTTCACGTCGGGATGGGCGTCGAGCACCTTCTTCTGGGCGGCATACATGAGGTTGTCGGGGCCCGAGCCCTTCACGCCGCGCACGACGATGACGTTGCCCTTCTTGCCGATCAGGTCGAGCGTCGCCTCGGCCTGCGCGGTCTTGTAGCCGGTGAAGTCGAAGGAGAGCTTGTAGGTGCAGTCGGCGGTCAGGAGCGAGTCGAAGGCGATGATCTTGATGCCCGCAGCACACGCCTTCTCGGCCAGGCCATTGAGCGCGGTCTCGGACGCCGCGTTGATCGCGATCGCGTCCACGCCGCGCAGGATCAGTTCGGCCATCTGGCTGTTTTGCTGGTTCACGCTGCCGTCGCCGTTGAGCACCACGAAATCGGCTATCTTGCCGTCGGCCTTGGCTTTTTCGGCCTCGGCTGTGAACGCGTCCACCATCTGGCGGCGCCAGGTGTTGCCGTAGAACGAGTTGGACAGCGCGATCACCGGCTTTTCCGGGTCGAGCGCAGCAGCGGGGCCAGCACTCAGGCTCGAAAGCGCGGCAAAGGCCGTGGCAGCGAGCAGCAGTTTCTTCAGCATCGATTTCCTCCCGTTTCTCTCCCGCGCCCTTGCCAGGCACGCACGACTGATCCTCAACAGTCTGGAATACTCATTATACCAATTGCTTGACCCTCTCAACCGCTCGCGTCACGCGTCGCGGGCGAGCGCGAAATAGCTGTCGGTGCCCACTTGGCCGCCCTTGAACGCCACCTCGATCGTGCCGCCCTCACGCTTGTGGGCGAGGCAGAGAGGCGAGCCCGGCGACCGCGGCAGGGGCTGAAGGCATTGCAGGGCGGCGATGCCGAGCTCGGCAATGGCGTGGCTCGACGTGTCGCCGCCCGCCACCACCACGCGCTCCAGGCCGTGGCGCTCGATGAGCAGGCGCAGGATGCGGCCGAGCGCGGTTCCGATCCAATGGCCGCCGCCGCGTCCCGCCGCGGTTTCCCCGCCGAGCGCGGTGTAGAGGAGGGGGCTCGAGCCTTGCGAGAGGGCGGCGCTGCCGCTCTCGGTGGCGCGCGCGATCTCGTGCTCGCCGTTCTCGCCCACCAGCGCCGCCACATCGAGCGGGATGCCGGTGAAACCGTTCTCCTGGGCGAAGCGGATCTGCCGCTCGGTGGTGGGCGAGCAGCTTCCCGACACAACCGCGATCGGCCCGCGCGAGCCGGGGGCGGCGAAGCGGCGCGCGCGCCCGCTGAGCGGCGTGCCGCTTTCGGGCGCCGTCAGCGCATATTCCACGCCCGACGAGCCCACCACGAAGGGACAGCGCGTGGAGAACTCCCACAAAAGCGCGCCCACGCGCGCCTGGGTCTCGGCGTCGAGCACATCGAACAGCAGCACGGGGTCGGCATCGAGCGCCGCCGCCACCTCTGCCGACCCGATCCCCGCCTTGAGCGCCACGAGGTCGACGAGACCGACCGAGTGCCGGGTCTGGCGGCCGAGATGGAGACGGATGTCGGCCTCGTCCATGGGGGTGACGGGGTGATGCGCCATCACGGGGTGGCGGTCGATGCGAAAATTCTCGCCGCGAAAGCCCGCGAACAGGTTGCCGAAGGCCGTGTAGCGCTTGAGTTCGGGCGCACCCAGCACGAGCGGCGTCGAGGCTTGTCCGAACACGCCCGCCCCGATCTCCAAGGCCCGCCCGATGGAGCCCGTGGCGGGGCTCGAATCGAAGGTGGAGCAGACCTTGTAATGGGTGATCGCGGCGCCCGATGCCTTCAGCCAGCGGAACACGGGCGGCAGATGCTCGTCCATCCATTCCGGCGTTTCGGAACGGCTCGTGCCTGCGATGCCCACCGCCTCCACATCGGGAAAGCGGCCTGCGAGTTCGGCCGAGGGCAGGGCCGTGAAGAGTACCGTGGGAACCCCGCGCAGCTCGAGCGCCTCCATCACGTCGGTGGAGCCCGTCAGGTCGTCGCCGTAATAGCCGAGAAGAAGAGGCACGAGGGGTCAGGCTCCGATGCGGCAGAAGGCTACGCCGTAGCCGCCGAGCGCGACCGGCCCATCACCCGGCACTTCCTCGGCAAGCTCGGCCGAGCCGGCGGCATGGGAGAAGGTGGTCTCGTCCAGGCGGCGGAGGCTTGCCAAGCCGGGCACGGTGAAGACCGCGGGCTCGGTCGAAAGGTTGGCGACGAGCACGGTCTCACTGTCGCCAAGGGCCGAAAGCGATGCAGACCGGTCGGGCACCCAGGCGCGCACCGGGCTCGAAAGCGCCGCCAAGGCCTTCATCGCGTGAAAGGCGGGGCGCAGGGTGTCGCCTTCCACCAGGCCGAACGGGCCCGTCAGCGCGCCAAGCGTCAAGGCCTCCAGGCGGGCGGGCAGCACCGCCGCGGCATAGCCGACCGTCCAGGCCGCCGCGAAGAGGCCGCGCTGGCGGGGGTCGTCGGAGACCATCGTGCGCCGCGTGTCGCCTGTGCTTGCGGCAAGGCTCGCGCCATAGGGGTTGTGGCGCATGCCGATCGTGGAAGGGCCGATGCGGTAGGGCTTGTCGCCGAAGATCGCGCGCACCGATGCGGTCACGAAGGGCAGCGCTTCGAGCGTCTGCATCACGCTGGTGTCGTCGGCCGCGTGCACCAGCGGCGAAGTGGTGTGGGTGACGAAATCGAGGCGGTCAGCGGGCACGCGCTTGCGGTTCAATTCCGTGAAGTAGCTGAACATGCCCCCACCCAGCCGCGCAGCCGGAAAGGCCCGTCGCGCCGCCTCGTAGATGTCTTCGAGCGGCGGGCAGTCCGGCCACCGGCTGCCAGGCGGCGTGGACTGGAGGTCCGGCGCGGGACAGATAGCGACGGCATCGAGCGCCAGCCCTGCCTGCCGCACGAGATCTCCCGCAGCCGCGATCTCGGCCCGGAAATCGCCCAGGCATGGCACGGTGAATTCGAGCGTGGCGGAGGCGGGATAGGCCGCGAGAAGCCGTGCAAAGCCTTGCAGAGCGCCGGCCCCGTGGCCTTCGCGCGGGTCGAACGAAAGAATGAGCTGGCGCGGCCCGACAGCGCGGAGCCTGTCCACCACCGCGAGCGTTGCCTCCACCTCCTCGGGCGTGACCACGAGGCCGAGCGCGGGCATGGCGAATGCCTCGCCTCGCGCGGGCGCAAGTGTGGGGGCCTCGCCTTTTCGCGCGGCGCCTGCGGGGGGCGTGCCCTCAAGCATCACCGTGATGCGCTGGTGGTTCGCTTTGCCCGCAGGCAGCACATAGGGCCAGGGGAGGGCGAGCGGGCGCACATAGGTCTTGAACGAGGCATCGGTCCAGTTGCGCTGGTCCTCCATCTCGAAGCTGTCGCCCCCCATCAGCACGAATGCCGAGACGCCGGGAGCGACATGGTGCGTGATCCGCCGCATGGCGAGAAAGGGCTGGGCGGGGTCGATGGCGAGCGGAAACCGGGATTGCTCGACCGTTCCGTCGACATGCTCCACCTCGGCCGCTTCGCCCGCCACGCCGGCCACGGGATGGAGGATGTTGAAGCCCGTGCGGTTGGTGGAAAAGGGCGCATTGGGCACGGCCCGGACATCGAACACCAGCCGCCCGGCAGCCTCGCCCGTGATCGCCGTCTCGAACGAAAGCATCGCCCCCTCGCGCGAGCGGCAGGTGCCGCGAAAGCGCAGGGAGAAGCCTGCTTCCGTTTCTTGAAGTGTGAAATCGGAAAGCTCGGGAGCGTAGGTGCCCCAGTTCTCGTCGCGCACCAGCCAAGCGATCCCCCGGATGGCTTCGAGCCCGTGCCAGCGGATCGCCCGCAGGTTGCCGGCTTCGAGCGTGGCTTCGAGGGGGCCGGCTACCAGCAGGCGGGTTTCGGGCTGCGGCTCGTCGGTGCCGCAAAGCATGAGGGCGCGGGAGGGCATCGGCGGGCTCAAAGGCTTGCGGGATCGATGGGCTGGCCGGACGCAGCGCTCCGGTAGCAGGCCTCGACCAAAGCGAGCGTCCTGAGGTTGTCGTGGCCGGAGGTTTCCGGCGCCGTTTCGCCGGCCAGCACCGCGCCCCAGTGTTCCTGGATGGCGAGCACGCTTTCCTGGACATTGTGCCAGGGCCGCTCGGCCCAGGGGAGAAGGGGCGGAGACACGTCGCGGTGCTCGGTGCCGCTCTCGGAAACCACCGTCATCCGGTAGCCGGCGCCGAGCCGGATGCTGCCTTTGCTGCCGTCGATCTCCACCAGCGTCTGGGGAAACAGCTCTTCTTCGAGACGCGTGGCGTAGGAACAGTCCATGATGCCGGTCGCGCCGTTCTCGTGTTCCATCAGCGCGGTCGCGACATCCTCGCCTTTGATGGCGGGGTTGACGCGCTTGGTGGTGGCCGAGAGGCGCTTCACGTCGCCCAGAAGAAAGCGCGCGACATCGAGCGCGTGCACGCCCAGATCCTCCAGGATGAAGCGCTCGCCTTCCGCGAGATAAGGCTGGCCGGAAAACACGTCGAAGGCCGAGCGAAACGAGATGCGGCCCCAGAACACCTCGCCGACCGCCCCGCTGTCGATCACCGCGCGCACGGCGCGGATGGGCGACTGCCAGCGAAAGTTCTCGTGCACCATCAGCGGCACGCCTGCCGTCTCGCAGGCCTCCACGATGCGCTTGGCCTCCTCAAGCGTGGGCGCCAGCGGCTTCTGGCAGATCACGGGCAGGCCGCGTGTGGCGGCAAGTTCCACCAGCGCCCGGTGGCTGGGAGCGGTGGTGCAGATGTCCACGAAGTCGAGGTCCTCGCGCTCCAGCATCTCGGCGGCATCCGCATAGGTGCGGGGGATGCCGAAGCGTTTGGCGGCGCCGGCCAGGCGCGCGGGGTCGCGGTCGCAGAGCGTCACGATCCCCGGCCCGCCGCGGGCTGCCAGATCGCGCCAGGCGTTCAACTGGTTGACGGCGAAGAAGCCGCAGCCGATCAGCGCGCCGCGCTTGGGGGGAAGTGTCTTCATGTCTTCCAAAAGCACCAACCTCTCCATTTCCCCTCTCCCTTGAGGGGAGGGGGCCGTCAGCGATTGCGCCTGACGAAAGGCGCCCTCACGTGATGCGGCGGATCGAGGCTTCGAGTTCGGCCGGCTCGAAGATGCGCTTCCAGTCGTCGCGCATCAGCATGGGCTTGCCGAACTCGATGGCCTTGTTGCAGGCGTCCGAAAAGACGCCCGGCGTTTCCTCGAAGATCACGGCGCCGAGCACGTTCATATGGCCGAGCAGGAAATCGCGCGCGGCCTCCTTCGGAATGCCGCGGGCCACCACCTCGTCCATCGCCTCGCGCATGACGACGAGCAGGCTCGCACACAGCGTTTCCGACAGGCCGGGCTCGAGCAGCGCCATCTGCTCCACCGTGATGCGGTGCGAGCGCATCACGGGCGCCCAGATGATCTTGGCGACCTCCTCGCCCAGCGCGTAGGCCTCTTCCGGTCCCTGCATGAGCGCCGAGACGATGTGCTGCTTGGCGGCGATGCCGCCGAAGAAGTCGCGCTTGGCGGCTTCCTCCGTCTCGTCGTTGAAGATCGGCGGGTGGCAGGGGTGGGTCACGAAGATCGTGAGGTCGTCACGCTTGGGCAGGTGTCCGGCGAAGGGGGCCGCGGCATCGAGGATGACGAGCATGGTGCCAGAGGGCAGGTCCTTCTCGATGGCGGCCGACACCTTGCCGATGGCCGTGTCGGGCACCGCGAGCACCACGATCTCGGCGCCCTTGATGGCGTCCGCGGCATCGGTCGCGTCGAGGCCGAGCCCGCTCTTGAGGCGCTCGCGGCCCGCATCGCTCACCTCGGCATAGGCCACCTCGAAGCGCGAGTCCTTGAGCTTTCCGGCAAGCCGGTAGCCCATCTTCCCGCCGGCACCGATCAGGGCGAGTTTGGTCATGGTCGTCACTCTCGAAAACGAAGTCAGGTTTGGGCAAGCGGCCGGATCGTGCGGCGTTCCAGACGCTCGATGATGCGGGTGCGGATGCCGTCGATGGCGACCGCGAGGAAGATGATGGCCGCCGTCACCAGCGGATAGATGTATGGGTCGGCATTGACGATGTTGAGCCCGTTCTGCACGGTCTTGATGAGGATGGCGCCGAACACGGTTCCCGTCACGCTGCCACGCCCGCCGAACAGCGAGACGCCGCCGAGCACGGCGGCCGCGATGGCCGAGAACTCGATGCCGTCGCCGTATTTGGGGCCGACCGCGCCGATCTGGGTGATCGACACGAAGCCCGCGATTCCCGCGCAGAGACCGGCCAGAACGAAGCAGAAGAAGGTGATGCGGCGCACGGGCAGGCCCGCCTTGCGCGCGGCTTCCGCATCGCCGCCCACCGCATAGACCTGCCGCCCGAACTGCGTCTGCGCCAGCAGCACCCAGGCGCAGACGAAGACGAGCAGAAAGGCGAAGATGGCCGATGGCAGGCCGAGCACTGTGGCGCGGTTGAGCGTCAGGATCTGGTCCTGAAACATCAGCGTGCGGGTGTTCGACAGCCACATGCCGATGCCCCGCAGGATGAAGAGCGTGGCGAGCGTCACGATGAAGGAAGCGATGCCGAGCCGGGTCACGGCGAAGCCGTTCACCGCGCCGATCAAGGCGGCCATCGCCATCACGGCCATCAAGCCCACCGGCCATGGCGCTTCGGGCAGGTAGAGCGCGATGGCGCAGGCCGTGAGATACATGCTCGACCCCACCGACAGGTCGATCTGGGCGGTCAGCAGCACGAAAGTCATGCCGATTGCCAGGATCGCGATGGGGGCCGCCTGGATCACGATGTTGCGGAAGTTGTTGAAGGCGAGAAAGCGCTCGGACTGCAGGCCGAACACGACGAGCAGCACCACGAACAAGATGATGGGCGCGTTCTGGAGAAGGAGCAGGAGCGTGCGGCTGCCGGGCTTCATGCGACCTTCTCCACAACAGCCGCGCGCTGCCCGGTGGCCGCCGCCATGATCGCCTCCCTGTCGAAGCCCGCGCGCGCGAATTCCGCGGTGATCTCGCCCTTGGAGATCGTGAGGATGCGGTCGGACAGGCCGATCAGCTCCTCGATCTCCGAGGAGATGAGGAGCACGCCGCTGCCGCGCGCCGTCAGCGCATTGATGATGCGGTAGACCTCCTGCTTGGCGCCGACATCGATGCCGCGGGTGGGCTCGTCCAGAATGAAGAGGCGCGGCTCGCGGCGCAGCCACTTGCCGATCACCACCTTCTGCTGGTTGCCGCCGGACAGGTGCTTCACCAGCGTCTCGTCCACGCGGGTGGTGGAAAGGTGCATGGCGCGGCCCATCGTGCGCGCGACCTCCGTCACCTGCTTGCGGTTCAAGAGACCGAACGCGCCCGCAACCGACCGGAGCGAGGCGAGCACCGTGTTCTCGGCGATGGTGAAGCCCATCAGCAGGCCTTCGCCGCGGCGGTCCTCGGTCAAAAAAGCGATGCCGGCTTCCATGGCCTTTTGCGGGTCGGGCTTGCCCAGATCCTCGCCGTCGACGCGGATCGTGCCCTCCCGGAAGGGGTCGAGGCCGAAGATCATGCGGGCGAGTTCGGAGCGGCCCGAGCCCATCAGCCCAGCAAGGCCCACGATCTCACCTGCACGGACCTGGAGCGAGATCTTCTCCGCCACGCCCGGCTGGGACAGGTTCTCGACCGAAAGCACGGTCTCGGGCCGGAAAGCGGTCTCGCGCGTGGGATAGATCGCGTCGATCGAGCGGCCGACCATCAGCGCGATCATGCGCGCGGTTGTCATGTCCGAAGCGCGGCCCGCGCCCGCCAGATGCCCGTCACGCAGCACGGCCACCGCGTCGCACACGGCGAGCACGTCTTCCAGCGTGTGGCTGATATAGACGATGCCGATGCCGCGCGCCTTGAGCTTGGCGATGATGCCGAACAGGCGCTCCACCTCGGGGCGCGTGAGCGAGGTGGTGGGCTCGTCGAAGATGATGAGGCGCGCCTTGCGCGACACGGCCTTGGCGATCTCCACCAGTTGCCGCTCGCCCTGGCTGAGCCGGGCTACGGGGGTGGAGGGCTTGAGGTCGAGGTCCACCTCGCGCAGCACGGCTTCCGTGCGGGCGCGGATCGCGCGGCGGTCGATGAAGGGCAGACCGCGCCGGCGCGGGAAGGCGTCGACGAAGAGGTTCTCCTCGATCGTCAGGTTGGGAAAGAGGTTGAGTTCCTGGTGGATGAAGGCGACGCCGGCCGCGATCGCCTCTTTGGGGTTGGCGGGCGCGTAAGGCGCGCCGTCGAGCCGCATCATGCCGGAATCGGGCTGATGCACGCCGCCGAGCACGTTCATGCTGGTGGACTTGCCCGAGCCGTTCTCGCCGACGAGGCCGAGCGCTTCGCCCGGCTCCACCGCGAAATCCACGCCGTGAAGCACGGTGACGCCGAAAAAGCTCTTGGTGATGCCCTGGAACTCGAGAAGCGGGGCCATCTCAGCGCTCCACCACCAGGCGGTTGCGGAGGACGTCGAGCAAGGCGGCCAACAGAATCACGCTGCCCTTGATGATGTATATGGCGAACAGCGATGCGCCGAGCAGCTTCATCGAGGTGTCCAGCAAGAGCAGGAAGAGCACGCCGAACACCGTCCAGATGATCTTGCCCTTGCCGCCGAACAGGCTGGTGCCGCCGATCACCACTGCACCGATCACGTCGAGCAGGATGTTCTCGCCCACGATCGGGCTGCCGGTCTGCATGCGCGACACATACATGGTCGAGGTGACGGCGGCGCACAGGCCGCTGATCACGAAAGTGATGAGGATCGTGCGCTCGACGGGGATGCCGGAGATGCGGGCAGCCTTCGGGTTGGCGCCCACCGCATAGACCCAGCGCCCGAAGCGCGTGCCCGACAGCGTGAGGTGGGCGGCCACCGCGATCAGCCCCGCCACGATCACCGTCAGCGGCACGCCCAGGAACGAGCCCGTGGCGAAGCCGGTGAAGGCGGGCGGGAGGTTGGCGATGGAGGACGAGGTGGAGTGGAACGTCACGTACCAGACGGCCGCGCCCGCAAAGAACATGCGGGTGGCGAGCGTGACGATGAAGGAGGGCATGTTCAGCCGAACGGTGGCCGCCCCGTTGAGAAGCCCGATCAGCGCGCCCGTGGCCAGCATCGCCATGACGGCGGCGGGCACAGCAAGCACGCTGCCGCCGAGATAGCCGCCCGTGCCCGTCATCACGGAAGCGCCCACCACGGCCGACATGGACACGATGGCCGTGACCGACAGGTCGATGCCCGCCACGATCAGCACGAAGGTCAGCCCGATGGCCACCACGAGCAGGGGCATCATGTCGCCCAGGATGTTCGAGGCCACCTCCCAGGACACCATCTCGGGCACGAAGGGATAGACGGCCGCGACATAGAGCACGCAGAGCACAAAGACGAAGTATTCCGAAAGCAGAAGCCGCCCCAGCCGCGCGAGCGCACCGCGCGGAGATGCCGGCAGGGTTGCGGAGGGTGCGGGCGGCAGGGCTGTCAAATGCGGTCTCTCGGCGTCTCGCTGCAGCAGCAGTGGGAAAGGGGCGGCGGCGGGGGCCGCCCCTCCTCAATCGTCCTGCGGGGCACTCCCACAAACTGGGGGAGCGGCTGCGGCAGGCTCCGGGAGCCGGCCGCGAAGAACCCCACGCCTCAGCCCGGGTTCTTTTCCTTCCAGAGCACGTAGCCCCACATTTCCTGGGCCTTTTCGGCCATGTTGGCTTGGGTGATGGCGAAGCCGGGATCGAGCAGGAGCTTGTCGACCTTCTTGCCTTCGCCGAGGTCGAGGATCGCCTGGATGGCGAGATCGGTCTCGTAGAACAGGTTCTGCACCCCGCAGGAATCCATGTATTTGTCGTTCATCAGCGCATAGGCGTCGGGGAAGCCGTCGAAGCCCGCCAGGATCACGTGGCCGTCCTCGCCGATCTTGTGCCACTTGTCGGCCGACTTCAGCGCCTGCTGGATCTGCGGCAGGAGGAAGTCCGACGAGGTGAACAGGAAGGAGATGTCGGGGTTCGCCTGGAGCGCGTTGGTCAGGCCGGCGAATGCGGTGTCAGCGTTCCACTCGGTCGGGATCTTGGCGACCACCTCGATCACATCCGGGAACTGGTCCACCGCCTCCTGGAAGCCGTCGCGGCGCTGGATGGCGTTGGGGTCGCCGAGATCGCCGATCAGGATGGCCGCCTGGTGCTTCTTGCCCGACTGCTTGGCGACCTCGCAGGCGTAAGCAACCGCATCGCGCGCGATCTTCTGGTTGTCGGCCTGGATCGCCACCGAGAACGCGTCGGACTCGGCCGGCGGGCGGTTGAAGTGGACCATCGGGATGTTCGCCGCATTCGCCGCGCGGATGGCGGGGATCACGGCGTTGGAATCGGTCTGGACGATGATGATGCCGTCCACCTTGCGCGCGATGGCCGCGCGCACCTGCTCGAACTGCTTGTTGTCGTCCTGGTCGGAGATGGCTTCCACGATCTCGTAGCCGCGCTTCTTCAACTCGTCGCGGATGATCTGGATGCCGGCCACCCAGAACTCGGAATACAGCCCGTCGAACAAGACGGCGATGGTCTTCGTGCCCTGCGCCTTGACGGCGAGCGTCAGCCCGCTGGTGGCGGCGATGCCCGCCAGCATGGATACGGTGAAATCGCGCCGGTTGAGCGCCATCGGAACATCCTCCCTCTTCGAACCCCCGCGGGGCTCCTCTCCCCTGCCGCGCCGCGTGAAACCGGCCGGATTCGGACCCGATCGCTTTCGGCTGCAGTTCTTATCTGGTATGATGTCACATAAGTAATGTCAATCGAGTTGGGTTGGGGCAGTCGCCTCACGTCAGGCGGTGCGTGGATTGCCTGGGTCCAGCCGCTCGCTTAAAGCGATTGAAAAGCGGAGGTGCGCATGGAGCCCGTTCAAAAGCGCAAGCTTTACCATGAGGTGCTCGACCGGCTGGTCTCGGCCATCTCCACGGCCGAGTTCCCGCCGGGCTCGCAGCTGCCCTCCGAGCGCGAGCTGATGACCATGATCGGCGTGGGCCGGCCCTCGATCCGCGAAGCCATGCAGTCGCTCCAGCAGATGGGCCTGATCAAGATCAGCCACGGCGAACGCGCGCGCGTGGTCAACCCCACGCCCGACGTGATCGTGGACCAGATTTCCAACGCCATGATCATGCTCCTGGCGACGAGCCCGCGCGGGCTGGACGAGTTGAAGGAAGCCCGCATCTGGCTGGAATCTTCTCTCGTGCGCATGGCCACCCGCAACGCGTCCGCCAAGGACCTGGAAAATCTCGAAGCCTCGCTGCGCGACCTGCGCGAGGCGCGCGGCGACCCCGCAGGCTTTGTAGCAGCCGACATGGCCTTCCACGGACTGATCGCCGACATGAGCGGCAACGCGCTCGTCGCCGCCATGACCAAGGGCATGCTGGGCTGGCTGTCGCGCTTCAAGCGCGATCTCGTGGCCGTGCGCGGCAAGGAGCGGCTGACGATCGAGGAGCACGAAAAGATCTGCCGCGCGATCGCGGGCGGCGACGCCGAGGCTGCGGCCAAGACCATGGCCGAGCACATCACGCGCGCGAACGATCTTTATCGCCAGCCCGAGGATGTACGCCGCGCACTCGTTCCAAGCTGAAACTGAGCTCAACTGATATGATGACATGAGGAGTCGAGCATGTTAGGAAGCAGCGTCATCGCTTCCGAAGTGCTTCTCCGTGACCGCAGACCAGACCGACCCGACTTCCTCCGCCCAAGCCCCAGGTGAGGCGCGCATCCGCGCCACCTACCGCATCGAGACGCGCTACCCGCTCGAGCAGGCCGCAAGCGCCATGGCGGGCGAGCAGTCGAGCGGCTCGTTCCGCGCGCTTCCCGGCGAGACACCCGAGCTTCTGGCGCGCTTCGGCGCACGCGTGGAGGCGGTCGAGGACCAGGGCGAGGTCGATGGCGAAGCGCTTCCCCTTTCGCGCGCGCCGGGCGAGAAGCCAGGGCATCCGAACGGGGCAGGGGCCCCGCGCCCGCGCCGCGCGGAGGTCACGCTGTCCTGGAACCTGGAGAACACCGGCACGGTGTTGTCCACCGTCTGGTCCACGGTGCTCGGCAACCTCTTCGAGCTGCACCACTTCTCGGCCCTCAAGCTTCTGAGCCTCGATCTGCCCGACGCCTTCGCGCGCGCCTATCCCGGCCCGGCCTTTGCGGTGGAGGGCACGCGCCGCCTGACCGCCGTTTGGGACCGGCCGGTGGTGGGCACCATCGTCAAGCCGAGCGTCGGCCTCTCGCCCACCGAAACGGCAGCCCTCGCTGAGCGCATGATCGCGTCGGGCCTCGACTTCATCAAGGACGACGAGTTGATGGGCGATCCGCCCCACTCGCCGTTTGCCGAGCGGCTCGACCGGGTGATGGACGTGATCGACGCCCATGCCGAGCGCAACGGCCGGCGCGCCATGTATGCCGCCAACATCTCGGGCGATTGGGACGCGATGCGCCGCCAGCTCGACCATGTGGAGCGCCGCGGCGCCTGCGCGATGCTGGTGCTCAACTCAGTCGGCCTGTCGGGCGTGATCGAAATCCGCAAGCATGCGAGCGTGCCGATCCACGGCCACCGCGCCGGCTGGGGCCTGTTCGACCGCTCGCCCGACCTCGGCATGAGCTACAACGCCTACCAGAAGTTCTGGCGCCTCGCGGGCGTCGACCACCTCCACGTCAACGGGCTCGCCAACAAGTTCTGCGAAGGCGACGAGAGCGTGATGGCGTCCGCGCGCGAGTGCCTGACGCCGATGTTCGGCGCAGGCGAGAATCCCTGCACGGTGATGCCCGTCTTTTCCTCGGGCCAGTCGGCCGTGCAGGCTGGCGAGACCTTCAGGCTTCTGGGCACCGACGACCTCATCTTCTGCTGCGGGGCGGGCATCATCGCCCACCCGGACGGTGCGGAAGCGGGTGTGCGGAGCATCCACGAAGCGTTTGCCGCCGCCAAGGCCGGCATTTCCGCGCAAGACTACGCCCGCACCCATCCGGCCTTGGCGCAGGCGCTTCAATCCTTCGGCTGAGTGCGGCCGGAAACGGGTTTCGGGAGGATCCAATCATGACGGTATCGGTGGCAGTGCTCGGTTCGGGCGGCAAGATGGGCTTCCGCGTCACCAAGAAGCTGGTGGATGCGGGCTATGACGTGCGCGCGGTCGAGATCGGGGATGCCGGACGCGCGCGCTTGAGCGAGGCGAACATCCCGGCCGTCGGCACGGAAGACGGGGTCGCGGGCGCGCAGGTGGTGGTGCTCGCCTTGCCCGACAACATCATCGGCCCCGTCGCTCGCGAGCTTTCGCCCAGGCTCGAAGCGGGCACGATGCTGCTCATCCTGGATGCCGCCGCCCCTTACGCCGACGACCTGCCCAAGGACAGGCCGGACCTCACCTATTTCGTCGGCCACCCCTGCCACCCCCCGCTCTTCAACGACGAGACCGAATGGGACGCGCGGCGCGACTATCACGGCGGCGTCGCCAAGCAGTCGATCGTCTGCGCGCTGATGCAGGGCCCCGAGGAGCACTATGCGCTGGGCGAGGAGATCTGCCGCGCGATGTGGTCGCCCATCATCAAGGCGCACCGCGTCTCGGTCGAGCAGTTGGCTATCCTGGAGCCGGGACTGTCGGAAATGGTCGCCATGCCCTTCGTGGACACGATGGTGGAGGCCGTCGAGGAGTGCGAGCGGAAATACGGCATCCCGCGCGAGGCGGCCCTCGACTTCCTGATCGGCCACCTCAATGTCGAGATCGCCATGTGGTTCGGCTATTCGCCCAAGGTGCCCTCGGACGCAGCCCTCCGCCTCATGCGCTTCGCCAAGGGGGTGGTGGTGAAGGAGGATTGGCGCGAGGCCCTTTCGCCCACCACCGTCAAGCAGGCGGCCGAGCTGATCGTCCACGGCAAGGGCGCATGAGCGGCGGGCGATGCGGCGGGTCTCGGTCTCGACGGCGCTCTTTGACGGCTATCCGCTGGAGCTTGCCATCGAGGCGATCGCCCGGGCAGGGGCGGCCTATGTGGAGCCCGCCTTTATCCGCGGCTATGTGGATTTCGACGAGACGGCTTTTCTGCCGCCTTCCGCCGACAAGCTCGACCGGCTGATCCGACAAGCGGGCCTGCGCCCCCTGGCGGTTTCCGCGCATTTCGACCTCGCGGCACCCGAAAGCGGCTCCATGCTCGCGCGCCGCATCGATTTCGCGGCACGCCTCGGCGCGCCCTTTCTCATCACCAATTCCGGCAAGGCCGCCCAGCGTGACGCCGTTCTCGCGACGCTCCACGCGGCGATCCGGCAATGTCGCGACGCGGGCGTGGTGCTCGCGCTGGAGAATCCCGGCCACGGCACGGGCGATTGCATCGCTTCCGGAGCCGACGGCATGGCGCTCGTGGCCGAGATCGGCTCCGAGCATGTGCGCCTCAACTACGATGCAGGCAACATCCTGACCGCGAGCCACATGGCGCTGCGGCCCGAGACGGACATCGCCCGGGCCTTGCCCGCAATTGCCCATCTCCACCTGAAGGACGTGGCGGAGTGCGGCCCCGACTGGTGCTTCACCCCGCTGGGCGAAGGCATGGTCGATTTCCGCGCCCTGTGGCGGCAGCTCCCGCCCAACCTTCCGCTCGGCATCGAGCTCCCGCTTCGCCTCAGGCGCCCCGGCCGCGCCGACCCCATCCGCTCGCCCCAGCCCCTCCCGCTGCCTGTTCTCACCGAAGCGCTGCAGTCGTCTCTGGCCCTGGTCGAGCGCCTCGACGGGCGCTCCGGAGGGTAGGCGCTCGGCTCATCCTTTGGGATGAGGCCCATTGCGCGGGGGATGGTTCGAGCGGCCGCGCTACGGCGATTGGCCAATTGATGCGCCGAGCCCATCGCGGCTTTCATGATGCCCGGAAGCGTGGGGGGCGTTATGTCGACTTTGGCCGTCAAGGGATATCAGATTCTGGGAGAAAACGGCGACGGCTCGGTCTATGCGACGCACACGGAGGCCATGGAAGGGTCGCTTGCCGCCCTCGACCCCGATGCGGACTCCTTCGAGCCGGGCGACGAGCTGCGTGTGGTCGGGACCGATTTCACGGTCGTCTATGTCGGCCATAGCGGCTCGGACGTGATCGCGGACTTCAACGGCCACCGCATCTCGATCTTCACCGCCGAGCCCCGCGCGCTCGGCCCCGAGCACGGCTTCTTCTTCGCCCAGAGT
Source organism: Mesorhizobium amorphae (assembly GCA_003240775.1). Lineage (GTDB taxonomy): Bacteria > Pseudomonadota > Alphaproteobacteria > Rhizobiales > Rhizobiaceae > Mesorhizobium_B > Mesorhizobium_B amorphae_A. Next base: position 114 of record QFNI01000026.1, on the reverse strand, counting down.
GCCCTGACCCTGTGTTTCCTCCCCGGCACCCTGATCGCCACCCCCTCCGGCACCGTGCCCGTCGAGACGCTCGCCATAGGCGACCTCGTGCTCACAGCCGATGGCAACGCTCAG
>QFNI01000133.1 GCA_003240775.1 Mesorhizobium amorphae | reverse complement strand
CCCGGCCCGGGCCATGCCCTCCGGGTCCCGCGCCTGCGCGATCGCCTCGCGCACCGCGTCGTCATCCCTTCTCGCCACGTCCGCCTCCGTCCCGGCCCGACCCGATCATGCTCCGGGAGCCGGAAGACGGCAAGGGCGCGGGTCGCCAGGGGGCCGGAGGCGGTCACGCGGGGCCGTCGGGTTCGGCCTGACGGGTGATGTCGCGAATCGGGCTTCTCGCCTTCCTCCGGATGGGCTAACCTCCTCCCCGCGGAAAAGGAGGCTGAGCCATGGATCTGATCGACGCCTGGAAGAGATCCCGGACCGGGGACGATCCGGAGGGCGTCCCGCCCGGTTTCGCCGATCTGGCGAGGGTCGTGGAGGGGAGGGTCCCCGACGCGGCGACGGCCGAGATGTTCGCGAACCAGAACGGTTTCGACGTGATCCTCGGCCGCGGTCTCCCTCACGCGGAGCGGCCCGGCGAGGAGGGGGTCGTTCTCGATCTTGAGCGGGACGGGTCCGCCTTCCGGTTCTCCTCCCCCGAGCAGGCGGTCCTGGGCGCGGCGCACATCTCCGGCGTGAGCGCGCCGGAGCTCGACGACTGGCTGGACGACCGCGGCCCCTGGAAGGGGGAGGAGGCGGCGGTCATCGCCGTGCTGCTGACCGCCGAGGAGATCAGGTCGGTCCTGGACGATTCGGATTTCTGCCTGGAGGAGTTTCCCGGCGGCTGGGTGGTGACCGATCCGGACGTGCCGTGCCTGCGCTGGACCGGACCGTCCCCGGCCGACGCGTTCCTCGGATGGGCGGAAAGCGTCAAGATGCAGCCCCGGGAGATCGTCCGCGCCGTCGGCAGGGACCCGCGGGCGTCGGGAGGACCGGACAGTCCCGACGGGCCTTGACGCCCGTCGGCCCGAGCCGGACCGGGCGCGCCGCGGCCGAGATTCGATGATTGGTGCCCGGGGCGGGATTCGAACCCGCACGTCTTGCGACACGGCGACCTCAACGCCGCGCGTCTACCAGGTTCCGCCACCCGGGCATGGCGCGGCGATCATCGCCGCGCGTTCTTGGTGATCCCGAAGAAGGATCCGTCGCCCTCCGGCGCCTCGGCGCTTCAGGCGTAATTGGTAGCCCCTGGCGCAACGCTCGCTTGCGCTGCGCGTGCCGCCAGACGGGCCGACATGGATCCCGCCTGTCAGGCGTAATTGGTAGCCCCAACGGGATCGAACCTCACGCCACACTCGCGTGCGCTCCGCGTGCCATGAGAATCGATTCCCTCGGGGCACTAAAGACCCTCGGGTTGGTAGCCCCAACGGGAATCGAACCCGTCTTTCCGCCTTGAAAGGGCGGCGTCCTGAACCGATAGACGATGGGGCCTCAAGCGTCGCCCGGCGGATGCCGGGCGTGATCGTTTCGGCGCGCCCGGACCCTGTCCCGAACCTGGCCCCGCGCTTGCAAAGCTTCGCGCGCGACCAGTTCCGAATCCTGCCGGACGCAGACGGTGTCGCCTTTGGCGATTGGCGCGCCCGGACCCTGTTTCGAACCTCCGTCCGTGCTCACTTCGTTCCGCGCGCACGGAGATCCGAATCCTGCCGGACGCGGACGATGTCGCCTTTGGCGATTGGCGCGCCCGGCAGGATTCGAACCTGCAACCTCCGCCTTCGGAGGGCGGCGCTCTGATCCGTTGAGCTACGGGCGCGTAAGGGCGGCAGGTCACGCCGCCCGGGGGTGAGGAATGGTGGCGCCGGACGGAATTGAACCGCCGACCCGTCCTTTATGAGAGGAACGCTCTGACCGCTGAGCTACGGCGCCGCGGATCCGCCGCGAGGCGGTCCTGATGGGGGTGCGTGTCGGACACGCCTCAGGTGGCGTGTCCGACGATTGGTGCCCGGGGCGGGGTTCGAACCCGCACGCCTTTCGGCACACGGACCTGAACCGTGCGCGTCTGCCAGATTCCGCCACCCGGGCGCGGGAGGAGGCCGTGGCCTCGCGGATCTTGCGTTCATCGTGTTGGCGCCGTCTGCAGGGATCGAACCAGCCCCCGTGCTCGCTTACGCTCCGCGCGCGGGCTGGTTCGATACCGTCGTCGCGTCCGGAAGCCTTCGGCGACGGACGGGACGACGGGCCTTTTGGCACCGTCTGCAGGGATCGAACCTGCGACCTCCTGATCCACAATCAGGCGCTCTCACCTTCTGAGCTAAGACGGCACGGACCGGATCGAGACGGCCGGTCGCGCGTTTCTGGTGCCCCGGGCCGGACTCGAACCGGCACGCCTCGCGGCAAGGGTGTTTGAGACCCCCGCGTCTCCCTTTTCGCCACCGGGGCAATGAAGAACCTCGGGCTGGCAGCCCCTGGCGCGATGCTCGCTTGCGCTGCGCGTGCCGCCAGAGGCCGCCGGTTCCGCCCATCAGGCGTAACTGGTAGCCCCTGCGGGAATCGAACCCGCCTTTCCGGCTTGAGGGGCCGGCGTCCTGAACCGATAGACGAAGGGGCCGCGGGAAACTGTCCGGGCGTTGAGATTTTCATGGAATACTGACCGCATACGTCCTACGGTGCGGGCGTCCGGTCGAAAAAGGAGATCACGCATGACCAGATCCGTCCTCCTTCCCGCCGCCCTCCTCGCCGTCTCGGCGGCCGGGGCGCACGCCCAGGAGGGTCGCCAAGCGCGCTGCGAGATAACCGTCGAAAGGCAGGCGAGCGTGAGCGGCGACTGCCTCTTCGTGCCGATAGGCGACGGAAGCTTCAGCGTTCACCACCCCGGCGGGATATTCGCCTACGTGCTGATGACCGGCAAGGGGGAGGCGGAAGCCAGCTGGAACGGCAACGAGGGCGCCAAGCACGCCCATGACGATCTGGGCGCCCTCCGGCGATCGGAACGCGACGGCGCGTGCTGGGTGAACGACCTGGCCCGCGTCTGCGCCTGGTGACCAAGACCCGCCGACGCAAGCCCCTTCCAACCGAGCGGATTGGTGGGGGAGCCCTCCGGGCCGGCGGCGCCTTCAGTCCGGTCGCGATTGCGACCGGACGTATC
>QFNI01000132.1 GCA_003240775.1 Mesorhizobium amorphae | reverse complement strand
AACAACCGCGCCATGAAAAGGTCAAGGGCGGCGGATCGCCTGATCCGCCGCCCTTGAACCTCCCCCGCCCCGGGCGGGGAAACGGATCAGGCGCTCAGGTCACGCTTCAGCCCGGCCGACATGCGGAAGTGACCGGCGCGGCCGGCCGGCCGCACGAAGGTCTCGCCGGAGCGCGGGTTGCGCACGTTGCGCTCCTTGGTGGGACGCGACGAGAACGCGCCCAGCCCCGGGACCGGAACGACCTTGCCGAGAGCCGCGGCGTCGGTCACGACGGACGCCAGCGCGTTCAGGATCGCGTCGATGCGGCTCTTGGGCTCGCCGGACGCCTCGGCGATGCGGGCGACCAGCTCGCCTCGGGTAATCTTTTCCTGCTTCAAGGTCCTCACCTTTCGTTCGATGGATACGCGTTGCATTATACGGATGATCCAATCCCTGTAAAGGACTTGTGGCACGCCTGCGGGACGAGCTTGGTTTCGGGTGGTGATCGTGATACAAGAGAAAAACCTTTCACGGAAAGAGAAAAGCGATGAGTGAGGAGAGCGGCGTGGCCGATGAGGTTCTCGAGGACGTTTCCCGCGCGGTGAGCTCGCGCTATCTCGATTACGCCGTGGCGACGATCATGCACCGGGCCATCCCGGACGCTCGGGACGGCCTGAAGCCGGTCCACCGCAGGATCATCAACGCGATGCGCGAGCTGAAGCTCTCCCCGACCGGCGCCTTCCGCAAGTCGGCGAAGATCGCCGGCGACGTCATGGGCAACTACCACCCGCACGGCGATTCCGCCATTTACGACGCGATGGTCCGCATGGCGCAACCGTTCTCCATGCGTTACCCGCTGGTCGACGGGCAGGGCAATTTCGGCAACGTCGACGGCGACAGCGCGGCCGCCAGCCGCTACACCGAGGCGCGCATGGAGGCGCGCACGGAGGAGATGCTGGACGGGGTGACGGAGAACGCCGTCGATTTCCGGCCGAACTACGACGGCACGCGCAGCGAGCCGACGGTCCTGCCGGCCGCCTTCCCGAACCTGCTGGTGAACGGGGCCAGCGGCATCGCCGTCGGCATGGCGACCAACGTGCCTCCGCATAACCTGACGGAGACGCTGAACGCCGCCATCGCGATGATCGCCGATCAGGAGTCGGACCCGCTGAGCGTGATCCGGGCGCCGGACTTCCCGACCGGCGGCGTGATCGCCGAGTCCGAGGAGACGATCCGCGCCGTCATGAGCTCCGGCAAGGGCGCCCTGCGGCTGCGTTCCGCCTGGGAGGTCGAGGAGGACGCCTCGGGCCGGCGCGTCGTCGTGACCGAGATCCCTTACCAGGTCAGGAAGTCGGCCCTGATCGAGAGGCTCGCCCTGCTGATCGAGGAGAAGCGCCTGCCCGCGCTCGCCGACGTGCGCGACGAATCGGACGAGAACGTCCGCATCGTCCTGGAGCCGCGCTCCCGCTCCGTCGACCCGGCGGAGATGATGGAGGCGCTGTTCTCGATGAGCGATCTCGAGGTCAGGTTCCAGGTCAACATGACCGCGCTCGAGGACGGGGTGACGCCGCGCGTCTGCGGGGCGCGGCGGCTGCTTGAGATCTGGATCCGCCATCGCGTGGACGTCGTCCGCCGGGTGAGCGAGAACCGCCTGGCCAAGGCGCTGACCCGCGCGGCCATGGTCGACGCGGTCCTGAAGGCGATCGGCGCGCTGGACGCCGTCATCGCGATCGTGCGCGGAAGCGACGATCCGGAGACGGAGATCATGGCCCTGCTCGGGATCACGCGGGAGCAGGCCGAGACCGTGCTCGGGATCCGGTTGCGGTCCCTGCGCAAGCTGGACGAGCGCGTCCTGCTGAACGAGCGGGACGAGCTTGCCCGACGCGCCGCGGAGCTTCGCGGGATCCTTTCGGGCGAGGCGACCCTGCTGGCCGAGGTCGGACGTCAGGCGATGATCCTGCGCGACGCGGCGGTCGCGGCGGGGGACGCGCGTCGCACCGTCGTGTCCGGGGAGCCGGCCGCGCGTGTCAGCGCCGGGGAGATCCGGGCGATGTCGGTGACCCGGGAGCCGATCACCGTGGACGTCTCGGCCGGCGGCTGGGTCCGCGCCGCCCGCGGCCACGTCGATCA
>QFNI01000091.1 GCA_003240775.1 Mesorhizobium amorphae | reverse complement strand
GAATTCGAATGGCTCCCACCCAAGGAATCGAACCTTGCTCCCTTTCGGGACTCTCCGGTTAACAGCCGGGGACCGTCACCATGCTGGCTCGGTGGGAATGAGAGCAACGCCATACGGCAGAATCCCATTACGATACAAGCTTTTTGCTTGTTTGCACAGGTCGCACCTGCAACCTTCTTCCATGTATCTCCTCGGCGAACCGTGAACCATGATTTCCGTTGAGGTCAAGAAGCCGTTGCCTTCTTTCGGATCTTCGTTTCGCCATGTAGACGCGCATATCGGTCTTCATGCCAGTCTCACGGCCGCCTGAAAACTTGCGCCAGAAGCCGGCGCAAAGGCGCCAGCGTCAGGGCTTCGCGCACGCCAGAGGCGTAAGCGGCACGATCCCTGATGATGCGCATCCGCGTCTCCTTCTGGTCGCACCCGAGGATCACCAACCCCTCCACGTCGGGTCATGATCCCGCCGGCCCCTCGGGCCTGCGGCGGCCGCGGATGGGATTCGAACCCACGACATCAACCTTGGCAAGGTTGCGCTCTACCCCTGAGCTACGCCCGCATTGCGCGCGGCCGGCTCCCTCAAGCCTTCCGCGCGATCTTCCCGTCCCCCTTGCGGGGCGGCGGCGGGATGACGGTCCCGGACCCTGTGAGGACGAAGCCGCGGTCCGGGATCATGACCGCGACGGCTTATCGGTTCCGTGCCGGGAAAAGGGAGCCCCGGCAGAGGGAATTCCCGCGTCGTAAGGACGGATACTACTCCAACCCGAAATCCGGGTCAAGAGGTCATGGAGCGGGCGATCGGGTTCGAACCGACGACATCCGGCTTGGGAAGCCGACGCTCTACCGCTGAGCTACGCCCGCGTTCAGGACGGCCCTTGTGAGGGCCTTATGTCCCCCTCCCCCTTGCGCGGGGAAGGGCTCGCCGTGCGCAACCGACCGCGGTCTCCGCCCCGTTCGTGGGGCTTCTCCGCGCCGGCCCTCGCAGAGGCCGTCCTTTTCATGGCAGGATGATCCGCGCGAGGCCGGGAGTCAACCGGCTCTCGTCAGGTGCTGGAGCGGGCGAAGGGAATCGAACCCTCGTCATCAGCTTGGAAGGCTGCGGCTCTACCATTGAGCTACGCCCGCGAATTCTGTCGACGGGGCCCGAAGCCCCGCTCGTCACGCGGCGAGCGCCGCGCGTTCGGCCTTCTGCGCCTCCCGAACCCTGGCCACGGAGGCCCAGAGGGCGCCGCTCGCCTCGCTCGAGGAGAAGCCGTCATGCGCCGGATGCGAGACGGTCCGCCCGGAGGCGGTGCGGAAGAGCCACTCGGCCCCCTTCAACGCCAGGGTGAAAAGCTCGCCGTCGAACAGGCCGGAGAGGCGCACTCCCGTTTTCGAGTCGACCGTCGTTTCCTTGATTTTCAGTGACATTTCGTCTTCCGTTTCTTGTGTTTGCCGCGTTGCGCGGAACGTGATTGGTTGCGGAGGGGGGATTTGAACCCCCGACCTCCAAGTTATGAGCCTGGCGGGCTACCGGACTGCCCTACTCCGCGTCAATGGTCCCGGGGCGATGGTCCCCGCTCTCGGCGAGGACGTCTCGCCTTCGACGCCCTCCGGAGGGGCGTAACCGAGCCGCGGCTCTCCGGAGCGGCCGTGACGGACGCTCAGGAGAGACGCGGCGATCTTCTTCAGGGCGAGCTTGTCGTCTCGCCTGACGGTCTTCTTCGTCTTCCCGTGATAGCCGCCCTTCCGGAACGCCGCGGGGATGGCGAACGGGTTGCGGGGGATGGCGAGGGGGCGGGATTTGCCTCTCTTCATGATCTCCTCCTGGGACGAAATGGTGATCCCGGACAGGGTTGAACTGCCGACCTCGCCCTTATCAGGGGCGTGCTCTACCTGCTGAGCTACGGGATCGTGACTCGCGATTTGCGGATGGCCCCTCTTCCGGGCCATCGGCGAAGCGTGAGCGTGGTGAACCCTCCGGGATTCGAACCCGGGACCTTCCGATTAAAAGTCGGCTGCTCTGACCGCTGAGCTAAGGGTCCGTTCGTTCCCCGGAGAGGGGGCGAACAGGTTTGCCGCGGTGAGCGGCGGTCGAAACGGCGCGCATCGTGATCTCCTTCTGGCTGCCGGTGAAGGATCCGCGGGGCGGATCGGGAGGTGGCCGCTGGCGGCGGCGTTGGTGGTCGGGGGCGGGATCGAACCGCCGACACCCGGATTTTCAATCCGGTGCTCTACCGTCTGAGCTACCCGACCGTGCTGAGCGGCCGCGTCGTTCACGCGGCCCCGGGGCGTCCTCCCCGGGAAGGGATGGAGGCGGGTGCGAGAGTCGAACTCGCCTGAACGGGGTTGCAATCCGTCACGTAACCGATCCGTCAACCCGCCGTTTGCTGATCGTCTGACAAGGAGGGAACGTCCGCGTTCCCGACATCTGGCGGAGCGGGCGGGATTCGAACCCGCGGGCCCCGTGAGGGCCTCCGGTTTTCGAAACCGGCGCGTTCGACCACTCCGCCACCGCTCCGTGACGTGGTCGATTACTGGTGCGCACGGGAGGGATCGAACCTGGCCCCGTGCTCATTTCATTCCGCGCGCGACCAGTTCGATGCTGTCGTCCCGTCCGGAAGCCTCGCAATGGTGCGCACGGGAGGGATCGAACCTCCGGCCTCCCCCATGTCAAGGGGGCGCTCCACCGCTGAGCTACGCGCGCGTCGTTCTGGCGGAGAGGGCGGGATTCGAACCCGCGGACCCCGTGAAGGGTCTCCGCCTTTCCAAGACGGCGCGATCGACCGCTCTGCCACCTCTCCACAAGGTGCGGTCGCTTTTCATGATGCCACGATTCGCTGGCGGCGGCAAGAGGATGGCGGAGCGGGAGGGATTCGAACCCCCGGGACCCGGAGGCCCGTCGGTTTTCAAGACCGCCGCGTTAGACCGCTCCGCCACCGCTCCGTGCCTGCTGGATGCCCCTCGATAATTCGAACCAGCCCCCGTGCTCGCTTACGCTCCGCGCGCGGGCTGTTCGACATCGCGGCGCGCGTCATCCATGCTGGATGCCCCTCGAGGATTCGAACCAGCCCCCGTGCTCGCTTACGCTCCGCGCGCGGGCAGTTCGACATCGCGGCGCGTGTCATCCATACTGGATGCCCCTCGAGGATTCGAACCTCACTTTCCTGATTCAGAGTCGGGCGTCCTACCGATAGACGAAGGGGCAAAAATTCGTGACGCCGGGCCGGGACGGTTCCCCGCGGCCGCGCGTATGTCTGCGATTGGCATGGGCGGAGGGGCTCGAACCCCCGACATCCGGTTTTGGAGACCGGCGCTCTACCGACTGAGCTACACCCATATAAGCGGCCCGGGCCGCCTGGAAAAAATGGGGAGCTTCGGCTCGACCCGCAGATGATGGTCCTCGCGTTCTGGCGTGATGGCGGTCTCCGAGAGAACGTCCCCAACCTGCTCCCGTGTTCGTTCCACTCCGCTGGGAGCAGCTCGAGGGTTCGACTCCCTCGGAGCAAGATCTTCGATATGGCGGTCTCCGAGGGAGTCGAACCCCCGACCTCCCGGTTCGTAGCCGGGCGCTCTCTCCAGCTGAGCTAGGAGACCGTAACGTGGTTGGCTCTGCCGGCGATCGTCCGGCGACTTGGCCCGCTCGCGAGACGCGGGCACCGAGAGTTGGCGGCTCGTCGGCCTGTCCGGGGCGGACCCGGATCCTGACCCGCCCCGAGGGGCGATTTATATCCCGCGACGAGCCGCGCGCGGCGCCCGGCAGATCCGCCGTGAGGCGGCCCTGCATCTGGTGGGCCCTGTCGGAACCGAACCGACCTCCGTCCGTGCCCGCTTGCGCTCCGCGCGCACGGAGACGATTCTCCCCGCCAGGAACGCGTGCCGACCTTGTTGGTGGACCCTGTCGGAATCGAACCGACGACATCCTGCTTGCAAAACAGGCGCTCTACCGACTGAGCTAAGAGCCCGTAAACGATAATCCTCAATCCCGGATTGTTCTTGCCTTTTTCGACCGCCTCACGCCATATGACGGCGAACCATCGCCTGAAAGTTCACCGACATGAAAAAGATCATCGCGCTCCTGGCCGGCGCCATCATGGCCAATCCCGTCCCCGTCCACGCCGCCCTCGCCCCGCCGCCGGAAATCTTCCGTTCGGAGATCGTTCGCGTGGAGCCGGGCGAGACCGCGCGAGTCGAGAGGCACGGCATCTGCCGCATGGTCAGGAACAGCTTCAGCTCGCCTTACCTGGTCCCGTCCAGGACTCCCCAGGAATGGATGAACTTCGCCAACTCGTTCCTCATGAACACCGACGACATGCGCGGCGTGTCCGTGTCGACCTGCCCGAAGAGGCTGGACAACGGATGCTTCCTGTGGATGACCGGGCTGACGCCGTCCAACAAGACGGAGAAGATCAGCTTCTCCGACCCGAAGAACTCGAGTATCAGGTTCGACCTGAACAGCATCCGGATCACCGACACGTCCCACACCTTCACCAACAGCTCGACCGGGGCGCTCGGCGGCTCCGAGCTCGTCGGCGAGGGCGATTACCCGAACATCTCCGCCTCCTTCCCGAGATCGGTCGCCGGGACGATCGACGGCTTCGCCATCGGCGCGGGGACGACCGTCACCCTCTACACCCAGAACGGTTTCAAGGGCGGCCCCGCGATGATCTTCGAGGGCCCCGTCGTCGTCCGGAACCTCAATCATGTCGCGAACCCGGAAACCGTCAGCTTCGACCCTTACGCGACGCGAAGCTGGAGCGGCGACGCCGCGGATCCCGGAGTTTTCAACCAGTTCCCCCCGTCGAAGCGGGTTTATGCGACCACGTCGATGCTGAAGATCCCCGAAGCGTCCATGCCCGTGAACTCGGTCCTGGACAAGTGGATCCTGCTCAACAGCGCGTTCAAGAACGGCAGCGTCAAGGTGAGCTGCGAGTAAGCTGCGCGCGGCCGGCGGCCTCCGGCGGAAATCCCGCGGAGGCCCCTTGTCGTTGGTCGGAGCGGCGAGATTCGAACTCGCGACCCCCAGTCTTCGCGCTCCGGGGAAACGCCCTCCGCACGAAGCCAGAGGCCTTCGGTTCAAACCCGCAAAGGCCCCTCCCGTTGGTCGGAGTGAGAGGATTCGAACCTCCGGCCCCCTGCTCCCGAAGCAGGTGCGCTACCAGGCTGCGCCACACTCCGTCGCCTCGTCGGCGCCGTTCGTCATCATCCGTCATATCGTTTCTGGTCGGACCGGCGGGGTTCGAACCCGCGACCTTCCGCCCCCCAGGCGGACGCGCTACCAGGCTGCGCCACGGTCCGGGCCGACTGCCCGGCGAGGAGACTCGTCAATCCTCGCCGGAGGGTCATCCCTCAGGATGACCCGGCGACGGAAGGGCGTCATCCGCCCCCGCGAGCCCGCGCCGCACCCGGCCGGACCGGCCCGTCAAGGGCCAGGGGACGCGCCCCGCCGTCGGCGGGTCACCTTCGATCACCGCCCGGCCCCGACGCCGTGAGGCGGCAGGGGCCGGGCGGACAATCGGATGCGCGAGGGGCGGCGAACCCGACCCCTCGACGCCGATCCCCGCCCGGTATCCCTATCATCGCGTCGACCGGCATCTGACCGGGTTCGGCTAAGGGGACGAGGATCATGTCCGCAACGATGTCAAACAGCAACGGCCGCTCTTTCAGGCCGCCCGACGTCGCGTCTCTTGGGAGAGTGTGACCGCCGGGAGTTCTTGTGAGGGGCGGCCGATCGGCCGGTCCTCGAAACTCTCGCCCCTTGCGGGGCTCGGCGGTCTTCTGATCCTCAGATCATGGTCACCGCCGTGACCCGGGTTCCGTTACCCTGCCAGCTCTTGGCCGGCGAGCGATACGACTGTCGCGAAACGATGCGGATCATAGCGGGCGCCCTCCAGGTTCGGCGTTGATCGTTCCGGGCCGCTCATCGGTCCGGGTGCCATAAGAGTGACGAAAAGCCCGAAAGGTTGCAAGACGTTTTCAACCGGGTCCGGCGATATTTTTTGAAGAAAGACGTATCTGTATGATAATCAACGATTAAAATATGCTTCGGAGAGCATGATTGCGCATGGTCCGGCCGTTTCGGCCGGGCTCCCGGGGATCCTCGGGAGCCCGGCCCGGGTCAGAATCAGGCTCTCACGCGGGGGAGGGTTCGTCCCGGCGGCCGGCGGCGACCTCCTCCGCGGTGAGGACCATCCCGTCGACGAGGAACGCGTCCCGCAGCGGATGCCGGCCGGAAAGGTCGGGGATGTCGCCGATCGGGAAGGTGGCCGTTCGCCCCCGGGGCTCGTCGCCGCCGACCATCCCGAGGGTGACCAGGACCGGGGCGTCCGGATCCGGGCCGAGCGTCATGCCGATGACGTATCCGGCGTCGTGGCCGAACGCCTCGTCCGAGCCGGCCGGGAGGGACACGAGCCTGTTCCGGTGCCGGGAGGAGAGGGCCTCGACCTCGTTCCGGATCAGCGTCAAGGCGTCGCCGATCGCGCTGACGACCGCCAGGTCGCGGTTCTCGGGCGTCTCCGGGGTCGCGATGAGGGCGCGCGCGGCGGCCGCCTCGGAGCCGATCATGGCCGGCCTGGCGGGGGGGACCTGCCCCTTGATGAGGGCCCAGGCGTCCTCCAGGACCGCGTCCGCGGGGACGCCGCCGACGTCCCTGCCGGACGCGATCTGGGAGATGATGCCCCGGCCCAGGATCATCGAGAAGGCGTTGGCGCAGCCGCGAACGTCGCCCGCCGCGAGGGCGCGGGCGGCGCGCTCCAGGTTGACGGGGGCGGGATCAACGAAGCCCGCGTCATCCGCGCGACGCGCGAGAACGGCGAGCCTGATCGCGGCCGCGACGAATCCGTCTTCTTTCCTCATGGTCATCCCCTCCGATCCGAGCAAGGTCGGCCGGGATGATGACCCCGTGGCGGGAAATGTGCAACGCGCCGGACCGGCGGGGATGAGCTGAGCGTTGATTCGCGCGAGGATCCCGGGCATGATCGCCGCGGGGCGCGCCGAGGAGGAGGCGAGGATGAGCGGACGGACCCGGGATGACGTCCGGAGGCCGGGCGCGTTGCGGGATCGTTCCGCCCCCGCGCCCCTCGAATCGGACTGGATGCAGGGCATGTGCCACGTTCACGCGATCGCCGCGGTGCGGGCGCACGGCGGCCATTTCGTGGTGATCACCGACAATGACGACGACGAGGGGGCGCGCGTCCTGCACGTGCTCTCCGTTCACCAGGCCCCGACGGGGCCCGTCGTCCGCGACGCGCTCGGCGAGTCCCCGGAGGGGGACCTGTTCGAACACGTGGAGAGGAGCTTCCCGGGACGGTTCGGGGACCGGGCGGACGCGAGCCTGGACGGGATCACGGCCCTGGTCGAGCGGGGCGCGCTGATGAGATACGGCCCCCGGGACGTCGCAGACGCCTCCCTCGAGACGACGGTCACGGCCTGTCCGGGGTCCCTCCTCCCGGCCGCCGACGGCCCGGGGCCGTGAAGGGGGCGGTTTCCGGACCGCCCCCGTAAGAGATCTCCGTCCCGAGGACGCCGTCACGCCGCGTCAGCGTCGGCGAATTTCGCGTTGCGCGAGATGAACTCGAAGCGGGCCTCCGGGCGCTTGCCCATCAGCCTGTCCAGCGTATCCGCGACCTCCGCCTCGTCGGCGATCCCGAGACGGATCAGGCGGCGCGTCTGCGGCGCCATCGTCGTCTCCCGCAGGTCCTTCGGGTCCATCTCCCCGAGGCCCTTGAACCGCTGGATCGTGACCTCGCCCCGCCCCTCGATGGAGGCGGCGATCGCGTCCCGCTCCGTCTCGTCCGCCGCGTAGCGACGGTTCGCGCCGCGCGAGACGCGGTAGAGCGGCGGCGCGGCCAGGAACAGGCGGCCGGCCGTGATCAGCGGCCGCATCGCCTCGTGGAAGAAGGTGATCAGCAGCGTGGCGATGTGGGACCCGTCGATGTCGGCGTCCGTCATGATGATGACCTTGCCGTATCGCATCGCCTCGAGGTCGAAGCGGGACCCCTGCCCGGCGCCGATCGCGGCAACCATGTCGGCCAGCTCCGCGTTCGAAGACGCCTTGCCGGACGCGGCACCGAGCACGTTGAGGACCTTGCCTCGCAGCGGCAGGATCGCCTGGGTGCGGCGGTCCCGCGCCATCTTGGCGGAGCCGCCGGCGCTGTCCCCCTCGACGAGGAAAAGCTCGGTCCCCTCGGCGGTCCGCGTCGAGCAATCGGCGAGCTTCCCGGGAAGGCGCAGCCGGACGGTCGCGGTCTTGCGCTCCGTCTCCTTCTCCGCCTTGCGCCGGATCCGCTCCTCGGCGCGCATGATCGCCAGGTCGGCGATCGCGGCGGCGCCCTTCGGGTCCTCCGCCGCCCAGTCCTCGAAAGCGCTCAGCACGGTCGCCTCGACCATGCGGCTCGCCTCGGGCGAGGACAGCCGCTCCTTGGTCTGGCCGACGAACTCCGGCTCCGAGATGAAGCATGAGATGAGGGCGCAGCCCGACGAGGCGACGTCCTCACGGGTCAGGATCTGCCCCTTCGCGTTGCCCGCGCGCTCGCAGAAGCCGCGAACCCCCTTCAGGACGGCGGACCAGAACCCCGACAGGTGCGTGCCCCCGTCGGGGGTGGGCACCGTGTTGCACCAGGAGCGGGAGAACCCGTCCCGCGACGGCGGCCAGACGACGGCCCATTCCGCCTTGCCGGGAACGCCGAACCGGCGCGAGAACGGGATCGACCCCGCGAAGACCCGGCCGGCGGCGCCGAGCGCGCCGTCGGTCTCCTCGCGAAGGCGCCCGATCAGCCCGTCCTCGTAGTGGAACGACTCCTCCGCCGGAACGCCGTCCTCCTCGATCTCCGTCCGCCACGTGATCGTCACGCCGGCGAACAGGAAAGCCTTCGAGCGCGCCATGAGATGCAGGCGCGACGGCCGGAACGACCTCTCCCCGAAGATCTCCGGGTCCGGCCGGAACGAGACCTCCGTCCCCGTCCCCTGGGCGCGCTCGACCCTCCTCACGGGGCCGGTCGGCGCGCCGCGAGAGAACGACTGCTCATGCGACCAACCGCCCCGGCGGACCCGGACGATCATGCTCTCCGACAGCGCGTTCACGACCGAGGCGCCGACCCCGTGCAGGCCGCCCGAGGTCGCGTAGGCGTCGCCGCCGAACTTGCCGCCGGCATGCAGCGTGCAGAGGATCACCTCGAGCGCGGACTTGCCGGGGAACTTGGGGTGCGGGTCGACCGGGATGCCGCGCCCGTCATCGGTGATGACGACGAACCCGTCGGCGCGGAGCAGGACGTCGATCCGGGTCGCGTGGCCGGCAACCGCCTCGTCCATCGAGTTGTCGAGGATCTCCGCCGCCATGTGGTGGAAGGCGCGGTCGTCGGTGCCGCCGATATACATGCCCGGCCGCTTGCGGACGGCCTCGAGCCCCTCGAGGACCTCGATGGAGGAGGCGTCGTAGCTCATGCCTCGCCCTTCCCGTCATCGGACCCCGTCCAGGGGGAACGGCGCTCCCCGCCGGCGTCGGATCCGAGAGCGGAGATCGCCTTCTCGAGAACCTCCGGGGGGAGGTCATCGACGCCGAAGGGGCCCCGCGGGGCGTCGAACCCCGCCTCCCGGCCGCCCGCCAGCGCCCGCGGACGGACACCGTCAGGCGGCGGGTTCGCTGCGGGATCGAAGCCGTCGAGCGCCGCCGCCACCAGGTCCGGGTCGACCAGGCGAAGGTTGCCGCTCCAGCCCATCTGGTAGACGCGCATGTTCTGGCCATCAACCGCCATCAGCATGACGTCGAGCACGGGCTCATGAAAAACCCCGGAAACGTAACGGTTCGGGTCGCCGGCGGCGACCGTCGCCTCGCTGAGCTCCGCGACCACCATGATCGGTCCCGTCGCCTCGCCGTTTCCGCCGATCCGGGTGACGACGTCACCGACCTTGAGGTCGGGAAGGCCGCAGGCCGCGCGTGAACTCGTCGCGAACGCGCGCGTCAGGGCGCGGATCTCCTCCGCCGGGTCGCGCGGCTTCGGGGTCTTCGCTCCGCCGGGGGCATGGCTGATGATCAGTCCTGGAAACATGGAAACCTCATTTCAGGGATTGACGCTTTCCTCAAAGCATATCCCAACCGGAGAGGGGAAGCAACGGGTTCAGATGACCGTCACCGGCTCGTTCCGCCGCATCAGGTGATCGGCGTAATAGGCGATGAGCAGCAGCGCCTCGGCGCGGTCGTGATCCTTCTTCCGGCTCAGCAGCGGGGCCGCGTCCGGGAACCTGGCGATCGCGCGCAGGAGGGATTCATCCTTTTCGGTCCCGGTCAGGTCCAGAGCCCGCTTCCAGACGTCCGGCGCGACCGGGTGCAGCGAGCAGGGACGGCCGGCGGAGGCGAACCATATCCGCAAGGCCGAGCGCGCGGCGACGTAGGACTTCCCCTTGCTGAACTGCGCCGTCTTGCCGAAACTCCCGCCCCGCGTGACCAGGTGCTCGATCACGGCGATCCGGGGCGCCTCCCGCGCGACGATCGCGTGGATCCCGGCCTCGTCCACCTCGGGCCGCGGACCGAACAGGTCCGACAGCGGCAGGTCGAATGCGCGAGGGTTCGAGATGACCCCCGAGACCGGGTCGATCTCGGCGAAGGCGATGGCGCCCGTGACGCCCGGGTCGACGGCGCAGATGGTGAACATGATCAGAGGGCCTTCCAGCTTGAAACGATGACCGACAGGTGAGC
This sequence comes from Mesorhizobium amorphae, assembly GCA_003240775.1. Lineage (GTDB taxonomy): Bacteria > Pseudomonadota > Alphaproteobacteria > Rhizobiales > Rhizobiaceae > Mesorhizobium_B > Mesorhizobium_B amorphae_A. Next base: position 6,647 of record QFNI01000091.1, on the reverse strand, counting down.
GGGAAGCGTCCCGGCGTGAGGCGGGGCGGCGCGCAGGAGCCAGGCCGCGTCGAGGAGGCGGACCCGGCCCCAGATCAGCGCCTCGCGCCTGATCGCGGCGGCGCTGAAACCGGCCCAGCTGAACAGGATCCCGCGCGGGACCTGCAGCGAGGACATCACCCCCAGAAGCGCGTCAAGCTCCGGCGATCCCGCCGGTGACCGGCCGGACTTGACCTGGACCACCATCGGGTCGTCGAGGCCGAACGGGCCGCCCGCGGCGAGCACGTCGACGCCCCCGTCCGGGCCGGGGGCCGACAGCCGGGTCACGAGGCCCGAGCCGCGAAGGACGGACTCCACGATCAGCGCCATCCCGTGCCCGTCGACGCCGGCGCGCGGGTCGCGAACCAAAGACGCGTCAGGGGAGATCAGGCCGGTGCCGCCGCCGGCCGCCCGGACCGCGTCCATGACGTCATCAATCGCGCCGGGAAGCGCGATCCGGCAGAACGAGGCGTGAGCGGCGGCCGCGGCGCGAAGCCGCGCCCCGGGAGCCGGGATCCCGGCCATGACGGAGACCCGGCGGGCCGGCAGCCCGCCCGCCTCGGACAACCCGTCCTCGAGCCTGGCCGCGAACATCTTGCCGCCGCCCGATCCGGGCCGGACCAGGACGAGGTCGCCTGACGGCGCGTCCTTCAGCGACATCAGGGAGCGGACCCGCGAATCGATCGAGCCGGAGCTCATGCCCGGGTTCTCCTCGGAGATCAGGACATGCGCCTCCTCCTCCGACAGGACGTCGGACGGGTCGCCGCGAAACCCCACGTCGATCGCCGCCCAGCCGGAGTCGAGCGCGTCGAGGAAGGTGCGGCCGCGCGGAACGCGCGCGAGCCACAGGCCGGGGCCAGGCGGGGAGGCGGAAACGGACGGGCGGGAAGGGGTCATGCCGCATGCTACCACGGGCAGGAGGCGCGGAAAAGCCGGGAAAATCGCGCCCCGTAACGGATCCTGGCCGTTTCGTAACGTCTCGTTACGGGATTTGTTGCAGCGCAAGTGATTGAAAATGCTATTATTTATTTATTTTGTAACAATGTAATATAAATAATCTCGTATACATGCGCGCATACGCACACACGCACGCGCACGCGCACACACACGCGCGCACACACATAAACACATTTTCCGAAACGGCCGTTACATGTTACACGATTGTAATCGCAGGGGAAATTTCGCAACGCCCGTAACGGTCGTTACGCCGGGCGGCTCCGATTACGGGCATACGTTTTTTCCTCGATCGTATGCTCGGAAAGGGGGTTCACGGCCGGGGCGCGCTCGGTTCATAAGCGGCGCGTCGGGCCTCGAGCCCCCCAAGCACCCGGAGAAAACGACATGTTCGACATCACCCGTCAGAAGGCACGCAAGCGCGGCCTGTTCGGCATCAACGACAACCTGCTGGCCGTCCTGCTCGGCGTCGCCCTGATCGCGCTGATCTACGTTCAGTTCGGCTCGGGCAACACCAGCAACGCGCAGCAGCGAGCCGCCTCGACCGTGGCGACCCTGGCCACCGACATCCGCGCCGTCTACCCGACCACCGTCGAGGCCGCTGACGTCACCAGCGCCAACCTGATCGCTCGCGGCCTGGTCCAGCCGGCCAACATCAACGGCGCCAACATCATCCTGCCGCTGGGCGGCACCGTGACCGCGACCGGCACCGGCACCACCGACCTGACCATCACCGGCGCCTGGACCGGGGATGACGCCGCCCCCAAGGCGATCTGCTCCTACCTGGCGCGTGACACCGAGGGCGGCGTGGGCCCGCTGGGCCGCAACTACGAGGTCACCGTGAACGAGTGTGACCAGGACGACCCCACGTTCACCGCCGTCTTCGGCCGCGGCTGATAACGGGATCTCCCGCACCTCACCCCCGCGCGGGAGGCGGGCGCGGAGCTTCGGCTCCGCGCCCTTTTTCATGCCCGGTGACCGGGCCGGACCGGCTTGCTCGCTTCGCGGCCGCGCGGCATGATGCTTGCGGACCGGCGGGAGGGGATCATGAAGATCGGCGTTCGAACATATTCTGCCTCTGACGTGGCCGCGTTCCGCTTCTCAAGCGGCCCGCTCGGGCCGCTCTCGAACTTCGCGCGCGGCATGAGCCTGGACGTGCCGTCCGCGGCCGGGGCCGTGCGGGTCGACTCGAGCGAGACGTTTTACCAGCTGATGAAGTTCGTCCACCGCCCGGACCTGCAGGGGAGGCTTCTCGCGGCCACGAACGCGCACGAGAACGGGCCGCGCGGCGGCAAGGATTTCGCGACCGCGCATGCCGGTGACGTCACCCCGGACTGGGTGAGGGGCTTGTCGGTCGTCGCCATGCGCGCGGCGTTGCGGCTCAAGCTGGCGCAGCACCGGGCGGCGGTCACCGCCGCCATCGCCGCGGCCGGCGGCCTGCCGATCGTCGAGTTCTCGGCCCGTGACGCGTTCTGGGGCGCGAAGCCGGCGCCGGGCGGCGCGCTGGTCGGCGGCAACGTCCTCGGCAGGCTCTGGATGGAGATCCGCTCCGCCCTCGAGGCGGACCCGGATTTCTGCGCCTTCCGCGCGCCCGCCCCGCCCGGCCTCCTCCTCATGGGCGCGCCGCTCGCGCCGTGGGTCCGGAGGGCCGAGATCCTGAACGCGCACGTCGTCGGCCGCGCGCCGCCCGGCGCCGTCTACGTCGGCCGCCCCTCCGATTTCGGCAACCCGTTCCGGCTGACGGACGAGGCGGGGCGCGGCGCGACGCTCGATGATTACGCCGCCTGGCTGTCCGGGCGGGCCGACCTCGTCGCGCGGATGCGGGAGGAGCTGGCGGGGCGCGACCTGGTCTGCTGGTGCGCGCCGCGTCCGTGTCACGCGATGATCATCGCGCACGTGGCGGCCGGGGGCGACGTCCCGGGCCCGGGCGCGGTCGCCGACATGATCGCGGCTCGCGCCGCCCCGGAGAGTCGCGATCCCGACCCGGGCCAGGGGGAGCTCGGGCTCTGATACGCCCTTGCCGGCGTCGGCGCTTTCCTGCATGATGAGCCCGCATTCAGAGGCGAGACCCTTCTCATGATCAACATCGACGACTTCCGCGAGGAATACGAGGCGGCCCTGGCCGAAACGGAGAAGGCCGCGCCCGTTCGCGCGCCTCGCCCGCGCTTCCTGGACGCGGGGCCGGCGCTGATCGTCGGCGGCGCGCTCGTCGGCGCGTTCGCCGCGCCCCGCGCCGTGGCCGGGGCGTTCCGGGACCGGTGACCGGCTGGGTCATCCTGGTCCATCCCGGATCCATGTTCGGATCCGCCGAGGCCGGCCTGGGCCGGCAGGCGGCGCGGGACGCCCGCGAGGGCGTCCTGGCGGAGATCGAGGCGACGCCTGATGCCGGCCTGGTCACGATTCACGGATTCTTCTCCGACGAGATCGGACCGGTATGGGGCGCGCGCCTCGCCGCGGCCGAGCGGGCGCGGCGAGACGCCGGCTTCCCCGTCCTCCGGCTCTGGGGGTGTGACAACTTCCCGGCCCCGCCGCCCGGGCGCGGCGCCTTCGACGCGATCTTCACGCACCAGACCCCGGCCGCCGAGCACGTCGCGACGCTGCTCGGGCCGGGGGATGACGTCCTGGTCACCGGCGCCTGGCACGACCCCGGAGGCGAAACGGGATGCGTGACCGGGGTGGCGGAGACGATCCGCGCCCGCGCGACAGGCGTGACCGTGCGGGTCAGCGACGAGGCGCTCGTCCATCCGGATTTCAGCACCTCCCCGGAACCGTGATCATCTTCCGACTTCCTCGTTTTCCCTTGTCATGAAGGGTTTTTATCGATATCATGCAAGCCTTCATCAGGAGGTTCCGACCATGAAGATCGACATGCCGGCGATGCGCGAGCGGCTCGCGGCGGCGGAGACCGCCTATCACCGGGACGACGCCCCGATCATGTCGGACGCGGAATATGACGCCTTGCGTCGGGAATGGCTCGCGGCCGGCGGCGAGGAGCGCCCGGTGGGCGCGGCGCCGTCTCCGGCCTTCGCTAAGGTCCGTCACGAGGTCCCGATGCGCAGCCTGGCCAACGGGTTCTCCGCGGCGGAGGCGGCCGGCTTCCTGGCCGCCTCCGCGGCCGCGGCCGGGCGGACGGTCCGGATCGTCGCCGAGCATAAGCTTGACGGGCTGTCGCTCTCCCTTCGCTACGAGCGCGGCCGCCTCGTCCGCGCCCTGACCCGCGGCGACGGGGAGACCGGCGAGGACGTCACCGCCAACGCCCGTTTCGTGGAGGGGGTGCCGCACGTCATCGCCGACGTCCGGGACGTGCTCGAGGTGCGCGGCGAGGTCCTGATGGGCAAGGAGGACTTCCTGGATCTGAACGCCGCCCGAGAGGCCGCCGGGGAGCGGCCGTTCGCCAACCCGCGCAACGCCGCCGCGGGGTCGCTGCGCCAGAAGGACCCGCTGGTCACGGCGTCGCGTCGCCTGCGGTTCGCGGCCTACGGGATCGGCCTCAGCCTCCCCCGCAGGCCGGCCTCGGACCAGACCGGGCTCCGCGCCTTCCTCGGCGGGCGGGGCTTCCTGGTCCCGCCCCCCGCCCTCGTCATCCCGGACGGCGCCGACGAGGCCGCGCTCGAGGAGCTGTTCGCGGGCGCCGCGGCGCGGCGCGCGGACCTGCCCTTCGACGTGGACGGGATCGTCCTCAAGGTCGACGACTTCGCGCTCCGCGACGAGATGGGCGAGCGTTCCGGCTCCCCGCGATGGGCGCTGGCCTGGAAATACCCCGCGGAGCGGGCCTGGACGCGTCTCGTCTGGATCGACGTTCAGGTCGGCCGCACCGGCGCGCTGACCCCGGTGGCCCGTCTCGCCCCGGTCGGGGTGGGCGGCGTCATCGTGGAGAACGCCACGCTGCATCATGAGGATCACGTGGCCGGGGTCGACGGGGCCGGCGCGGTGATTCGCGGGGAGCCGGGCGCCCCCGTCGACCTCCGGATCGGCGACCTGGTCGAGATCTGGCGGGCCGGGGACGTCATCCCGAAGATCGGCCGGGTCGACCTTTCGGCGCGACCGCCGGCCGCGGCGCCGTGGACGCCGCCCGGGGCCTGCCCCGTCTGCGGCGCGGCGACGTTCCGGGCCGGGGCGACCCGGTTCTGCTCCGGCGGGCAGGGCTGCCCGGCCCAGGCGGAGCAGCTGGTCATCCACGCGGTTTCGCGCGCGGCGCTCAACGTGGACGGGATCGGCCCGGAGCAGGTGGCGCAGCTGCGGGAGGCGGGGATCATCTCCTCCGCCGCGGATCTGCTTCGTCTCGGCGAGCGCGTCTCCGAGGAGGACCTCGCCGCCCTCCCGCGGTGGAGCCCGCTCGTCGCCCGCAAGCGTCTCGACGCGATCGCGGCGGCGCGGCGCACGACGCTGACGCGCGCGATCCTGGCGGCCGGCATCCCGCTCGTGGGCGAGGGGACCGCGTCGGACCTGGCCCGCGCCTTCGGGTCGACGGACGCGCTGGTCGCCGCGGCGCGGCGCGGCGACGCCGTTCACGCCGCCGCCGAGGCGGAGGAGGAGGCACGGCTCGCGGACATCGCCCGGAACGGACGCCGGGCCGGAGTCAACGCGCGCCGGATCGACCCGCTCGCGCGCCGGGTCGAGGATTTCGGCGTTCCCGGCGTCGGCGCGGAGACGGTCCTCTCCGTCGCCGCGGTCCTCAACGGACCGAACGCCCGGACGGTCCTTGACCTGTGGGACGCGCTCGAGATCGAGGCGCCCGGGCCCGCGCGACGCGACACGCCCCTGTCCGGGATGACGATCGTGTTCACCGGGACGCTCGAGACGATGAGTCGCGGCGAGGCGAAGGCGCGGGCCGAGGCGCTGGGCGCCCGGGTCGCCTCGTCCGTCTCCCGCAAGACGGACCTGGTGGTGGCCGGACCCGGCGCCGGTGGCTGCGCCGCGAGGCTGCCGCCTCCGCGTGAGGGCGGACGGGCGGGGACGGTCCCCGCCCGCCGACAAGGATCAGGACGGTGAGAGGAGACGCCATCATGAGAATGTTCGTGCCGGAGCTGGGGACCGTCATCGTCCTGGAAAGGGACTGGCCCCTGACGGTTCATGACGAGACGCGGAACCTCAGCGTCTACGACGATCTGGCCGTCGAGGCCGGCGTCCCGCTGAGGTTCGTGGGGACCAGCAACTCGTGGCGCAGCCATGACGGCCCCGGGTTGCCGCTCGTCCTCCCGGCCGGAACCGAGCTTCGGGTGGACCGGATCTACATCCGCAAGGGGGCCGAGGACTTCTCCTCGCTCACCTTCATCATCGAGAGCACGACACATCCGGTTCTGGCGGGGAGTTATGCAGGGCAGCCCCGAGTAGGGGCGCGCGCCGCCTCCAGGAAGCGGCGCTTCTGGGCGAAGCTGGAGGACATGAACCTCCCCCACCAATCCCGCAGGTTGGAGGGGGTTTCGCCTCAGGCCGCTCGCGCGGCCTTCGGCCCGACCGTCCCGGCCGGGTGACCGTCTCTAGGCGCCTCGGCGGCGGCGCGCAGGCGCGCCGCCTCGTCGAGGCCCCAGCGGAGAAGGACGAGCGCCGCCGCCTCGTCGCGACCGAGGTCGCAACCGCAGGGGCAGGCGTGGCGGCGTTCCGACAGCGCCTTCTTGCGGATCTCTCCGCAATCCGGGCACCGCTGCGACGGCCTGAGCCGCCGCGTGTCCGCC
>QFNI01000025.1 GCA_003240775.1 Mesorhizobium amorphae | reverse complement strand
ACCCGAGGAAGGGCGCGGCACGCTCTGCATATCCTCTCAGGTGGGCTGCACGCTCAACTGCTCCTTCTGCCACACCGGCACGCAGAAGCTGGTGCGCAATCTCACCGCCGAGGAAATCCTGGCGCAGCTGCTCGTCGCGCGCGACCGGCTGGGCGATTTCCCCGAGCGCGACACGCCCGCTGGCGGCATCGTTCCCGCGGAAGGCCGCAAGGTGACGAACATCGTCATGATGGGCATGGGCGAGCCGCTCTACAATTTCGACAACGTCAAGCAAGCGCTCGCCATCGCATCGGATGGCGACGGCTTGTCGCTGTCCAAGCGCCGCATCACGCTGTCCACCTCGGGCGTGGTGCCCGAGATCGGCCGCACCGGCGAGGAGATGGGCGTGATGCTGGCCATCTCGCTCCACGCCGTGCGCGACGAGTTGCGCGACGTGCTGGTGCCCATCAACAAGAAGTATCCGCTGAAAGAGCTGATGGACGCCTGCCGGCGCTATCCCGGCCTGTCCAACGCGCGCCGCATCACCTTCGAATATGTGATGCTGAAGGGCGTGAACGACAGCCTCGCCGATGCCCGCGAGATGGTGAAGCTCTTGCGCGGCGTGCCCGCCAAGATCAACCTGATCCCCTTCAACCCCTGGCCCGGCACGCAATACGAGTGCTCGGACTGGGCCACCATCGAGAAATTCGCCGACTTCATCAACGACGCCGGCTACGCTTCTCCCATCCGCACCCCGCGCGGCCGCGACATCCTGGCCGCCTGCGGCCAGCTCAAGTCCGAATCCGAGCGCATGCGTCGTGTCGACCGGCTGGCGCTGGAAGCCGCGATGATCGCCAATCACGGCGAAGACTAGAAACGTTCGGCAGCCCGGTCCGGCGGCGAGCCGGCTTTCGCGAAAGCGTGAACGCAATTCCGCCCTCCTGCGCCCGCAAAGGTGCTTTCCGAAGATCATGGGCGGAAGCGAGTTTGGTTGCTCTGGATGAACGCATGAACGGTGGGCCCGCGCCTTCCCGCACCCAGGTCGTCCTCCGCCGGCTCGCGCTGATCGGCATCGGCTATTGTGTGGCGGTGGTGGTCGCGACCGTCGCCACGATCGTGCACCTGACCCTGCCGACCGTTCTGCCCGACGAAGGACGCTTCGGATCCTTCTATTCCATGATGTCCGACTGGCCGATGCTGTTTCTGGCGGGCCTCACCATCACCGCGACCGCGGCCCTTCCCGGCTTCGTCGTGATCATGCTCGTGGCGGTCTGGGCCAAGTGGCAAGGCGCCATGCGCTTCACGCTGGCGGGCGGCGTCAACGCGGTCTTTGCGGTGTGGCTGCAGCTCGGCTTCGGTGCGACCGAGCCCTACATGCTGTTCGCCTGCATCGGCGGCGGCCTGGCCGGCGGCCTCGGCTACTGGTTCACCGCCGAAAGATGGCGCGACGCCGCGCCTCAGCGCGCCTGCGCCGACAAGATCTTCAGCGCGAACGCTGAGAACACGCCCGCAAACAGGTAGTCCACCACCCGCGTCACGCGCGGGCTCTTGCGCAGGAGCCCCGCGAACTTGTCGGCCGCGAGCACCATCGGCACCGTGACCGGCAGCGAAAGCGGAATGAAGAGCAGGCCCAGAAACAGGAGCTTGCCCGGCGCGTGGGGGTCGGTCGCGGAGACAAATTGTGGCAGGAACGTCATGAAGAACAGGATGATCTTGGGGTTCATCAGGTTGATGCCGAGCCCCGTGGCCCAGTTCTTGAGAAGCGAGCGGCCGGGCTTGCCACCCATCTTCTCCGGCGAGAACGCCGAACCGTGGCGCAGCGCCTGGACCGCCAGCCAGACGAGATAGGCCGCGCCCGCCACTTTCAGCGCGAAGAAGGCTTCCGGCGAGGCGACGATGAGCGCGGACAGGCCGAGCGCCACGAGTGCGGTGTGGATCACGATCCCCGTCATCGCGCCCGCCATGCAGGCAAGCCCCGCGGCGCGCCCCTGGGCCAGCGCGCGGCCCACGAAAAGCGTCATGTCGGGGCCGGGCGTGATCGCGATCACGAGGGTCGCCACCGCAAATTGCGCGATCACGGGCCAGCTAGGCAGGAAGTCCATGGGGGTCGGGTCCGGCAGGGGGTCGAGGCCCACAGCCATACGCCTGCCCGCGCGCTTGCGCCAGAGCGCCCGCATTTCCGGCCTTTCCGCATGCGCCCGAACGCTTTAAGGAAGCGCCGTTTCGTTTTCCGAGGGGTTCGCAGCGATGAGCAAGTGGGGCAACGTCAAGAAGGTGGTGCTGGCCTATTCGGGCGGGCTCGACACTTCGATCATCCTGAAGTGGCTCCAGACCGAGCTGAACGCCGAGGTCGTCACCTTCACGGCCGATCTCGGCCAGGGCGGCGAGCTCGAGCCCGCGCGCGCCAAGGCCGAATTGCTCGGCATCAAGGACATCCGCATCGTCGATGTCCGCGAGGAATTCGTGGCCGACTTCGTGTTTCCGATGTTCCGCGCCAACGCGCTCTATGAGGGCCTCTACCTGCTCGGCACCTCGATCGCGCGCCCGCTCATCTCCAAGCATCTCGTCGCCATCGCGCATGAAACGGGCGCGGATGCGGTCGCCCACGGCGCGACCGGCAAGGGCAACGACCAAGTGCGCTTCGAGCTTTCGGCCTATGCGCTCGACCCCGACATCAAGGTGATCGCGCCCTGGCGCGACTGGTCCTTCAAGTCGCGCACCGATCTTCTCGACTTCGCCCGAGACCACCAAATCCCGGTTCCCAAGGACAAGCAGGGCGAGGCGCCCTTCTCGGTGGACGCGAACCTGCTCCACTCGTCTTCCGAGGGCAAGGTGCTCGAGGACCCCTGGGCCGAGCCGCCGGAATACGTCCACCAGCGCTCGGTCTCGCCGATGGACGCGCCCGACCAGGTGACCGAGATCACCATCGAGTTCGCCCGCGGCGACGCGGTGGCCCTCAACGGCGAGAAGCTCTCGCCCGCCACCCTTCTCGCCCGCCTCAACGATCTCGGCCGCGACAACGGCATCGGCCGTTTGGATCTCGTGGAAAACCGCTTCGTCGGCATGAAGTCGCGCGGCGTCTACGAGACGCCCGGCGGCACGATCCTGCTCCAGGCCCACCGTGCCATCGAATCCATCACGCTCGACCGGGGTGCCGCCCACCTCAAGGATGAGATCATGCCCCGCTATGCCGAACTCATCTACAACGGCTTCTGGTATGCCCCCGAGCGCGAGATGCTCCAGGCCCTGATCGACAAGAGCCAGGAGAAGGTGGAAGGCGAGGTGCGCCTCAAGCTCTACAAGGGCAACGTGATCGTGTCCGGCCGCCGCTCCAACCAGTCGCTCTATTCCGACGCCCTCGTCACCTTCGAGGACGACCGCGGCGCCTACGACCAGAAGGATGCCGAAGGCTTCATCCGCCTGAACGGCTTGCGCCTGCGCACGCTCGCCGCCCGCAACCGCAGAGCCTGAACCACTCCGATGCGGCGCGTCCTTCGAGGCGTGCCCGTCGAAAGATTTCGCGAACCCGCCGAAGTCGTGCGGGCTCGCGTCTCAGGATGGGGAACGGGGATCGGCTCCCCATCGCTTCCTGTCATCTCCCCTCAGCACAGTCGTCCCTCGTGCTGAGGCGCCCGGCGAAGGCTGGGCCTCGAAGCACGCGCCGCTTCACAGCCCCGCTTTCGCCAGGAGCCGCTCCGCCTGCTGGAGATGCAAGCGCTCCACCATCCGACCATTGAGCGCGATCACGCCGCGGCCGGCATTGTCGGGCTGCGCGAAGGCGTCCACCACGCGCCGGGCATCGGCGACCGCCTCCTCCGATGGCGTGAAAGCCTGTTTCGCCCTCTCGATCTGGCCGGGGTGGATCAGCGTCTTGCCGTCGAAGCCCATCAGCGCCGCTTCTCCCGCCTCGCGCCCGAAGCCTTCGCCATCGGCGAAATCGTTCCACACCCCGTCGAGCAGCGCGAAACCGCCCGCGCGCGCGGCAAGCACCATCTGCATCAGAAACGGCACGAGAAAGCGCCGGTCGGGCGTGGCCGCCACGCCCAGTTCTTTTGCGAGGTCGTTGGTGCCCGCGACCAGGCAGGCGAGGCGGGCCGCGGGGTCACGGCCGAGTTCGGCGATGGCGCCCAGATTGAGCAGCGCCTTGGGCGTTTCGATCATGGCCCAGAGCCGCACGGTCTTGTCGATGTCGGCCTCGTCCATCGCATCGTCCGCGTCGAGGATGTCGCGCGCGGTGTCGGCCTTGGGCAGCAGGATGGCGTCGGGCGGGTTGGCGAGCACGGCCGCGAGGTCGTCCGGCCCCCAGGGCGTCGAAAGCGCGTTGATCCGCACGGCGATCTCCGGCCCGCTGGGCTTGCGCGCGCCGAGCCACGCGGCCAGCCGCTCGCGCGCAGCCGCTTTTTCGTCGGGCGCCACCGCATCCTCCAGATCGAGGATCACGGCATCGGGCGAAAGCTGTGCCAGCTTTTCCAGCGCCCGCGCGTTCGAGGCGGGCACATAGAGCACGGAGCGGCGGGGGCGGAAGCGGTTCTCGATCATGGCCCGTGTTGTGGCGCGGCGAAGCGGTGCCGGCAAGACGCAAGCCCCCGGCAGGCCGATTGCGACCCCCTCTCCCCTTGCCTCGCGCGCGCCAAGCTGGTTCTGATCCAGCCTTCCACGAGGGACGAAGACGATGGCGCGCTATGATGTGGTGATCGTGGGTGGTGCCATCACCGGCAGCGCGCTCGCCTGGGCGCTGCGGAAGGAAGGCTTTGCCGGCACGATAGCCGTGGTCGAGCGCGATCCCGCTTTCGCGCGCGCGGCCACCACGCTGTCCTGCGCCTCGATCCGCCAGCAGTTCTCGATCCCCCAGAACATCCGCCTGTCGCGCTGGACGCTCGACCTGTTCCGCCGGCTCCAAGACGAGTTCGGCGACCCCCAGGCCGATATCGGCTTTCGCGAGAAGGGCTACCTGATCCTGGCCAGCGAGACCGGCCTGCCCGTGCTCGAAGCCAACCACCGCACGCAAATGGCCGAGGGCGCCGACATCCTGCTCGAAGACGCCGAAACGCTCGCCCGCCGCTTCCGCTGGCTTTCGCCCGAAGGGCTCGCCGCGGGCGCCTGGGGCCGCTCCGGCGAAGGCTGGTTCGACGCCCATGCCCTGCTCGGCCTGTTCCGCAAGGGGCTGAAGGGCCGCGATGTCGCGCTGATCGAGGGCTCGGTCGCAGGCATCGAGCGCGCGGGCAACCGGGTCATTGCCGTCACGCTCGATTCCGGCGAGCGGCTGGAAGCGGGCATCGTGGTCGATGCCGCCGGCCCCAACGGCGGCAAGGTCGCGGGCCTCGCCGGCCTCGACCTGCCGGTGGAAGGCCGCAAGCGCACCGTCTTCGTGTTCGAGGCGCGCGAGCGCTTCGACGACATGCCGCTGACCGTCGACTCTTCCGGCATCTATGTGCGCCCCGAGGGCAGCGTCTACATCGCAGGCGGGGCCGAAGACCCGCAAGCCGACGGCCCCGCCGACATCCACGATTTCGAGCCCGACTGGGCGCTGTGGGAGGATGTGGTCTGGCCAGCGCTGGCGAACCGCGTGCCCGCTTTCGAGGCCATCAAGGCGACGCGCGCCTGGGCCGGCCATTACGACTACAACACGCTCGACCAGAACGCGGTGATCGGCCCGCACCCGGAGGTCGAGAACTTCCTGTTCGCCAACGGCTTCTCCGGTCACGGCCTCCAGCAGGCGCCAGCCGTCGGCCAGGCGCTCGCCGAATGGATCTGCCACGGCGCCTACCGCACGGTGGATGCTTCCGCCTTCGGCTACGAGCGAATCCGGGAAGGACGGGCCTTCCGCGAACTGAACGTCATCTGAGCGGTCTTGGCGGTTTCACCCGCACTGGTGTAAAGCGCCCCCAACAGACGGAACGCGGAACCCCTTGCCATGGAAAAATTCACGCAGCTGACCGGCGTCGCGGCACCCCTGCCGATCGTCAACATCGACACCGACATGATCATCCCCAAGGATTATCTGAAGACCATCAAGCGCACTGGCTTGAGCAAGGGCTTGTTCGCCGAGATGCGCTTCCGCGAGGATGGCACCGAGAACCCCGATTTCGTGCTCAACAAGCCCGCCTACCGCTCGGCGGAAATTTTGGTGGCCGGCGACAATTTCGGCTGCGGTTCGAGCCGCGAGCACGCGCCCTGGGCGCTTCTCGACTTCGGCATCCGCTGCGTGATCTCCACCTCGTTCGCCGACATCTTCTACAACAACTGCTTCAAGAACGGCATCCTGCCGATCACGGTGAGCGCAGACGACCTCGACAAGCTGATGGACGACGCCTCGCGCGGCGCGAACGCCACGCTCACCGTCGATCTGGAAGCCCAGGAGATCCGCGGCCCCGACGGCGGCACGGTGAAATTCGACCTCGACCCCTTCCGCCGCCACTGCCTGCTCAACGGCCTGGACGACATCGGCCTGACGCTCGAAAAGGTCTCGGCCATCGACGCCTTCGAGGCGAAGAACGGCGCTTCCCGCCCCTGGGCGTAAGCCTGGAGCTTGGGCGCTCCGCCGAGCCATTTCTGTCCGGGTTGCGGGAAAGCGCTTCCAGGCTTTCTCCGCTACCCCTGGTATTTCTGTTCCGGCTGCGTGGAACAGGCCGAGGACGGTGCGGGGCGGCGGCTCGTCTTCTTCAACGCATTCATCTCGGGCGGCTTCGCCTGGGCCTATGCGGATGCGCCCCAAGCCCTTCACGAAGCCCATGCCCAGGTGATCTGCCTGCTCCACGGCCGCCCCGTGGCAGCGCAGGAAGCCCGCTTCGGCGGCATCGTCGTCCAGCCTTTTTCCCTCAGCCTGCGCGAAGGCAGAGACCCGCTCTCGCTCGACCTGCGCCGATCCCCTTCCTGACCCCCGAACCGGAGCTCTGCCCATGACCCGCCAACTGATCTCCACCGGCTCGCCCTTCGAGAAGACCGCCGGCTATTCCCGCGCCGTGGTGCAGGGCCCCTTCTGCTTCGTGTCGGGCACCACGGGCTACGACTACGCCACCATGACCATGCCCGAATCCGTGGAGGAGCAGGTCCACAACACCTTCCGCACGGTGACCAAGGCCCTGGCCGATGGCGGCTTCGAACTCGCCGATGTCGTGCGCGCCATCTACTACCTGACCGACACGGCCGACGTGGACCGCGTGTTCCCCATCCTGGGCCAGTATTTCGGCGACATCCGCCCCGCCTGCACCATGGTCACGGCGCAGCTCAACAAGCCGGAAATGAAGTTCGAGATGGAAGTGACCGCGCTGAAGCGTTCTTGAGCAGCGCTTTCTGACCGCCCTTCCCAGCGCCACTCAGCTCCCGTTCCTCATCCTGAGGCGCCCGCGAAACGCGGGCCTCGAAGGACGCACGCCATCGCCGCGCAAATCCAAGAAGCGCGGATGCCTCCCCAAAGGCAGGAGCTTCGAGTGCATCTGCCCCGGCAGTGGCACACCACCCGTACGGCGTGGATTCTCGGGTCAAGCCCGAGAATGACGAAGGGATAGAAGGAGAGGCTGGTCGGCAGCGGTGGTGGGCTCCACTCCCCCCCTCCATCCACTTCTTCGTCATTCTCGGGCTTGACCCGAGAATCCATGCCGTGACGGGGCCGAGGGAGGTGTGAGCGCAGAGTGTGGACGGAAGCCGCCGCTTGCCTGAGCGGCGCATGGCGCAAAGCCGCTCAGTGCCTGGTTTTGCGGGCTGGCGCACGAAAACTTTGATACGCGGTCATCCACGCAGCGAGAAACCGCGCCATCCCCCACCCTCGACTTGCATCGGCCATTCCCGGTCGCTAGAGCCAACCCACCCTTTATTCACCCCCGTGAGCCCGCCCATGCCTTCCCGCAAACTCCTTCTCCTCGCCGGCGACGGCATCGGGCCGGAGGCGATGGCGGAGGTCCGCAAGCTGATCGCGGCGATGAACTCCGCGCTCCAGACCGGCTTCGAGACCGAAGACGGCCTCGTCGGCGGCTCGGCCTATGACACCCACGGCCAATCGATCTCCGAAGACGACATGGGCCGCGCGCTGGCCGCCGATGCCGTGCTCTTCGGCGCGGTGGGCGGCCCGAAATGGGATGGCGTCCCCTATGAGGTCCGTCCCGAGGCCGGTCTGCTTCGCCTGCGCAAGGATCTCGGGCTCTTCGCCAATCTTCGCCCGGCCATCTGCTATCCCGCGCTCGCTTCCGCCTCTTCGCTCAAGCCCGAGCTGGTGGAGGGCCTCGACATCCTGATCCTGCGTGAGCTGACCGGCGGCGTTTATTTCGGCGAGCCCAAGATCATCGAGGATCTGGGCAACGGCCAGAAGCGCGCGATCGACACCCAGGTCTACGAGACCTACGAGATCGACCGCATCGCGCGCGCCGCCTTCGAGCTCGCCCGCACGCGCCGCGGCCGCGTCACCTCGATGGAAAAGCGCAACGTCATGAAGTCGGGCGTGCTGTGGAACGAGGTGGTGTCCCAGACCCACCGCGACGGCTACACCGACGTCCATCTCGAGCACATGCTGGCGGATGCCGGCGGCATGCAGCTCGTGCGCGCGCCCAAGCAGTTCGACGTGATCGTCACCGACAACCTGTTCGGCGACATGCTGTCGGATGTCGCGGCCATGCTGACCGGCTCGCTCGGCATGCTGCCGTCGGCCTCGCTCGGCGCCCCCGACGAGGCGACCGGCAAACGCCGCGCGCTCTACGAGCCCGTGCACGGCTCGGCCCCCGACATCGCCGGACAGGGCATGGCCAATCCGATCGCCATGATCGCGTCGTTCGCCATGTGCCTGCGCTATTCCTTCAACATGGTGGATGAGGCCGACAAGCTCGAAGCCGCGATCTCGGCCGTGCTCGACGACGGCTTGCGCACCCGTGACATCATGAGCGAAGGCATGTCGGAAGTGGGCACCCAGACCATGGGCGACGCCATCGTGGAGAAGTTCCTCCGGCTCGCCGCCTGACCTGTGGGCGAGCTTTTCGGGCCGGACGTCCTTTTAGCCCTTTCGATCACGCTGGGCGCGGGCCTTGCCACCGTGCTCGGCTCGTTTCTGGTCGTCTTCGCCGACCGCACGCAGACCCGGCTCCTTTCCTTCGGCCTGGCCTTTGCGGCGGGGGCGATGGTCTATGTCTCGCTGGTCGAGATTTTCGTCAAATCCCAACTGGCGTTTGCCGAGACGCTGCCCGACAAGGCGGCCTACACGCATGCGACCCTGTGGTTCTTCGCGGGCGCCGTGGCGCTCGTCCTGATCGACCGCCTGGTGCCCAACCCCCATGCCGGCATGGACGACGACGCGGCCCATTCCACCGCGCGCCGCCATGCGGGCGGAGACGCGAGCGAAGAGGCCATGCTGCGCCGCGTGGGCCTGATGGCGGCTCTCGCCATCACCGCCCACAACCTGCCCGAAGGCCTTGCCACTTTCTTCGCGACGCTGGACAACCCGGTGGTCGGCCTGCCGCTTGCGCTGGCCATCGCGGTCCACAACATCCCCGAAGGCGTGTCGATCGCGGTGCCGGTGTTCTACGCCACGGGCTCCAAGGGCAAGGCGGTGCTGGCGGCCTTCCTGTCGGGCTTGGCCGAGCCGATCGGCGCGCTCGTGGGCTATCTCATCTTGTCGCCGTTCCTGTCGGATGCGCTGTTTGGCGCGGTGTTTGGCGTGATCGCGGGCGCCATGGTGTTTCTGGCGCTCGACGAACTCTTGCCCGCCGCACGCCGCTACGCGCGCGGCCACGAAACGGTCTACGGCATGGTGATCGGCATGGCGGCCATCGCGACGAGCCTGGTGCTGTTCCGATAGCTCGACCCCATTGACTCGGTGCCGCCCTTGGGTCAAAGCGCGGGCGTCGAAGAAGGCTCAACCCATGCGCGGTCCGGCGACGGACATTTCTGCCCACAACGCTTCCGGCGCCCGCGCCGGGGCGTTCGCGTGCGCCCTCGTCACCAAAACTACCACCTCCACCAAAACCGCCGCCACCGCGGTCTAGCCTCTCGTCGCCTGCCTGTTCTCTCCCCGGGCCACGGCCTCGGGAGAACCCCGAAAACCGGGGTCTCACCAATCAGGCGGAGAGGATACGGGAGAATTTCCATGGCAGGTTTCAAGGTCGCGATCGCAGGCGCCACGGGCAATGTGGGCCGCGAGATGCTCAACATCCTCGAAGAGCGGGGCTTTCCCGTCTCCGAAGTGGTCGCGCTCGCCTCGCGCCGCTCGCAAGGGACCGAGGTCTCCTTCGGCGACAAGACGCTCAAGGTCCGCAACCTCGAGACCTACGATTTCTCCGACACCGACATCTGCCTGATGTCGGCGGGCGGCAATGTGTCCAAGGAATGGTCGCCCAAGATCGGCCGCCAGGGCTGCGTGGTGATCGATAACTCGTCCGCCTGGCGCTACGACGCGGAAGTGCCGCTGATCGTGCCCGAGGTGAACCCCGATGCGATCGCGGGCTTCTCCAAGAAGAACATCATCGCGAACCCCAACTGCTCGACGGCGCAGCTCGTGGTGGCGCTGAAGCCCTTGCACGACAAGGCCCGCATCACCCGCGTGGTGGTCGCGACCTACCAGTCGGTTTCGGGCGCGGGCAAGGAAGGCATGGACGAGCTGTTCACGCAGACGCGCGCCGTCTTCGTGGCGGACCCCGTGTCCAACACCAAGTTCACCAAGCGCATCGCCTTCAACCTGATCCCCCACATCGACTCATTCATGGAAGACGGCTTCACCAAGGAAGAGTGGAAGATGGTGGCCGAGACCAAGAAGATGCTCGACCCCAAGATCAAGCTGACCGCGACCTGCGTGCGCGTGCCGGTCTTCATCGGACACTCGGAGGCCGTCAACATCGAGTTCGCCGAACCCATCACGGCCGACGAGGCGCGCGACATCCTGCGCGAGGCGCCCGGCTGCGCCGTGATCGACAAGCACGAGGACGGCGGCTACATCACCCCGCTCGAAAGTGCGGGCGAGGACGCGACCTTCATCTCGCGCATCCGCGAGGACGGCACGGTCGAGAACGGGCTTTCCATGTGGATCGTGTCCGACAACCTGCGCAAGGGCGCAGCACTCAACGCCGTGCAGATCGCCGAGCTGCTGGTCGAGCGCAACCTGATCCAGCCCCGCCAAGCCGCCGCATAAGGTTCGGAATTGCGGGCGGGGGAGTTTTCCTACCTCGCCCGCTCCGTGGTGCCGGCCCGCTCGCGCGGAAGCGCCAGGCCCGTCTCGGCCGCTTCGCCGGCTGGGCGGTCGGCGGGCTCGAGCATGCGCACCCGGCGCCACCCGCCCCAGCGGTAATAGGCGCCCGCAAGCAGCACCGACACCACCGAGCCCACCGGAAAGCTCCACCAGATGGCGTTGATGCCGAACCGCTCCTGCGCGCCATAGGCGAATGCCGCGCGCACGAAGAGCAGCGAGAATGTCAGGATGATCAGCGGCGGCATCACCGCACCCGTCGCACGCACGGTGCCGAACAAGACCACCGTCATGCCGAACAGGACAAAGCTCCACGCCACTTCCGTGTTGATGGAGGCGGCGATCTCCACGGCCTCGCTGTCCGAGCCGAGAAACAGCCCGAGCACTTGGCGGTCGAACAGGTAGAGCACCACCACCAGCGTGCCCGTCAGCACCACGTTGAAGCCGATGCCCGCCACTGCGATCGAGCCGATGCGGTCCCAGCGCCTGGCGCCCACATTCTGCGCGGCCATGGACGAGACGGCGGCGCCGATGGCGAGCGCGGGCATCTGCACATAGGTCCAGAGCTGGGCCGCGACCCCGTAGGCCGCGGCCGTCTGCGAGCCATAGGCGTTGATCAGGCTCATCAGGATCAGCGCGGAGACCGAGATCACCACCATCTGAAGCCCCATCGGCACGCCCTTGACGATCACCGTGCGCAAAAGCTCGGCATCGGGCCGGAAATAGCCGAGATCTGCCCCGGCGAGCCGCAGCGGGTGGCGCCGCCGGTAGAGCAGCACGATCAGGGCCAAGAGCGCCACCGTCTGACCGATCAGGGTGGCGGCGGCGGCACCCGCGATGCCGAGGGCGGGAAACGGCCCGAGCCCCAGGATGAGCAGCGGGTTCAGCATGACGTCGAGCACCACGGCCAACGCCATGAAGGCGAAGGGGGTGCGGGAATCGCCCGCGCCCCGCAGCACCGTCATCAGAAACGACAGCAGGTTCATCGCCGGCACGGCCACGAACAGCACCCGCAGATAGGAGATGGCGAGCGGCGTGGCATCGGCGGGCGTGCCGAGAATGGCCAGGATCTCGGGCGCGAAAACGAAGCCCAGCACCGAAAACAGGACGGAAATCACCAGAAAGAAATCCGCGCTGGTGCCGATCACCCGCTTGGCCTGGCGCAGGTCCTGCGCGCCCACGGCCTGCGCCACCAGGATGGTGGCGGCCATGCCGATGCCGAACACGGTGCCGAGCAGCAGGAACAGCACGAGATTGGCGTTGGAGGTGGCCGTCAGCGCGGCCTCGCCCAGGAAGCGGCCGACGAAGATCGCGTTGATCGAGCCGTTGAGCGACTGCAGCACGTTCGCGCCCAGGACGGGCAGCGCGAAGACGAGCAGCGTCCGCCCGATCGGCCCGTGGGTCAGGTCGCCCACGCGGGGCTGCTGCGAGGCGGGGGCGGAAGGCTGGTCCATGCGGGCCTCCAACGGGGTGTCTCCGAGCTTCGTTCCGCGTCCCGCTTGCCCTGCACCGATTTATGACGCAATGCAGCAAGCGGGAGGTGCCGAAACCGTCCACAAACGGGGCGTTCCTCCGTTTGGAGCCATCCGCCCATGATCGTCCGCTCCCGCCCGAATTTCTTCCAGCTCTTTTTCATCATGCGCGGCTCGGTCCTGCCCCGCGTGCTGCCGCACATCTTCGGCTTCGCGGCCTATGGCGCAGGCGTGACAGCACTTTTCCACTGGCTGCGGTGGGACTGGGGGCCGGGCGGCATCGCGCCGTTTGCGCTGGTGGGCGTGGCGCTGTCGATCTATCTCGGCTTCCGCAACAGCGCGGCCTATGACCGGTGGTGGGAAGCGCGCAAGCTGTGGGGCCAGCTCGTCTTCGACACGCGCAACCTGGCGCGCGCGGTTTCGGGGCTCGTGGCCGACGAGAGCGAGCGCCGCCGCATGCTGCGCTCGGTGCCCGGTTTCGCCCACTTCCTGCGCGGCCAGGTGCGCGGGGTGGACGGAACCAAGGAAGCGGCGGCCTTTCTCGGCGCGGCGGAAGCGGCGCGCCATGCGGGCTCCAACAATCCCGCCGATTCCGTTCTGCGCGCCATGGGCGCGCAGGCGGGTCACCTGTTTCGCACCGGCTCGGTCGATTCCATCGGCTTCCGCATCCTGGACGAGCGCTTGTCGGCCTTCAGCGCGGTCCAGGCCGGCTGCGAGCGCATCGCGGGCACGCCCCTGCCCTTCGCCTACACCCTGCTTCTCCAGCGCACGGCCTATGTGTTCTGCCTTCTTCTGCCGTGGGGCATGGCGTCCGCCATGGGCTGGCTGACGCCGCTCTTCACAGGCCTGATGGCCTACACCTTCTTCGCGCTCGACGCCTTGTCGGAGGAACTCGAAGACCCCTTCGGCACGGAAGCCAACGACCTGGCGTTGGACGCGCTCTGCCGCGTCTGCGAGATCTCGGTGGCGGAATCCTTGGGCGATCCCCCACCCCCGCCGCTGGCGCCCGAACGCTTCTACTATTCGTGAGGGCTGCGGAGCGGGTGGACGAATGCGCGTCACGTTTCCCGCACCCCACCTTGCAAAGCCGCATCATGCCCCAGAGCACGCAAGCAGGCGGCGATCCCTGGCCGAAAACCCTGCCCGCAGTTCTGTCACGGCGTGGATTGTCTCAAGACCGATGACGGCCGCCTGAACCCCGCAGCCGATCTCGAACGAACTGCCCGGCCGGGCCGAGTGGCCGGTCGATCCTGGAGACCAGGTAGCCGACGAGCCGGCTGCGGCCTGGCGGCCCCGCTTGAAGGCTCGGCACACGCATCAGGCGCTGGCTTGCGAGGTCCTCGCGCACCATCCACTCCGGCAGGTTTCCCCAGCCGACGCCGGCGAGGATCAGGGCGTGCTTCATCGCGAGGTTGTCGACCCGCCAGATGCCCGGCGAAACGACGCCGAAACTCTGCCCTTCGGTGCGCGCGGACGGGTCCGTGACGACGATCTGGAGATGGTCCGCAAAATCGACCGCCGACCAGCCCGCACCTTCGCCCTCGAACCGGGCCAACGGATGGTCGGGACCGCAGACCGCGACGAAGTCGGGAAGGCGCGACAGCGCTTCGACCTCGACCTCCTGCGTGGCGGCGTCGGACGTCGTCAGCGCGAAATCACAGTCGCCATCGAGCACGGCCGCGAGTGCCGATCCGAGGGGAGCAGTGGAAAGTTCGAGCGCGGTGCCGGGGAAATCCCGCTGAAAATCTCGGAAGGCCGTTGCCACCCGTTCGGGTGAGAACAACGGATCGACCGCGATCCTCAGCAGAAGCTCGGTTCCCTCGCGGATGCTTGCGGCCCTCGCCCGCATCGCCCCGGCCTTGATCAGAAGAGCCTTGGCATCCGAAAGCAGGACTTCGCCCTCAGCCGTCAATCTGGGCTTGTGCTCGGTTCGATCGAAAAGAGCCAGGCCGAGTTGCGCTTCCAGATTGGCAATCGCGCCGCTCACGGCCGATTGCGCGCGACCCAGCCCCCTGGCAGCGGAGCGGAAGCTGCCGTTCTCCGCGATGGCCACGAAGACTCGAAGCTGATCGAGCGTCATGCCGTCCAACACGATCTGTTTCTCCGATCACTTCGAGCGGGTTTTCATCACTTACGGGAAGCAAGAAGGATCACCAAACTCGTGGGACCGTCTGGAACAGGAAAAAATCAGATGATCCCCTATGACCGAGCCTTGATCTTCGAGGCCCCCGACGCCGATCCGAGACGGGACCGGGTCGTGCGGCAAAGTCCGGCTGGCCGGACGACGATCGTCGCCGTCTCCAATTCCGCTGAAGCCGTGGCGATTGCCGCTGAACTCGCCGACGCAGGAGCCCGCCTCGTGGAGCTGTGCGGCGGAGTTTCGCCGGTCTGGCGCAGCCGGGCCAAAAAGGCGCTCGGCACGCGCGCGAGGGTCAGTTCGGCAACCTTCGGCATCGAGTCGCTCGGGGCGGCGGCGCGCTTCAACCAGGCCTTCAACGAGGGCAAGGAGACCAAGCAGGCCTTTATCCTCCTCGAACCCGGTGCGAACCCCGATGCGGACCGGTTCGTCATGACGCCCGATACCATTCCCACGCCCGTGATTCCGGTGCCGGACGAGGACGCGGCAGCAAGGATAGCAGCCGGCCTTGCGGATGAGGATGTGCTGCTGATCGAGCTTTTCGGCGGCTTCACCACCGAGGGGATCGAGAGGGTCATCGCAGCAGTCGATGGTCGCTCGGCGGTCGGAGCCGGCAGCTTCGCGATCGATGAGGTCGAGATCGGGAGCTGAAGCTCCACGGCCATCTCGCACTCCTGCAAACGAAAAAGGCGGGCCTCGGCCCGCCTTTCGCATGGGTCTTTCCCCGCAGATCAGGCTGCGGGCGCGGTGGCGGCAGCGGCGTCGGCGAGCGCCTTTTCCATGGCGGCCTGGCGTTCCTGGGCCTTCTTGCCGGGCTTGGCCTTTTCCGGGTTGTTGCGGGCTTCACGCTTGGTGATGCCGGCTTCGTCCAGGAAGCGCGCCACGCGGTCGGTCGGAAGAGCGCCGTTGCCCATCCAATGCTGGATGCGCTCGGCGTCGAGCTTCACGCGCTCGCCGCCGTCCTTGGGCAGCAGGGGGTTCCACGCACCGACCGTCTCGATGAAGCGGCCGTCGCGCGGGGAGCGCACGTCGGCGATCACGATGTGGTAGTAGGGGCGCTTCTTGGAGCCCGCACGCGCGAGCCGGATCTTCAGGGACATGTGTTTTCTCCGTAAGTCTCTGATGGATGGATGAGGTTCAGCCCAGCTGGCTGGGCATTCGGTCGCTCGAGCCCAGGACGGGATTGCCGTCGAGCCCGTCGCTTTCGGGGTTGGCTGGGTCGGGCGCGAAACCCGAGGCGCCGGCCGCGATCGCCGTGTGGTGGCGGATCACCTCGCGGATGATGAAGTTCAGGAACTTCTCCGCGAAATCGGGGTCGAGATGCGCATCGTCGGCGAGCCGCCTGAGGCGCGCGATCTGGTCGCGCTCGCGGTTCGGGTCGGCGGGCGGCAGGCCGTGCTCTGCCTTCAGCCGGCCGACGGCCTGTGTGCAGCGAAAGCGCTCGGCCAGCATGTGGACGAGGGCCGCATCGATGTTGTCGATCGAAACGCGGTAGTGGCGCAGAAGGGCCAGGGGATCGGCTTCGGTCACGGCACCCCTCACTTCTTGCGCGGCAGGCCGGGAAGGCCGCCGAGCCCCGGAAGCTTCATGCCGCCCATGCCGGGCAGGCCGCCGCCCGGAAACCCGCCGGGGGGCAGCCCGCCCTTGCCGAAGCCGGCTGCTTCCGCCTGCTTCTGAAGCGCTTCGAGCTGCTTGGGGTCCATCTTGGAAAGGTCGGGCATGCCGCCGCCCATCATGCCGCCCAGGCCACCGAGCCCCATCTTCTGCGCCATGCCGCCCATCAAGCCGCGCATCATGCCGCCGCCTTTGCCCTTACCGCCCATGGCCTTCATCATGTCGGCCATCTGGCGGTGCATTTTCAGCAGCTTGTTGATCGCGGCCGCATCGGTGCCCGAGCCGGCCGCGATCCGCTTCTTGCGCGAATGCTTGAGGATATCCGGGTTGGCGCGCTCGGCCTTGGTCATGGACGAGATGATGGCGAGCTGCTGGTTGAACGCCTTGTCGTCGAAGCCGGCGGAAGCCATCTGGTCCTGCATCTTGCCCATGCCGGGCAGCATTCCCATGATGCCGCCCAGGCCCCCCATCTTCTGCATCTGGCGAAGCTGGTCGGCGAGGTCGTTCAGGTCGAACTGGCCGGCCTGCATCTTCTTGGCGATCTGGGCGGCTTTTTCCGCGTCGATCGTCTCGGCCGCGCGCTCCACGAGGCTGACGATGTCGCCCATGCCCAGGATGCGATCGGCGATGCGCTTGGGGTGGAACTCCTCCAGCGCGTCCATCTTCTCACCGGTGCCGATCAGCTTGATCGGCTTGCCGGTGACGGCGCGCACGGAAAGGGCCGCACCGCCGCGCCCGTCGCCGTCCATGCGGGTGAGCACGATGCCGGTGAGGCCGACGCGCTCGTTGAAGTTGCGCGCGAGGTTCACCGCATCCTGGCCGGTGAGCGCGTCCGCGACGAGCAGGATCTCGTGGGGGTTCGCGGCCCGCTTGATCTCGGCCATCTCGGCCATCAAGGGCTCGTCGATATGGGTGCGGCCGGCGGTGTCCAGCATCACCACGTCATAGCCGCCGAGCTTGGCCGCCTGCACCGCGCGGCGCGCGATCTCGACGGGCGACTGTCCGGCGACGATGGGCAGTGTCGCGACGCTCACCTGCTCGCCCAACTGCCGAAGCTGCTCCTGGGCGGCGGGGCGGCGGGTGTCGAGCGACGCCATCAGGACCTTGCGGCCCTGGCGGTCGGACAGCCTGCGCGCGATCTTGCCGGTGGTGGTCGTCTTGCCCGAGCCCTGGAGGCCCACATTCATGACCACGACCGGGGCGGGCGCGTTCAGGTCGATCGTCTCGCTCGTCTCGCCCAGGATCGCGACCAGCTCGTCATGGACGATCTTGACCACCATCTGGCCGGGCTTGATCGACTTGAGCACGGTCGCGCCCACGGCTTTCTCGCGCACGCGGTCGGTGAAGGTGCGCACGACTTCCAGCGCCACGTCGGCCTCGAGAAGCGCGCGGCGCACCTCGCGGAGTGCCGCCGCCACATCGGCGTCCGACAGCGCACCGCGGCCGGTGAGGTTGTCGAGGATGGAGCCAAGACGCTCCTGGAGGGATTCGAACATCCGGTTCCTTTGATCGGGCGATGGTGGAGGCCCGAGAGGTCGTGTCCACGCGGCGGGAGCGCAAGCCCAAAGCCGAAAAGCACCCGGGGGCGCACAGCGCTGCCGGGTGTTGACCTCCGGGATCGCGCGATAGCGTCCCGGTCGGCGGCTCGGAGCAAACGAGGCTCGTCGCGTGGATTTTGCCGGTTCTCAACAGGAAAACCGGCCGAAAGTCAACCGCTGTCGGCTTCCAGCCTCAGCGGCGAGCGGGGATGCAAGAGGAAAAGGAGGGTCAGGGCGCAGCCGAACGCGGTCAGCGCCACGATGCGGGCGGTGAGCGCGGGCGTCCAGGCAAGCTCTTCGAGCTTCAGCCCGTGGAAGAGTGCGAGGCTGCTCAGCGAGTTCTCGTGCGCGATCAAAGCGAAGCCCGAGAAGTTGTTGGCGAGATGGGCGCCCATCGCGGCCCCCAGATTGCCGGTCTGCCAGACCAGGATCGTGGCCATCACCGTGAACAGTGCGATGGATAAAAGCGTCGCGAGATTCACGAGGGGTGCGGCCGAAGGGTTGAAGTGCATGAAGGTGAAGAGAAGGCCCGGCAGCACCGCCCAGACGATCGGGCTCCGGAAGCGGGCGCCGAGCGAGCGCATGAAATAGCCGCGAAACAACAGCTCCTCCGACGAGGTCTGGACGAAGGCCAGAAACAAGAGCGGCAGGAGAAAGACGAGCCAGGTGGAGAAGAGAATCGGGCCCCGCTCGATCCCCGGCTGCATCGCGTAAAGCACGATCTCGGTGGGGATGCCGGCAATGAGGATGGCGAGAAACGCCTTGCCGAAGGCGTTCCACTGGATGCGGCGGCTGAGGCCGTAGAGCGCGCGCAGCGGCTCGCGGTTCAGGAAGCGCATGGCGAGCCATGTGCCCGCCCAGATGCCCCCAAACGTGCCGAGCTGCGCCAGGACCCCGAGCGGCGTCGGCAGGAAACCGGCGAGGAAGCCGCCGACATCGAAGGCTTCTGGAGCGGGCTGGAGCCAGAGGAGATAGGCGAATGCCCCGGCCGCGATCACCGCGACGGTTGCGGCAAGCCAGCAGACGGCGATCAGAAGCGTGCCGAAGAAGATGCGGAGCACGGTAGGCCGCGGGCTGGCGGAGCCCAGCCAGCGCTCAAAGGCCTCGGCCCCATTTTCCATTCCCACGTCTCCGCCCTTGCAAGCCCGCCCCACCATGGGACAGGCGGCCTTAAGGGCGGGTTAGCCGTGGCCCTTGGCTTCGAGCAGCTCGTGGATGAAGCGGAGCTTCTCGCCGGTCACGGGCGCGATCACGAAGGGATAGACATCGGGCAGGCCCATGCAGCGGTTGAGCGCGTTGGTGGCTTCCGACAGTGCGAGCCAGTCTGCCAGCATGCGGTCGAAGCGCTGCTGCGACTGCGCGGCCTTGTCGGGCGCGGCCGAAGCCGCCTCCTCGATGGCAGGCGGCAGGGCCGCGTCGAGCCGCGAGGGGTCGAGCGCCAGCGCGTCGGCCATCTCCAGCGTGTCGGTGATGTGGAGGTAGTGCGCCCAGGTCTCGGCGAAATCCTCCCAGGGGTGGGACGAGGCATAGGTGGAGATGTGGCGCTCCTGCCAGTCGTGGGGCGGGCCTTCCTCGTAGTTGCGCTGGAGGGCTGCGTTGTAGTCCTGCGTCTCGTCGCCGAAGGTCTCGCGCGAGCGGGCGAGCCATTGCGGGTCGTCGCGCACCAGGCGGTCCCAGTAGTAGTGGCCGATCTCGTGGCGGAAATGGCCGAGCAGCGTGCGGTAGCGCTCGTTCATCTCGAGCCGCATCTTCTCGCGGCGCAGGGGATCGGCCTCGCCCGCGTTCAGCGTGATCAGCCCGTGCTCGTGGCCGGTGAGCACGCGGGGGCCGGCGTCGGCCGGCGGGTCGTTGAGGAAGTCGAAGGCGATGCCGTCTTCCTCATCTAGGTTCGCCTTGGGCTTCACCTCGAGACCGAAGCCCAAGAGCTGGTAGACCAAGCGCCGCTTGGCCTCCTCGAGCTGCGCCCAGCGCTCCCTGTTGCCCTTCACCGACAGGTTGGGAATGGTGGAGTTGAGGCGGCAGGCCCGGCAGAAGCTCCCTTCCTCTTCGGCCGCCCAGTTGCAGCCGGCTTCGACCGCATTGGTGCACAGAAACGGCCCACCCGGCTGAGGCAGCGCGAAACGGCCCGCCTGGGGCTTGTAGACGACGGTGTTGCCGCAGAACACGCAGCGCGTGTTCTCGAAATAGATACGGTTGCCGCAATGCGGACAGGCGAAGAGCTTCATGGAAAGCACCGGGGGCGAAGGGGTGGAGCGGGCCGGGCAACGGGAATATGCCGTGCTTGTTCCACGATTTCTGAACAGCGTCGTGACACCGCCCGCTTCGCCGCCTGCGCGGAGGTGTGGCTTTCATGTGCCACTGCCCGGACCGACGCTTTCGCCTCGGTGGCCGAAGAAGAGCGGAAGCCTATTTCCGCCACATTAAGTGTCTGATCGTACAGCCATACGAGCTTCGGGCCGAACACCGGCCGCACGAAATCGAACCGCGCAGGCCGGCATTAACGGGGCTTCAACCGTGATGCCTGCTTGCTTTCCAGCGTATCGTGAACTGCGGCAAGCGCGGTTCCGAACCAAAGAGAACCGACGGAGACGAGGATGGCATTGCTTGCCAAGGGACGGATGTGGGCTGTTGCAGCCTTTGCGGCTGTGGCCCTGAGCGGAACGGCGGCCCAGGCAGCCACATGCGGAAACAACGCCGCGGGCTTTCCCGCCTGGCTCGAGGAATTCAAGGCCGAAGCCCAGGGCAACGGCATCAAGGCGTCGACCCTGAACGCCGCGCTGAAAGGCGTCTCCTACGACAAGAAGGTCATCCAGCTCGACCGCAACCAGAAGAGCTTCAAGCTCAGCCTCGACCAGTTCATGGCGCGCCGCGCGCCGCCCTCCTACATCTCCAAGGCGAAGGGGATCATGCGCTCCAACGCGCGTCTCCTGAACAGCATCGAGAGCCGCTACGGCGTGCAGCCCGAGGTTCTCATCGCCATCTGGGGCATGGAAACGGGCTTCGGCGCCAATTCCGGCAACATGAACATCTTCCGCTCGCTGGCGACGCTTTCCTATGACTGCCGCCGCTCGGACTTCTTCACCGAGGAGCTCTACGCCGCGCTCCAGATCGTGCAGCGCGGCGACAAGTCGCCCGGCCAGATGAAGGGCGCCTGGGCGGGCGAGATCGGCCAGACCCAGTTCCTCGCCAAGAACTACCTGAAATACGCGGTCGACTTCGACGGCGACGGCCGCCGCGACCTGATCTCGTCCAAGGCCGACGTGCTCGCCTCCACCGCCAACTTCCTGCGCGCGCATGGCTGGCAGGCCGGCGCAGGCTATGGCCCCGGCGAGCCCAACTACAGCGTGTTCCGCGACTGGAACCGCGCCGGCGTCTACCAGCAGGCCCTGGCGCTCTTCGCTTCCAAGATCGCCGACTGAGGCTTCGCGCCTTTTTTCATCGGAAAGCGCCCGGTTTCACAGCCGGGCGCTTTTCGTTTAAGGGGGAGGCATGAAGCTTTATCGCCTTCTCACCGCGCCCGACGACGCCTCCTTCTGCCACAAGGTCACGGCCGCCCTGAACAAGGGCTGGGTGCTCCACGGCTCGCCCACCTACGCCTTCGACCCCGAAACCAGAACCATGCGCTGCGGCCAGGCCGTGGTGAAGGAAGCCGAGGGCACCTACGAGCCGGGGATGAAGCTCGGCGAGCTTTGAGGGGCGCGGTCAGAGGAGTGCGTGCTTCGAGGCCCGCTTTGCGGGCACCTCAGCATGAGGATCGTGGGTTCTGATGTGATCGTCTTGGGCTGGCGCCTTTCCTCCCTCATGCTGAGGCGCCCGCGCAAAGCGGGCCTCGAAGCACGCACACCCCTGACCATCGGCTCCCGATTTCGAAGGATGATGGCCCCACTCCCGTGAACCAGACCCTTCGCAGCACACAGGCCTTGGCCGAGGCCGGCCTCGTTGATCCCGCGGAACTGCCCGCGCTGGAGGCAGTCGCGCGGCGCTATGCGGTGGCGGTGACGCCCGAAATGGCGGAGCTTGCCGTCGAGCCCGGCATTCTACGCCAGTTCGTGCCCTCGCCCGCGGAACTCGTGGAAACCGCCGAGGAGAATGCCGACCCGATCGGCGACGACCCCCACTCGCCGCTTCCCGGCATCGTGCATCGCTATCCCGACAGGGTTCTGCTCAAGCCGCTCCATGTCTGCCCGGTCTATTGCCGCTTCTGCTTCCGCCGCGAGATGGTGGGGCCGGACGGGCGCGGCAGCCTGACGGACGGCGAGCTCGATGCGGCACTCGCCTATGTCGCGAGCCGGCCCGAGATCTGGGAAG
This sequence comes from Mesorhizobium amorphae, assembly GCA_003240775.1. Classification (GTDB taxonomy): domain Bacteria; phylum Pseudomonadota; class Alphaproteobacteria; order Rhizobiales; family Rhizobiaceae; genus Mesorhizobium_B; species Mesorhizobium_B amorphae_A. The sequence continues at coordinate 33,212 of QFNI01000025.1, read as the reverse complement.
TGGTGGTGACGGGCGGCGACCCCATGCTGCTTTCGCCCCGCCGGCTGGAAAAGATCGCCGCGCGGCTCGACGCGATCGCGCATGTGAAGGTGCTGCGGCTGCACACGCGCGTTCCGGTGGTCGAGCCGGCGCGCGTGGACGAGCGGCTGGTGGGCGCGCTCAAGCGTTTCCGATCCGCGGTGTTCGTGGCCCTGCACGCCAACCACCCGGCCGAGTTCACCCCGGCCGCTCGCGAGGCGATCGCGCGATTGGTGGATGCGGGCATTCCGATGATCAGCCAGAGTGTGCTGCTGCGCGGCGTCAACGACGATGCGCAGACGCTGTCCGCCCTGATGCGGCGCTTCGTGGAGAACCGGATCAAGCCCTATTACCTCCACCAGGGCGATCTCGCGCCGGGAACAAGCCATTTCCGCACCGGGATCGAGGAAGGCCAGGCACTTCTGCGCGCGCTGCGCGGCACGGTCTCGGGCCTGTGCCAGCCGACCTATGTGCTCGACATCCCCGGCGGCCACGGCAAGGTGCCGGTGGGGCCGGGTTATCTGGAGAAGGGCGAGGAGGGCTGGACGGTTTCCGACCCGAACGGCCGGACCCACGCCTACCCGCCGAAGGGCTGAGCCGTGCTCGACGCCCGCCCCGGTTTCCCTACTCGGCGCCGGCCTCGATCTTCCTACTCGGCGCCGGCCTCGATGCGCTCCATGTCGTCGTCGGAAAGGCCGAAATGGTGGCCGATCTCGTGGATCAGCACGTGGGTGATGATGTCGCCCAGCGTTTCCTCGTTCTCGGCCCAATAGTCGAGGATGGCGCGGCGATAGAGCGTGACGCGGTTGGGGCCCTCCCCGGTCTGGGGGTTCCAGCGCTCGGCGATGCCGCGGCCCTCGAACAGGCCGAGCAGGTCGAAGGGCGTTTCGAGTGAGAGGTGGTCGAGGATCTCGTCTTCGGGAAAGTCCGCGAACAGGATCACGATCTCGCCCGTCAGCGTACGGAATTCCTGCGGCAGATGGGCATAGGCCTCGAGCGCCATGACCTCCATTTCTTCCAGCGACGGCGAGAAGAGCTCGGCCCAGTTGGGCGAACGGGGGCGGCTCTTGTAGAGACGGGCCATCGGGTATCCTTCTTTTCGCAGCCATATATCCTTTGACGGGCCGGGTTTCGAGGTCCCTTTGCCATGAGCTTGGAATCGAGGAACCGAGAGCTTGCCGCCCCTCGCTTGGGTTCCAACAGGGGAAAACAGGAAAAAATTCCCCTCCCCTTCCTTGACTCTCCGACCCTCACGCGAAATCTATAGAACATAACAGGAACGTGAGCGGAGACTCGAACCGCCATGGCTGGTCACGCCGTGGTGCAAGGCACTGTTTTGGCTTTGCGCCGGGAGATTGCGAGGATCACGGGCGCGGCACCGCTTGGGGCTGCGAACGACCCTGCTTCTCCAGGCGAACGCCTGGTCACCTTCTCACCGCTCGACGAGGCCCTGGGCGGCGGGCTGCCGCGAGCGAGCCTTCTCGAAATCCACGCATCGGTGGAGCGCGACGCCGGCGCCGCTTCGGGCTTCACCTTCGCGCTCGCAAGCCTGGCGCGGGAAGCGAAGGGGAAGCCCCTGCTCTGGATCGGCACGACAGACGCCGTGCACGAAGGGGGGCTGCCCTACGGGCCGGGCCTTTCACGCGGCTTCGGCCTGCCGGACGGCAGCCTGCTCGTCGCGACCCTGCCGAAGATTTCCGACGCGCTGCGCCTCGCGGAGGAAGCGGCGGCCCTTGGCGAAGGGCTGTGCGCGGTGATCCTCGCCGTCAGGGGCAGGAGCAGGGCGCTCGACCTTTCGGCCACCCGCCGCCTTCATCTGCGCGCCAAGGAAGCGGGACGCCCGCTCTTTCTCTTGCGCCTGGGCGTGCCGCCCGAACCCACCGCAGCCCCCGTGCGGCTCGTGGTCGGACCGGCACCGGCACTTCCGCGCCTGGTTTTGGGTCGCCCGCTCGAAGGTTCGCTGGGGGCGCCCGCCTTCCGGGTGCGGCTCGGCAAGGGCGAGGCGAGGGGCATCACCGAATGGGTTCTCGCATGGAGTTTCGATGAGCACCGCTTCTCTCCCGTCGCCGCGGGCAACAGCCTCCCGCAGGATCCTGGCGCTGTGGTTTCCCCGCCTGGGCGCCGAGCGCGTGTGGCGGGCGCGGCTGGGGCCGTTCTGGCGTTCGACGCAAGGGTTGCCGCCGCTCGTGACGAGCTTGAAGACGGAGAGCCGCTGGACGATCCGCTCATGCGACGAAGCGGCTGAACGATTGGGGCTGGGGGCGGGCGACGCGCTGGCCGACGCGCGCGCGGCCCATCCCGGCATCGATGTCGCCGAAGCGGATCCGAGCGCGGAAGCGGTTCTTCTTGGCAACATCGCCGACTGGTGCGACCGCTACACGCCGCTCGTGGCGTGTGATGCGCCGGACGGGCTCTTTCTCGACATCTCGGGCTGCGCTCACCTGTTCGGCGGTGAGCAAGCGATGCTGTCGGACGCGCGGCGTCGGCTGTTCGGTCAGGGCTTCTGGACGCATGGTGCGGTGGCGGGCACGCCGGGCATGGCGTGGGCCGCCGCGCGCTTCGGGGGCAAGAACGCGGTGCTGGCGAACGGGACGGAGCGGGCAGCGCTCGCCGCCATGCCATGCCGGGCGCTGCGCATCGACGAGGAAGCGTTGCGCGGCCTGCAGGCCGTGGGCATGCGCAAGGTGGGCGCGCTTCTGGAAGCGCCGCGCGCGCCGCTTGCCCGCCGCTTCGGCCGGCAGCTTCTGCTGCGTCTCGACCAGGCGCTGGGGGACGCGGAGGAAGCGATCGGCCCCCGCCTTCCCGTCAGCCCGCTTTCCGCCGAACGGCATCTGCCCGAACCCGTGGGCGAGACGGAAACGCTGTGCCTGATTGCCGAAACACTCGCCCAGACGCTGAAGGGAGACATGGAAAAGCGCGGGCAAGGGGCGCGGCGGATGGAACTCGCGCTGTTTCGGGTGGATGGCGCGGTGTTTCGCGTGGCCCTCTCTTTGTCGCGCCCAACGCGCGAGCCTAAGCTGATAAGCCGGCTTATCAAAGAGCGATTGGAAGCGCTGGAAGCACGTCTCGATATGGGTTTCGGCTTCGATCTTCTGCGGCTTTCCGTTACAGATGCTGAGGAATACGCCTCTAATCAAAGTAATTTTGCCGGCAAATCAAATGGGGATGCAGGCGAGGTCGCTGAGCTGGCCGACAGGGCGAAAGCCCGATTCGGTCGGGAAACCATGCATCGGGTGCACGGCGTGGGAAGCCATGTGCCGGAGCGCGCGACGGCGATGGCCGAACCGGACGAGCCTCCGCCCGTCCGTCCGATGCTGCTTCACCCCGAGCGGCCGATCCACCTCTTCGCGCCGCCCGAGAGGATCGAAGCGACGGCCGGCATCCCCGACGGGCCGCCCGTGCAGTTTACCTGGCGCCGCGTGCTCCATCGGGTGGCGCGCGCCGAGGGCCCCGAGCGGATCGCGCCCGAATGGTGGCTGGAAGGCGCGGGCGCCGGGGGTCTCGCATCGGACGGGCTGTTGACGCGCGACTATTTCCGCATCGAGGACGGCGACGGCTACCGCTTCTGGCTGTTCCGCCAGGGTCTCTACGGCGAGACCGAGCCGCGCTGGTTCCTGCACGGCATCTTCGCATGAGCGTGGACTATGCCGAGTTCGGCGCGCGTTCGTGCTTCTCGTTCCTGGAGGGCGCGTCGAAGCCCGAGGAAATGGCGCTTGCGGCCTCGCTCCTGCACTATCACGCCTTGGGCTTGGCCGATCGCAACACGGTGTCGGGCACCGTGCGGGCCTGGGCGCAGGCGCGCGATCGCGAACTGGCCTACCACCCCGGCGCGCGGCTGGTGTTTGCGGATGAAACGCCCGACATCCTGGCATATCCCCGCAACAGGAAGGGCTGGGGCCATCTCTGCCGAATGCTGACCCAGGCGAATTTTCGCGGCGAAAAGGGCGCGCCGCATCTTCTGCGCGAGGATTTTCACGAATGGGGGTCCGAGATGTCGCTTGCCCTCATGCCCCCGCTCGACGGGGCATCGGAGGCGCGCGTGCTATCTTTGCTCCACGAGACGCGCGAGCGCTTCGGTGTGGCTGTCCGCCTGGGCGTGGCGCCGCTCTATGGAGGCCACGACGCCGAGCGCCTGGCGCGCGCGGCGGCACTGGCGCGGGCGGCCCACGTTCCGTTTCTCGCCACCAACGACGCGCTGTTCCACGTGCCGGCGCAGCGGCCGCTGCAGGACGTCGCCTCCGCCATCCGCTTGAAGACCACGGTGGCCGAAGCGGGCCACCGGCTTTTGCCGAATGCCGAGCGCTTCCTGAAGCCCGCAAGCGAGATGGCCCGGCTGTTCCGCCTTTATCCGGAAGCGCTTGCCGAGACGCTGCGTTTCGCCAGTGAGCTGGAGTTCCGCTTCACCGACCTGCACCACAACTACCCCGACGAGCCCACCCGCGACGGGGCGAGCGCGCAGGAGGAGTTGGAGCGGCTGACCTGGGAGGGAGCCGCCGAGCGCTGGCCGGGCGGCCTGCCCGAAAAGCACCGCCGGACGATCCTCAAGGAGTTCGCGCTGATCGCGCAAAAGGAATTCGCGCGCTACTTCCTGACCGTGCACGACCTCGTCCGCTTCGCGCGCAGCCAGGGCATCCTCTGCCAGGGCCGGGGGTCGGCCGCGAATTCGGTAGTCTGCTACTGCCTGGGCGTCACCGAGGTGAGCCCCGATCTCGGCATCTGCCTGTTCGAGCGCTTCATCTCCGCCAACCGCGACGAGCCGCCCGACATCGACATCGATTTCGAGCACGAGCGGCGAGAGGAGGTGATCCAATATGTCTATGCAAAATACCGGGAGAAGCACACGGCGCTCGCCTGCGCGGTGATCTGCTACCGCCCGCGCTCGGCGCTGCGCGAGGTGGGCAAGGCGCTGGGCTATTCCGACGACGCGCTTTCCGCGCTGAGCGGCGTCACCTGGCGCTGGAAGGAGACGAGCCTGGACGAGACCGAGATCAAGGGCGGCGGCTTCCGCCCCGAGGACCCCGGCATCCAGCGCCTGATGGCGCTCGCCAACGGCATGATGGAGCACCCTCGCCACCTGTCGCAGCATGTCGGCGGCTTCGTGATCACCAAAGACCGGCTCGACGAGATCGTGCCCATCGTCAAGACCGCCATGCCCGGCCGGAAGATGATCGAGTGGGACAAGGACGATCTCGACAATGTGCAGTTGCTCAAGGTGGATGTGCTGGCGCTCGGCATGCTGTCTTGCCTGCGCCGCTGCTTCGGCCTGCTTCAGGCCCATCACGGACGGGCGCTGACGCTGGACGGGATTTCCCGGCGCCCCCAGGACGAGCCGGCCGTCTATGCCATGATCCAGCGAGCGGACACGCTGGGCGTGTTCCAGATCGAGAGCCGGGCGCAGATGTCGATGCTGCCGCGGCTCAAGCCCAAGGAGTTCTACGACCTCGTGATCGAGGTCGCCATCGTGCGCCCCGGCCCGATCCAGGGCGACATGGTGCATCCCTATCTGAGGCGGCGGGAGGGCAGCGAGCCGGTCGAGTACGTCAAGCCGGAACTGGAAGCTATTCTCGGCAAGACCTACGGCGTGCCCCTTTTCCAGGAACAGGCCATGCGCATCGCCATCGAATGCGCGGGCTTCACACCGGGCCAGGCGGATCAACTGCGGCGTTCGATGGCAACCTTCAGGCGCAACGGCACGATCGGGCACCATGAAAAGCTCATGATCGAAGGCATGGTCATCCGTGGCTACCCCCGCGAGTTCGCAACCCGCTGCTTCGCGCAGATCAAGGGCTTCGGCGAATACGGGTTCCCCGAATCCCATGCGGCCTCCTTCGCGTTGCTCGTCTATGCCTCCTGCTGGTTCAAGGCCTTCTACCCCGACATCTTCGCGGCCGCCCTTCTCAACGCGCAGCCCATGGGCTTCTACGCGCCCGCCCAGATCGTGCGCGACGCGCGCGAGCACGGGGTGGAGATGCGGGCGGTCGACGTGAACCACTCGTTCTGGGACTGCACGCTGGAAGACGACGGCGGCACTTGGCGCTTCGACAGGGAAGCGATGGCGCCGCGCCACCGGGAGATGGCCGCCACGATCGAGACGCGCCACGCCGTGCGGCTCGGGCTGCGCATGGTGAAGGGCTTGTCGGAGCCGGACATGGAGCGCCTCGCGGCCATGCGGGGCGCGGGCTATGACGGGGTGCGCGATGTCTGGCTTCGCACGGGCCTGCCGGCTGCCACCATCCGGCGCCTTGCCGAAGCGGATGCCTTCCGCTCGCTCGGGCTCGACCGGCGCGCAGCGCTTTGGGCGGCCCAGGCGCTCGATGCGGGCGGAGAGGCTCAGCGCCTGCCGCTTTTCGACCGTTCCGCAGGCGAGCGGATCCACGAGCCCGAAACGCGCCTGCCGCCCATGCCGCTCGGCGCCCATGTGGTGCACGACTACCGGGCGCTGGGCTTGTCTCTCAAGGCGCATCCGCTCCGCTTCATGCGCCCGCAACTGGCGCGCAAGGGGATCGCACCCGCCTCATCCCTTCTCGACACGCCGAGCGGTCGCCGCATCGCGGTTGCCGGCCTCGTTCTGGTGCGCCAGCGGCCAGGCTCGGCCAAGGGCGTGATCTTCATGACGCTGGAAGACGAGACCGGCGTGACGAATGCGATCGTCTGGCCCAAATGCTTCGAACGCTTCCGCCCGATCGTGCTCGGCGCGCGCCTGGTGCGCGTGGAAGGCCGCGTGCAGAGCAAATCGGGCGTGGTGCATCTGGTGGTGGAGCGCGTGGACGACTTTTCGCGCTGGCTGGCCCTTCTGTCGGAAGAAGGCCCCGGCCTGCACAGCCTCGCGCGGGCCGACGAGGTCGGCACGGTGGAGCCGGTGCGCCGGGTGATGCCGCGAGGCCGGAACTTCCACTGAGGGGTGGAGAGGGGGGCTTCGAGGCTTCCTTCGGGAGCACGCACCCCGCGCCCTCACTCTTCCAGCGCCCGCGCCTCCGAAGGCAGGAGCACGGGAATGCCGTCGCGCACGGGATAGACCAGCTTTGCGCTGCGCGAGACGAGTTCGCCGCGCATGGCGTCCCATTCCAGCCGCCCCTTGGTCAGCGGGCAGACCAGAAGCTCAAGCAGCTTGGGGTCGATCGGGTGTCCGCCTGTCACGCGGGCCTCGTCACTGCAAGCTCGTCGAGAAATCCTCGTTCTCGCGCGCCAGGGTGATCTCGGTGATGGCGATCAGCGTTTCGGCGCGCGCCTTGAGGTCGGGTGCCTCGAGAAGCGCTTGCTTCTCGGCGGGCCCGTAGGGTGCCATCATCGAAAGCGCGTTCACCAGCATCGTGTTTTCCGCCCGGCTCACGCTGTCCCAGTCGGCCTGGAGGTCATTGGCTTCGAGATAAGCGCGGAAGGCGCGCAGGAGCGCCGTGCGGTCCACGTCGCCGCTGGTCGGGTCTTCTTCCAGGTCGGCGGCGAAGGGCAGGATAGCGGCTTGGCGGAACGGCGTGGAACCCGCGATCTCTTCCTTGACGCGGAAGCGGCAGATGCCGCCGAGCGAGATCAGGTAGCGTCCGTCGCCCGTTTCCGAAAGCGAGGTAATCCGGCCGAGGCACCCCACCGCGCAAAGCTCGGGCTCGCCGTTGGCGCCTTCCTTGTTGTTCAAGGCGGGCTGGATCATGCCGATCAGGCGGCTGCCGCCGATGGCGGTGTCCACCATCTGGAGATAGCGCGGCTCGAAGATGTTGAGCGGCATCCGCCCGCCCGGCAGGAGCAGCGCTTGCGACAAAGGGAAAAGCGCCACCTCTGCGGGCAGGTCCCCAAGCTTGCGGTAATGGGCGTTTCCCGCCTGCACCTGTGTGTCGTCCTCGTTCCGGAGCCGCGCGGCGCGCCGGCAAGACCGCGATCAAGCGCCCGCCATGCGGGGAAAGGGCCTTGCCTCTTCTCAACCCTAACTGGGGCGCCGCCCCCAAACCGCAAGGCGGCGACCGATCACGAAAACAGCAAGGAGGATAGCCGGCGTCGCGCCATCAGGGTCGCCTTGTCGGTGTTGCCCCAAGCTTCGAAGAAGCGCAGCAGCTGGGCGCGGGCGCCGTCCTCGTTCCAGGCGCGGTCGGCCTTGATGATGGCCAAAAGGTTTTCCGCCGCCTGTTCCCGCTCACCGAGCGCGTTCTGGATCACGGCGAGGTCGAAGCGCGCCTGGTGGTCGGCCGGGTCGGCCGCGAGACGGCGTTCGAGCGCGCGCGGGTCTCCGAGCTTGCGCGCTTCGGCCGCGAGCGCGATCTTGGCGCGCAAGGCCGTGATCGGGGCAGCGTCTCCCTTGCCTTCGGGCACGGCGGCCAGGACTTCCTCGGCGGCTTCCTCCTCGCCCGCGTCCCACAACAGGCCGGCGAGCCCAGCGATGGCATCGAGGTTCTCGGGCTCCTGGGCGAGCACGGCGTCGAAGATCTGCATGGCGGTCTGCGCGTCGCCCTGGGCCAGCGCCTCCTTGGCGGCTTCGAGCGCATCACCCACGCCGGGCGCTGCCGCGCCGCCCGCGATCTTGTCGATGAACTGGCGGATCTGGCTTTCGGGCACCGCCCCCATGAAGCCGTCCACCGGCTGGCCGTTCTTGAAGGCGATCACGGCGGGGATCGACTGGATGCCGAGCTGGCCGGCAATGGAGGGATGCTCGTCGATGTTCATCTTGACGAGCTTCACGCGGCCTTGCGCCTCCGCCACCACCTTTTCGAGCGCGGGCTGAAGCTGCTTGCAGGGGCCGCACCAGGGCGCCCAGAAATCCACGAGAACAGGCTGGCGGCGCGATTCCTGGATCACGTCGGCGGCAAAGCCTGCGGTTGTCACGTCCTTGGGCAGCTGGGCGGAGGCTTGCGGGGCACCGCCGAAAAGCCCGGCAGCAGGCGTCTGCGGGCTGCCGGCAGCCGGGCGCTCATTGCCTGCACCGCCGAACAGGAGGTCCGTGTCGCTCATGGTCTCAACTCCTCGGCCGTGTCGTCCGTTTCACGCTTCGCGGGATGTGGCGATCACGCCCCGATATTCAAGACGGTGACGGGGTGGCCCGTCGCCTCCGCGAAGCGGCGGAGGTCGGCCGTCTTGATGGTGGTGGTCGCCTCGTTGGTGAGCGGGTGGCAGTTGACCAGTTCCGCATCGGCCAGCGTCTCATCGAGAAAGAAGCGCACGCGGCCTTCCCCATCGTTGACGAGCCCGAAGGCGGAAACCGCGCCCGGCGTGAGGCCGAGCAGCGCCAGAAGCGCATCCGCGCTGCCGAACGAGACCTTGCTCGCCGCCCCGATCCGCGTGTGCAGCGTCTTGAGGTCGACACGCGCGTCCTCTTCCACCGTCAGAAGGAAGAAGTTGTCCTTTTTGTCCTTGAGAAAGAGGTTCTTGGTGTGGGCGCCAGCGATCTCGCCGCGCAGGCCCTGCGAATCGGCCACCGTGAAGAGCGGCGGGTGGCGCACGGTGGTGGTCTCGATGCTGAGCTCACGGAGATAGTCGAAGAGCCCGTCTTCCGTTTTCGGCATCATGTCCTCCTGCAACGCCCCGCTCTTGCGCCAATCCGGCAGGGAGGGCAAGCGGCCGGCGGAGCGGCCAAAACAAGCCTGTCGAATTCCTGTTGCAATCCCCATCCGTATCGGCCATAGAGACCCCGCTTGCGGCGCCGAAGCGCGCCGCGCGAGCGGGTGTAGCTCAGGGGTAGAGCACAACCTTGCCAAGGTTGGGGTCGAGGGTTCGAATCCCTTCGCCCGCTCCAGTTTTCCCAGTGCCAGCCCCGGCACTGGACCAAGTCTCCGAAACCATGAAGATCGAACCTCCCTCGGGAGGCTTTTGTCTTGTCGATCATGCGGCGACCGCGTTGCGCACACGGCCCGGCGCTGTGCCGATCACGCGCTTGAAGGCGCGCGAGAAGGACGCTTCCGAATCGTAGCCCAGGCGATGGGCGACCTCGGCGATGCGCGCGCGGTCCTCGCGGATCCATTGCCGCGCGCGGTGCATGCGCACTTGCGCCACGTAGCGCGCGGGCGTTTCGCCGACGATGGCCGCGAACTTGTCGGCGAAGCTCGACCGCGAGGCGCCCATCAGGCGGGCGAGTTCGGCAACCGTCCAGTCGCGCTCGGGCGATTCGTGGATGGCGGCCAGCACGCGGCCGATCTCGGGATTGCGCACGGCGGCCAGCCAGCCTGTGGCATCGCCGCAGCCATGCTCCACCCAGGCGCGGATGATCTGGGCGGCCAGCACGTCGGCCAGCCGCGCAAGGATCACGCTCGCGCCAACGCGGTTGAGCAGGACTTCTTTGCCCATCGCCTCCAGAAGGTGGGGAATGGCGGGCTCGTGCACCATCAGTTCGCCCGTGCGCATCACGCAGGGCATGAGCTGGAGAAGCGGGTGGAGCGTGTCGAGGTTGAAGCGCATCGAGCCCGAGAACACGAGCGTGCCGTGTTTGGAGCTTGTGCCTTCGTCCTCGCAGTAGTCGAAGACCTTCGGACAGATCGCGCGGCAATCGGCGCGCGGAAAAGGCTGCGCCACGGCTTTGGCCTCGCTGGCCAGAAGATGCGCCGTGCCGCGCGGCAGAAGAACGGCGTCTCCCGTCTGCAGGCGCATCCAGGGATCAGTGCCCGGCCGGAGCCAGGCTTCGCCTTCCGCGATGAAATGGAAATAGGCGGCATCCTGTGCGCCGAAGGCGAAGCTCCAGGGTGCGGTGAAGCGGCAGCGGCCGTAATCCACGCTGTCGAGATGCAGGCCGCGCAGCATGTCGCCGAGCGCATCATGGCTGGATGATTTGGACGAATGGTCAAGCATGACGGCTTTTCTGGCATGGAAACGCCAAATGATCCAGCCTAGCTCTCAGCTCCGAATTCAGGAGACATGACCGATGTCGGATTGGACCTCAGACGGCGCGCTCGACGCAGCCGTATCCCCCACCAAGCCCACGGACAGCCGCGCCGCATGGGCTGCCGTGGCATCGCTTTCGCTCGGCGTGTTCGGGCTGGTGACGGCCGAGTTCCTGCCTGCGAGCATCCTGCCCGCGATGGCGCAAGAGCTCGGCGTCTCGCATGGCACGGCGGGGCAGGCGGTGACGGCGACCGCCGTGATGGCGGCGCTTGCCGGCCCGCTTCTGGTGCTGGGTGCCGGGCGGCTCGACCGCCGCCTGCTCGTGCTCGGGCTGTCCACGCTCCTCATCCTGTCGAGCCTCGCCTCGGCCTTTGCGCAATCGATCGAGACGCTTCTCGTGGCCCGCGCGGTTCTGGGCTTCGCGCTGGGCGGGTTTTGGGCGATGGTCGCGGCGCTGGCGCTGCGTCTCGTGCCATCCGAAATGGTGCCGCGCGCGATGGCGGTGATCTTCACGGGCGTTTCGGTCGCGACCGTCTGCGCCGCGCCCTTGGGCGCCTTGATCAGCGACATCTGGAACTGGCGCGTGACGTTCTGGGTCGCCTCGGGCATCGGTGTGGTGACACTGGCAGCACAGCTTCTCTTCCTGCCGCGGCTGCCTGCTGCTGCGGCCCCCGGCTTGGCCTCGTTCGGCATCGTGCTGCGCCGTCCCGCCGTGCTCGTGGGCGTGGGCACGGTGCTGCTTGCGGTGTCCGGCCATTTCGCGGGCTTCACCTTCGTGCGTCCTTTCCTTGAAGAAGTGCCGCAGATGGCGGCCGGCACGATCTCCATGGCGCTCCTCGCCTTCGGCATCGGCGGTTTCCTGGGCAATCTCGTGGGCGGAGCGGTGGCGAGCCGCAGCCCACGGTTGGGCGCAGGCGGCGGCATGCTGCTTTTGGGCACGACGGCGGCCGTGCTGCTTCTTTTCGGAAGCTCGGAGATCGCGGCCTTCGGCGCCATCGCGGCATGGGGCTTCGCGTTCGGTACCTTCCCCGTCTCGATCTCGAGCTGGAATGCGCGGGTGGCTCCCGACCACGCCGAGAGTGCGGGTGCGGTGCTGTCCGCGAGCTTCCAGGTGGCGATCGCCACCGGCGCCATCCTGGGCGGCCTGCTCGTCGACGGTATCGGCCCGACCGGCGTGATCACCTATGCGGTGGCCGTGGTGCTGGCCGGCGCGCTTTTGATGCTGGTCGGCGGTGCTCGCGCCATGCGCTGAGCAGGTCGAAGCTTTCCGAGAAGGTCGCTCCCACCCGTTGCCTCATGGCCGCGTGTGGGAGCGACTTGTCTGTTATATAAGTTTATGCTTATGTATCGTCATGAGCGAGAGCGAAATCTTCAAGGCCCTGGCCGACCCCAACCGCCGAACCATGCTGGAGCGCCTGGGCGCAGGCGAACGGACAGCTGGGGAGCTCCGTTCGGATTTTGCCATCTCCCAGCCGGCAGTGTCCCAGCATCTTGCGGTCCTGCGCGAGGCTGGCCTCATTCGGGAGCGCCGCGCCGGACGGCACGTGCATTACAGCTTGGCACCGGACGGCATGGCGCCCCTGCACGACTGGCTCGCGCGCACGCGTGCCTTCTGGCCCGACAGGATCGAAGCCTTGCGTGGTCTGCTGCGGGAGATGGACCAGTGAGCGCCCCGTCCGACACCGTGGAACTCGAAACCGTGCTCGACGCCCCGCTTGCCATGGTGATGCGGGCGCTCTCGATCCCCGCATATGCCGAGCAGTGGCTGGGCAAGACGGGGCGTGCCGGCGCCCGTCTCGACTGGACCTTGCGGGAGTCGAGCGCGAACGAGGTCACCTGGCATCTGCGCGAGGAAGGCGGAAACGGCGAGATCGCCGAAAGCCTGGTCACCTTTGCCGTGGCAGCCGAAGGCCCCGACGCCACCCGGCTTTTCCTGTCCCACACCCCCGTTCGGCTGCTTCGGCCTGCCAACACGGCCGCGCCGATCGCGCTTGCCGCCTGATCTCTCAAGCCTCCCGGAGCCAATCCATGCCCGACATGATGCAGCTTGTTCCCATGGTGGTGGAACAGTCGTCCCGCGGCGAGCGGTCCTTCGACATCTATTCGCGCCTGCTTCGGGAACGCATCGTCTTCCTGAACGGCCAGGTGGAAGACAACATGGCCTCGCTGATCTGCGCCCAGCTTCTGTTTCTGGAGGCGGAGAACCCCAAGAAGCCCATCAACCTCTACATCAACTCGCCGGGCGGGGCTGTGACGGCGGGGATGGCGATCTATGACACGATGCAATTCATCGAAGCGCCCGTCGCCACGCTCTGCATGGGCACGGCCATGTCGATGGGCTCGTTCCTGCTGATGGCAGGTGCGCCGGGCGAACGCTATTGCCTGCCCAATGCGAGCCTGATGCTGCACCAGCCATCCGGCGGATATCAGGGCCAGATCAGCGACATCATGCGCCATGCCGAGCACAGCCAGCGGCTCAAGGACCGCATGATCCGGCTCTACGCCAAGCATTGCGGGCGGAGCGAGGAAGAGGTCGAGCGCGTGCTCGACCGCGATCATTTCATGTCGCCCGAAGAGGCCAAGGCCTGGGGCCTGATCGACCATGTGGCAGCAAGCCGCCTGCCGCAGGGCATGGCGGCTTGAGGCCGGCTAGGCTCACTTGTTGAGGATCAGCTTGCCCTGGCGAGTGATCTTGAGGCGGTAGAGCGCGCCGGCGTGTTCGATGCCGATCTCGCGCGTGCCGTTGAAGAGGGTGCGGCTGCTCATGATGCGCGAGGGGATGCCCGCCAGCATCTTCTCGGCTTCCTCCTGCGGCAGCGGCGCTGCCGGATGGCGAAGGAGTTCGGACGGCCTGACATTCCGCATGGCTTTTCGGCTCCGCATCATTGCCCGAAAATCTTGACGGGCTTTGTCATGTTTTATAGGAGGTGCATCAGCGGCGCCCGCAAGTCAAGCGGCTTGGGATCGGGCTTGAGCCAGCAGCCCAGGGGACTTTCGGGATGAGATTTCGCAAGGTGGCGGCCCTCGGGCTCGCGGCATGGATGGGCACGACGGCTGCCTTCGCGCAGGAAGCGGCGGCACCCGCCCCAACGCCCGATGCCAAGCTGACGCTCGAGCTCAACGCGCTCCAGCCCTCCGACCGCGGCGGCTGCCGGCTGACCTTCCTGGTCAACAACGGCCTCGGTTCGGATCTCGAGAAAGCGTCCTTCGAGATGGCGCTGTTCAACGAGGCGGGCGTCGTGGATCGCTTGGCCGTGCTCGACTTCAACGATCTTCCGGCCGGCAAGACCAAGGTCACCCGCTTCGACCTGGCGAATGCCGACTGCGCCAAGATCAGCCGGGTTCTGATCAACAGTGCCACCGAATGCCGGGGAGCGAGTGTCGCGCCGCAGGCCTGCCTGCGCCAGCTTTCGGCATCGAGCCGTTCGGCGAATGTGACCTTCGGGCTCTGAAGCTTCGCCTTCGCCGTTTACCCCTGCCGTGCTAAGCGGCGGGCATGCAGAAGAAAGCCCATGAGGTCGAGGCCTGGCTGGCCAAGCCCGACCCGCGCATCGCCGTGGTTCTCGTCTACGGGCCCGATCGGGGCTTGGTGAGCGAAAGGGCGCGGCGTTTCGCCGAGCGCTCCGGCGTGCCGCTGGACGATCCCTTCTCGGTGGTTCGTCTCGACGCCGAGAATGATGGCGCGGGCCGCCTCGCGGAAGAAGCGGGCATGATCTCCATGTTTGCGCCGCGCCGCCTGATCTGGGTGAGAAACGGCGGAAACGCCAAGCCCTTCGTGGATGCGCTGGCGGCCCTTTGCGTGAAGCCGCCGGGCGACGCCATCGCGGTGGTGGAAGCAGGCGACATTAAGAAGGGCACGGCCCTCCGCACGCTGGTGGAAGACAGCCCGCACGGCATCGCCCTCCCCTCCTTCGCCGATGAAGGCCGCGCCATCGACGGGCTGATCGACGAGGAGATGCGCCGTGCCAAGCTCTCGATCGAGCCCGAGGCGCGCGAAGCCTTGCGCGACCGGCTGGGCGGCGACCGCCTGGCCTCGCGTGGCGAGATCGAAAAGCTCGCACTTTACGCGGCGGGCCGGAGCACGATCACCGCAGACGACGTGCGCGCGGTGACGGGGGACGTGTCGGGCGATTCGGCCGACGAGATCGTGGAATGCGTCGCATCCGGCAATGGCGTGGAAGCTGCGCGCCTTTTCACGCTGCGCATCACGGCTGCGAACCAAGTGCAGCCTCTTCTTGCGGCGGCACTGCGCCATTTCCAGGCGCTGCATGCCGTGCGCTCCAACATGGACGGTGCGCGGCAAAGCGCGAGTTCTGCCGTGGCCAAGCTGCGCCCGCCAGTGCGCGGCCCGCGCGCTGCGCTGATCGAGCGCGCGGCGACGCGCTGGAACCTCGACCAGTTGGAATCAGCCCTTGAGGTGTTGCAGAAGGCCGTTCTGGAAAGCCGCAGGCGCGGGGAACTGGCGCTCGCCATCGCCGAGCGGGCCTTGCTGAACCTCGCCCGGATGGTGGCGCGCCGCTAGAGCATTTCCGGCAGAAGTGCGAAGCGGTTTTGCATCCGGAGCTGCTCCAGGAACGCCCTATCCTTTCAGTCTCCGGCAGAGATCGTCGAGCTGCTCAAGGCTCTTGTAGCTGATCTTCAGCTCACCGCCCTTGGGCTTGTGGTTGATGGCCACCCGAAGCCCCGTGACATCCGCCAGGAGTTTCTCCAGCGCGCGGGTGTCGGCATCCTTTTCCGCCACCGCACGAGGGACCTTCGCCTCCTCGGGTGTGGGCTCTTCCTCCTTACCCGAAGCGATGGCTTCGGCCTGACGGACGGAAAGGCCCTCCTCCACGATGCGCTGGGCAAGGCCGATCGCGTCTTCGGCCGTCACCAAGGCGCGCGCGTGGCCGGCAGACAGGATGCCGTCCACCAGCATGTCCCGGATGATCTCGGGCAGCTTCAGAAGGCGGATGGTGTTTGCGACATGGCTTCGGCTCTTGCCGATCACTTGGCCGAGGTCGGCCTGGGTGTACCCGTGTTCTTCCATCAACTGCTGGTAGCCCAGCGCCTCCTCGACCGGGTTGAGATCGGCGCGCTGGACGTTCTCGATGATGGCGAGTTCGAGTGCTGTGCGGTCGTTCACGTCACGCTGGATCACCGGGATTTCGGTGAGCCCCGCCTTTTGCGCGGCGCGCCAGCGGCGCTCGCCGGCCACGATCTCAAACCGCCCGGTTTCGCCCGCCATCGGCCGCACGACGATGGGCTGCACAAGCCCGTGCTCCTTGATGGAGTGTGCGAGGTCGGCCAAGTCACCTTCGCTGAAGGACCGGCGGGGGTTGCGGCGGTTGGGCGAGATGGATGCCACGGCCACCTTGCCATCGGCAGCGACGGGTGCCGCCGCCGCCTCGGGCGCCTTGTCGATCTCGCCGATCAGAGCCGCAAGCCCACGGCCCAGGCGCTTGCGGGAAACTTCTTCGTTCATCCGTTTCGTTCCCGATTCAAGCGGCGCGCAGGCGGCGTTCCTGGCGGATCACCTCGGAGGCCAGTTGGAGATAGGCTTGGCTGCCGGAGCATTTCAGGTCGTAGAGGATCGCAGGCTTGCCGTGGGACGGCGCTTCCGAAACCCGGACATTGCGGGGAATAATGGTGTTGTAGACTTTCTCGCCCATATGCGCCCGGACATCCTCCACCACTTGGTTCGCGAGGTTGTTGCGCCCGTCATACATGGTGAGCACGATGCCCTGGATAGTCAGGCTCTGGTTGAGCGAGCGGCGCACCTGTTCCACGGTTTCCAGAAGCTGGCTCAGGCCCTCGAGCGCGAAGAATTCGCATTGCAGCGGCACGAGCACGGAATGCGCGGCGGCCATCGAATTAAGCGTCAGCAGATTGAGCGAGGGCGGGCAGTCGACCAGCACATAGGTGAAGCCAGATCGTGCCATCTGCGGCGTGGCGAAGGCTTGCCGCAGGCGCAGGGCGCGATCCGACGCCATGCCGATTTCCATCTCGATGCCCAGCAGGTCGAGCGTCGAGGGCACGATGGAGAGGCCCGGCACCGCCGTCTTTTTGGCAGCCTCAGGAATGCTCGCGGTGTTGCACAGGAGGTCATAAGAAGAGATGTCCCGCTCGCGCCGGCCGATGCCGAGTCCGGTCGAGGCATTGCCCTGCGGGTCGAGATCCACGATCAATACCTGCTCACCGATGGCTGCGAGGGCTGTAGCAAGGTTGATTGCGGTGGTGGTCTTGCCCACCCCACCCTTCTGGTTGGCCACGGTCATGATCCGGGGGCCGATTGGATTCATGGGGTCCTCAGGGGCAGTCAGGCCCGGCGCAAGTCGGTGATTTCGAGGATGGCGCTGTCACCATCCGTGGTGCTTCGATGCTTTACCATGCTGAAGCGCCATTGCGTGTGGCTTTCGTCCACCTCGGCCTGAAAATTACGCCCCTTGGGGAAAAGTCCTACTGCGCCCGCTGCAAGCCACGGCTCTGCCAGTTGGAGGAGAAGCGGCAGGCGCGCGAGTGCGCGGGCCGTGACGACCTGGGGGGTGGGAATGGTGCGACCAAGCTTTTCGATGCGCTCGTTCCAGATTTTCGCGGGAAGCCGCAGTTCCCGCACCACGTCTTCGAGAAACCGCGCCTTCTTGCCCGTGCTTTCCACGAGATCGATATGGCCGCTCTCATTCTTGAGCAGAATCGCCAGAACGATGCCGGGAAATCCACCTCCCGACCCAAGGTCGAGCCAAGTTCGGGCTTCCGACTTCAAGGCCTTGAGCTGGGCGCTGTCGACGAAATGCCGGTCCCACATCTGGTCGAGGGTAGCGGGAGAAACGAGGTTCATGACCGCATTCGTGTTCCGCAACCGCTGTTCATAGTGCGTCAGCGCATCGCGCGTTTCACGTGGAACATCTTGAAGCAGTGCGTCCACGACCTCAGCCCGCCAGTGCCCGACGGCGAAGTTCTGAGAGGATCAGGCTCATGGCAGCCGGCGTCATTCCTTCGAGCTTCTGCGCATCGGCGAGAGACTTGGGCCGACGATGCTGCAGCTTCTGCTTCAGCTCATTGGACAGCCCCGGAAGATTCTCGAAGTCCACTGTGTCGGGGATGGAGCGGGTCTCCTCCCGCTTCAGCCTGGCGATGTCGGCCGATTGGCGGTCGAGGTACACGGCATAGCTGGCTTCCGTCTCCAATCGCTCGGCAATCGTATGAGGTACGCCCTGCAACTCCGGCCAGACATTAGTGAGCCGCGCGAAGTCGATGTCGGGTTGGCTCAGGAGATCGTAAGCGGAGCGGCGGCGGCCATCCTGGTTGAGCGCGATGCCATGCGCGGCTGCCTGATGGGCGGATATGGCCAGAGACTGCGCGAGATCGCGGGCGGCATTCAGAGCTTGGTTCGTTTCCGCGAAGCGCTTTTCGCGTTCGGCACCGACGCAGCCCAAAGACAGGCCGAGCGGGGTCAGACGCTGGTCCGCGTTGTCCGCGCGTAAGGTGAGGCGAAACTCCGCGCGTGAGGTGAACATGCGATAGGGCTCGCTGACGCCACGCGTGGTCAGATCGTCCACCATGACGCCGAGATAGGCGTCCGTCCGGCTGACGGTGATGCCGTCCTGTCGACCCGCCCTTCGCGCTGCGTTGAGCCCAGCGAGGAGGCCTTGAGCCGCGGCTTCCTCATAGCCTGTCGTGCCGTTGATCTGGCCGGCCAGGAAGAGGCCGGGCAGGCGGCGGGTTTCGAGCGTCGCGTCGAGTTCGCGCGGATCCACGTGGTCGTATTCGATGGCATAGCCGGGCTGCAGGATGCGGGCGTCCTCCAGCCCTGGCATGGAGCGCACGATGGCTTCCTGAATATCTTCCGGCAGTGAGGTGGAGATGCCGTTGGGATAGACGACCGGGCTGTCCAGCCCCTCCGGCTCAAGGAAAATCTGGTGCCCGTCGCGATCGCCGAACTTGACGATCTTGTCCTCGATCGAGGGGCAGTATCGGGGGCCCACACCTTCGATGGAGCCGGAATACATGGCAGAGCGATGCAGGTTCTCGCGGATCACCCGATGCGTTTCAGGCGTGGTCCGCGTGATGCCGCACGCGATCTGCGGGGTCGCGATGCGATCCGTCAGGAAGGAGAAGGGAACCGGCTCTGCATCGGCTTCCTGCTTCTCCAAGGCATCCCAGTGAATGGAAGCGCTGTCGAGGCGCGGCGGCGTGCCGGTCTTGAGGCGCGACACCGCAAAACCGCTCTCGCGCAGGCGGCGCGACAGACCAAGCGATGGCTGCTCACTGATGCGGCCGGCTGGGATCTTGCGCTCGCCGATGTGGATGAGACCGCCAAGGAAGGTGCCCGTCGTCAGAACGACGGCGGCCGTACGGATCGTGCGGCCATCGGCCAGGATGACGCCGGCAACTTGGCCGTTCTCAACGATCAGATCGACGGCCTCGCCCTCGATCACCGACAGGTTCGGCGTTTCACGGATCATTCCCTGCACAGCTTGAGCATAGAGCTTGCGATCCGCTTGGGTGCGGGGACCGCGGACGGCCGCGCCCTTGCGGCGGTTGAGCAGCCGGAACTGGATGCCCGCAGCATCCGCCGCGCGAGCCATCAGGCCATCCAGCGCATCGACTTCGCGCACCAGATGCCCCTTACCGAGACCGCCGATGGCGGGATTGCAGGACATCACGCCGAGATTGTCGAAACGCAGGGTGAGGAGCGCGGTGCTCGCGCCGAGCCGCGCCGAAGCGCTGGCCGCTTCGCACCCAGCGTGTCCGCCACCGATTACGACTACATCGAAGGAAAGGTCGCTCATGGGCGCGTGCTCTACAGCATGCGCCGTTTCACGTGAATCACTTTCCGATGCAGAAGGACGAGAAGATGGCGCCAAGCACGTCCTCCGTCCCGATGGCGCCCGTGATGGCAGCTACGGCATCGGCCCCAAGCCGCAGGCTTTCGGCCCGAAGCTCGAGCGGTGCTTCGTTGTGCAGGGCGTCAGCGAGGTGCGAGGAAGCCAACCTGATCTGCGCGATGTGCCTCTCGCGCGAGGGAAGCACGTCGCCGACGTCACCCATCTTCTCGGCAACACGACGGCTGAGGTGACCGAGCAGCGCGTCCATCCCCTCCCCCGTTTCGGCGGACACGCGCAGATCGCAGGAGGTGGCGGATTGCGGGGCAAGGTCCGCCTTGTTGCCGACTGTCAAAACCTCCAGATCGGCCGGAACGAGAGCAGTGGTTGGATCTGAGAGATCGATAAGATGGAGCACCAGTTGCGCCGACCCGGCGCGCTTTAACGCCCGCTCGATGCCGATGCTCTCGATCTTGCCAGCCTCAGGGCGGAGGCCAGCCGTGTCGACCAATCGTACGCGGTTGCCGCCGAGCGAGAGTTGGACCTCGATCAGGTCGCGGGTCGTGCCGGCCTCATCCGAAACGATGGCGACGTCGCGCTCGGCCAGGGCGTTCAGCAGAGTGGACTTGCCGGCGTTCGGGGCACCGAGGATCACGATCTCGAACCCGTCGCGCAGCAGGCTCACCCTGTCGAAGCCCTTCGCATGCGCGCGCATCTCGTTGCTGAGATCGCGCATGTCGCGCCAGACCATTTGCGCGACCGAACCTGGAACATCGCCCTCGTCGGAGAAATCGAGCTCGGCTTCGATCATCGCGCGGGCGTGCAGCAACCGCTTGCGCCAAGCCGCGTAGAGCTGGCTTTGCCGGCCGCCGAGATTGTCGGCGGCAAAGCGCCGTTCGGCTTCCGTCTCAGCCGCCACGAGATCGGCAACCGCTTCCGCCTGGACGAGGTCGATCTTCCCATGGAGGAAAGCGCGTTTGCTGAACTCGCCGGGCTGGGCTTGGCGGAGGCCGAGATGTTCCAGGCGGTCGATCAGCCGATGGAGGATCGCCCGGCCGCCATGGATCTGGAACTCGCCACAGTCTTCTCCGGTCTCGCTGCGCGGCCCCGGCAGATAGACCGCCATCGCCTGGTCAATCAGCGAGCCGTTCTCGTCTCGAAGGCTGCGCGGTGAAAGCAAGCGTGGGTCGAGCGGGCGCCCGGTGATCGTTTCGAGGGCGAATCGAGTAAGTGGTCCAGACATGCGGACGACGGCGATGGCAGCGGGAAGAGGCCCGCTGCCCAATGCATAGATCGTGTCGTTTTCCACTACGCCAGTGAACCAGGGATCGGACCGGATAGGAATCGATCCGGTCCACCCATCAGGTGTTCATGGAGTCGAAGAAATCGGCGTTGGTCTTGGTCTGCTTGAGCTTGTCGATCAGGAACTCGATCGCATCCGTGGTGCCCATCGGTGCCAGGATCCGGCGGAGAACGAAGATCTTCTGCAGGTCGGAGCGCTGAACC
Organism: Mesorhizobium amorphae; assembly: GCA_003240775.1. Taxonomy (GTDB): domain Bacteria; phylum Pseudomonadota; class Alphaproteobacteria; order Rhizobiales; family Rhizobiaceae; genus Mesorhizobium_B; species Mesorhizobium_B amorphae_A. The sequence goes on along the minus strand of QFNI01000025.1, from coordinate 12,090 downwards.
AGCAGGTCCTCCTTGCGGGTGCCGGACTTGAGGATGTCCATCGCCGGATAGATGCGCTTGTCCGCCACCTTGCGGTCGAGCACGATTTCCGAATTGCCGGTGCCCTTGAACTCCTCGAAGATCACCTCGTCCATGCGCGAGCCGGTGTCGATCAGCGCCGTCGCGATGATGGTGAGCGAGCCGCCCTCTTCGATGTTGCGCGCAGCGCCGAAGAAGCGCTTGGGGCGCTGGAGCGCGTTGGCGTCCACGCCGCCCGTCAGCACCTTGCCCGATGACGGAACCACCGTGTTGTAGGCGCGGCCGAGGCGCGTGATGGAATCGAGCAGGATCACCACATCACGGCCGTGCTCGACCAAGCGCTTGGCCTTCTCGATCACCATCTCGGCCACCTGGACGTGGCGCACGGCGGGCTCGTCGAAGGTCGAGGACACGACCTCGCCCTTCACCGAGCGCTGCATGTCGGTGACTTCCTCTGGCCGCTCGTCAATGAGCAGCACGATCAGGTAGCATTCGGGGTGGTTGGTGGTGATCGACTGGGCCACGTTCTGCATCAGAACGGTCTTGCCGACGCGCGGCGGCGCGATGATCAGGGCGCGCTGGCCCTTGCCGATAGGGGCCACGAGGTCGACCACGCGGGCCGAGATGTCCTTGCCCGCGGGAACCGGCATTTCCATCTTGATGCGCTCGGTCGGGTAGAGCGGCGTCAGGTTGTCGAAGTGGATCTTGTGGCGGATCTTCTCGGGGTCGTCGAAATTGATCGTGTTGACCTTGAGAAGCGCGAAGTAGCGCTCGCCTTCCTTTGGCGAGCGGATCGGGCCTTCCACCGTGTCGCCAGTCTTGAGCGAGAAGCGGCGGATCTGGGAGGGGCTGATATAGATGTCGTCGGGGCCCGGCAGGTAGTTGGCGTTGGCCGAGCGCAGGAAGCCGAAACCGTCCTGCAGAACCTCCACCACGCCGTCGCCGATGATCTCGACTTCCTGGGCGGCCAACTTCTTCAGGATCGCGAACATCAGCTCCTGCTTGCGCATCACCGAAGCGTTCTCGACCTCGAGAGACTCAGCGAACGCGATCAGGTCGGTCGGCTTCTTGTTCTTGAACTCAGTGAGCTTCATTTCCTGCATGAGGATACTTCTCGGGCCTGTGCTGAGTGGGTCGCGGGCGCGGGTTGGCGGTCGTGCGAGCAGTCTGGGATGGGGCGTCGCGCGGCCGGGAAGCGAAACTTGCGGGCGGCTGCGACGATAAGGAGAGAGCCCTTATGTAATCGGGATTCCCGGCAAGGGCAAGGCAGGCGAACGGGAATTTGAGGCGCTGCCGCCCGACATCTCGAATGAATGCCGGGCCAGCGCGGGACGCCGCGTCAGAACGGCTTCACGATCACCAAGACCACGATCAGGATCATCAGCAGCGTCGGCACCTCGTTGACGATGCGCCAATGCTTGGTGGATTTCGTGTTGCGGTCCTGGGCGAACATCCGCACGCCCTTGGACAGATAGCCGTGCAGGCCCGACAAGAGCAGCACCAGCGTGAGCTTGGCATGCAGCCAGCCGCCCTGGAACGCGTAGACCTCCCAAGCCAACCACAGACCGAACACCCAGGTCGCGATCATGGCGGGGTTGATGATGGCGCGCAGCAGGCGGCGCTCCATCACCTTGAAGGTTTCGGATGTCGCCGAGCCGGGTTGAGCCTGCGTATGGTAAACGAAGAGCCGCGGCAGATAGAGCAGTCCCGCCATCCAGGCGATCACCGCGATCACGTGCAGCGCCTTGATCCAGAGCGCCCACTCCACCGGCACGAGCGCGAACAGGAGAAACGCGAAGCCCGCGGTGATCAAAAGCGCGACCACCCCTCGCGTGAGCGGGGAACCGCCGGTAGGTGCAGGGGCCGCGCTCATGGCTGTCTCACCCGTTCCAACATGCGCTCCACGTGGCTGATCGGCGTCGGCGGCGTGATGCCGTGGCCCAGGTTGAAGACGAGCGGCCCGCCGCCCAGGGATTGCAGAATGGCGTCCACGCCCTCGTCGAGGGCCCTCCCCCCGGCAAGCAAGCGCAAGGGGTCGAGATTGCCCTGAACCGGCCCATTGGCCTGGAGGCGCTTAGCCTGCGCCATAGGCACGGTCCAATCGAGCCCAAGCGTCGCGATGCCGGTTTCCAGGCGGAAACGATCGTAGCGGGTGCCAGCACCCTTGGGGAAGCCGATCACCGGCGCTTCCGGGCACTTCTCCGCCAGATGCGCCACGATGCGGCGAAGCGGCTCGACGGAGAAGCGCTGAAAGCTTTCCTCGTCCAGCACGCCCGCCCAGGAATCGAACACCTGAACCGCATCCGCGCCTGCCTCCACTTGGCGCACGAGATAGTCGGCGCAGTGCTCGGTCAGCGTGTCGATCAGTTGCGCGAAGGCTTCCGGGTGCTGGTAGGCGAAAGTGCGCGCGGGTGCCTGGTCGGGGGTGCCGTGGCCCGCGATCATGTATGTGGCGAGCGTCCAGGGCGCGCCGGCAAAACCGATCAGCGTGGTCTCGGCCGGCAGCTCGGCGCGCAACCGGCGCACGGTCTCGTAGACAGGCGCCAGGTGCTCATGGAAGCGCGAAGCGTCGAGCCGCGCCACGTCGTCGGGGCTCATCGGCGTCATCACCGGCCCGCGGCCTTCCTCGAAGCGCAAGTCGCGCCCCAGCGCATGCGGCACGACCAAGATGTCCGAGAACAGGATCGACGCGTCGAAGCCGAAGCGGCGGATGGGCTGAAGCGTCACCTCCACCGCGAGATCGGGATTGTAGCAGAGATCGAGGAAGGAGCCCGCTTCCGCGCGGGTCGCACGGTACTCGGGCAGGTAGCGCCCGGCTTGGCGCATCATCCAGACCGGCGGCGGAAAAACGCTCGCGCCCTTGAAGACCGCAAGCGCCTTGCGGCCGGCTTTTGCGCTTTCCGGCTGTTCGCCCATCTTCAAAGAGAATCCTGATTCAAAGAGTCTTTTGATTCTTAGACTCTGTTGGAGTCGGGGATAGTGCCGTGTCCACAGAGCGGGACCCGGAAACCAGCCCGCTCGAAACCGCGAAACCCCCGCTCGGCGATGCCTGGGGACATATGCGGGCGGAAGGGCGAAAGTCCATGCGGAATCAGTCACCTCGGACGCAAGGCCGCATGGCCGGCCCCTGTGGACAGCCGGGGGAGAGGCCCAAGCCCCCTCCCCGCTCTCTTCCACAAGGGGACGAAGGGGGCTCGGACCCCTCCCGTTGTGGATAAGACGGCCCGTGATACAGAGGGAGTGCCGAGGGGCGTCTGCTCCTCCACATTTTTCCACAGTCCTCCACAGGGACCCCGTGAACAAACCCACCCCCGCAAAGCCGCAGAGCTTCTTCCACCTGCACCTCGTTTCCGACGCGACGGGCGAGACGCTTCTGGCGGCCGGAAGGGCGGCTGCCGCGCAATACAAGAATGCGCGCGGGATCGAGCACATCTACCCGCTGATCCGCACGGACAAGCAGCTCGACAAGGTGTTCGCCGAGATCGAGCAGGAGCCCGGCATCATCCTCTACACGATGGTGGACCAGGCGCTCGCCGCCCGCATCGACGAGCGCGCGCGCCAGCTCGGCCTGCCCTGCGTGTCCGTGCTGGAGCCGGTTCTGGCGGTTTTCCAGTCGTTTCTGGGGGCGCCGGCGGGACGGCGCATGGGCGCGCAGCATGCGCTCGACGCAGACTATTTCCGCCGCATCGCAGCTCTCGACTTCACCATGGCACATGACGACGGCGCGCTGCCGCCCGACATGGAAGAGGCCGATGTCGTGCTGATCGGCATCTCGCGCACCTCTAAGACGCCGACCTCGATCTATCTCGCCAATCGCGGCATCAAGACAGCCAATATCCCCATCGTGCTCGGCGTGCCGCTGCCGGATTCGCTGATCGTGGCCAAGGGGCCGCTGGTGGTGGGCCTGATCGCCACGGCCGACCGCATCTCCCAGGTGCGCCAGAACCGCATGGTGGGCGGCGACACCGGGCTCGACCAGGACTTCTACGTGAACCGCGCGAGCATCGGTGAGGAACTCGCCTATGCGCGCAGCCTGTGCGGGCGGCACGGCTGGCCGACCATCGATGTCACCCGCCGTTCGATCGAGGAAACCGCCGCAGCCATCCTTTCGCTGCGCGCGGCCGCCGTCGCGCGGCGGCCGGAGGCCGAGTTCGGAGAGGAAACGCCATGACCGCGCTCGTTCTCGCTTCGGGAAGCCGCTTCCGCCGCAAGATGCTGGAAGATGCAGGCCTTGCCATCGAGACCGTTCCGCCCGAGCTGGACGAGCGCGCGGTGGAAGCGCCGCTTGCGGGAACGGGTGCCACACCGGCGGATGTCGCGGCCGTGCTGGCCGAAGCCAAGGCGCAAGAGGTGAGCGGGCGAATGCCCGGCCGTCTCGTTCTGGGCTGCGACCAGACGCTGTCGCTCGGCGAACGCATCTTCCACAAGCCCATCGACATGGATGCCGCGGCGCGCCACCTGCTCGCACTGGGCGGAAACACGCACCAGCTCAACACCGCGGTCGCGCTCGTGCAGGATGGCGAGACGGTCTGGCGTCACACGGCAATCGCCGATCTCACCATGCGCGCGCTCTCGCCGGCCGAGATCGGGCGCTATCTCTCGCGAGCGGGCGAGGGCGTGCTTTCGAGCGTGGGCGCCTACCAGATCGAGGGTCCCGGCATCGGGCTGTTCGAGCGGGTGGACGGCGATTTCTGGACCATCGTCGGCCTGCCGCTTCTGCCGGTGCTGGGGGAGCTTCGACAAAGGGGAATGCTCGATGGCTGATGCCTTCGTCTGCGGCTGGCCGATCACCCACACGCGCTCGCCGCTGATCCATCGCTTCTGGCTCGACCAGCACGGGATCGAGGGCACCTATCGCGCGATCCCGACGGAAGCCGGCGATCTGCCGGTGCTGTTCGACCGGGTGCGACGGGGCGAGCTTGCGGGCGGCAACGTCACCATTCCCCACAAGGAAGCGGCCTTCGCATCGGTCGACGCGCGCGACGATGCGGCCGAGCGCATCGGGGCGGTGAACACGGTCTGGCTCGCCGATGGCGTGCTCTGGGGCAGCAACACCGATGCCTATGGCTTTGCGGCGAACCTCGACGAGCGCGCACCGGGCTGGGTGGAGGAGGGCGCCAAGGCGCTGGTCCTCGGGGCAGGGGGTGCGGCCCGCGCCGTACTCCATGCGCTGCGCGAGCGGGGAATGGATGTTTCGCTTGCGAATCGAACCTTGTCGCGCGCGGAAGGACTGGCAGCGCATTTCGGTCAGGGCATCGCGGCCGTGCCATGGGAGAGGCGCAACGAGGTGCTCGAAGGAACGAGGCTCGTCGTCAACACCACGTCGCTCGGCATGGACGGCACCGAGACGCTCGATCTCGATCTCGGTCTTCTTCCGGCCGATGCCGTGGTCACCGACATCGTTTATGTGCCGCTCGAGACACCGCTGCTCGCGGCCGCGCGAGCGCGCGGGCTCGGGACGGTGGACGGTCTGGGGATGCTGCTTCACCAGGCGGTTCCGGGCTTCGAGCGCTGGTTCGGCGTGCGGCCGGAGGTGACGCCCGAGCTGCGCCAACTGGTGCTGGCCGATCTCGCGGAGGCGCATCCATGATCGTGCTCGGCCTCACCGGCTCGATCGGCATGGGCAAGAGCACGACAGCGCGCATGTTTCGCGAAGCGGGCGTGCCGGTTCACGATGCGGACGAGGCCGTGCATCGCCTTTACGCGGGCGAGGCGGTAGTGCTCGTCGAGCGCGAGTTTCCCGGCGTCGCGATCGATGGCAGGATCGACCGCGACAGGCTGGGCGCCCGCGTGCTCGGCAATCCCGATGCGCTGAAGCGCCTGGAAGCCATCGTGCACCCGCTCGTGCGCGCGGATGCCGACCGCTTCCTGCGCGAGGCGCGGAACGGTGGTGCGGCCCTTGCGGTGCTCGACATCCCCCTGCTGTTCGAGACCGGCGGGCGCGAGCGGGTGGACCAGGTGCTGGTGGTCACGGCCTCGCAGGACGTCCAGCGCGCCCGCGTTCTCGCGCGGCCCGGCATGACGGCGGAGAAGTTCGAGGCCATCCTGGCCCGGCAGGTGCCCGACAGCGAGAAGCGCAAGGCGGCCGACTTCATCATCGACACGGGCGACGGGATGGAAGCGGCGCGCCGGGAAGTGATGCGGGTGATCGCTGCGCTGACGAGCAAAACCTCCGCGCAAGGGTTGGGCGCTTAGGGTCGGCCACCCATCTTGGGTGTGAAAGGCACGACCATGCGCGAGATCGTCTTCGACACCGAAACCACCGGCCTCGACAACCGCGAGGACCGCGTGATCGAGATCGGTGCGATCGAGATGGACAACCGCTTCCCCACGGGCCGCGTGTTCCACCACTACATCAACCCGCAGGGGCGCGCCGTGCATCCCGACGCGCTGGCCGTCCACGGCATCAGCGACGACCAGCTCAAGGACAAGCCGACATTCCCGGAGATCGCCGCCGAGTTCGCGGCCTTCATCGAAGGCGCGAACCTCGTCGCGCACAACGCCACCTTCGATATCGGCTTCATCAACGCCGAATTCGGGCGGCTCGGCGACCACAAGCCCATCGAAGGCGAACGTGTGGTCGACACGCTCCAGCTTGCGCGGCGCAAGCATCCGATGGGGCCGAATTCGCTCGACGCGCTCTGCCGTCGCTACGGCATCGACAACAGCCGCCGCACCAAGCACGGCGCGCTTCTCGATTCCGAGCTTCTGGCCGAAGTCTATGTGGAGCTGATCGGCGGCAAGCAGACCGCGCTCGTTCTGGAGGGATCAAGCTCACGCGGGCGCGGGCGGGACGAAGGAGGCCGTGGCTTCGGAGCCGTGGTACCGCGCGCCGTGCCGCTGCCTTCGCGGCTCGATGCCGAAACCATCGCCGCCCATGAGAAGCTCGTGGCGGGGCTGGGTGAGAAGGCGATCTGGCTGAAAGGGAAGCGGGCGGAGGGGTAGTCTGAGATGCCTCAAAGGTCTTGGGCGCCGACCTCTCCGCCTCCCCTCCCCCTTGAGGGGAGGGGTTAGGGGTGGGGGTGACCTGAATGACAGCTCAAGCGGTGGAAGCATTACCCCCACCCTGTATCCCTCCCTTCAAGGGGGAGGAAGAGCGTCAGCGGAGGCACCAGAGGGCTCAGCGCCTTAGCTCACCTGAACCTTGGCTGCGGCCTGCTGTTCGGCGATGCGCTTCTGGAACATCTGGCCGAAGTCGATGGGGTCGATCATCAAGGGCGGGAAGCCGCCGTTGCGGGTGGCTTCCGCGATGACCTGGCGCGCGAAGGGGAAGAGCAGGCGCGGGCATTCCACAAAAAGCAGCGGCAGCATGTGCTCCTGCGGGAAGCCGTCGATGCGGAACACGCCGCCATAGACCAGCTCGGCATTGAACAGGACGTCCTTGCCGTTGTCGAAGGACGCCTTGGCCGAGAGGGTCAGGACGACATCGTATTCCTTGTCGGACAAGGGGTTCGCGCCGACATTGACGTTGATGGCGATGGAAGGCGAGGTTTCGCGGCCGCGCAGCGAGCGGGGAGCGCCGGGGCTCTCGAAGGACAGGTCCTTCACATATTGCGCGAGCACGCTCAGCGTCTGGGCGGTGGGCTCGCCCCCGTTCGCGGGGATTGCGCCGTTCTCGCCGTTGGTTCCGTTCTCGGCCATCGAAGTTCCTCAAAGACTGGCGGCGCGTGCCTTGCGCCCTGAAACGATGGGCGCGGGCCTAGCATGGCCCGCGTGAGAAGAACAAGGTTGGGGCCGGTCGACCGCGCCCTCAGCCCGAAGCCCAAGGGGAGGCGGGGTTGGGCTTGCCTGGCTCGGCCGGAGAGGCCTGCGGCTCGCGCGTGTAATCGGCGCGCTCCAAGTTGATCACCGGGCGCGGCTGGGCCGCACGGCCTCCCGGCATTCCCGCAAACACCGTGCGCGCGTTGATCAGGCGCAGAGCGCGGTTGCGCACGGGCGGAAGCAGCAGGATGATCGCGATGATGTCGCTCAGAAAGCCCGGCAGCATGAACAGGACGCCCGCCGCCACGAAGGTGAAGCCTTGCACGAGGGCAGGGGCGGGGTCGCGGCCGGCCTGAACCTCGGCGCGCAGGCGCCCGAAGGCCGCAAGCCCGCCGCGACGCAGCAGAAGCGCGCCCACCACGACACCGAGCAGCACGAGACCGAGCGTGGCCATCACGCCGATCTCACGGCCCACAAGCACGAAGCCCGCGATCTCCAGAAGCGGCAAAAGCAGGAACAGGAAGCGGATCATCGGCGGTCGTGCCCTCCAAACGGGAAATTCAACATGCATCACAGATAGGAATGCCCTGCGGTGATTTGAATGATGGCACCGCGCGTTCTATATCGGAGTGGCTCCCGGACACGGGCGCGCATCACAACAATGGTGGCGTTGCCGCGAGGAAGCCTTTGTCCCCGCGCCCGCCGAAGTCAGGAAGCGGTTGACCACGGCATGGAGTTCTTCGACTTCGGCACGATTTTCTTTCTGGTCGCCGCGCTGGTGATCTTTTACCAGCTGCGCAACGTGCTGGGCCGCCGCACGGGCAGCGAGCGCCCGCCCTTCGATCCCTACACGGCCGGCCGCGCGCGCCGCGACGATGCGGCAGCGAGCACCAAGAGCGAGAATGTCGTGACCCTGCCGCGGCCCAAGCGCGCCGACGGCGCCGAGGCGCCTGAGCAGACCTATGCTGCGATCGACGCGGTGGCGGCGCCCGGCACCGATCTCAACAGGGGCCTGCGCCAGATCCGCGACGCGGATGCGAGCTTCGAGCCCAAGGGCTTCGTGGAAGGCGCCAAGGCGGCCTACGAGATGATCGTGACCGCTTATGCGGAAGGCGACCGCAAGACGCTCAAGAACCTTCTGTCGCGCGAAGTCTACGAAGGCTTCACTGCGGCGATCGACGACCGCCAGAGCCGCGGCGAGACCATGCAGTCGTCTTTTGTGGGCATCTCCAAGTCCGACATCGTGGGTGCCGAGCTGCGCAACGGCGAAGCCCAGGTTACGCTGCGCCTGGTGAGCGAACTGATCTCCACCACGCGTGACAAGGCCGGCACGGTGATCGACGGCGACCCCGAAAACGTGGCCGAGGTGAAGGACATCTGGACCTTCGCCCGCGACACGCGCTCGCGCGATCCGAACTGGAAGCTGGTCGCCACTTCCGCCGAGGAGTGAGTTCCTACCATGCTTGCGGCAGACCGCTTCGAGCCCGCGCGCTTCGACTCGCTTCCCGGCTGGGCCGAGCACGCCCCGCTGGGCGCCTTCGAGGCGTTCCGCCGTTCGGCTTTCCATGCCCTTTACACGCCCTACCGCACGGGCAGCCTCGGCATCGAGTTCGCCGCCTTCGGTGACGCCTATGCGGCCGCGCGACAGACGCCGGCGAGATCCGACGACGAGGCGCGCCTCTTTTTCGAGCGCTTCTTTCGCCCAGCGCTCGTCCGCCCGGATACGGGCAAGAGATACGGTCATGTGACGGGCTTCTACGAGCCCAATGTCGGGTGCAGCCCGCGCTGGCACCCGGAATTCCAGGTGCCGCTTCTGGCCAAGCCGCACGATCTCGTTCCGGTGAACGGGTTGAACCGCCCGGCCGGCATGGACGCCTCTTTCGAATGGGCGCGCCAGACCCCCGCAGGTCTCGTGCCCTTCTACGACCGTGCTGAGATCGAGAACGGCGCGCTTGCCGACCGACCGGACCTGCCGATCGCCTGGCTGGCCGATCCGGTGGAAGCGTTCTTCATCCATGTCCAGGGTTCGGCAAGGCTTCGCCTGCCAGAGAAGCGCTTCAAGCGGCTGACCTATGCCGCGAAGTCCGGCCATCCCTTCACCGGCCCCGGCCGGGTGCTCCTGGAGATGGGAGAACTACCCCCTGGTGGCGTGACGATGCAGTCGATCCGCGAGTGGTTCAAGGCGAACCCGCATCGCGTGCGCGAGATCCTGCACAAGAACCGCTCCTACATCTTCTTCCGCGAGGCGGTGGTGGAGGACGAGAGCCTGGGCCCTGTGGCGGCCGCCAAGGTGCCGCTCACGCCGGGGCGCTCGGTGGCGGTGGACAAGCACCTGCACACGTTCGGCACGCCCTTCTTCATTTCGGCGCCTTTGCTCTACGCCTTCGAGCGCCAGCCCTTCTCGCGGCTGATGATCGCGCAGGACACGGGCTCGGCCATCCTGGGTGCTGCACGGGGTGATCTCTTCGCGGGCTCGGGCGACATCGCGGGCGCGGTTGCCGGCGTGGTCAACCACGAGGCCGTCTTCACAGCGCTTCTGCCGCTTTCGCTTTGGCAGAAGGCGGGCTGGTGAAAACCCGCCGGTCGCTGTCGGACGAGGACCGCGTGCTCTGGAACGTGGTGGCGACCACCGTCAAGCCCCTGCGCGGCACGGCCCCGCTGGTTCTGGCGGAGCCTGCCGCCCCACCGCCTCCGCCGCCCCAGCCCACAGCAAAAGGCGCTGCCGCGCCTGTCGGGCAGATGCCGGTGCCTGCGCCGCGCCCGAACGTCGCCTCGACACATCTCGACCGCCCGACCCACGACAAGCTCGCCAAGGGCCGCCTGCCTATCGAGGGGAGGGTGGATTTGCACGGCCTGTTCCAGGACCAGGCGCACGCGCTTCTGCTCGATTTCGTGCGCCGCGCCCATGCCAAGGGCGCGCGCCACGTGCTCGTGATCACCGGCAAAGGGCCGGGCGGCGACGGGGTCCTGCGGCGCGCCGTGCCGGGCTGGCTCGGCACCGTGCCGTTCCGCGAGGTCGTGTCGGGCTACGACCATGCCGCGCGCGGGCATGGCGGCACGGGCGCGCTTTATCTGCGGCTGAAGCGGCGGTGAGCGGCGGGCCTGCCCGCTTGGTTCATCAGAACAGCGTCCGCAGTTCGTCCAGCTTCTCGTTCACCAGCCAGCCGTAATAGTTCTCCTGCGGCATGCGGGGCTCCTCGCCCTTTGCCGCCCGCTCCGCGTTCTCGCGGCTCAGCGCCTGCGCGCGGTCCTCGGGGTTGCCGAGATTGTAGAGCGTCGCCGTGATGCCGGGGTTCTGGGAGATGTCGAAGCCCGCGATGTCGCGATAGGCGGCGATGGAATCGGCAAGCGTGGCTGCGACGTAGGGCAAGGTGAGGTCGGGGTCCATGATCGTGCGATAGACCTCGTCGGGGTCTTCCGCCGTGAGGGCCGGCAGGCCGGTCCGGCGTTGCACGAGATCGCTCATCTTGAGCGCGGTCAGCGGGTTGAGCTGGCCGAGGCCGAAGGTCTGGCCGGCATAGAAGGGCTGAAAGAACACGGCCGAGAAGCGGTTGTCGGGAAAGCTCTTGCCACCCACGCTCTGGCCGCGGAACTCCGCCTCCCACACCCGCTCGCGGCACGACCACAACACCTCCGAGCCGCCTGAGCATTTCGAGAATTGCGGGCGCTGCACGAATTCGGCGACGCTCTCGCCCTCGTAGTCGAAGGACAGGCCCGATTTCAGGTAGGAGACGGCCTTCACGTAATAGGTCTGGAGCCGGTCATAGGCGTCCACATTGTAGGTGTGCTCGCCCACGATCGCGCCCACCACGTGGAGCGGGTCGATTCCGAAGGTGCCGGCCGCTTCCACGATCTTGCCGCGCAGCTTGCCGTCGCGCTTCAAGAGCGTATAGACCTTCTGGTACTTGCGCTCGTAGCTCGTCTTGTTGGCTGCCGTGCGGCGCGCGGAAGCGCCGGGCACCGGGGGCTGCTCGGCCGAGCGGTTGCCCGGCGGCACGGTCACCTGGGCGTGGGCGAGGGAGGACAGGCCCAGGCTCACGGCAAGCGCGGTCCAGAAGAGGCGGCGCATCATCGGCAAAGCATCCCGAACGAAAGAAGCAGCGGGCCGCAAGGCGCGGCCCGCTGGCCTTAAAGGATGAAACGCGACAAATCTGTGTTCTTGGCGAGATCGCCCACCTGCGCCTCCACATAGGCGGCGTCCACCGTGAGGCTCGAGCCGCCGCGGTCGGGCGCGTGGAAGGAGATCTCGTCGAGCACGCGCTCCATCACCGTCTGCAGGCGCCGCGCGCCGATGTTCTCGACGGATGCGTTGAGATCGACCGCGATCCCCGCCAGCGTGTCGATGGCGTCTTCGGTGAAATCCAGCGTCAC
>QFNI01000131.1 GCA_003240775.1 Mesorhizobium amorphae | reverse complement strand
ATCGGCGAGGCGAACTGGGCGGGACGCTACGGCCTGACGCGGCATCAGGGGGCGGCGGTGGCGATCGCGCGGCGATCGCACAACCGCCCCGGCATGACGGCGATGTCGGAGAGGGTCAACAGGAAAGGTGAGGTTGGCGGCGTCTACACGCGCTTGAGCACTCGGGTCGATGGGCGACGGGGCGTGTGGGCGGAATGGGCCAAGATTCACCGGGCGCTGGTTGCGGCCAGTGCGATCGCCGGGCGGGAGCCCGATCCCTCAGGTCGAGGCCGCGGCGCGAGCCGCGGTCCGGGCCCGAAGGGACGGCGGAAACGCCGCGACGCATGTCTCCGCCCCACGGGGTGACACGCCTAAGGCCCCATGTCGCTCAGGGGAGAGGGGACGTTTGAGTTCGTTGAGAACGAAAGATGTCTCTTTTTTGAGCGGCTCGCTTACGGGGAGATGTCCGGATCGGACGGCTCGACGCCGCCGATCAGCAGCACGTCGACCGGGTCGTGCCCGGCCAGCAGCATGACGTCCACGTCATCGGCGTCGGCGGGGATGTCGGGGTCCGCCTCCCGCATGGCCGCGGCCTCCGTGGCGATCCCGGCGGCGAAAGCCTCCCGGTCCTGTTCCGGGAGATCCCCAAGCATCTTCTCGACCAGCTGCCTGGCGTAATTCCGCGTGTTCATGACCATCATCCGCTCCCGTCTGTCCTTTCCGGCCCCCGGATCAACCCCTCACGGGGAGAGGTGATCCTCGTAATCAGGCTCGGCTGACCGTCCGTCGCAAACGTCATCCGCGATCCGCTCCGGGGCGGCGGCCGGAGCCAGGGACCCGGGCTCGAACTCGAAAGTCATCCGTTCCATGCTTGTCGGCGCGGGCCTGCCGGCCGGTTTCAGGGGCCTCATCCCGGCCCCGCCGAAAAGCCGGGCCATCTTGTCCGGGCCGGCGCCGCCGGCCACGGAGCGGGCGACCCAGTCCGCGCGACCGTTCAGCGGGTCGCCGTTGTGGCCGCGGACCCAGGAGATGCGGACCGGGGCGCCGGCTGCGGCGCAGTCCCGGAACGCCCCGAACATGTTCCCGATCGCTTCCCGCTCGTCCGGGCAACGCGTCCTGACGCGCTTCTTGATTCCGGACCTGACCAGGCGGAGATCCTCCTCGAGCGAAAGGTTGTCGGTGACGATGAGCGCGGACGTCCACCCCCCGCCCGCGACGATCGACGCGGCGATCATCGCCGCCTCCGACATGGCCCGCAGCTCAGCTGACGAGGACCCCCTGGTGATCCTGCTCATCAGCCCGGTCACCGCGAATCTCAACATCCCGGTATTCTCGTCCCCCGCGACGACGGCCCAGGCGGCGCGCTGCCTGCCCCTGATCATGCGGGCGGAACCGTCGCAATAAAGGATGAGCGCCCTCCTGGCCGGGGCTTCTCTGAATAGTGGGTCTGCCGCCAAGACGGTCCTTTCCGGGCCGTTGCCGGCCTCTCCATGTCGCCTCCCATCATGCCACCCCCCGAGGAAGAGCGAAACTCGAAAAAAAGTCTTTCATCTTTCCTTGCGTGAACCTACCGTCCGAATCAGGCGAATTCCCGAGCGGGGCGCCTGCGCCGGATGGCGTCAAATGAAGCAAGACTGGCTTTGAAAAGGAAAGCATCATGGCAAAAGGTCCCGAAAACTGGAGCACCCGCGCCGGGGTCATCACCTCGGTCGAGGATTTCCAGAGCAAGAAGGGCGAGCCCGCCCTGCGCGGCGTCGTGAAGAACGACGAAGGCAAGGAACACACCGTCGAGGCCTACAGCGCGAAGGCGATCGAGAAGCTGCGCGCGGCCTTCGAGGCCGGCAAGCCGGTCGTGGTCCGCGGTGACGCGTATTTCACCAAGGACAACGTCGCCGTCGTGATGGTCTCGCACATCGCCGAGAAGGGCGCTCCGAAGGCGGCCAAGGAAGACAAGCCCGAGCTGACCGAGGAAGAGAAGGCCGCGAAGGCGGCCGAGCGCGCCGAGGCCGGCAGGGCCCGCGCGGCGGAGGCTGACAAGACCCGCGTCCCGGTGCTGGTCGGCTCGGTCGCCGAAGGCGCCGACATCGAGGTCGGCGGCTCGACCATGAAGGTCGAATCGCTGGGCTCCGCCTGGAAGCTGGAAAAGCAGGAAGACGTCGACAAGCTGAAGGCGCGCTTCCCGGACGTCGAGCTGAACGTGGGCGA
>QFNI01000024.1 GCA_003240775.1 Mesorhizobium amorphae | reverse complement strand
CTTGAGCTCGCCCGCGGTGGGAGCCGAGCCCACCACCACGTGGGAGAAGAGGGTCCCGAACACCACGTCCGTCTTGTGCTGGGAGGCGAATTTCGCGACCACCTCGGCGCCGCGGCGCGGGTCTGTGCCGTCGTCCTCGGTGATGATCTCGACCGGCCGGCCGTTGATGCCGCCGGCATCGTTGATGCGCTTGACGGCGGCGGTCGTGGTGCGCTCGTACCAGCGGCCATAGGCTGCGCCGATGCCGGTGCGGTGGGCCTGGAAGCCGATGCGGATGGGGGCGGAGCTCTGCGCCTGCGCATAGCGCACGAAGCCGGGAGAGGCCGCGATGCCCGCTGCAGTCAGGCCGATGCCCTTCAGCGCACCGCGCCGCGTGATCGTGGTGTCCGTCATCGCCCGTTCCCCTTTTTATCGGCGCTTTTGCTGAACTAGACCAAGAACATGCAGGCTTGGCAAGCAGTCCCTCTCAGGCGCCTGTGGGCGTGGAGAGAAGCCACAGACCGAACAGCGTGTAGAGCACCATCAGAAGCGTGAGCGGTGCAAGAAGCCGGGCCGCGCGGCTCGGCTCAGGCGCGAGCGTGAAGGCCAAGCCGTGCGCGAAGAGCACGCCCGCCACATGGCCGAGCACGATCGCAGCCGCCTGCGCGTTCCACACCGCCCATGCGGCATCCGAGCCCGCCGCAATCGCTGCGCGCACGGGCATGCGCGCGGTGCCCAGCAGGTCCCAGCCGCGCCAGAAGGGATCGGACAGCGAGACGAGCCAGTACTGGGCGTTGACCAGGAAGACCGTCAGATAATGCGCGAAGTGGTAGGCGAGCGCGATCGGCACCAGCGACCAGACGAGCCTGCCGGCGAGCACCCCGAAGGGCTGGGCAGCGCCCGAAAGCTTCGCGCCGATCAGCACACAAACCAGGAAAAGGGCGGGCATTCCTGCGGCAAAAGCCACGAGGCCCAGGCCGTTGGGCAGCACCATCGCGGAGCGACCGGGGAATTCGAGCGGGTTCACGCCCACCGTTCCCAGCCAAAGAAAGGTCTTGTTGAAGCCGTCGAAGGACACGAAGGCGAGCGCCATCAGCAGAAAGAGCGTGCCCGTGAGCGGCAGGGGCTCGGCATCGCGCAAGCCCGCGCCGGGCAGGCGGAGCGCGAACCGGATGCAGCCGTCCTGTTCGCGGGCCTCGCTCGGAGCGAGCCGCGCCAGCATGGAAAACAGGATGGACAAGAACTCCGCCCGGCCGAGCCAGGCCTCGCGGCCGAAAAGCAGGCAGGCACCAAGCGTGAACAGGAAATAGATCAGCACCACTGCAGCCAGCCGCTCGGGGTCGTCGGGAGCGGCGTCGATCAGCTCGAACCAGGCGAACAGGAAGAAGAGCGGCAGTGCGGGCGCCATTCCGATGGATGGCGGGAGCTGCAAGGGCGGGCGCCAGCCTAGCCGGGTAGCCAGCGCGCAAGGCGCGCGGGTGGGCTCGATCCAGCGCCAAAGATCGCCCGCCGTGCCCTGAAAGAGGGTGACGCCGACCCAAAGCACCGTCCAGACGGTGAGGGGGAGGGGGTTGGCGAGGGGATCGCGCGTGCCGGAGAAGCCGGCATGAAGAAGGCCGAGGAGGATGAAAAGGGCGAGCGCGCTGGTCGCGGTCTGCCAGCTTGCTGGGAGAGAACCGAGAGAGCTGCGCGCGCGGGCCCAGCGGTCGACGCGCTCGGGAGCCACGAGGAGGAGCACGGCAAAGGTGGCGAGAACGGCGAGCGCGCCGCCGATGAGGTAGTGGCCGGTGGGGAGGAGAAGGACGTGGCCGCGGTCGGAGGCGTGGGCGAGGGCCTCGGTGGGCGCGAGGAGAAGCGCGAGGAAGAGGGCGCGAGAGTGAAGTCGCGGCAGAAACTGGCTCAACGACCCCACCCTTAACCTTCCCTCAAGGGAGAGGGAGGTGTCGGCGCCAGACCAATCAGGAGAACGTGGCAGAGGGGCAGACGACGCGCGGTCACCTAGACCTTCACCGCCTGCTCCACGCGCTCCTCGCCGCCGAAGACGCGGAGGTAGCGGTCGATCTCGGCGCGGTCGCCGGTGGCCTTGGCGGGGTTGTCGGAAAGCTTCACCGCGGGGCGCCCGCCGGCGCGGGTGACCTTGCAGACGAGCGAGATGGCCTTGAGGCCGGGTGCGGGCATGGGCGCGCAATCCTCGAAATCGTTGGTGAGGTTGGTGCCCCAGCCGAACGACATGCGGACCTTGCCGTCGAAATGGCGCCAAGTCTCCTCGATCGTGTCGGTGTCGAGGCCGTCGGAGAAGATCAGGAGCTTGTTCGAGGGGTCAACGCCCTTCTCGCGCCACCAGCGCATGATAGTCTCGCCAGCGGGAATGGGCGGGGCGCTGTCGGGGCGGAAGCCCGTCCAGTCGGCCACCCAGTCGGGCGCGTCGCGCAGGAAGGCCGCGGTGCCGAAGGCATCCGGCAGGACGATCAGGAGGTTGCCGCCGTAATAGCGCTGCCAGTCCTTGAGCACCTGGTAGGGAGCGGCGCGCAGCTCTTCCTCGGATTGCGCGAGCGCTGCGATCACCATGGGAAGCTCGTGCGCGTTGGTGCCGAGCGCCTCCACATCCGTGTCCATCGCGAGCAGCACGTTGGAGGTGCCGGTGAAGGCGTCGCCGATGCCTTCCTTGAGCGCCTCCACGCACCAGCGCTGCCACAGGAAGGAGTGGCGGCGGCGGGTGCCGAAGTCGGAGACCTTGAGACCGGGCAGCTTCTTCAAGCGCTCGGTCTTCGCCCAGAGCTTGGCCTTGGCGCGCGCATAAAGCACGTCGAGCGCGAAAGGCCCGAAGGGCTTGAGCGCCGCGCGCGAGCGCAATTCGTTGATGATGGAAAGGGCGGGGATCTCCCACAGCGTCACATAGGACCAAGGGCCGTGGAACTCGAGTTCGTATTGGCCGTCGCGCTTCGTCAACTCGTAAGGGGGAAGCTGGAAGCCTTCCAGCCATTGCAGGAATTCGGGTTCGAAGATCTGCTTGCGGCCGTAGAAGGTGTTGCCGGCGAGCCAGATCATCTCCTTCTTGGAGAAGCGCAGCGTGCGCGCGTGGTCGAGCTGGGCGCGCAGTTCGCCCTCGTCGATCTCGTCGGCCAGGCGCACCTTGGTGGTGCGGTTGATGAGCGAGAAGGTGACTTCCACATCCGCATACATGCCGCGGATCATCTGCAGCATCAGGAGCTTGTAGAAATCCGTGTCGAGCAGCGAGCGGACGATCGGGTCGAGCTTCCAGGTGTGGTTGTGGACCCGCCTGGCGATGTCTGTCTTGGGCATTCGTCTTCCCCCGCGCGGGCACGGCTCTTTCCCTGGCGCGGGGGATTAGCACTGTTCGGCCCGGCTTGTGCAAGGCATCCCGCTCGAAAAGCCGGGGACGCCCGGCTAATGAAGCGCGTGGATGGCGGCTGTCGCGCCCATCGCGTCGGGCCGCACTTCGAGCCTCCCGCGGCGCAGCCAGCGGCCGAGAAGAAGGGCCGCCACCACCGCGAGCCCACCCGAAAGGCCGAGCCAGATGCCGGCGCCGCCCATGTTCGCCCAGAATGCCAGGAAGAGGCCGAGCGGAACGCCGACGGCCCAATAGCCGAGCGCCGCGTAAAGCATCGGCATCTTGGTGTCGTGCAGCCCGCGCAGCATGCCGGCCGAGACGGCCTGCGCGCCGTCCACGATCTGGAACAGGGCGGCGAATGCCAGGAAAGACACGCCGGTCGCGATCACTGCGGCGTTGGCCGGGTTCGAGCGGTCGATGAAGGCGCCCATCAGCGCTTCAGGGAACAGAAGCATGCCAAGTGCCGCAAGCCCCATGAAGCCGACGCCCAGGCCATAGGCCGTCCAGCCCGCGCGTGCGACGCCTGCACTGTCGCCCGCGCCATAGGCGAGTCCGACGCGCACGGTGGCTGCCTGGCCGAGCCCGAGCGGCACCATGAAGGACAGGCCGGCGATCTGGATGGCGACCGCGTGGGCCGCAAGCGCCGTGGCGCTGATCAGACCCATGGTCAGCGCAGCCGCGTTGAACAAGGTCGTCTCGAAGGCGAGCATGGCCGCGATCGGCAGGCCGAGACCCAGAAGCGCGCGGAAGCGCGGCCAGTCGGGCCGCCAGAAACGTCCGAACAGGCGATAGCGCCGGAAGCGGCGGTCGGTCACGACCACGATGGCAAGGCCCACGAACATCAGCGCGTTGGCGAGCGAGGTGGCGAGGCCCGAGCCGCCGATGCCCAGCGCGGGAAAGCCCCAATGGCCGAACACCAGCGCCCAGTTGCCGGCCGCGTTGAACAGCACAGCCGCCACCATCACGGCCAGCGCCCAGCCCGGACGCTCGAGCGCGGAGATGAAGGAGCGCAGCACCACATAGCCGAAGAAGAACACCATGCCCCATTGCAGGGTGCGCATGTATTCGCCCGCGAGCGGGGTGAGGCGCGGGTCCTGGCCCATGGCGGCGAGGATCGCTTCCGCGTTCCACAGCACAGCCCAGATGGGAAGCGCCACCAGCATCGCGAGCCACAGGCCCTGGCGCACGGTGCGGCGGAGGTCGCGCACGGAATGGCGGCGGCGGCCAAGCTCGGTCGCCATCATCGGCTGGGTGGCGAGCATCAGGCCGAGCCCGAAGATGAGGGGCGAGAAATAGAGGTTCGAGCCGAGCGCGCCGGCGGCAAGCGCATCGGCACTCAGGCGGCCGAGAATGAGCACATCGGTCGCCGTCATCGCGGTCTGCGCGATGTTGGTCAGGATCATCGGCCAGCCGAGCCTCAGCGTGGCGAAAATCTCGGTGCGCCAGGGATTGGCGGGGGCGGCCGCGGGAATCGCAGACATCGGGTGCCTGCCTTTCGGAAACGTCGTGACGGGTGTGCGGGGCTTCGCCCGTTTGCGCCGCTTTCAACGTTCGCGAGCGATTCCGACCGCGAACCCGCTCCCGGCCATCAGGCGGCGCTTGTGACGCGGATGACCAACCAAGGCAAGAGCGATGCGTTGGGCCAGGAGCCTCAGCCTTCCATCGCGTCCAAAGCCTGGCGCTGGCGGTGCATCTCGAGGAAAATGCGGTAGTCGCGGTCGAACCGCTCGCGCTTGTCGGGGTCAGGCAGAAGCTCGCGGGCGGGCTGGACCATGGCGGCGGAGGCTTTGGCCAGCGCGGGGTGGAGGCCGGCGGCGGTTGCGGCTGCCATCGCCGTGCCGAGCAGGACGGCATCCGCGCCTGAGGGATCGAGCACGCGGCAGCCGGTGGCGTCCGCATAGAGTTCCATCAGAAGCGGGTTCTTGGTGTGGCCGCCGGTGACGTGCAGCGTGTCGATCACGAAGCCGTTCTCGTTCAAGGCGTCGAGCACGTGGCGGAGCCCCAGCGCGATGGCGACCGCAGTGCGCCAGTAGAGGCGGCAGAGCCCATCGAACGAGCTGTCGAGGGAGAGGCCGGATATGACGCCGAGCGCGTGCGGGTCTGCGAAGGGCGAGCGGTTGCCGTGAAAATCGGGCAGCACGTGGAGGCGGGCGGCGAAAGCCTCGTCCTCGCTCGCGCGCAGTTCGTTCACGCGGGCGGTGATGCGGCGGTGGGTCTCGGCGGTCGGAGGCAAGCCACCGCCGGCGAGCGCTATCACATGGTCGAGCAGCGCGCCGGTCGCCGACTGGCCGCCCTCGCTCAGCCAGAAGCCGGGCAGGGCCGCGCCCCAATAGGGGCCCCAGACGCCGGCAAAGGACCGCGGCTCGGGTGAGATGGCCATCACGCAGCTCGACGTGCCCGCGATCAGCGCCAGGTGCCGCGAGGGATCGCCCGTGCCCGAGGCGAAACCGCCGACAAGGCCGAGCGCGCCGGCATGGGCGTCGATCAGACCCGACGCAACGCGCGTCGCGGGCGAAAGCCCGAGTGCCTCTGCGGCTTCCGTTGTGAGCGGGCCAAGATCGTCACCGATGGGGGTTGCGCGGGCGGGCAAGGACCCGCGCTCCAGCATGTCGGGAGTGCCGACCTTAGCGAAGAAGTCGGGCTGCCAGCCTTCTTCCTCATGGGCGAGATAGGTCCATTTGGAGACAAGCGTGCATTGCGAGCGCGCGTTGCTGCCCGTGGCCTTCCAGGACAGGAAATCGGCGAGGTCGAAGAAGAAGCCGGCACGGCTCCAGGTGTCGGGCAGATGGGACTTGAGCCACATCAGCTTGGGCGTCTGCATTTCGGGGCTCATCACGCCGCCAATGAAGTCGAGCACCTTGTGGCCGGTTGCCGTGCAGCGGTCGGCCTCGTCGAGCGCGCGGTGGTCGAGCCAGACGATCGTGTCCCAGCGCGCCTCGCCCGTGGTGGAAACCGAAAGCGGGTGGCCATCGGCATCGCGCACGACGAGCGAGCAGGTGGCGTCGAAGGCGATGCCGCGGATCGCGGCAGGTTCCGCGCCGGAGGCCGCGACCGCTTCGCGGACGGCCCGGCAGACGGCAGCCCAGATTTCCTCGGAATCGTGCTCGGCGTGGTTGGGCCGAGGCCGGTGCATGGTGATCGGGCATTCGGCGCGCGCGAGCAGATGGCCCTCAGCCG
This sequence comes from Mesorhizobium amorphae, assembly GCA_003240775.1. GTDB lineage: Bacteria > Pseudomonadota > Alphaproteobacteria > Rhizobiales > Rhizobiaceae > Mesorhizobium_B > Mesorhizobium_B amorphae_A. Next base: position 49,697 of record QFNI01000024.1, on the reverse strand, counting down.
TGACGATGCCGGCGCGCGCGCTGCCCGTGCCGACATCCACCGCGCAGACGAGGCTCATGCGGAGCGCAGATCGGCTTGGGCGGGGAGGGCAGCGACCAGTGCCGGCAGGGACGCCATGTCGTCGAAGACGAGGTCCGGCCCCGCTTCGGAAAGCTTGCGGCGAAGTCCGGCAGGCTCGGCATGGCTTGCGCCCGTGAAGCCGAAGACCCGCATGCCGGCCGCGCGCGCGGCCGCCACGCCGACGGGGCTGTCTTCCACCACCAGGCAACGCTCCGGGGCGACACCCATCGCGCGGGCAGCGTGGAGAAACAGGTCGGGGGCGGGCTTGCCGGAAGAAACCATGCTCGCACTGTATATGCAGGGATCGAAGCTGGCGAGAAGCCCCGTGCGTTCGAGCGAGAAGCGGATGCGCTCGGGCGAGGAGGAGGACGCGACGCAAACGGGGCAGCCGAGCTGTGCGAGGGCCTCACGGACGCCGCGCACGGGTTGAAGCTCGCGGGCGAAACGCGCGCGGAGCAGGGTGCGGAAGCGCTCCAGCTGCTTGTCGCTCAGAAAGACACCGAACTCGCCCGCGAGGATCTCGCCGACCGATGCCATGGAGCGGCCGAGAAAGCGGGTGAAGGCGTCTTCCGCGCTGACGGCGCCACCCGCCTCGCGGATCACCTCCACCAGCACCGCGACCGAGATCGTCTCGCTGTCGACCAGCACGCCGTCGCAGTCGAAGATGACGAGATCAGGCAAGGTAGCGTTCTAGGCTGGCTGCCGTGCCGTTCTGCCAGAGCCCGTTGAGGGCGGAGGCGAAGGCGCGTGCGAAGCGCTCGTCGCGGCCGACCGGGCCGTAGATGTCGTCCATGGCGAGCCAGGCTGCGGGGTCGTCCTTGGCGGCGCGGGCGGTTGCCTGCATGCGGTCCCAGTTGGGGTCGTTGGGCTCGATCAAGGCGCCGGAATCGGTTTCGCCGAAACAGTAGCGGCACCAGAGAGCGGATTCGAGCGCAAGCCCCTCGACGCCCGCACCCGCCTTCAGGCGATCGGCGACCGTGGGGATGATGAATTTCGGCTGGCGGTTCGAGCCGTCGAGGCAGAGGCGGCGGACGGTGTCGCCAATGCGCGGGTTGGAGAAGCGGTGCTCGATGAGCTGGAAGTAGTCCTCCAGCACCACGCCCGGCACGGGGGGCACGGTGGGGATGATCTCCTCGCGCTCGAGCTTGGCCAAGAAGCCGCGAATGAGGGGATGCTCCATCGCCTCGTGCACGAAATGGATGTCGAGGAGCCCGCCGGGATAGGCGATGGTCGCGTGGCCACCGTTGAGGATGCGGATCTTCATCAGCTCGAAGGGCGCGACATCGTCCACGAACTGCACGCCGACCTCTTCCAACGCCGGGCGGCCCTGCGGAAAGCGGTCCTCCAGCACCCATTGCTTGAAGGGCTCGCAGAAGACGGGCCAGGCATCGTCCACGCCGAACCTGTCGCGCGCGAGCGCGCGTTCGCGGTCGGTGGTGGCAGGCGTGATGCGGTCCACCATGCCGTTCGGGAAGGCGACGTTCTCGCTGATCCAGCGGGCGAAATCGGGTTCGGACAGGGCCGCGAGGCCGGTGACGGCTTCCTGCGTGACGTGGCCGTTATGGGGGATGTTGTCGCAGCACATCACGGTGAAGGGCGCGACGCCCGCTTCGCGTCGGCGCTTGAGCCCTGCGATGATGAGGCCGAACACGGTCTTGGGGTCGTCGGCGTTCTCGCCGTCGCGGCGGATGTCGGGGTGGTTGCGGTTGAAGTGGCCGGTGGCCGCGTCGATGAAGTAGCCGCCTTCGGTGATGGTCAGCGAAACGATGCGGATGGCGGGGTCGGCCAGTCGCGCAACGATCGCCTCGCCTTCGCCCGGCGTGATGAAATCGACCATGGCGCCGGTGACGCGGGCTTCCATCTTGGCCTCGTCCTGCTCCACCACGGTGGAGAGCCAGTCCTGCGCGGCCAGAAGATCGCGCCCGCGCTTTTCGCCCTCGAAGACGCCAGCACCCACGATGGCCCAGTCATGGTCGCGCCCCCTGCCGAACAGCTCGTCGAGATAGACGGCCTGGTGGGCGCGGTGGAAGTTGCCCAGGCCGAAATGCAGGATGCCGGGCGACAGGTCTTCGCGGCGATAAGACGGCATGGCGACGCCCGCGGGCAGGGTGCCGAGATTGGCGAGGGATAGCTTGGTGGCCATGGTTCGGTGTCTCCAGGCGATGCTTGGCTCTGTCGGGCTGAGCGGGGCTGGCCCTTTCAGCTCATCCAGTTTCCGCCGTCCACATTGTAGGTCTGCGCCACCACGTAGTCGCTGTCCTTCGACGCCAGGAAGACGGCCATTCCGGCCAGATCCTCGGCAGTGCCCATGCGGCCGAAGGGGACAGCTTCGCCGACCAGGCGCTTCTTTTCGCCGAGCGGGCGGTTCTCGTATTTCGCGAACAGCGCGTCCACGCCCTGCCAGTGCTCGCCATCCACCACGCCGGGCGCGATCGCGTTGACGTTGATGCTGTGCTTGATGAGGTCGAGGCCGGCGGACTGGGTGATCGAGATCACGGCGGCCTTGGTGGCGCAGTAGACGGCGACCAGCGCCTCGCCGCGGCGCCCGGCCTGGCTGGCCATGTTGATGATCTTGCCGCCTTGGCCCCGCGCGATCATGGAGCGCGCGACGGCCTGCAACGTGAAGAGGGTGCCGGCCACGTTGATGCCGAAGAGCTTGTCGTAGCTCTGCCGCGTGATCTCGGCGATCGGCGCCAGATCGAAGAGTGCTGCATTGTTGACGAGGATGTCGACGCCGCCGAGCCTTGTTTCGACCTCGCGCACGGCCGCCTCGATGGAAGCCTGGTCGGACACGTCCATGCGGACGGCGATCGTTTCACCGCCGATCTCGGATGCCGCCCTTTCGGCCGCTTCGAGGTTGATGTCGGCAATCGCCACCCTTGCGCCCTCGCGCGTGTAGGCTTCAGCGAAAGTCCGCCCGATGCCGCGGGCGGCACCCGTGATGAGGGCCGTCTTTGCTTGAAGTCGCATCAGCGCAGCGCCAGACCGTCGCCGCCAAAGCGGTGGACCTTGGAGGGAATGGGGGAAAGAAACACGGTCTCGCCGTGGTCTAGGCCCACCTCGCCGTCGGCGCGCACGGTGAGCGTGTTGCCCTCGTCGGTGTGGACATGGAGGAAGGTGTCGGAGCCCAGGTGCTCGGCCACGCCCACCGTGCCCTTCCATTCGCCGCTCTCGCGGCTGATCTGGATGTGCTCGGGTCGCACGCCGATGGTTTCCGCGCCGCCCATGCGGGCCGCATGCTGGCCGGTGATCATGTTCATGCGGGGAGAGCCGATGAAACCGGCGACGAAGAGGTTCTTGGGCGAGCGGTAGAGATCAAGCGGAGAGCCCACCTGCTCGATGTTGCCGGCGTTCAGCACCACGATCTTGTCGGCCATGGTCATCGCTTCCACCTGGTCGTGGGTCACGTAGATCATGGTGGTCTCGAGCTGGTGGTGAAGCTCGCTGATCTCGAGCCGCATCGTGCCGCGGAGGGCGGCGTCCAGGTTGGACAGCGGCTCGTCGAACAGGAAGGCCGAGGGCTGGCGCACGATGGCGCGGCCGATGGCGACGCGCTGGCGCTGGCCGCCCGACAGCTGGCCGGGCCGGCGGTCAAGATAGTTGGACAGGTTGAGCACGCGGGCCGCGTCGTTGACCTTCTTGTCGATCACCGCCTTGTCCTCGCCCGCCATCTTGAGCGGGAAGGCGATGTTGTTGCGCACGGTCATGTGGGGATAGAGGGCGTAGGACTGGAACACCATGGCGAGCCCGCGGCGCGCCGGCGCTTCCTGGGTGACGTCGCGCCCGTCGATCGAGATCGTGCCGCCCGAGACGTCCTCCAACCCCGCGATCAGCCGCAGAAGCGTGGACTTGCCGCAACCGGAGGGCCCGACGAAGACCACGAACTCGCCATCGGCTATCTCGAGGTCGATGTTGGGGATGATGGTGGTCGCCCCGAAACTCTTCGAGACGTTGCGCAGGGTGATGTTGCCCATCGGTCTTGTCTCCTTCGATTACTTCACGGCGCCGAATGTGAGCCCGCGCACCAATTGGCGCTGCGAGAACCAGCCCATGATCAGGATGGGCGCGATGGCGAGCGTCGAGGCTGCGGAAAGTTTCGCCCAGAACAGGCCCTGCGGGCTCGAGAACGAGGCGATGAAGGCCGAAAGCGGCGCAGCGTTCGTGGTCGTCAGCTGGATCGTCCAGAACGCCTCGTTCCAGGCCAGGATGATGTTCAAGAGCATGGTGGAAGCGATGCCCGGCACGGCCATGGGCGTCAGCACATAGACGATCTCGTTCCACAGCGAGGCGCCGTCCATGCGCGCGGCCTCCAGGATCTCGCCGGGGATCTCGCGGAAATAGGTGTAGAGCATCCAGACGACGATCGGCAGGTTGATCAGCATCAGCATGATCGTCAGGCCGATGCGGCTGTCGAGAAGGCCGAGGTTGCGGAAGATCAGGTAGATCGGCACGAGCACGGCCACCGCGGGCATCATCTTGGTGGAAAGCATCCACATCAGGATGTCCTTGGTGCGGCGCGTGGGCGAGAACGCCATCGACCAGGCGGCGGGGATGCCGACGAGAAGGGCGAGCACCGTCGAGCCCACCGCCAGGATCACGGAGTTCATGAAGAAGCGGAAATAGTTGTTCTGCGCCTGCACCGCCGCATAGCTCTCGGTGGTGAAGGAGGGGATGAGGCGGAAGCCCGCGATGGCCTCGGTCTCGGTCTTGAAGCTCGTGATCACCGTGTAGAGGATCGGAAAGAAGATCAGGAGACCCACCGCCCAGGCGGCGACCGTCGCGGTGGCCTTGGCTCTCGTGGAAACCGTGCGTGCCATGATCTCCTCCTCAGCGGTCGAGATTCTTGCCCACCGCGCGCATCAGGAAGACGGCGACGATGTTGGCGAGGACGACGGCGATGATGCCGCCGGCGGATGCGAGGCCGAAGCGCAGGTCGGCCACGCTTTTGGCGATCAGGAGCGGGAGGTTCACCGAGGCGAAGCCCGGCCCGCCATTCGTGGTCACGAAGATCTCGGCGTAGATCGAAAGCAGGAAGATGCTCTGGATCAGGATCACCACCGTGATCGCACGGGCGAGATGCGGCAGCACCAGATAGATGAAGCGCGACACGAAGCCCGCACCGTCCATCTCGGCCGCTTCCTTCTGCTCGCCGTCGAGCGACTGGAGAGCCGTCAGAAGGATCAGCGTGGCGAATGGCAGCCATTGCCAGGCGACGATCACGATCACCGAAAAGAGCGGATACTGCGTGAGCCAGGGGATCGGAGAGAAGCCCAGCGTTCGCCAGATGGAGGCGAGCACGCCGTAGTCAGGCGACATGATCATGTTCTTCCAGATCAATGCCGCGACCGGCGGCATCACGAAGAAGGGCGAGATCACGAGGATGCGCACGAAGCCCTGGCCCCACATCGGCTGGTCGAGCAGAAGCGCGAGCAGGATGCCGCCGATCACCGTGATCAGGAGCACGCTGACCACCAGGATCAGCGTGTTGATGATCGACTGGGAGAAAGCGGGGTCGGAAAAGGCCAGCACATAGTTGGAGAAGCCCACGAAGCCGTCACGCGCGGGGTTCGCGGGGTTGTAGCGTCGGAACGAGAGCCAGAGCGTGAACGCCAACGGCACGATCATCCAGACGAACAGCAGCGCCACCGAGGGCGACATCATCAAGCGTGCGAGCGATCGGGTCTGCTGGGTCGCCATGAAGGCTCCTCCGGGTGGAAGAAAGCGAGACTATTCGATGGTCGGGCACGCCCCAGCTGGGGCGTGGGGAAGCGGTGTCGGCAACGGTGGGCGGTCGAGGCGACCGGCCGCGAACCATTGCGGTTTCCCCTCCCCATCGAGGGGAAGGGGAGGGTTTGAACTGAAGGACCGGAGATGGGGTGGAGGTGTTACCCCCACCCTCTATCCCTCCCCTCAAGGGGGAGGGAGGGCGTCAGCGGGCTTGCCAAACTTTCGATGCTTGCCGCCAAGCGGAACCCTCGGCGCGGGACCTACTGGATGTAGCCGCCTTCGGTCATGGTCGAGGTGGCGGTCGCCTGCGCCTGGGCGAGCGCGTCGTCCACGCTGCTTTGGCCCGCGAGAGCCGCCGAGAAGAGCTGGCCCACGGTGTCGCCGAGACCCTGGAACTCGGGGATCGCGACGAACTGGACGCCCGTATAGGGCACGGGCTTGACGGTGGGCTTGGTCGGGTCGGCAGCGTCGATCGACTCGATCGTCATCTTGGCGAAGGGGGCCGCCTTCTCGTACTCGGCGTTCGCATAGAGCGACTGGCGGGTGCCCGGAGGCACGTTGGCCCAGCCTTCCTTCTCGGCGACGAGCGAGGCATAGCCCTTGGATGTCGCCCAGGAGATGAACTTCTGCGCGGATTCGCCCTTCTGGGTGCCGGCGGGAACGGCGAGCGACCAGGCCCAGAGCCAGTTGCCGCGCTTGCCCATGCCGTTGTCAGGCGCAAGCGCGAAGCCGACCTTGTCGGCAACCGTCGAGTCCTTGGGATTGGTCACGAAGGAGGCGGCGACGGTGGCGTCGATCCACATGCCGCACTTGCCCTGTTGGAAGAGCGCCAGGTTCTCGTTGAAGCCATTGACGGAAGCGCCCTCGGGGCCGGCATCCTTCATCAGGTCGACGTAGAACTGCAGCGTGTTCTTCCATTCCGGCTGATCGAACTGCGGCTTCCACTGCTCGTCGAACCAGCGCGCGCCGAAGGAGTTGGACATGGCGGTCAGGAAGGCCATGTTTTCGCCCCAGCCGGCCTTGCCGCGCAGGCACACGCCGTTCACGCCGGCCGTGCGGTCGGTCATCTTGCGGGCGGCATCGGCCACGAATTCCCAGGTGGGCGCTTCGGGCATGGTGAGGCCAGCCTTCTCCATCAGGTCCTTGCGGTACATGATGAACGAGGACTCGCCGTAGAACGGCGCGGCATAGAGCTTGCCTTCGGACGACAGGCCGTTGCGGATGGCGGGGATCAGGTCGTCCACGTCGTAGTCGGCGCCGAGATTGTCGAGCGGCAGCAGCCAGCCGTTCTTGGCCCAGATCGGAACCTCGTAGGTGCCGATGGTGAGCACGTCGAACTGGCCGCCCTTGTTGGCGATGTCGTTGGTGACGCGCTGGCGCAGCACGTTTTCCTCGAGCGTCACCCAGTTGAGCTGGATGTCGGGGTTCTTGGTGGTGAAGTCGCTGGTGAGCTGCTGCATGCGGATCATGTCACCGTTGTTGACGGTGGCGATGGTCAGCGTCTCGGCATGGGCGGCGAAAGCCAGCAAGCTTGCCGAGCAGAGTCCGAGCATGAACGCGGTTGGGCGCATTTTCCGTGATTCCTCCCTTGGGACGAGGCGCGCCCTCTCCTATGGGCAAATGCCTCGACTGTGGGCAATTGTTCATGCGCTCCGATCCGAGTCAACGGAATTCGTTGCTGCATTGCACAAGGATCAGGGCGCCTGCCCCAAGAAAGCCGCCAAGTCTTCGAGCACCCATTCGCGGAATAATCTGATCTTCGGCACGTTTCCGCGGCTCTTCTCGTGCACCAGCCAGTAGCCTTCGCCATCGTCGTGCACGTAGGCAAAAGGCTGTACGAGGGAGCCGTTGCGCAGCTCCTGGACGAAGAAGGCGCGCGTCAGGATGGCCACGCCCTGGCCGGCCATGGCGGCCTGCGCCTCGAACACCTGGGAGCCGAGCGAGGAGCGCGGGCGTCCCGCAAGTTCGCCGGCGTCCACGCCCACGGCTTCGAACCAGCGCTGCCACCAGAGGTCCCCGGGGTCGAGGATCGGCAGTTTCAGGAGGTCGGCGGGGCCTGCGGGATCGGGCAGCCGGGCGGCAAGCGCGGGCGAGAGCATCGGCGCATAGCCGTGGCTCATCAGGCGGTGCGCGGCATGGTCTCCCCAGTGCCCCGTGCCTCCGCGAATGGCGATGTCGAAACCGTCGCGGGCGAGGTCACGGTTTTCGGGCGAGGTGTTCACCCGCACGGCGATCTCGGGATGCGCCACCTGGAAATGACCGAGCCTCGGCGCCAGCCAGTGGGCGGCAACGGTTGCGACGGTCGTGATCGAGAGCGTGGTGCGCGTGCCCTGACGTGCCGCGCCATAGGCGTCCGCCAGGCGCTCGAGCGCCTCGCGGGCCGCAAGCGCGAAGCGCTGGCCGGTCTCGGTCAACGTCACCTGGCGGGGCCTGCGGATGAAGAGCGGTGCGCCCACGCGCTCTTCGAGCACCTTGATCTGGTAGCTCACGGCGGCCTGCGTCGTGCCGAGCTCGGCGGCGGCCTTGGTGAAGGAGCCGTGGCGGGCAGCGGCCTCGAAGGCGCGCACCGCGCCGAGCGGGGGAAGGGCCAAGGGCTCACGCATAAACACCCCTTGTGCATCGACCTCGCTTCTCGATTGGAAGCGTGCAGGCGGTCGGCCTAGCTTAAGGCCCAACGCATCAACAGGACAACGCCATCATGAAAGCTGCGCTGGGCATCTCCCGGGCGGCAGGCCGCACGCTTGCGCCCACCTCTCTCCTTCGTCGCTGGCTCACGGTGCTTTGGCGCCGGCCAAGGCCCGTCGGGCCCGACCCGCGCGAGTTCTCGCCCCATCTCCAGCGCGATCTCGGCATTCTCGACGGGGTATGCGGGAGCCCTATCCCTCCAGGAGACCGGCGGCTGTCGCCTCATCGGTGATCAGCCCGTTCACCAGGCGGCGGCGGGCGGCGGCACGGATGCCCGGCAGCTTGCGTTCGCCCTTGGCGAGCGCGATCACGAGCCCCCGCTCGCGCGAGGGAATGGGCGCGGAGGCCACACGGTCGTTGATGGTGCCCTCGATCAAACGGCCCTCGCGGTCGAACACCCAGCCCACGATCTCGCCCACCGCGCCCGCCTTCTGCAGCGCGCGCAGTTCGGTGTCCGACAGGAAGCCATCCTCGAACAGCGGCGCGGCGGCGCCGAGATCGCCGAGGCCCACAAACGAGATGGTCGCTTCGGCGGCGAGGTTCAACGTCGAGCGGATCATCGGCTGGGAATGCAGCATCGCGCGCTCGGCGGGCGAAGACGCGATCACGGGCAGCGGCATGGGGAAGGTGCGGCACTTCACGCGATCCGACAGCGTGAACACCACGTTGTAGAAGGCGGCCGATCCGTCCGGCGCGATCGAGCCAGTGAGCGAGACCACCTTGTGCTGGGGGCAGTCCATCGGCGGAAGCTGCTCGATCGCGGCCTTGAGCGTGCGCCCCGTGCCGATGGCGATCACGCTCGGCTCGGGCGCGCGCAGGCGGCGCTCGATCTCGGCACCGGCGGCCTCCGCGATGCCGAGCGTGGTGGACGGCGATGTGGGGTCGGTCGGCACCACTTCGGCGTGGTCGAGGCTGAAGCGGTCGCGCAGCGCGGATGCCAGTTCCAGGCAGCGCGCGATGGGGTGATCGAGCCGGACCTTGACCAGCCCCTCGGATACGGCGAGCGAAACCAGCCGCTGCGCGGTCTGGCGCGACACGCCGAGCTTGCCGGCAATCTGATCCTGGGTGTTGCCGGCCACGTAGTAGAGCCAGCCGGCGCGGGCCGCGTCATCAAGGCGGCTCGGCTCGGCGTCGCCGCGCGGGCTGGAAACGGCATTGGCCATGGCGAAGTCCTCCACTCGCAGTTTCGCAGCGAAGCTCGTTGCTGGCAATTGCCAAAGCCTGGGGCAAATCTTCCTCCTGCCGATCGGGCGAAAGCCCGCATCTGGGCGGCAAGATGCTGGCATAGCCCGGGGAAAGGCGGTAAGCCGCTGGCTTCACGGCGACCGCCGCCGCAACGGAGCCTTACGATCATGCGACCCGACGCCGTTTTCTGGGACATGGACGGCACGCTGATCGACAGCGAGCCCCTGCACGACGCTGCCCTCGAAAGCGTTCTGAAAAGCCTCGACATCGAGCCGCCGGCAGACCTGCACGAGAAGATCCTCGGGCTTTCGGCCAGACCTGTCTACGACATGCTTTCCGCGCGCTACGCGATCACGCTGCCTTTTCGCGAATGGATCGGGCGCAAATACGCGTTCTACCTGCACCACGCGCCCAACCTGAAGCCCCGGCCCGGCGCGGTGGAGATTTTCCGCGCGCTTCAGGAGGCCGGTGTGCCGCAGGCCATCGTGTCCAATTCCGACCGTCTCGTGGTGGACGCCAACTTGCGCGCCACGGGCCTCCAGGAAGCGGCTGCCATCTCTGTCAGCCGCAACGATGTGCGTGAGGGCAAGCCCGAGCCCGAGCCCTTCCTGCGCGCGGCCTATCTGTGTGGGGTCGAGCCGTCGCGTTGCGCGGTGGTGGAGGATTCGCGTACGGGCGCGCAGGCCGGGCTGGCTGCCGGCATGACCACGCTGTTCTGGCCGCAGCTCGACCTGGAAGCACCCGAGGGAGCGCTCTATCTCAGTTCTCCGGAAGAGGTGCGCGCCCGCCTCCTCCGCTCCTAGCAAGTCGGCGGCGCGCCTCGAAAGGCAGTTCCACCATGGGCGGGATCACCGAGAACATCTGGCTCATCATCGTGGTCGGCGGGCCGATCCTTCTCGCCGTGCTGATCGCCTTCGCCCTCATGCGCAAGCGCTCGATCTCGCCCGCCCAGCGCCAGATGACCGAGCGCGCGACGGCCGAGCTCTACTCTCCCAAGGACCGCGACCAGCCGCCCCCGAAGCACTGAGAGCGGCCGGGCTTCTCGGTCATATACCCCTAAGAGAAGATCGGATGCCGAGCGCGGGTGGCGGGCTCGGCCTTTTCTTGCGGTCAGCGGATTTCTTCGTGCACGTCCTCGGTGTCGCCGTGGAGGGCGACCTTGGCGTGGAAGGCCGTGGTGGCGGCAAGGAAGAGCAGGGCGGCACCTGCTGCCGCGCGCTTGGGATTGTCTCGGCCGAGCGCAGGAAGAACTGTTGCCACGCCCACCGCATCGGCCGCCGTGCGTGCCCAGACGGTGCGGGCGGGCTCGGGCGAGGCGAGGATCGAGAGCCCCGCGCCGAGATCGGCCAGCGCGCAGGCACGAATGCGTGCCGGCGAGCCGGGAATGCCGAAGGCCGACTGCACGACTTGTGGCGCCAGAAGCCCCACCGCACCCCGCGCGATCGAGGCAAACGCTATGGTCTTCGCCTGGGCCTGCGCGTGACGGTTGGGCCGGGTCACGAGAACGGTGCTTGTGGCGGTGCTGGTCATCGAGAGCCTCCGTGGCCGCAACATGGCTGGCCGGGCACGCTCTACGCGAGACGAGCGGCAATGGTTCCCGCAGCGGCCCTCAGCGGCCGCGCACGCCGATGTGCTCGTAGAAATGGAGATAGGAGGGGTTGAAGCCCGCGATCCCCTGCAGCCGCTCGGGATCGTGGATGGTGACGTGGCCGTTGGCCAGCGTGAACACCTTCTCGTTGCGCAGGCGCTGGAGCGTGCGGTTGATGTGGACGATGCTCATGCCGAGCGTGTCGGCCAGCTCCTGCTGGGTGAGCGGCAGGCGGAACGAAAGCTGCGCGGTCTCGCCCACCACCATCATGCGGAGATAAAGCTCCCAGATCAGGTGCGCCGAGCGCTCATAGGCCGTGCGCCGACCGACATTGACGATCCACTGGCGGAGCACCGCCTCGTCGACCAGCGTCGACCACCACAGGGCGCGCGTGAGGTTGGGGCGGCGGTCGGTGATCTCCATCACCACCTGGCGTGGAATCTTGGCCACGCGCGACAAAGTGAGGGCCGCGATCGAGTGGTCCATCTCCTTGAGCAGGAAACCGTGGAGATCGCACATGTCGCCCGGCACGAGAAAGGCCGTGATCTGCCGACGGCCGTTCTCGAGAACGGTGTAGCGGCAAAGCATGCCCTCCACCACGACATTCACCCAGTCGACCTTCTGACCCTCGGTGAAGACATCCGTGTCCGCTTCGAAGCTCTCGGGCTCGGCAACCAACCTGTCGAGGATGCCGACATCTTCCTCGTCCAGCTCGGTGAACTGGCGAAGCTTGGTGGCCCAAGGATTTCGGAAGGGCTTCATGGCGAGAGCTTCGCCAGCGATGCCGGAGGTGTGCAATCGTACAGTGCGCGCGACGGCGCAGGACGATCGTCTTGTGATGCCTTCACGGTCATGGGCCGATGGTCGCTCGGTATACTCGAAAAGTCTTTGTGCTCTGAATCATGGCAATCCGCGCGACGGCCACGCCCCTCGGGGTCCCCGCCTAACGGCATGGTCGACACTGCGAAATATCATAGGATATTCGTCCTCTGGGGAATGGCAATTTTCTTGGGTGGGCCACGTTCTCCCCTGGCGCGGCACTGTGCGGCAGCGCTTCCAAGGAACCATGCCGGCCTCCGGTTGTTTGGCCGCGCGTGTCCATCCGTCTTTCACCCGCGGCTGGACGGGAGAACTGGCCAGGGAATGACGCCGCAAGCAGCACCCGCGCAGGACTGGCAGGGCATGAGCGCCCTGATCGAGGCCCAGGATTGGGCCGCGACCGCATTCGGGCCGCGCACGGGCTGGCCGGAAAACCTCGAAAGCTGCCTGAGCCTGTGCATGGGCGCGCGTTTTCCGCTTGCGGTGTGGTGGGGAAGCGGCCTCGTGCAACTCTACAACGACGCCTTTCGCCGCGCGATCGGCGAAGACCGCCACTTGAGCGGCTTCGTGGTGCCCCTCGCAGACGGCTGGCCTGACCTTTGGCCGCTGCTTTCGCCGAGCACCGAAGCCATCCTGGCGGGCACACGCAAGGGCGCGCTCCTGGAAGCCCTTCCCTTCTTTACGCAGACGCCCGACATGCAGTCGCCGGGCTTGTTCTCGCTGTCGCTCAGCGCCGTCCACAACGGCACGGGCGAGGTCTCCGGCATCCTCGCCGCCTTTCACGAGGCGATGCCGTGGGGCGAGGTGGACGGCAGGCGGGGCCTGTTGCTCGCGCTCGGCCAGGCGCTGGAAGCGGGCGGCGCGCATGCCGAGCGGACGCAAGGCTGCTGCGCGTTGCTTGGCGCCTATTTCGGCATGCAGGACCTCGAACTGATCGAGGTGGGCGAGGGCGATGCCTGTGCATGGCCCGCACGGAAAGCCGAATCCAATGCGATCTCGCTCGAACGGCTGGGGTCCGCAGCGCTTTTGGCGCTGCACGCCGGCACGCCCGCGCCGCTTGGCGCGGGAAGCGGACAGGTGGCGGGGTTGGCCCTCCCCATCCGGGGGGAGGGCGGGAAGCTCTCGGCCGTTCTCGCCGCGCGCCGCCTTCGGCATTGGGAGCCGCACGAGATCGAGGTGCTGACGGAAGCCTTCGACCATGCGATGCGCGGCCTTTCCGCGGCGCGCCTGGCGCAGGAGCAGGCCCACGAGGCCCAGAGCCTGCGCCAGATGGTGAGAGGCGAGCCGGCGCTTCTGTGGCACTCCGCCAGAAAGGGCCGCTGGCTCTGGTCGAGCCCGCAATGGGAGGAGCTGACTGGCCTGACCGAAGCCGAAAGCCGGGGCGAAGGCTGGCTTGCGGCCGTCCACACGGAAGACCGCGACGGGCTGCGCAAGGCCTGGGAGGAGGCGTTGTTGCGCGGGCGTTTCACCGGCAAGGCACGGTTGCGCAGCGCCAAGGACGGCTCGTTCCGCTGGTTCCTGATGGAGGGGCGCCCCACCGAAGGGGAATGGTTCGGGCTCTGCATGGATGTGGATACGCTCCAGCGCTCCCACCGCAACCAGCAGGAAGCGCTGGAGGAGATGTGGGCGCGCAGCCACGCGACATTCGCCCTGATCCGCTCGCTCGCGCGGCGCTCGGCGGAAACGGCTGCGAGTGCCGCCGATCTCGCAATGGCGCTCGACGGGCGCATCGAGGCGGTCGCCCGCGCCCAGGCCATCGCGACGCGCGACCCCGAAGGCTGGGTGGCGCTCGATTATCTGGTGGCCGAGGAACTCGGCGCGCACGGCGCCCATGAGAGCGGCTCGATCCGCATCGAGGGCCCGGCCCTTCTTCTGCGCCTGACGGCCGCGCAGACCATCGGCCTTGCCATCCACGAACTCGTCTCGCTCGCGCTCGCGCAAGGCGCGCTCGACGGGGAGGGGGGCTCGATCGGCATTTCCTGGCGGCTCGAGGAAGAGGTGGGGCCGCAGCGCCTTTCCTTCTTCTGGGACGAGCACCTGAGGGCCGCTCCTTCTTCCGACCCCCAGCTCGTGGAGGAAAGGCGCCAGGCCTTCACTCTGCTCGAAAAGATCCTGACGCTCGTGGTGCATGCGCGCACCCATGTGGAGCAGGAGGAGAACGGCTTCCGCTGCTCGATCGTGCTGCCGCTCGATCCGGGAGCTGTGGCCCACCCCCCACCCGCAGACGAGGAATGAGCCTGGGGGCAGGGTTCTTTCGTCGCGACCCCGTCTCCGTGGCGCGTGATCTGATCGGGGTGAGGCTGGAGGTGGAGGGCTGCGGCGGCGCGATTGCCGAGACCGAGGCCTACGCGCCGCACGATCCTGCTTCGCACAGCTTTCGCGGGCCGACGCCGCGCAACCGTGCGATGTTCGGTGAGCCAGGACACGCCTATGTCTATCGCTCCTACGGCATCCACTGGTGCCTGAACTTCGTGTGCGAGCCCGGCTCGGCCGTTCTGATCCGCGCTCTGGTGCCCGAACATGGCATCGATCGGATGGCGGAGCGTCGTGGCACGGCCGTGCCCCGTCTGCTCTGCTCAGGGCCGGGCCGCCTGTCGCAAGCGCTCGGCATCGATGCGCGCCATGACGGCATGGCGCTTGATGCCGCGCCCTTCGCACTCACACCACGCGAAAAGGAGCCGCCGATCGTATCCGGCCCCCGCATCGGCATCACCAAGGCAGCCGACTGGCCCTGGCGCTTTGGGCATGCGGGCTCAAGCTTTCTCAGCCGCCCTTTTCCCAAGCCCTGACAGAAAAAAGGCCCCCGGCGTGAGCCGGAGGCCAAGGATCCCGGAGAGGGAGGATGCGGTCAGCGGCGCGACCAGCCGGCGACCACGGTGCCCTGATCGCGGTGGCGACCACCGAGAGTGGCGCCGTAATAGGCGGCTGCGGCGCTGATCAGGAACGAAGCGGCCGTCACGAAGGCAGCGATCAGAGCGGTCTTGCGGGCGGCTTCGGCAGCGTCACGCGCAGTCTGCTCGGCCTGCTGGGCAGCCGTCACCAGTTCGTTGACGCGGGCTTCGGCCGTGGGCTGGTCGATGCCGGTGCGGGCGGCGAGCGACTGCGCCAGATAGGTGCGGTCCTCGGCGGTGACCTCGCCATCGGCCAGCGTGCTCAGGATGCGGCCGACTTCTTCACGCGAGCCCTCGGGAGCGAGGCTCTCGGGCGTGCCGTTGCCACGCAGGTAGCGGTCGATCAGGAGGTCGAAATTCGGGCCGTCCGCATCGCCAGCAAGCGCTGCGGCGCCAGTGGCCGCGGTCGAGGCGACCGAACCCGCTGCCGAGCCTGCGGCGGTCGTGGCGGTGGAGATGGCGCCCGTCACCGACGAGGCGAGGATGGTGACGCCGACGAGCACGCCGACAGCCCAGACCACGATGCCGTGCGAGCCGTCGCGCACGTCGGACTCGTCCTCGGTCGCGTCGAACTTGCGGCGGCGCAGACGGCCGGTGAGATAGCCGCCGGCCGTGCAGGCCGAGATCTGCACCCAGAGAAGCCAGAGCGCGGTGGCGATGCCGAAGGCCAGAAGGCCGATGCCCTGGCCCTCATAGGGCGAGGTGACGCTGAGGCCGAGCGCGGAGCCGAACGTCAGCAGAACGAAGGAGATGGCGAGCGAGAGTGCTGCGCCCGCGAAGATTGCCGGCCAATCGACGTAGGAGCTGTCGTCGCGCGGGGCCGGGTCGACCACGACCGAGCCGGGAGTGGGAGAAAGAGCCATGACGGTCTCCTGCTGGTGTGGGGTGTCTCAAGTGCCCTGCGGGCGGCTCAGCGCAGGCCGAGCAGCGACAGGACGGCCAGCACGACAACGACGAGGCCAACGAGATAGATGATGCCGTTCATTGGATTTCTCCCGGGAGACAAGAGGTTGCCGGGGACAACAGTCCACCCCGAACAATGTTCCGTGATGTGCCCGTGAAAAGCGGTGCAAAAGCCGAAACCCTCCGGCGACGCTGAGGAAGCTTCCGGATGTTCCTGCGCCCTCGCGCTTGGAGTTGCGTGCGGCTCGGCCGGCCCTAATTTTGGCTGCTGTCGCGCAACGCCTTCATGAGGAGCCCGTCATGGCCGACCTTTCCCGCTTTCCGATCACCCGTCGCTGGCAGCCCGAGCATCCCGACCGCATCCAGCTTTATTCGTTCGCCACGCCCAACGGCGTGAAGGTGTCGATCGGGTTGGAGGAACTCGGCCTGCCATACGAGGCGCATCTCGTGTCCATCATGAAGGACGACCAGAAGACGCCCGAGTTCCTGTCGCTGAACCCCAACAACAAGATTCCCGCCATCATCGACCCCGATGGACCGGGCGGCGAGCCGCTGGGCTTGTGGGAGTCGGGCGCCATCCTCGTCTATCTCGCGGAAAAGACTGGTCGCCTTTTGCCAACCGACCCGGCCAAACGCTACGCCGCCCTGCAGTGGCTGTTCTTCCAGGTGGGCGGGGTCGGGCCGATGTTCGGGCAGTTCGGCTTCTTCCACAAGTATGCCGGCCGGGCGATCGAGGACCGCCGGCCCTTCGAGCGTTACCGCGACGAGGCCAAGCGCCTGCTCGGCGTGATCGACAAGCAGCTTGAAGGCCGCGAATGGCTGGCGGGAGACGAATACTCGATCGCCGACATCGCGACCTTCCCCTGGGTGCGCGGGCTGAAAGTGTTCTACGATGCGGGCGAGGTGCTCGGCATGGACGACTTCGCGCGCGTCTCGGAATGGCTCGACCGGGCGCTCGCGCGGCCGGCGGTCGCCAAGGGCCTGCAGGTGCCCGCCGCACGCTCCTAGACGAATTTCTGCAACCGCAGGGGCCGCGCATCGTTGCACGGCCTCAACATGTGGAGCACCGTCATGGGCGACAAGAGCATCAGCATGGACGAGAACCGTCTTCCCGCCGAAGACCTCGCCAACGAGGAGCGGCTGGAGAACCGCGGCGAAAACGCCGCCGTGCTCGACGATCCGATGGGCGTGGACGACTGGGACGGCATCAGCCCGGGCTCAAACGAGGTGTCGCTCGAATCCCTGCGCGAGGGCGAGGCCGAAGAAGCCGCCAACGACAATTGGGATGACAACGACGATAACGCCTTCAACGACAGCGACGATGCGCTGCCCGACGATAGCGAGGAGGCCGCGATCAACCAGGACCTTCTCGACACCACCGAGCGCGGCCGCTTCGGCGACGGCGCCTGAACCCTGCGATGAACCGGCGGCACCGGCCGCCGGTTCGCCTCACACCACCCAGTCGGCCTTGCGCCGCGCGCCAAGCACGCGTCTGATATTGGGAAGGTCATTGCCGTCGATCCAGCGGCGCGCGGCCTCATCTTCCCGCCCGTGGAAGCGCCAGCGCTCGACCAGGCGGCGGTCGAGTTCGGCTTCCGGCACATCCAGAAACACGGTCATGTCGAAGAGCCCTTCGAGGCCCTGCCAGGGCGCTTCGTCGAGCAGCAGGTAGTTTCCCTCCACAAGGAGGATCGGCAGGTCGGCCGGGATCAGCCGCGCGCCTGCGCGGGCAAGCTCCATCGAGCGGTCGAACACGGGAACGGCGACGCGGTCTTCACCCGCCCGCAGCCGGCCGAGCAGGGCCGCGAAGCCGCCATAGTCGAAGGTCTCGGGCGCGCCTTTCCGCTGGGAAAGGCCGAGTTCCGCCAGCACCGCGTCGTCGTAGTGAAACCCGTCCATCGGAACCACGGCCGCGCGGGCTTTCCCGATCCGCTCGGCGAGCGTCTCGGCCAGGGTCGACTTGCCCGATGCGGGCGGGCCGGCGATGCCCACGACGAAGCGGGCGCGGCCTTCGGCAGCGGTTGCGATGCGGCGGGCGAGCACTTCGAGATCGGCAGGCATGGCAAACTCTCCTGTGGCCGCCTCAGCGGACGTCGCGGCCCTGGTTGAGGATGATCACGTTGCCCGAGCAGATGTCGCCTGCGGGCGACAGCAGAAACGCGACCCAGGCTGCGATTTCGGATGGCTGCATCGCGCGCCCGTGCGGCATGCCCGCGATGGCACGGGCGAGCACCTCTTCCGACAGGACGCCGAACAGCGGCGTCTCCGTCATGGCGGGCGCTATCGAATTCACCGCGATGCGCTCCTGCGCATAGCGCCGCGCGAGGTCTTTGGTGAGCGTGTCGAGGGCGGCCTTGCTCGCGCGATAGTGGGGCGGGTCGAACACGTCGAAATTGTAGGCGCCGTTGGACGAGATGTTGACGATCTTCTTGACACCCGGCCGTTCAAGCATCAGCGGCACGGCCTTCTGGCAGCAGTGGAACGCGCTCGAGAAGTTGAGCCGCATCTGTCGTTCGAGCTCGTCGGACGCGATTGCGGGAAACTCCCCCATTAGGCAGGTGCCCGCATTGTTGACGAGCGCGTCGAGCCCGCCATGCCGCTCACCGATGCCGGCGAAGGCCTGGTCGATGGCATGGGCGTCGAGCAGATCCACCACCAGCGGCTCGAACCTCTCGCCGCCAACCGCATCCAGACCGCGCTCGTCGATATCGAGCCCCACCACGGTGAAGCCGTCACTCAGCAGACGCTCGGCGATGGCCCTCCCCATCCCGCCGGCTGCACCCGTCACCACCGCTATCCTCCCCATGCGCCCCGTCTCCTCCGCCAACCGTCTCCCTTCCTACCATTCCCCATGCCCCGCCATAAGCCGCCGCCCCCAATTCCCCGGTTGCCGCAGCCCCTGCCTTGCTCTATGAAATCCCCACAGCTCCAGCGGCCCCGGCCGCTCCGCACCCGTAGCTCAGCTGGATAGAGTGCTGCCCTCCGAAGGCAGAGGTCACAGGTTCGAATCCTGTCGGGTGCGCCAGGCTTTTTCAATGATTCAGGTCAGATTGAGTCCGCCATCGGCGGCTTGGTGTCACCACATAGTCAGCAACTGCGCCCGATCCTGACCTCCGATACGCTCCACTACCGGATGCCAGAGGAGGATGGCTCTGCTGGAGGCTTGCTCAATTCTGTGCAGGGGTTCGCACCACGCGAACACCCGCAAGGCATGTGCATGACACCGCTGTTCTGGCCTGCTTCTCAAATAAATTATTGTTGCAGGCCGCTGCTTGGCTCATGGCTGCACACCAAGCTGAGTTGCGCTTAGAGCCAACCAGTTGCCGCGGCTGCGTTCACCTCAGGATTGCCGGTGGGCCGCAGGGGCCGCAGGCAGACAAGAGACGCTAGTCCAAATCTGTCTGTATCCGTTCGGGTGAGTGGTGAATATCGATTGTTTGGAGCCGACCTGGTCCGAGATTCTCAAATCGATGCGGAACACCCGCTGGTCCGAGAACGACTTCCCCCGCCGAAGCTTCCAGGATCGTGTCGCCCACGTAGAATCTGGCCCGGCCTTCGACCACGATGAAGGTCTCATCATAAGGATGGACGTGCAGCCGCGGGCCTACACCCGTTTCATCGGTACCATAGGCCAGCACGGTGATCGCCCCGTGAAGGTGAAGACCTGCGACCGATCCTCGCCACGGTCCGTCAATGGATGGGTCGAACAATCTGGCTTGCGTTGCAGGGCGCCCATCCGCAAGGATGGTGCGAGGGTCGAAGTCGTGACGCGCCATATGCACTCCTCGTCTCTCTAGGTAGGGACTCGCTCAACCCATCGAGTTGCAGCCGCAACCAGGGTGATGGCGGCTAGGTCGGTTTCGGCAAGCACATCTCGCCAGCGCCAACCGGTCCATAGCATACGCAGGATGCCCGAGATCACCCGGCGGCCATCGATCCGTGGGGCTCGCACTGGAACGTCACCGTAGTGTTCCACGCAACGCCGGCGTCAGGCGAGTACCAACCGATAAGCCTCTCGAAGGTCTTCGATCATCTCTCCAAGGCCCGCATCGGTGAGAGCCACGTAATGACCGAGCCAGGCAAGATAGAGGATGCGCGCGCGGCGTGCCGCAAGTCCGGCTTCGATGCCGTGCTCTGTCAGAAGACGCTCCAAGTAGGCAGTCCGCTTTTCGTCGGCTTGCCGGACGATTCCGGCAGCGTAGTCGCTGCTGCGCGCCCAGTGCCTGATCGCGAGTTCGAAGCGGCCATCATCCGTCCGCACGCTTTCGACGACGGCCCAGAGCCGGTCGGCCGCCCGGCCGCCGGCAGCTTCGGCCATGTCGATGACACGGAGGGTCTCCAACACCAGCCAGCGCTCGACGAGCTCGGCCAGAAGCGCGTCCTTGTTCTCGAAATGCCAGTAGAAGCTGCCGCGCGTCACCCCAAGCGAACGCGCGAGAGCATCGATCTTGACGGCATCGACGCCGCCTTCGGCAAACATCGCGTAAGCCGCTTCCACCCATTCCGACGGGCCAAGCCTCCGGCGCGGATCGTCGAAACTGCCCGAAGCGGGGTCGCGCACGGTCATGTCTCGATTGCTGCGGGTCTGCGGCCCTTTCGCAGCAGGCCGAGCGAGACCAGAAGGATCGCCGGCAATCCGCTGGGGGGCATGAGCAATGTGCCGATCAAAGCCCAGGCGATGATCCCCACGATGGCCGCACGAGGAGGGGGAAGACCCCGATCGTCGATCCAGAGCAGCAGATAGCCGACCGCGATCAAGCCCGGCGCAACGCTGCCGAAAGTCGACCAGAAGGCAAACCCGCTGAAGACAAGGGCGGGCTGCTGATCTGCAACGCTCGCCCAGTGATCGAAGGTCCAAAGATCGCCGTGCAGCCAGCCCGGCGCATAGCCTACCGCGTCGGCGCCCAGGGCGGTGAGGTGGATCACGCCCAGCGCGATAAGAGCGAAACAGGACAATCGATACATTTCGGGCCCTCGCGACAGGCGGTGCTATGAGCAACCATACATACTGTACGGAGAGTGGGGAAGTGGTCGGTTCAGCCGCCGCCTATTGCGTGATCCGTGTCAGGATCTGGTGGACTGCCCTGACGCGGAACTCGTTCGGAAAATTCCTGTTGGCCAGCATCACCACGCCGATCTTCCGGCCGGGGACAAAGGCGACATAGGCGCCGAAGCCGTTGGTCGATCCGGTCTTGTTGATCACCGCATCGTCGCCCGCCACCGCCGGAGGCTCGACTGCCGCGGCAGGGATTTCGCCCGTGACCATCCTGGGCGCGTTGCCGGCCACTATCTTCGCGAGATCAACCGGATAGGGGTACTGCTCCCAGATCAGGTTCTGGATCAGTTCGCCCGCTCGGTAATAGCGGACATGGGTCGCATCGATTGCGCGCGCCAGTTTCTCGGGCAGCGTGCCGACCCCCATGTTGAGCTCGACGAAACGGATCATGTCGACGGCGTTCGATTTCACGCCATAGGCTTCGGTTGCGAGCATCGCTGGGTTTACCCGAACCGGCCGGCCTTCGCGATTGTACCCCCAGGCATAGGAGTTCATCTCGCCTGGAGGGACGGTGACATAGCTGCGGGGCATGCCGAGTTCGGGAAACAGCCGGCGTTCCAGCAGAGCGTCGATCGTCGAGCCCATGCTTCGCGCAACGATCATCCCGAGGAGGCCAACGCTCGGATTGGCATAGCTGCGCATGGTGCCGACAGCATGCTGCGGCTTCCAGGCCTGGAAATATGCGATGAGCTGTTCAGGGTTCTTGACGTCATCGGGAAGCTGAAGCGGAAAGCCCCCGGCCGTGTGCGTGCCGAGATGGAGAATGGGCACGTCGCCGAGCGCGCTGCCCGCCAGTTCGGGCATTCTGCGGCCGATCGGCTCATTCAGCGAGAGCTTGCCCTCGACCTCCGCATAGGCCGCCAGCGTCGCGGTGAATGTCTTGCTGACCGAGCCGAGTTCAAAGAGGGTATCGCGCGTCACCGGCACCCGCGTTTCCTTCGACGCGAGGCCGTATTCAATGAAGTGGCGCTTTCCGTCGATGGTCACGGCGACGACCATTCCGGGGATCGCATGCTGGCGAAGGATCGGCTCGATCGCCTCGTCGACGATCAGGCGGATGGCGGCGTCGCCGGTGGGCTCCTTTCCCTGCGCGGTCGACAATGGGACCACGAGCCCAGCAAGCAGCGTCACTGCGAGGCGGCGATTGAGGTGGACGGACATCGAATTCCCCTTGCGGATTTCAGCGTCCTGCCGAGTAAGACCCCTTCGAACAGCTGGCAAACCATGATAGTTCGGGTCTGCCATAAGAATATCTAGGGCACGGATGGTCAGGCCTTTTTTGCCGCTGAATGCGTTGCGGGCGTTCGAAGCCTCTGCAAGGCACCTCAGTTTCACCCGAGCAGGCATCGAGCTGTGCGTCACGCAAGCGGCCATCAGCCAGCAGGTGCGCTCGCTGGAGCAGCGCATGGGCGTGCAGTTGTTTCGTCGCCTGCCACGTGGGCTGCTGATCACGGCGGAGGGGGAAAGGCTGCTGCCCGTCGTCAGCGGCGCCTTCGACAGCTTGGCTGCCACCATCGAGCGCGCCGGTGCACGAGAGTTGCGCGAGCCGCTGGTGGTGGGCGCCGTCGGAACCTTTGCCGTCGGCTGGCTGCTGCCCCGCCTGGGGGCATTCCAGCGCGCCCACCCCTTCGTCGACCTGCGGCTGTCGACCAACAACAACCGGGTCGACATGGCGGCCGAAGGACTCGATTTATCGATACGCTTCGGCGATGGCGCCTGGCATGGGCTCGATGCCATGCAATTGTTTGCGGCACCACTGACGCCGTTGTGCACGCCGCGCCTCGCGGCGCGATTGCGGACGCCGGAAGATCTGCGCGACCTCACTCTTCTGCGCAGCTACCGCGCGGACGAATGGCCGCGATGGTTCGCAGCCGCCGGAATCGATGCCCCCGGTACGATCACCAGCGCCATCGTGTTCGATTCCTCGCTCGCGATGATCGAGGCGGCCGAGCAGGAAGCCGGAGTGGCGCTGGCGCCGGCTCTCATGTTCTCCCGCCAGCTTCGAAGCGGGTCGATCAGAAGACCGTTCCAAGTGGCCATTTCGCAAGGCAGCTATTGGCTGACGAGGCTCAAGTCCAGAACACCGACCGCGGCCATGCTGGCCTTCGCGGAGTGGATCGGCACCCAGTCGCCCGAGGCGGATGACTGACGATCCGCATGCCCGCAACCCGTCCGATGTGCCCGACGGCGGCGCGCGCACGCCTCGATTCACGGCCGCCCCGACGCCTTGCCAACGCATGGACGGGGGCAAGCAATCAGACGGCCATCCGGTCAGTTCGATCCCGCCAGAACGAGATCGGCCATCGCGGTCGCCGCCTCGGGGCCCAACACGGTGCCGGTCCCGAGCGCAGCCTCGCGGCCCAGGTAAGCCCAATACAGGAAGACGGCCCGCTCATGCGCGGTCTGTCCGCTTACGCCGGCATCCCGGAGAATCCCGGCCATGTAGTCGACACGGCGGCGATCGACCTCCTCCACGACGCGTGCAACCTCGCTCTCGTCTGCGGCCCAGGCCCGAATGGCGCGATCCTGCGCCGAAGCGCGGTGGTCGGACAGCGAGGCGTCGCCAAACGCGCTGACCAGAAGAGAGCGCAACCTGTCCGCCGGATGCTTCTTGGTCTCGAGCCGCGAGATGACATGCTCGGTTGCCCCATCTCGCCATCGCTCCAGAAGCGCCGATCGAAAATCGGCGACATCTCGGAAATGCCAATAGAAGCTTCCTCTGGACACCCCAAGAGATGCCGCCATGGCATTGGCCGACAGCACGGACCGCCCCTCGGTCTCGAGCTGCCTCAACCCATGGTCCAGCCAATCCGTGCGACTCAGACGCTCGCTCATGGACCGACCATACAGATATGTCTTGACCGAAGCGACGAATATCCTCATACGTCTCCATACATGGATGTATGGCTGTGGATCATTCGCAGATTGCTCTCGTGGCAGCGGGCCTCATTGGCGTGGGGACGGCGCTGATTCACGGCGTGCTCATGCAGCGCGCGATCATCGCTCCTCTGGCAACGGAACTCGCTCAACACCCGCGCGCCTCGTCCGCGATGAAGAAGCTGGTCGGCGTGCTGCTGCATTTCACGACCGCGAACTGGCTGATAAGCGGCGCGATGCTCGTCTTGACCGCGCTCTGGTTCGGCGAGGATGCGCGACGCCTCGTCGGCCTGCTTGCTGCTTCGTCCTTCGCCTATGGCGGCCTTGGACTGCTTTGGGCCGTTCGCCGCTTTCATCCCGGCTGGGCACTGATGATGCTGGCATGCGGGCTGATAGCTGTGGGTCTCACCTAGAGTGGGATCAGTCTCGACGCCGCTTCATCTTGCCTCTGGAGGACCCGTTATTCCTCTTCTGCCAAATTGGCCGGAGCCAAGAAGCCCGAAGTCCTCGTGGAAGTCTTGCATTTCATCGGGACCTTGCCAGCGCTCTGGAAACGGTTCGGCCAGGGATCAGGAACGAACCAACGTCTCAGCAGATCTGGAGCAACCCGATGCGGGCCACTGCGACATTCTCCATCGCCAACCTGAAGTCGGTCGACGTTCAGGAAGGGGCGCCAGTGTCCACCGCCTTGCCCCTCACCGTCAAGACGATGGAAAAGACCCTGAGCGGTGAGGCCGAAGGAAGGTCGAGGACTGTTTTCGCTGCCGCGTTCGACCAGGAAGCCGGCATCGGGACCTATGTCGCGATCGAAAGCTTTGCGGGAAGTCTCAACGGGCTCGAAGGATCGTTCAACTTCATCCATTGCGCCTCGACCAGAGGTCGCGATCGATCAAACGAGTTCTTTCTGATCGTGGATGGCAGCGGAACAGGCAGATTGCACGGCATATCCGGCTCGGGAGGAATACGCATCGACGAGGCGGGCACGCACCATCTCTGGTTCGACTACAACCTCCCGTGACGGGATCGCACTGCGTGCAGAACCCATCGCTTGGATTGCAAGGAGCAAGCCTTGCACGCGTCTGAACAACTGAGCTTAGACCAAGGCGAAAGGCGGATCATGGCTATCGAGATCCACGCGGCACGACCCCAAGGCGCTGTGTCATGAGGCTGGAGACCAAAAGATTCACGCTTCGCGACTTCACCGAAGAGGACCGCCTCGCCTTCGTCGCATACCAGGCCGACGCCAGATATCGCGCCTTGTATGACATCGCCGAGGGGGATGAAGCCCAGGCTCAATCGCTCTTCACGTTGTTTCTCGAATGGCAGCGCCAGCATCCCCGGCTCAATTTCCAGCTCGGCATATTCGGCAAGTCGGACGCGGCGCTGCGCGGCTGCGGCGGCGTTCGAATTAAGCCTGAGAACCCCAATGTCGCGGTGCTCGGCATAGAATTGGCTCCGATGTTCTGGGGAAAGCACAAGGTTGCCCTGGAAGCCGGAGAGTGCCTCGTGGATTTCGGATTCACGTCTCTCGGATTGGACGCTTTCGTCAGTGACACCGCCAGCGGAAACAGCCGCATCACCAAGATCGCAGAGCGCTACGGTGCTGTGCGGGTGGCGGAAAGGGCCGGTCCCGCGTGGATGGTCGCGAGGGGTTGGACGGAGGTCGACTGGGAACTCACGCGGCAGCAGTGGGAGTGCCGATCCTTCGCAGTTACGAAGGATGAAGATGATTTGCAGGAAAACGACCGAAAGAAAAAAGGTAGGTCATGAACCTCCCATCGGTCGGATGGTCGAGTTGATTTTTACCAGAAGCCTGCTCGATCCAATCGAAGGGCTGCAAAATCAGCTTCGATCCAGCGCCTCGATCTTCCTCGGCAGCATGAGCGACTTGAACATGTCGAGCACCATGCGTGCATCGCCGTCATCCAAGGTGATCGCGAAGCGAACAGCCGCCGCAAGCTGCGTCATCAGCAATGCGGACAAGGCGAAGAGCTTGTGGCTGTCGGCACGCGGATAAACTCTCGTCATCGCCTGCGACAACAGCTTCGAATGCTCGATGCCATCCTTGGCATCGAGTTCCTGCAACACGGGACTGGCCTGGGTCGCCTGCCACACTGCCTTCATCGCAGGCTGCTCGACATACATCGCATAGAAGCGATCAGCGATTTCTCCGATCGCCGCGAACAGCTCTTTCTCTGTGCGGACCGGAGTAAGTTCATCCGCCACACATCTCCGGCCTTCGTCGTTCAGCCGCATCGACAGCTGAGCCACCACCGCCGCCTTGTCGGGAAAATACTGGTAAAGAGAGCCGATCGGGATCCCGGCGCGCTGCGCAAGCTCGCTCATGCGCAGTGCGTCAAGCCCATGAGCTGCGATCATGCCTGTCGCCTCATGCAGGATCGTCTCGACGCGTTTGCGAGCTCGAGCCTGGGTCGGCACGCGTCCGACCTTAAGTCCCGTCGTCTCATCGTTCATTTATGAGAATTCCTCATGTTTTGCTTGACCCACCATTTATGAGGGACCATCACATCTCAAATATGAGCATTCATCATATTTTGGAGATGGCCAAATGGACAGTCAGATGGGAACCGGTTCAGCCCCAGTCGTCATCGTCGGCGGTGGCGGCAAAACGGGCAGGCGCTTGGCCGAACGGCTTGCCGCCAAAGGACGGTCTTTCCGCTTCGCATCACGCTCGACCATGCCCTCGTTCGACTGGACGGATCGAAGCACATGGAAAGACGCGCTTGGCGGGGCAGGGAGCCTCTACCTCAGCTATCAACCCGATCTCGGGCTTCCCGGCGGAGCGGAAGCCGTTGATGCGCTTTCCCGACTGGCTTCGGAGATGGGCATCAAGCGCGTCGTTCTGCTGTCGGGCCGCGGCGAGCAGGGCGCTGAGCGCGCGGAACAGGCGCTCATGGCGGCTGTGCCTGAGTGGACGATCCTGCGTTGCAGCTGGTTCAATCAGAACTTCAGCGAAAGCTTCCTCACCGATGGCGTCATGTCGGGCGAGATCGTTCTGCCGGCTGGCGATGTCGCCGAACCCTTCGTGGATGCCGACGACATCGCTGATGTTGCGGCAGTGGTGCTGACGGAACGTGGGCACGAGCGCCAGCTCTACGAGCTGACCGGCCCACGAGCCCTGATCTTTGCCGAGATCGCGGACCTTTTCTCCCATCACCTCGAGCGACCGGTCCGCTTCACTCAAGTGCCGCTCGAACCGTTTCTGGACGAGCTGAGAGCACAAAGCCTGCCTGACGAGATCATCGCTCTCATGCGGATGCTGTTCGATGAGGTCCTCGACGGACGCAACAGCGGGATCGCGGATGGCGTCGAACGCGTCCTCGGCCGTCCGCCGCGCGATTTTCAATCCTACATCGCAGGCGCATCTGCGGCCGGGTCGTGGAGACCCGCCGCCTGATCTCGAAGCGGTGGGTCCGTGCGCACGAGAGTGCGCGCGCTCCACCGCCCGACTGCCATGCAGGCCTGCTCGCTTGCGCGATGCTCACCATGGGCGCTGGGGTCCACCATGAACGCCATATTTCTCTCGACGCTCATCTTTGCGTGTGTCGGTGCCGGGCTTGTCGGCGGCATATTCTTTGCCTTCTCGACTTTCGTCATCCACGCACTCGATCGACTGCCGGCCGTCGAGTCGATCGCCGCGATGCAATCGATCAACGTCGCCGTTCTGAACCCACTGTTTTTCGCTGCCTTCTTCGGCACGGGACTGGCGGCAGCAGTTCTCCTCGCATCGACAGCCTTTCTGCCCTCGAACACGCGAGCCTTCGTCATCGCGGCGTTGCTCGCCTACGTCGTCGGCTCGATATTTGTCACGGTGAGCATGAACGTGCCGCTCAACGAAAACCTGGCGTCACTGCCCGCATCGGCTTTCAGCCTCCAAAGCTGGCGCGACTTCAGAGATCCTTGGTTGTTCTGGAACCACGTTCGCACAGCATGCTCGCTCGCAGCCGCGGCCGGTTTTGCCCTCGCACTCGCAAAACTGGCTCGATGACCACAATTCGCGGGCAATCTGCATCCCACCCGCTCCGACACGATCAGCAGCCGCCGCGCTGCAAGGCGTTATCGAGAGCGATCACCTTGCCCTTGCCGACCGCGACATGCGGAGACAGGTCTTCCGTGACCACGGAGGCGACGGGCACGCCGACGACCATCATGCTTGCGGCATCGCTCGCGGCGCGGGTGCTTTGACGGGTGGAAACGGCTTCGAGGTCGTTGGCCACCTGCTGGCGCTCGGTGCGGAGCTGGTCGCAGCTCAGGCCGGCATAGGCGCGGTCGTCGGCGGCGATCGGCTTGATGCTCGACGGGGGCTTGGCGCAGCCGGCCATGGCGGCAAACACGGTGATGATCAGAAGCGCCGGCAGTTTCGGCATCGGTTCTCCACAGGATCAAGGACCCCTCGGCCAGTTGCCGCTAGCGGGATGCGATTGGCACCCAGCCGTGCTCTGGCACGAGGTCCGGCAGGGGTGCCCGCCAATAGTGACCTTGGAAAGGCTGATCGAAAGATCTGCTGATCCCGTGGCGTGAAAGCGCGCAGAAGAGGAGGGTGCCGACGGCGCCGTGGGCGACGATGGCGAGGTCGCCCCCATCGTGCCCGGCGACGATCCGGGCAACCGCCGCGCAGATGCGCGCCTGGGCGTCGACCGCGCGCTCCCAGCCGCGGATACTCGAAGCCGGGGAGGCGAAGAACACGTCGGCCGTCGCCTCGAAATCCGCGGGCGGAAGAAAGCCCGTCGCGCTTCGGTCGTTCTCGCCGAGATCGCCTGCCACCTGGACGCCGAGCCCCAGGGCGCCGCCCAGGATGCCAGCGGCCTCGATCGCCTTGGTTTCCGCGCTCGACCAGATCGCCCGGACATCCGCGGGCACGGGAGAGCCAGAGAAGTGTCGCATCCGAGTGATGCCCGCGGGGCTCAAATGCCAGCGCTCGATCGGGGTTGCGGGATCGACGACCACTTCGGGATGGGTGATGAACAAGAGCGAGGCCATGCGCGTGCCCTAGCACGCTGGAGGCTGCAAGCTTCGAATGGAATGCGGATCGGGCGCCTTCATCTTGCGATTTCCTACCGATATCGAGCGGAGGTATGATACCAGTTTGCTTTGACGAATGATTTTTCGCGATGCGCGGGAAAGCGGGGCGGGACGGTGGAAAGTCGGGAGTTCATGGCGCTGGTCGGCACGGAACTTCTCGCGCAGAGCGCCGATCTGCCGCTCTACCGGCGCCTGGTTGCGGCCATCGAAGGGCCGATCCGGGCAACGCAGTTGCGCCCGGGCGCGGTTCTGCCCGGCGAAAGGCTGATCGCGGACGAACTCGGCCTGTCGCGCGTCACGGTGCGCAAGGCGTTCGCGGTGCTGGAGGAAGAAGGGCTGCTCACCCGGCGGCACGGCTTCAAGACGGAAGTGGGCGCACGGGTGGAGAAGTCGCTTTCCACCTTGTCGAGCTTTTCCGAGGACATCCGCGCGCGCGGGCAGGAGCCGGGCTGCATCTGGATCTCCAAGCAGCTGGCGCGGCCGTTCTCGCACGAGATGATGGCGCTCGGCATCACCGGCTCGATGAATGTCGTCCGCATGAAACGCGTGCGCACGGCCGATGGGGTGCCGATTGCGCTCGAGGTCGCCACCGTGCCTCAGCCCTTCCTTTCCGGACCCGATGCAGTGGGCCACTCGCTTTACGAGGCGCTGGCCGAGCGCGGGTTCATGCCCCAGCACGCGCTCCAGCGCATGCAGGCCCGAGCGGCTTCCGAAGACGATGCGCGCCATCTCGAATGCCCCGCGGGCTCGCCCGTTCTGGTCACCGAACGCCGCTGTTTCCTGGGCGACGGACGGACGGTGGAATTCTGCGAGACCACCTACAAGGGCGACGTCTACGACTTCGTGTTCGAACTCAATCGATGATACCAGATGAAATCCAGTTTCCCGCTGGTCTGGTTTGGGTAGAGTGAGGCCTCGAAAGAGGATTCGCCTTGCCGCAACACGCCATCCCGAAAGGGCTCGTGGTTTCCTGCCAGCCAGTGCCCGGCGGCCCGATGGACGAGGCCGATCATGTGGTGGCCTTTGCAAAGGCCGCGGTCGCGGCAGGCGCGGTGGCGCTGCGCATCGAATCCATCAGCTATCTGCGCGCCGTGCGTCCCGCCGTCTCCGTGCCGATCGTGGGCATCGTGAAACGCGACCTCGACGACAGCCCCGTGCGCATCACGCCCTTTCTGCACGATGTCGACGCGCTGGCCGAAGCAGGCGCCGATGTCATCGCGTTCGATGCGACGGATCGCGTGCGCCCCGCATCCGTGGAAGCGCTAGCCGATGCCGTGCGCCGTCGCGGCAGGCTCTCCATGGCGGATTGCTCGAACATCGAAGACGCGCGCCGCGCGCACGCGCTCGGCATCGATTATCTCGGCTCCACGCTATCGGGCTACACCGGCGGCCCGGAACCCACGGAGCCCGATCTCGCGCTGATCGCCGCCATGCGCGCACTGACGCCCAACGTGATCGCGGAGGGCCGCATCCGCGTGCCCGAGCAGGCGCGGGATGCAGCCGCGGCCGGTGCTCATGCGGTGGTGGTCGGCTCGGCCATCACCCGCACCGAGCATGCGACGGCCTGGTTCGATGCGGCCGTGCGCGACGGCTTCGCGCAAGGGGAGGGGGCGGCGATCCTGGCGCTCGACATCGGCGGCACCAAGATCGCGGTCGCCCACCTGGAAGGCGGCACGATCCGCCGCGAGGCGGTGGTGGCCACGCGCGCCAAGGACGGGCCCGATGCCTGGATCGAGGCCGCACGCGAAGCCACGGCCGGCTGGGACGAGTCCTTTGCCGGCATCGGCATCGCCGCGACAGGCGTGGTCTCGCCCGAGGGCTGGTATGCGCTCAACCCCGAAACCCTGCCGATCCCCGACAATTTCCCGCTGGTCGCGCGCGTCGCGCAAGCGTTTGGCGCGCCGGCCGTGGCCGTCAACGACGCGCAGGCCGCGGCCTGGGGCGAGTTCGCGCGCGGCGGGCATGGGGGAAGAAGCCTCGTCTTTCTCACGATCTCGACCGGCATCGGCGGCGGCATCGTCCTGGACGGTCGCCTGATCGAGGGCCTCGCCGGCAGCTTCGGCCTTCTGCGCGGGAGCACCGCAGGCGGCGCGCCTCTGGAAGACGAGGTGTCGGGCCGGTGGATCGCCGCGGAAGCCGCGCGCATGGGCCACGCCTGCGATGCCGCCGGCGTGTTCGAGCAGGCGCGCGGGGGTGCCGGCTGGGCGGAAGGGATCGTCGGGCGAAGCGCCCAGCGCGTCGCCACGCTTTGCCGTGACATCCAGATGATGCTCGACCCCGACCACATCGTGATCGGGGGGGGCATCGGCCTTTCGCCCGGCTTTCTCGACCGTGTGCGGGGAAATCTCGCGGCGCTCGATCCGCGCCTGATGCCCAGGATCAAGCCTGCGGCGCTCGGCGCCCAGGCAGGCCTCATCGGCGTCGCCGACCTCGCCGCGCGGCGCCTTCGCAACCACCGGACCGCATAACGAAAAAAGGGGAATCGCATGAAACGGATTGGGATGATCGGCGCGCTCGCAGCCTTGCTGGCGAGCGCAGCACTACCCGCGCAGGCCAAGGTCACCGTGCTCGGATGGCCCGGCGGCTCGGAGGAAACGGCGCTGCGCGCGGCCGTCGAGGCTTACAACCAGGCGCCCGGTACGGCTGAGAACGACAAGGTCGAGCTTCTGTTCTTCAACCGCGAAGGCTTCTACGACAAGCTCCAGGCCGACATGGCGGCGGGCTCCGACGCGTTCGACGCGAACCTCGTCGCGACCTATTCGATCGGCCGCTACGCGCCCTACATGGAGCCCGTCGATCTCGGGCCCGATGCGGCCAAGGTGTTCGGCGACGCCGTGCTCAAGACCATGCAGTTCGAGGGCAAGCAGTTCGGCGTGCCGACCGACCTATCGCTCCATTTCATGTATTACCGCAAGGACCTGATCGACGCCCTTCTGGCGGACGACGCGGCCAAGGCGCGCTACAACGAGATCGCCAAGGCCGAGCTCGGCAAGGACCTGCAGCCCAAGGACCCCAACAGCTGGACATGGGACGACTGGGCTGCGACCGCGCTCTATTTCTCCAAGGGCGTCAACAGCGACAGCCCCGTGCGCTACGGCACCGTGCTGCAGATGAAGAACCTGCTCTTCAACATGATGGTGTTTCAGTCCTTGCCGCGCTCCTATGGCGGCGACTGGATGGATGCCTCGGGCAAGGTGACGGTGGATTCGGACGCCTACCGGACCGGCCTCGAACTCTACAAGAAGCTCTACGATGCGGGTGCCTCGCCGCGCGACTCGCTATCTTACGAATATGCCGAGACGAACGCAGCCTTCGCCTCCGGCCAAGCCGCCACCGCCCTGCAGTGGAACGCCGCCGCAGCCGACCTGACGAGTGCCGAGAAGTCTCCGGCGGTGGCCGAGGTCACCGGCATCGTCGCCCCGCCCGCCGGTCCCAATGGGCGTGCGGACCACATCCACGGCCTGGGCCTCGGCATCAACAAGAACGGCAAGAACAAGGAAGGCGCCGCGAAATTCCTGCGCTGGCTCGCGACCGAGGACGCAGCCCTTCTTTACGCGCGCAACGGCGGCTCGCCGGCGCTTTCTCCTGAGGTGGTCGCCAAGGTGGCGAGCGAGCGGCCCGATCTCGTCAAGCTCGGCGAGTTCGCGGGCGAGTACGGCTACGTGATGACGGGTGCGACGGCGGCCGGCGCGCTTTCCGTCTATGAACTCCAGGCCAAGGAGTTCACCGGCTACTGGTCGGGCCAGCAGGATCTCGACACGGCCCTGTCCAGGACGGCGGCCGGCATGCAGGATCTCCTCAAGAAGTAATCGAGCGGCATGACGGGGCGCTTCCCACGAAGCGCCCCGCACGCTCTGCGGACCTCAAGCCATGGCGATCCTCGGCAAGACCCACGGGCGGCTTCTGTTGTCGCCGCTCGTGGCCTTTCTTCTGTTGTTTCTGGGCTTTCCCGCCTTGGTGAACCTCGTCTACTCGGTGTCCGCCGTTTCCTTCGAGACGCTGCGCAGCCCGAGCCTCAGCGGGTTCGGCAACTATCTCGCCGTGGTGCAGGACGGCGAGTTCTGGCGTGCGTTCTCGTTTTCGTTGCGCTTCGGCCTTTTGACCGCGCTCGCAGAATGTCTGCTCGGCCTGTTTCTCGCGGTGTTTCTGGCGCCGCTTCTCAGCAAGCGCCCGATCCTGCTCGCGCCCCTGATGCTGCCGCTCATGGTCGCGCCAGCCATGGTCGGCCTGATGTATCGCCTCGTGCTGCACGAGTTCGCGGGGCCCGTGCCGTTCTATCTATTCGAATGGTTCGGCGACAGCCCGGCCTTTCTCGACCCGCAGACGGCCTTCTGGACGCTTGCGGTGATCGAGGTCATGCAATGGACGCCGTTCGCCTTTCTGCTCTTCTATGCTGCCTATCTCGCCATTCCCGACGCGCTGCGCGAGGCCGCAGCCCTCGATGGGGCGGGGGCGTGGAAGATCCTGCGCTTCATCGAATTGCCCTTGATGATGCCGACGCTGGTGATCGCCTTCTTCATCCGCTTCATCGACGGCTTCCGGGTGTTCGACAACATCTACGCGCTGACGGGGTCGGGCGCGGGCGGCTCCACCACCTCCTTGTCGATCTACATCTACCAGGCCTTCTTCAAGGAGGGCGCCATCGGCAAGGCGGTGGCGGCGTCCGTCCTGCTCTTTGCGGCCTCGCTTCTGTTTCTGATGGGCCTCAACCGGCTCGCCCGTTTGCGGAGGCGCTGATCATGGTTGTGGCGTTGCGCTGGATCGTGTTCGCGGTGGCGGTCCTCGCCATGAACTTCCCAGTGATCGTGACCCTCGTCACCTCGTTCAAGAGCGCGCGCGAGCTGTCTTTCAATCCGGGGCTTATGGTGTGGGAGCCCACGCTCGCCAATTATGCGAGCGTGCTTTCCGACACCACGCGCTTCAACATCTACGGCTATCTCTGGAACAGCCTCGTGGCATCCCTGCTCGGCACGGGCATCGCGCTCGTGCTGGCCCTGCCAGCGGCTTATGCCATGGCACGCAGCGAGGTCGGGCAGCGATTGCTTCTGCCGCTCGTGATCAACCTGCGCGCGCTGCCGCTCGTGATCTTCGCGATCCCGCTCTACATGATGTACCAGTGGCTGGGCCTGCTCGACACGCGGCTCGGGCTCGGGTTGATCCTGGCCATCGTCAACATCCCGCTCGCCCTGGTGATCCTGGTCAACGCCATCGCCGAGGTCTCGCCCGAACTCGACGAGGCGGCAGTGATGGACGGGGCAAGCCCGCTGCGGATGATGCTGTCGATCATCCGCCCGGTGATCCGGCCGGCTCTCGTCACCACCTTCATCTTCGGCTTCATCACCGCCTGGAACGAGTTCCTGTTCGGCCTGATGCTGACCACGGCGAATGCGGTGCCCACCACGGTCGGCGCGTCGTTCTTCTTCGCGGCCAGCGGCGGCGGCGTCCAATGGGGCACCGCATCCGCCGTGATGATCCTCGGCGCACTCCCCCCGGCCCTCCTGGGCATCGTGATGTACCGCCAGATCTCAGGTTCGATGACCGCCGGCGCGCTCAAGGGGTGAGCGCGTTCTTGTTCGGGCCGGCGTTTGATGGTTTCGGCAAGCGAGGCGGGCGGCGGTCAAGCGCAGTTGCTGAGGGGGCAGACCGCGTGCCCCACCTAGGCAGCCGATCAGGCTCTCGGCTGGCCCATCGCTACAGCTACTCTCCCTTGGCGCCCTTGCGCCAATAGGCGGCCACGTGGTGGCGGTCGCGGGGGATGGCGAGCACCTTGCGGCAGTGGCGGCGGATGGCCTGGAAGTCGGTGAACTCGCAGCCTGCCCAGATGTAGCAGTCCTCCTTGGTGCAGACGGCTTCGGCCGCTTCCGCCAGGCTGCGCGCGCCGCTGTCGCGGTGAAGCCATTCGATCCGCAGCGCGGCCGAGCTTTGCAGCGCCTGCTCCTCGCCGGGCCGCGCGATCTCGATCACCGCATGGGCCTCCGCGCCCGCAGGCAGGCGGCGCAGATGGCGGTCGATCGCGGGAATGGCCGTCTCGTCCCCCAGAAACACGAAGCGGCGGCAGGGAGGAAGCTGGCCGTCGCCCAAGGGGCCGGCCATGCCTACGCGCTGGCCCGCGCGCGCATTGGCCGCGAACTGAGAGCCGGGCGTGGTGTCGCCGTCGTGGCGCAGAATGTCGATCGAGACCTCGCTGCGGGCGAGGTCGAGTTCGCGGATGGTGTAGACGCGCGGCGTCAGCTTGTTTTCGCCCTCGGGCCAGACGGGGCAGCCGTCCTCGCCCAGCACCGGCCCGTGAAGCGCGCGGCCCTCGGGCGGAAAGAAGAGGCGCACATGGATGCCGCCTTCGCCGAAGGCTTGCAGGTTCTCACCGGACAACACCACGCGGCGCATGGAGGGCGTGACGTCGAAGGCCTTCACCACGCGCATCTCGCGCCAGAAGGACGGCGTGCCGCCCGCCTGCCCGTCGCCCTGCCAGCGCACGAGGGGCGCGTCCTCGCCCAGAAACTCCTTGAGGTGATGCACAACGCCCATCTTGAGGTAGATCAGCCCGTCCTCGCGCACGGAGCGGGCGCGCACGGACAGGCCGGCCTCGTCGGCGTGGAGCGCGAACGAGCCGTAGGGCATGGCGACATGGCCCGTGCTTTCGCCGCGGCGCCGGACGCGGCCATGCTCGGTGTAATGCTCGCAGAACACCGCGAGCAGCTTGTGGGGCTCGCGCATGGGCAGGGAGCACTGGGCTTTCAGCATGGTCATGCGGTCTCCTGGGGGAGAGTTCAGTTGGGCACCGCGACGCCCGCGGGATGGCCGGGATGGGGCAGAATGCCCATGTCCAGGCCATAGACGGCGCGCAGGGTTTCAGGGGTCATGAAGCCGGAAACCGGCTCATGGGCGGCAAGCCGCCCGCCGCGCAGGGCCAGAACCCGGTCGCAGAAGCGAGAGGCCATGTTGACGTCGTGCAGAACCACCACCACCGAGCGCCCGCCCTCGTGGGCGAGCCGGCGCACGAGGGTGAGAACCTCGATGCCGTGGGCGATGTCGAGCGCGGAGGTCGGCTCGTCGAGAAGCAAGCAGCGCGCGTCCTGCGCCACCAGCATGGCGAGCCAGACGCGCTGACGCTCGCCGCCCGAAAGCGTGTCGAGATCGCGCGCCGCAAGCGCGGTGGTGCCGGTCTGAGCGAGCGCGGCCGCAACCCGCGCCTCGTCGTCCGCCGTGAAGCGGCCGAATGGCCCGTGCCAGGGATAGCGCCCGAGCCGCACCACCTCGCGCGCGGACAGCCCGGTGCCGGTCTGCGGGTGCTGGGGCAGATAGGCGATGCGGCGGGCAAGCTCGCGCGCGCGCCATTCGCCGAGCGGGCGATTCTCGAAGCGGATCGTGCCGCCGGTGGGCACGGCCTGCCGCGCGAGCAGCTTGAGCAGCGTCGACTTGCCGGAGCCGTTGGGCCCGACAAGGCCCAACACCTCGCCGCCCCCGATGGCCAGAGAAAGGGGTTCGAGGATCGTCGTGCCCCCGACCGCGAAACGCAGGTCCTGGAGCACGAAGGAGCCGTCTCTTGGCTGTTCAGCCGTCATGGAGCCCGCGCCTTTGCAAGAGCCAGAGGAGGATCGGCGCGCCGACGAGGCTGGCGACCAGGCCGGTGGGAAGCTGGAAGGGGAACGCCACGGTGCGCGCCACCCAATCGGCCAGGACGAGCACCAGCGCGCCGCCGAGCGCGCTTCCGAGCAAGGCGGGAACCGGCCGGCGCAGGCCTGCGAAGCGCGCGAGATGGGGTGCGATCAGCCCGACGAAGGTGAGGGGGCCCACAAGCGGGGTGGCGACCGCGGTGGCCGCTGCCACCATCACGAAGATCAACACCCGCGCGGGCCCGAGCGGCACGCCGAGCCCGAGCGCTGCTGCGGGCCCGAGCGGCAGGATCGCCAGCCACCGCGCGAGCGCGAAGGCTGCCACAATGCCGAGAAGCGCCAGGCCGAGCGACACC
Organism: Mesorhizobium amorphae; assembly: GCA_003240775.1. Taxonomy (GTDB): domain Bacteria; phylum Pseudomonadota; class Alphaproteobacteria; order Rhizobiales; family Rhizobiaceae; genus Mesorhizobium_B; species Mesorhizobium_B amorphae_A. Next base: position 12,894 of record QFNI01000024.1, on the reverse strand, counting down.
GAGACCGTCGTGGGCTCGGCTGCGAAGCCTGCCCCCGTCAGCCAGGCGAAGAGCTGGATCGAGCGGGGGTCGCCGGTCGCAGCCAAGACGCCGATCACGGCGTCGAGCAGCGCCGAAAGCGCGATGCCCGCGAGAAGCAGGCGTTCGGGCTGAAAGCCCGAGCGGCGCGACACGAGCAGGATCAGCCCGAGCACCACGGCGGCCCCCAGGCCCGCCGACAGCACCACGAGCGTCGGGGAGGGCGTGCCTGCCAGAAAGAGCGACAAGGCCATCGCGAATGTCGCGCCCGCGCTCACGCCCAGGATTTCGGGGCTTGCCATCGGATTGCTGGTGAGCCGCTGCAGGAGAAAGCCCGCGGTGCCCAGAAGAAGGCCCGCCGTGCCGGCCGCCAGCACGCGCGGCCAGCGCAGGGGCAGGATATCGCCTGCGACCGCAAGAGGCAGAAGCTGCCAGGAGCCGTCGGGCGCGCGCTGAACGATCAGCGCGCCGATCGCCAGCAGAAGCGCGAGCGCGCCGAGAAGAAGCGTGGTCCGCGGGCGCGGGGCGAAAGGACGGGCGGCGCTCACGATGCCGGGCCCCGCATCCTGGCGCATGCGCGCGGTCACGCGCGGCAGGAGCCAGAGCAGGATGGGCGAACCGAGAAGGGCCGTCACGGCACCCGTCGGCAGGAAGTCGGCCGCGGCACCCGCTGCGAGCTGCACGGCGAAATCGGTCAGAAGAAGCAGAAGCGCGCCCACGGCAGCAGCAGCAGCCAGGCTCGCGCCGAAGCTGCGCGCGCCCGCGAGCCGCACGAGGATCGGCGCGACGAGGCCCACGAAGCCGATCACGCCGACCGCGCTCGCGGTGAAGGCAGACAGCAGCACGGCGACCGCGACCGCGACCAGGCGAAGTGCCGTCACGTGCAGGCCCAGGCCCTTGGCGGCGGCCTCGCCGAGGTCGAGCAGCGCCAAGGGACGGGCGAGAAGCACCACGAAGGGTGCCGTCAGCGCAAGCCGCAGCGCGAGACTGGTCGCGGGCTCCCAGCTCTGCTGGCTGAGCGAGCCCGAGCCCCACACGAAGAGGCTTGCGAGATAGCGGTCTTCGACCAGGATCAGGGCTGCCGCCAGCGCGCCGCAGTAGAGGCTGACGAGCAGGCCCGACAGGATCAGCGCGAGCGGCGAGAAATCCTGCCGGCGCGACAGAGCGAACACCGCGCCGGCCGCGATGGCCGAGCCGCCCAGCGCCACGAGATCGCGGCCCCAGCCGAGCAGGACGGGAAAGAACAGGGTGGCAATTCCCAGAGCCAGCCGTGCGCCCGCATCAATGCCGAGCGTGGTGGGGGAAGCGAGCGGATTCCGCAGCGCCTGCTGGAGCAGCGAGCCCGAGGCACCAAGCGCCGCCCCGCACAGCAGCGCCATCGCAAGCCGCGGCAGCGTGGAATACACGAGCACCATCCGCGCGGGATCATAGGGCACGGCCCCTTCGCGCCAGAGAAGCGGCAACTGCGGCGCGAGCACGAAAAGCGCGAGCGCACCAGTCCCGAGCGCCATCACGAGCACGAGGCGCGCGGCCCCGCCCGGCATCCGGCCTGCGGTGGCGGCGATGCTCATGATGGGCGGCTTTCGAGCGCGTCGAGAAGCAGCGTCGCCAGGCGGCGTGCGGCGGGCACCCCGCCGAAGGCCGCCACCACGGGCGTCACGGGAATGGGCCCGCGGTCGGCGCGGATCGGCAGCGCGCGCCACAGGGGCGAGCGCTCCAGCACGGCTTCCACATCGGGCGGCATGTAGTCGGCCACCGCATAGGCGTCGCCCGCCTCGGCCAGCCGCTCGACGCCCACGGTGGCGAAGCCCCAGAACAGGCCTTCCTCGGTCCAGGCGTTGGTCAAGCCCAGCCGCTCGAACACGTCCTGCTGCATGCCGGGGCGCGAATAAACGCGCACATGGCGGGGGTCGACAAAAGACAAAAGCAGGATCGGCTTGTCGCGGAAGCGCCTGGCGCGCTCGGCTGCCTGGGCAAAGAAGCGGTCGGTGTCGGCCAGATAGGCTTCCGCCTCCTGTTCACGGCCCAGGATCGCGCCGATCCGGCGCATGGCCTCGTAGGCCTTGGGCAGCGGCGTGCCGCCCGGCCCGTAGATCGAGATGCGCTCGATGGGCGCGATGCGCGCGATCTGGCTTTCGGTCATGGCCACGAAATCGGTGGTCAGCACGAGATCGGGTTTCAGCGCGGCGAGAAGCTCGAGATTGGGCACGAGGCTCGTGCCGAAGTCGATCGTGTCGGGCGGCAGCGGCGGGTCAGCCACCCAGGTGTTCCACTCATGCGCGTCGGCCAGCGCGAAGGGCGGCTCGCCGAGCACGATCATGTGCTGCGCGAGCGCATAGTCGAGCGAGGCGATCCGCCGCTTCGCCGCGCGTGCGCCGGGCGCTCGCAGCACGAACGGCATCGCCAGAAGCCCGCCCAGAACGGCGCGGCGGGCCGGAGCGTGCGCTCCGGCCCGTTCAGCCTCGGGAGGGGGCGGGAAGCCGGGCAATCGGCAACCTCCGATCACAGACAAGCGGCGGCACGCATTTCGCCGCTCACCACTTGATTGTGGCCTTGCCGGTCACGCGGCGGCCTTCGGCATAGAAGCAGTAGAAAGTGTCGTTGCCGCAGGAGGCCACGTATTCCTTGTCGAAGACGTTGGAAACGTTGAGCGCGAGGTCGTAGTTCTGCTGCTTGAAGCTCAGCACCGCGTCCCACACCACGGCCGACGGCACCTTGAAGGTGTTGGCGTCGTTGCCGAAGCTTTCGCCCACGTAGCGCACGCCCACGCCCGCGCCCAAGCCATCGAGCGCCGAGCCGTCGCGCACGGTGTAGTCGAGCCAGGCGGAGGCCGTGTTGTCGGGCACGGTGACGGGCACCTTGCCTTCCGCACCGCCATCGGGGTCGCGGGTGATCTCGACGTCGAGATGGGTGTAGGCGAGCCGTGCGTTCCAGCTTTCGTTGAGGCTCATCACCCCTTCGAGCTCGAGCCCGCGCGAGCGGATCTCGCCGGTCTGGCGCGCAGCGAAGGTTCCGCCCACCGCGTCGTAGCGCACGACGTTCGAGCGTTCGATGTCGAACACCGCCGCCGTGAACGAGGCATCCCAGCCGACCGGCTCATACTTGATGCCCGCCTCGTATTGCCGGCCCTCCTCGGGCTCCAACAGCTGCCCGTTGGCATCGAGCGCCAGCGGCGGCAGGAAGGATTCCGAATAGGTGACGTAGGGCGCGATGCCGTTGTCGAAATTGTAGATCAATGCCACGCGACCGGTGAAGGCATCAGCGCCCTTTTCCGCTTCCGCACCCGACAGGCGGTCGAGCGAATCCGTGTCGGCCGAGTCGTAGCGGCCGCCGAGCACGAGCGAGAGCTTGTCGAGCTTGATCTGGTCCTGGAGGTAGATGCCCGTCTGGCGCTGCTTGACCTTGTTGTTGAAGGTGACACCGTAATCCGTGATCGGCGAGCCGTAGACGGGATCGAACACGTTGAGCGGATCGGCCACCGCATAGCCGTAGACATCCGAATAGGAGGTGCGGCGGTAGTCGAGGCCGGCGAGAACGGTGTGGCCGAGCGCGCCAGTGTCGAACTCTGCCTGCACTTGGTTGTCGATCGCAAACGAGCCCAGATCGGCATCGGTGTCGCCGCCAAGACGCGCGATCAGCCCCGCATCCTCGTCCACATAGCCCTGGCCGTAGAGCGAAGCCTGATAGGACGAGAGAACGGCGTGGCGCGCGTTCTGGCGAACCGTGAAGGTCTCGTTGAAGCGGTGGCTGAAGGAATATCCGATCGAGCCCAGATCGGTGTCGAAGTCGTCGTAATCGGGCTCGCCCAAAAAGCGGTTGTTGGGAATGCGGCGGCCCTCGCTGTCGAACACTGTGCCCGAAGCCGGCAGGAACTGAAGCCCCCAGCCGGCCCGGTCGCGCTGATATTGGCCGTTGACCACGAGCGAGGTGTCGGCGTCGGGGTTCCATGACAGGGAGGGCGCGAAAAAGAAGCGGTCGTCCTCCACGAAATCGACCTGGTTCTCGGACGAGCGCGCCACCCCCGTCAGCCGCAGCGCGAAGGGGCTGTTCTCGCCGAGCGGGCTCGAATAGTCGAAGCGGCCCTCGATCAGGCCGTTGGAGCCGCCGTTCACCTCGAACTCACGCAGCACACCTTCGGTCGGCTTCTTGCTGACATAGGAGACGATGCCGCCGGGGCCGCTCTGGCCGTAGAGCACGGAGGAGGGGCCCTTCAGGATCTCGACGCGCTCGGCGCCATAGGGATCGAGGCCGAAGAAGTTGGAGGAGCCGGTGGATGGCAGGCGCAGGCCGTCGAAGAAGGTGCCTTCGGCGGTGGAATCGAAGCCGCGGATGTTGAAGCCGCCGAAGCGCGTGTCGGCGCCGCCCGTGGTTTCCGAGATGACGCCCGCCGTGTAGCGGGTGGCCGCGCGGATGGAGCGCACTTCCTGGCGCTCGATCTGGTCGGAAGTGACCACCGAGACCGACTGCGGCGTCTCGATCAGCGGCGTGTTGGTCTTGGTGGCCGACGCCGAGCGCTTGGCGACGAAGCCCTTCTGCTCGTTGGCCTCGCCTTCGCCCGTGCCTTGCCCGCCCGTTGCGCCGTCGCCGGTGACCGTCACCGTGTCGAGCTCCAGCACGTCCTGCGCCCAGGCGGCGGGGCCGTGGACGAGCGTGAGCGTGGCCACTGAACAGAGCAGCAGGGCGCGGAAACCGGAGTGGTGAGGGTGCGAGGGCATGGCGGGTCCGTTGGACGCAGATAACATGACGATCGTTATCATGTTTTCGGCGCTTGTAACGGTCAAGTTCAGCGGGCGCCAGCCGGCATCCACAAATGTTGCCGATCGGCCACGCGGGAGCGGGTCACCTCTCTTCCAGCCAAGGCGGCAGGCGCGGCGGTGCGCGGCCGGTGAATGCGGCGTCCGCGCAGTCGGCCAGCGTGCCCAGGCGCGTTCGGCGACCCGACAGGCCGGGGCCGTAATGGGCGTATTTGCCGGAATCGGTAAGCACGTTGCGAGCGGCGGTCGGGAAAACCGGCTCGGTGATCGAGCACCAGCAGAGATCGGGCAGGATGGAAACGCCCAGGCTTTTCAAAGCGGCAAGCGTGCCGTCACCGCGCGCCTGCGCGATCACGTCCCGCCCGGCCGTGACGATCAAGGGGATCGCTACGCGTCCTTCGTGCTTCTTCAGGGCTGCGAGCAGTGCGCGGCATTCGCCGAGCGAGGCGTGCGGGCTGCCGACCGCAACGAGATCCACCGCTTCCGGCCCGTCATTGAGCCTTCGCCAGCCGTCGCGGAGGTCGTCGAGCGTGATTGGGAGAACGGGCCCTTCCGCTGCTGCCGGCGCTTCCGGCGTGATGCCCGCGATATGCAGCATGGGGGCGGCGCCCGTGGTGCCGAAGGCCGCGCACAGCGCCTTGAGGTCGTCTCGGGTCGGTCGGGCTTCCGCCAAGCCCGTCAGAAGCGGGATGCGCCCTTGGGCGAGCCTGCCCGCGAGATAGCCGAGCAGGGGCCAGAAGGCGCTGCCCAACCGGGCCGGCATCTCCACGGCGATCGTCACCTGCGGGCGCCGGCCCTCGTCGGTGTAGGGGCCAGACAAGGGCGCTCGGCCGGTGAGCGCGATGCAGAGGTCGAGGAAGTCGGGATGCTTGGCGGTGCGCGCGCCGAGCACGGAATTGGCGAAGATGGCGGCGTTGGACTCGGCCCAGGCGATGGGCTCGTCGCGCGCGGGCGCGTCCTTCAGGAGATAGGGCGCGCAGGTGAAGGTGGGGTGGCAACCCATGCGCAGATAGGCGTCCGCCAGTGCCGCCGCGGGTTCGCCGAAGGCTGCGGGCACCCCTTGCGTGCGCCAGCGCGCGTGGTCCACCGAAATGGCGTTCATGGTGGTGGGCACCACCACGCGCGCGCCGTTCTTGGCCATGCGCTCGGCAAAGACGAGGTTCGCCGGGCTCGCATAGATGCAGCCGTCCACATGAACGCGCGTCACGTCGATCAGCCGCTCCGCCCCCTCGCTCGCAGCCACCGCGCAGACGATGCGCATGGCCTCGGCTGCCGTGGGCCCGTGCTCGCCCGCAAGCAGCGCCCGGTCGCGCGGGGAAAGCTCGAGCGCGCTCTCGGGGAGGGATGCGAGCGGCACAGCACCGCGCTCGGTGCGAAGCACGCCCTCGTCGATCTCGGCCCAACTCGCGCCGGCCACGGTGTCGAAAGCGTCGGGCGGCAGCCGCAACACGGGAAGCGTTCGGCCAAACATCTCGCGCGCCACGAGCGCACCGAGCGTGAGCACGCTTTCGGGCTCGCGAAACAGGAGTGCCGCAGGCGCGCGCGCCCCGAACACGAGGTCCAGCAGCACGCCCGAGCCCGAGCACGAGCCGCGGCTCGTCGGCATGGCGAGCACCACGCCCGCAAGGCACTGCCCGTGAAGCGGATGGTGCGCGTCGATCACCGTGCCGGTGGCGGGGTCGACCCCACCCCAGAAGCTCAACCCTTCCGCACAGGCCACCACCGGGCCGGACGCGCGGCCCGAGACGATGGCGAGGCCCGAGCCGGTGTCCCCGGTCACGCGGCGGCCGTCTGCCAGGCCTTGAACAGGCTGTTCGCCTCGCCGCCCGCGGCCTGGGCGGGGGTCAGCGCGAAGTCGCTCGCCGCCAGCATCCGCCGCGCGGTCATGTGGTCGGCTGCCCGGTTCACGGAATCCACCGCGATCAGCGTCTCGTTGCGGAAGTGATAAACGGAAAACGCGTTGGCCGAAGGATCGCCCGCCGTGACGAAGGTGTCGGCGTCGAAGGACAGGCCGGCCATTTGCAGCTTCATGTCGCCGATGTCCGACCAGAACCACGGCACGGGCGGAGGCGGCTCCTCCTTGCCTGCGAAGAAGCGGGCGAGCTGGCGGGCCTGGTCGGTCGCGTTCTGAACGGATTCGAGCCGCACGGAGCGTCCGGCCTGCCAGTGGTCGAAACGCGCGCAGTCACCGATGGCGAAGACATGGGGGTTGGAGGTGCGCAGGTTTCCATCCACCAGAACGCCGTTGCGGCAGAGGATGCCGGCGGCCTCGGCGAGTGCCGTCTCTGGCTCGGCACCGATGCCCACCAGAACCATGTCGGCCGGCGCCGTGTCGCCCGTGGCGGAGACCACGCCCGTGACCCGGCCGTTGCTGCCCTCGATGCGGGCGAGGCCCATGCCGAGCGAAACGGGCACCCCGCTCGCCTGGAGACGGCCGAGCACGTGGTCTGAAATCTGCGGCGCCACCGCACGTCCCAGCAGACGCGAGGCGATCTCGAGCACGGAAACCGGCTTGCCGAGCGCGTGAAGGGTGGCAGCCGTCTCGAGCCCCACGAAGCCGCCGCCCACCACAACGACACGGCCCACATCGCCGAGACGCGCGCGGATGGCGCGGGCATCCGCGATCGTGCGCATCACCACCACACCGTCAAGCTCCGCGCCTTCCACGTTCAGGCGCCGCGCATGGGCGCCCGTGGCGAGAACGAGTTTGCCGTAAGGGCGCGTGGTGCCGTCGCTCAGGTGCAGGGTGCGCCCGGCGAGGTCGAGGTCGGAGACGGACACGCCGGGCAGGAAAGTGACGCCCTCGCTCGCATAGAAGCTTTCGGCGCGCAGGGGCTGGGGGCGGTCGTCCCCGCTCTTCAGGAAGGCCTTGGACAAAGGCGGGCGGTGATAGGGAAAGTCGGCTTCGGCGCCCACGAGCGTGACGGGGCCGCGATAGCCCTCCTGGTGCAGGCTCGCAGCAAGCTGGGAGCCGGCATGGCCGGCACCCACGATCACGATCCCCTCCGCCAAGCCTTCTTCCGCCATGTTCAAGCCTTTCGCCGCCACAGTCCGGCGATGGTAGGGCACGAAGCCGGCGGCAAATGCAACCGGGGCCGCCCACGCCGCACCATGGAAGTGGCGGCGTGGGCGCGTGCGGTCAGTGGCTCGAATGATCCTCGGCCGGGGCGGCAGCGCCGCCATGGTCGTGGCCGGCGCTCCCGCCCATCGCCTCCACGGCATATTCCACTTCCACCGTGCCACCCTTCTCGAAGCGCAGCGTGCCCTTGAAGCGCTTGTCCTTCTGGGGCAGCGCGCTCAGGTCGAGGAACATCAGGTGCAGCCCGCCCGGCTGAAGCGCCACGGTGGCGCCGGGAGGCACCTCGACGCCCTGGGGCAGGGGGCGCATGGTCATCACGCCGTTGGCGTCCACCGCCATCTCGTGGATCTCGCCGCGGCCGGCGAGTTCGGCGGTCGCCTCCACCAGACGATCCGGCTCGCTGCCGGTGTTGGTCAAGGTGACGTAGCCCGCGGCCACCTTGGCACCGGGAGGTGCCGCGCGCGACCAGGGATGGCCGATGGTGATGGTGCCCGCCTTGTATTCGTGGGCGAAGGCGCCCTGCGGCGCGAGTGCGAGGGCGGCAAGGCCGAGGGCTGCGAGCGCGAGAGGCGCGCGGAATGCGTTCAACATGGAAGTGCTCCGAAGATGGCACGCCTGCCGCTCGGGCAGGGTGCGGAAAGAACCGATCGAGTCTGCGTCAGAAACTCAGAACGGGCCGGGCGGAGCACGGGGGTTGCCGGGGCGCCAGCGGCGCGCGGGCGGGTCGATGGGGGCGGTGCCGAGCTGCGACGCCGCAAGCTCCACGCCGCGCGGCAAGAGGATCGACGCGGCGTCGGGCGCGGGCCCGAGCGGCACGGCCGCCATCGGGCAAGACAGCGTGCAGCAGGGCGGAAGTTTGGCGTCGCCGCCGTGGACGGGCTCGCCGTCAGGGCCCGAAAGGCAGAGCGGGTTGCCCCAAAGGTCGAGTGCGACGGGCTGGGCGGCGGCCCCGAGCGCTGCGGAGGCGAAAAGCGACTGGACCACGAGCAGAAGGGCGGCAGCGAATGCCGTCCTCACGCTCCATCCGTTTCGCCGCCCCCGCACGCCCAAGCCTCGCCCCTGTTCACTCCGGCCGATAGCAGGCCGGGTGAGCCGTGCCAAAGTCCCGTTTCGTCACACCGTCTGGAGGTGGGTCACGAACTTGGTGTTGAGATAGGGCTCGATCGCGTCCGCCCCGCCTTCGGTGCCGTAGCCGGATTCATTGATGCCGCCGAAGGGCACTTCGGGCAGCGCGAGGCCCAGATGGTTGATCGACAGCATGCCCGCCCGCACGCCACTCGACATCTTCGCGGCACTCTCGGCCGAGCCCGTGAAAGCGTATGCGGCAAGGCCGAAGGGCAGGCGATTGGCTTCTTCCAGCGCCTCGTCGAGCCCGCCCACGGGCACCATCAGCGCCACGGGGCCAAAGGGCTCCTCGTTCATGGCGCGCACGGTCTTGGGCACGCGGCCGAGCACGGTGGGCTCGAAGAAGTAGCCGGAATTGCCGATGCGCTTCCCGCCCGTCACAAGCTCGGCGCCGCCTGCGATCGCGTCCTGCACGATGGCGCCCACCGCCTCGACGCGGCGCTCGCTGACCAGCGGGCCCATCGCCACGCCATCTTCGAGGCCGTTGCCGACCTTGATGCCCCTGGCGACCTCGGTGAAGGTGCCCACGAACTCATCATAAACGGTCTCGTCCACCAGAAAGCGTGTGGGCGACACGCAGACCTGGCCGGCGTTGCGGAACTTGGAGGCAGCGATCATCTTCGCCGCACGCTGGATGTCGGCATCGGGCATCACGATCACCGGCGCGTGGCCGCCGAGTTCCATCGTCGCGCGCTTCATGTGCTGACCGGCAAGCGCCGCCAACTGCTTGCCCACGGGGGTCGAGCCGGTGAACGAGATTTTCTTGATCACCGGATGGGGGATCAGGTAGCCCGAAATGTCTGCGGGAACACCGTAGACAAGATTGACCACGCCAGCCGGAACGCCCGCATCCACGAAGCATCGGATCAGCTCGGCGGGCGAGGCGGGCGTTTCCTCGGGGCCCTTGACGATGATCGAGCAGCCGGTGGCAAGTGCTGCCGAAAGCTTGCGCACGACCTGGTTGATCGGGAAGTTCCAGGGCGTGAACGCCGCGACGGGCCCCACCGGCTCCTTGATGGCGAGCTGGCTCACGCCGCTCGCGCGTGCGGGAATGACCCGGCCATAGGCGCGGCGGCCTTCCTCTGCGAACCAGTCGATGATGTCGGCGGCGGCCACGATCTCCACCTTGGACTCGGCCAGGGGCTTGCCTTGCTCGATCGTCATCAGGCGCGCGATCTCGCCCGTGCGCTCACGCAGCAGGTCTGCGGCCTTGCGCATCAGCTTGTAGCGGTCGAAGGCCGATGTCGCGCTCCACACGGCGAAGCCCATGGCCGCGGCGTCGAGTGCCGCGTCGAGGTCCGGCCGCTCGGCATGGGCGAGCTGCCCGACCACCTGCTCGTTGGCCGGGTTGAGGATCGGCAGGGTGCGACCGCCCTCGGCTGCGCGCCACTGGCCGTCGATGTGGAGGAGGACGTCGGGATAGCTCATCGGATCAGATCTCCTGCGGGCTCGTGCGAAGCGAGGCCGGCAAGGTTTGCGGGCTGTGCCTTCTAGGCCGCATCCCCCGGCACTTCCAGCCCGGGAGCTGGCCGAAGGCACCATCAATCATACGATTCAGCGCAGCTGCCTCAACCGGCTTCCCGCTCCGGCACATGCGCGTCCAGTTCGGCCAGCCACAGGTCGGCCTTGCCGTCGGAGGGTGCGCGCCAGTCGCCGCGGGGGGAAAGCGCGCCGCCCGACGAGATCTTGGGGCCATTGGGCATGGCCGAGCGCTTGAACTGGCTGATCTGGAAAAAACGGAACAGGAAAAGCCGCAGCCATTTGCGGATTTCGGGCAGCTCATATGTCCGCTCGCCCGCCGGGTTGCCCAGGTCCGCTTGGTTCGCCTGGCCCGTCGCGCTCCACGCGTTCCACGAGAGGTATGCCACCTTAGAGGGGCGGAAGCCGAAGCGCGAAATGTGGAAGAGGTTGAAGTCCTGCAGCGCATAGGGACCGATCGTCGCCTCTGTGGACTGGACCGGCTCGCCTTCTTTCGCGGGCACAAGTTCGGGCGAGATGGTGGCGCCCAGGATGGCCTCCAGAAGCTCGCTCGTTTCCGCGCTCACCTCGCCCGAGCGCGCCACGAAGCGGATCAGGTGCTGGATCAGCGTCTTGGGCACCGAGGCGTTGACGTTGTAGTGGCTCATGTGGTCGCCCACGCCATAGGTGGACCAGCCGAGCGCAATCTCGGAAAGATCGCCCGTGCCCACCACCATGCCGCCGTGATGGTTGGCCAGGCGGAACAGGTAGTCCGTGCGCAGGCCCGCCTGCACGTTCTCGAAGGTCACGTCGTGCACCGGCTCGCCGCTGGCGAATGGATGGCGCATGTCCCCAAGCATCTGGCGGGCGGCGGGGCGGATGTCGATCTCTTCAGCGGTGGCGCCCACCCCGCGCATCAGGCGCCATGCGAAATCCTTGGAGGCGTCGCCGGTGGCGAAGCCCGGCATGGTGAAGGCCAGGATGTTCTCGCGCGGCAGGCCCAGCCGGTCGAAGGCGCGCGCCGCCACAAGCAGCGCCTGCGTGGAATCGAGACCGCCTGACACGCCGATCGTCACCTTCTTGGTGCCGGTCGCCTCGAAGCGCTTGGCGAGCCCCTGCACCTGGATGTTGTAGGCCTCGTAGCAATTCTCCGCGAGCCTTGCCGCGTCGGCCGGAACATAGGGAAAGCGCTCCACCCGGCGGCGGAGCGACAGCGCTTCTTCCGGCGGCTCGAAGCGGAAGGTGATCGTGCGCCAGCTGGGTGCGCCGGCCTTCTGGCGGGCCCGCGCGCAATCGTGGAACGAACCCGTGCGCATGCGCTCCTGGCGCAGGCGGCCGAGGTCGATGTCGGAGACCGCGAGCGTCGCGCCCAGGGCGAAGCGCTCGGTCTCGGCCATGAAGGCGCCGTTCTCGAAGATGCAGGCCTGCCCGTCCCAGGCGAGATCGGTGGTGGATTCGCCGGGGCCTGCCGCCGCATAGGCATAGGCCGCGATCGCCCGCATGGATTGGGAGCCGCAGAGCATCTTGCGCGCCTCGGCCTTGCCGATGGTGATGTTGGAGGCCGACAGGTTGAGCAGCACCTCCGCGCCCGCCATCGCCGCCCCGGTGGAGGGCGGGTCGGGCACCCACACGTCCTCGCAGATCTCCACATGAAAGGTGAAGGGCAGGGCGCCGTTCGCGCGGAACAGGAGGTCGATGCCGAAGGGCACCTCCTGCCCGCAGAGCTGGATCGTCTCGCCGCGCGCGTCGACGCCCGGCGTGAAGTGCCGCTTCTCATAGAATTCGCGGTAGTTGGGCAGAAAGGCCTTGGGCACCACGCCCAGGATGCGGCCGCGCCCCACCACGGCCGCGCAGTTGTAGAGGCGCCCGCCCACGCGAAGCGGCAGGCCGACCGCAAAAAAGGGAAAGAGCTTCCCGCTCTCGTCCACGAGCTTTGCGAGCGCTGCTTCCGCCGCATCCAGAAGCGCGTCCTGCTGGAGCAGGTCGTCGATGGCGTAGGCCGACAGGCCGAGCTCGGGAAACACCATCAGCGCGATGCGCTCGGCGTCACCCCGGCGCAGAAGGGCGAGCGTTTCCTCCGCGTTGAAGGCGGGGTTCGCCACATCCACCCGCGGCACGGCTGCCGCGAGGCGCAGGAATTCGTGGGCGTAAGGGGAAAAGAAGGAAGGCATGAGCGGCAGTCGGACCGGTGGCGGAAGCCGAAGAGTCACGGCAGAGGTCGCCGGGTCAAGCCCGCAAAGGTCGGATGGGCAAAAGGGAAGGTGGTTTGGACCAATGCCCCGCGCTTTTGCCGCCGCGCGGGGCGCGCTATGGCGCTCCATCCAGGTCGGAGCCCGCGGACGCCATGCGCTTTGTTCCCCTTCTCGCGGGCGCCAGCCTGCCCGACCGCTTGCGCGCGAGCCTGGGCGCGGTGGTCGGCACGCTGCTGACGGCTGCCGTCTGCCTCGTCGCGCAGCCGCT
>QFNI01000090.1 GCA_003240775.1 Mesorhizobium amorphae | reverse complement strand
GACCAGGCGGTGAGCGTGTCCGACACCTTCCTCGACCGCGGCGAGATCGTCTCGACACGTGGCCGCGACCCCAAGGACGTGTCGCGCTTCGATGCCCGCCAGGGCGACGAGGTGGACGGCAAGCCGGTGATCGTGCTCGTCAACGGCGGCTCGGCCTCGGCTTCCGAGATCGTGGCCGGCGCGCTTCAGGACCACCGCCGCGCGACGGTTGTCGGCTCGCAGAGCTTCGGCAAGGGCTCGGTGCAGACCATCGTGCCGCTCGCCGAAAGCGGCGCGCTGCGCCTGACCACGGCGCTCTATTACACGCCGTCCGGCAAATCGATCCAAGGCCGCGGCATCACGCCCGACATCAAGGTCGACCAGCCCCTGCCCGACGAGCTGAAGGGCCAGGACGTGACGCGCGGCGAAAGCGATCTGCGCGGCCACATCAAGGGCGTGGAAGAAAACGACGAGGGTTCGGGTTCGTCGGCCTATGTGCCGCCCGAGGCCAAGGACGACATGCAGCTCACTTATGCGCTCGAACTGCTGCGCGGCCAGAAGACCGACCCGGCCTTCCCGCCCAACCCGCAAAAAGCGGTGATGAACCAGTAAACCTCTTTGCGGGCGGTCCACGGACCGCCCGTTTCGCATCCGCCGTCCGGTCGCCCGCTTGTCCGCCAAGGCTGGAGAAGTGGAGCCGGAGGGTGTAGGCAGGCCCTCCGTTGGGGGACGGGGCAAACACGTGTCGGCATTCCATCGCGAACATGACAAGCCGCTGGGCCTCGGCCCGCGCCGCCGCTCGCTGCGCCCCGCGCGCCGCGACTGGCTGGCCGGCGCCTGCTTCGCGCTGATCTGCGGCGGCTCGGCTGCGATCGCGCTCGCCGAACGCCCCTGGCGCATTCCTGCGGAAACCCCACCCGCAGTTGCGGAAGCGCCCGCGCAAGCGCCCGCCGCCCCACCGGCTGCTGAGCCCACATCCGGCGCCAAGGTCATCAAGGTCGCGCCGCAATCCACTCCGGGCATCAGCGACCCCGCAGCGTTCCCCAAGAGCACGGTCGCCGCCTGGCTCCCCGACCCAGCCCTCGTCGAAGAAAGCGCCGCCGGCCCGCTTCCCCTCCGGGCAGCCGACGGCCGCCGGCCCTTCGACGTCTATGCGCGGCCCTTGTCCTCCTCGCGCGGGGCGCGGGTCGCCATCGTGATCGGCGGGCTCGGCATCTCGCAGACGGGCACGCAGACCGCCCTCCAGCGCCTGCCCAAGGACGTGTCGCTCGCTTTCGCGCCAGACGGCAACAGCCTTGGCCGCTGGATGCAGGAAGCGCGGCGCGAAAACCGCGAGATCCTGCTGCAACTGCCGCTCGAGCCGTTCGACTATCCCAATGTCGATCCCGGCCGCTACACGCTCAAGGTCGATGCGAGCGCCGAAGACAACACGGCAAACCTCCACCGCTCGCTCGCGCGCACCACCAACTATGTGGGCGTCATGAACTACATGGGCGGCCGCTTCCTCGCCGAGAGCACGGTCGTCACCCCCCTGATGCAGGAACTCGGCCGCCGCGGCCTGATGGTGTTCGACGACGGCTCCACCCCGCGCAGCCTGGCCGGGGAAGCGGCCCTTGCCGCGCAGGCCCCTTACGCACAGGCGAGCGTGACGCTGGACGCCTCGCGCGACCGCGGCGCGATCCTGCGCCAGCTCGACACGCTCGAAAAGGCTGCCCATTCCAGCGGCACGGCCATCGGTGTGGGCTCGGCCTTCGAGGTGACGGTGGACGCCATCGCCGCCTGGGCGCCGGGTGCCGCATCGCGCGGCGTAGAGATCGTTCCCGTGTCCGCACTCGCCATCGACCCCGAAAGGCGCTGAGCCCATGCCCAAGACCCGCACCCCCGTCGATCCCGAGACCCTGCCCTACCGCCCCTGCGTCGGCATCATGGTGCTGAACGGCGAGGGCCTCGTCTGGACGGGGCGCCGCATCGCGGAAAGCGACAGCGAGATGGCCGGCACAACCCAGCTCTGGCAGATGCCGCAAGGCGGCGTGGATGCGGGCGAGGACCATCTCGAAGCCGCCAAGCGCGAGCTTTGGGAGGAAACCGGCATGCGCACGGTTTCGCTTCTCGCACGCGCCCCCGAGCCCGTGCATTACGACCTGCCGCCCCATCTCGTCGGCATCGCCTTCAAGGGCCGCTTCCGCGGCCAGGTGCAGAGCTGGTTCGCCTTCCGCTTCGAGGGCGACGAGAGCGAGATCCAGATCAACCCGCCGCCCGGCGGGCACGAGGCCGAGTTCGACGCCTGGGGCTGGAAGCCGATGGCGGAGCTTCCCAACCTCATCGTGCCCTTCAAGCGCGGCGTGTACGAGACAGTCGTCGCAGCCTTCAGCCACCTGGCGCGGGCGTAGGCGTTTCCCACAAGAGAATCGAGCAGACGTCGCCCATGGATTGGTCGTTTCCCACCCCCATCACGACCGGCGAGTGGCTGTCGTTCGGTGTCGCATCGCTCACGGCCCTGCTCGGGCTCTGCCACCTGTTTGCGCCGCGCCTGATGCTGCGCGCATCGGGCCTCGCACTTCCGCCCGAAAAGGAATCGGCGCTCGCCCATCTGCGCGGTCCCGAAGCCGGCTTCCTGTTGGGGCTGGGGCTGGGCGCGCTGCTTCTCGCGCAGCCGCTGATCTATCTCGTGCTCGGCTTCGCCTGGGCGTTTGCCGCCTTCGGGCGGGTGATCGGCATGCTGTCGGACGGTGCCGGCGGGCGCAACCTCGCTTTCTTCGTGTTCGAGCTCGTTCTCGCGGTGGCCGGGCTCGTGTTTCCGCTGGGGCTGGTGGCATAGCTTAACCACGCCCCGTCTGCTGCAATCTGCCCCGCCCCTCGCGTGTTGCGGGCCTGTGAAGCCTATGCTAGAGGCCCCACGACTTCCCGTGCGCGGACGGCCTTTCGGGCACACGCAAGGCGCGGGAACGGCTTGAGGTTTCAGGAACTTGCCGGCACCGTCCGGCGATGCCCCACTCTCCTCAAGGCGCGGGGGGCCGCATCACGTGCAGGCAGGCCGCGCATTCCGTAAAGTTCAGCCAGTTGCCTGCTGCCTCAGACCGGGACGGCAGGCGACACAACAAGGGAAGCGGCGTGGCCACAAACAATTCGCCCATCTCCGGGGTTGCCGACCGCTACGCCCGTTCGTTGTTCGACCTCGCGCGTGACGCCGGCTCGATCGACGAGGTGGAGAACACGCTCCGCCAGTTCGAGTCCCTGCTCGCAGAAAGTGCCGATCTCAGCCGCCTGATCCGTTCGCCCGTGTTCTCCGCGGAAGACCAGGAGCGCGCGCTGGCAGCCGTTCTCTCGCGTGCGGGCCTGGGCGGCCTCGGCGCCAACTTCCTGCGCGTGGTCGCGCGCAACCGCCGCCTCTTCGCGGTGCCCGACATGATCCGCGCGTTCCGCCGCATCGCCGCCGAAGCGCGTGGCGAATCGGCAGCCGAAGTGACCACCGCGCATGCGCTGACGCCCGAGCAGGAGAGCGAGCTTCGCTCCACGCTCGCTCAGGTCGCCGGCCGTCAGGTCACCATGAATGTTTCGGTCGATCCGAGCCTGCTCGGCGGCCTCGTCGTGAAGATGGGCTCGCGCCAGATCGACACGTCGCTCAAAACCAAGCTCAATGGGCTCAAGCTCGCACTGAAAGAGGTCGGCTGATGGACATCCGCGCCGCGGAAATCTCCGCAATTCTCAAGGACCAGATCAAGAATTTCGGCCAGGAAGCCGAGGTCTCTGAAGTCGGCCAGGTCTTGTCGGTCGGTGACGGCATCGCGCGCGTCTACGGCCTCGACAACGTCCAGGCGGGCGAGATGGTCGAGTTCCCCGGCGGCATCCGCGGCATGGCGCTCAACCTCGAAGCCGACAATGTCGGCGTCGTGATCTTCGGCGCCGACCGCGACATCAAGGAAGGCGACACCGTCAAGCGCACCGGCGCCATCGTGGACGTGCCGGTCGGCCCCGCCCTGCTCGGCCGCGTGGTCGACGCGCTCGGCAACCCGATCGACGGCAAGGGCCCGATCAATGCCACCGAGCGCCGCCGCGTGGACGTCAAGGCGCCCGGCATCATCCCGCGCAAGTCGGTGCACGAGCCGATGTCGACCGGCCTCAAGGCCATCGACGCGCTGATCCCCGTCGGCCGCGGCCAGCGCGAGCTCGTCATCGGCGACCGCCAGACCGGCAAGACCGCCATCATCCTCGACACCATTCTGAACCAGAAGCCGATCCACGAGGCCGGCCCGGAAAAGGAAAAGCTGTTCTGCGTCTACGTGGCCGTCGGCCAGAAGCGCTCCACGGTCGCCCAGTTCGTGAAGGTGCTCGAAGAGCGCGGCGCGCTGCAATATTCGATCATCATCGCGGCCACCGCCTCCGACCCCGCCCCCATGCAGTTCCTCGCACCGTTCGCGGGCTGCGCCATGGGCGAATATTTCCGCGACAACGCCCAGCATGCGCTGATCGCCTATGACGACCTTTCCAAGCAGGCCGTCGCCTATCGCCAGATGTCGCTTCTCCTGCGCCGCCCGCCGGGCCGCGAAGCCTATCCTGGCGACGTGTTCTACCTCCACTCCCGCCTGCTCGAGCGCGCGGCCAAGCTCAACGACGATCTGGGTGCGGGTTCGCTCACGGCACTCCCCGTCATCGAGACCCAGGCCAACGACGTGTCGGCCTACATCCCGACCAACGTGATCTCGATCACCGACGGCCAGATCTTCCTCGAGACCAACCTGTTCTTCCAGGGCATCCGCCCGGCGGTGAACGTCGGTCTCTCGGTGTCGCGCGTGGGCTCTTCGGCCCAGATCAAGGCGATGAAGCAGGTTGCCGGCTCGATCAAGGGCGAGCTCGCCCAGTATCGCGAGATGGCTGCCTTCGCGCAGTTCGGCTCGGACCTCGACGCCGCCACCCAGCGCCTGCTCAACCGCGGCGCGCGCCTGACGGAGCTTCTCAAGCAGCCCCAGTTCTCGCCGCTCAAGACGGAAGAACAGGTTGTCGTGATCTTCGCCGGCGTGAACGGCTATCTCGACAAGCTGCCGGTCGACAAGGTCGGCCCCTTCGAGCAGGGCCTGCTCGGCTACATGCGCGGTGAAGGCAAGGGCGTGCTGGAGCAGATCCGCACCGAAAAGGCCATCTCCGACGATGTGCGCGGCAAGCTCAAGTCGAGCATCGACGCGTTCGCCAAGAACTTCGCAGCCTAAGGCCGATCGATGCCCTCGCTGAAGGACCTACGCAACCGCATTGCCTCGGTGAAGGCGACCCAGAAGATCACCAAGGCCATGCAGATGGTGGCGGCCGCCAAGCTGCGCCGCGCACAGGAAGCGGCCGAAGCCGCGCGTCCCTATGCGGGGCGCATGAGCACGGTGCTCGCCAACATCGCGGCTGCCGCTTCCGGCGAGGGCGACGCTCCGCTGCTGATGACCGGTCGGGGGCGCGAGCAGACGCATCTTCTGATCGTCTGCACCTCCGAACGCGGCCTGGCCGGCGGCTTCAACGCCCAGATCATCCGCTTGGTGCGCGAGCATGCGCGCCGCCTTCTCGCCGAGGGCAAGACGGTCAAGATTCTCGCGGTCGGCAAGAAGGGCATCGACATGATGCGCCGCGACCTGGGCACCTACATCACCGAGCGCGTCGACCTGCGCGAGGTGAAGGCGATCTCGTTTGGCGATGCCGACAAGATCGCGCGGCGCGTGGTGCAGCTCTTCAACGAAGAGCAGTTCGACGTGGCGACGCTGTTCTACTCGCAGTTCAAGTCGGTGATCGCGCAGATCCCGACCGCGCAGCGCATCATCCCCGCAGCACCCCCTGTCGCGGCCGAGACGGGCGCGGCACCCGCCGGCGCGTCGGCTGCGGTCTACGAATACGAGCCGGATGCCAACGCCATCCTCACTGACCTGATCCCGCGCAACATCGCGGTTCAGGTGTTCCGGGCTCTGCTCGAGAACGCGGCCTCCGAGCAGGGCGCGCGCATGACGGCCATGGACAACGCCACCCGCAACGCGGGCGACATGATCAAGCGGCTGACGCTTTCCTTCAACCGCCAGCGTCAGGCGCAGATCACCAAGGAACTGATCGAGATCATCTCGGGCGCCGAAGCGCTCTAATTCGCGACGCGAGCTGCGGCGCGGCAAACGAACAGGAAGGATAAGACGATGGCGGACGCAAACGGCAGAGCGACGGGCAAGCTGCGCCAGGTGATCGGCGCGGTGGTGGACGTGGCCTTCGAGGACCACCTGCCCCCGATCCTGAACGCGCTTGAGACCGACAACCTCGGCAACAAGCTCGTGCTCGAAGTGGCGCAGCACCTGGGCGAGAACACCGTCCGCTGCATCGCCATGGACTCCACCGAAGGTCTCGTGCGCGGCCAGGCCGTTTTCGACACCGGCGCGCCGATCCTCGTGCCCGTCGGCCCCGAGATGCTCGGCCGCATCGTCAACGTGATCGGCGAAGCCATCGACGAGGCCGGTCCCCTCAACACCACCGAGAGCCGTCCGATCCACGCTCCCGCGCCGGCTTACGTGGACCAGTCCACGGAAGCGGCCATTCTGGTCACCGGCATCAAGGTCATCGACCTGCTGGCTCCCTACGCACGTGGCGGCAAGATCGGCCTGTTCGGCGGCGCCGGCGTCGGCAAGACCGTGCTGATCCAGGAGCTCATCAACAACATCGCAAAGGCCCACGGCGGCTATTCGGTGTTCGCAGGCGTGGGCGAGCGCACGCGTGAGGGCAACGACCTCTATCACGAGTTCATCGAATCGGGCGTCAACAAGAAGGGCGGCGGCGAAGGCTCCAAGGCTGCCCTGGTCTATGGCCAGATGAACGAGCCGCCGGGCGCGCGTGCCCGCGTCGGCCTCACCGGCTTGACCGTTGCCGAATACTTCCGCGACCAGGGCCAGGACGTGCTGTTCTTCGTGGACAACATCTTCCGCTTCACCCAGGCGGGCTCGGAAGTGTCCGCTCTTCTCGGTCGTATCCCCTCGGCCGTGGGCTACCAGCCGACGCTCGCCACCGACATGGGCGCGCTGCAGGAGCGCATCACCACCACCAACAAGGGCTCGATCACCTCCGTGCAGGCCATCTACGTGCCAGCCGACGACCTGACCGACCCGGCACCCGCCACCTCGTTCGCCCACCTGGACGCGACCACGACGCTCAACCGCTCGATCGCTGAGAAGGGCATCTACCCCGCGGTCGACCCGCTTGATTCCACCTCGCGCATGCTCGACCCCCAGATCGTGGGCGAAGAGCACTACGCGGTGGCCCGTCAGGTGCAGTCGATCCTCCAGCGCTACAAGTCGCTGCAGGACATCATCGCGATCCTGGGCATGGACGAGCTGTCCGAAGAGGACAAGCTCACGGTGGCTCGCGCCCGCAAGATCGAGCGCTTCCTGTCCCAGCCCTTCTTCGTGGCCGAAGTCTTCACCGGCTCGCCGGGCAAGCTCGTCGATCTCGCCGACACGGTTGCGGGCTTCCGCGATCTCGCCAACGGCAAATACGACCACCTCCCCGAGGCTGCCTTCTACATGGTGGGCACGATCGAGGAAGCCGTGGACAAGGCCCAGCGCCTGGCTGCAGAAGCGGCTTAATTCACTTTGATTTAGCTACTGGCGGGCGCGTCGCGCCCGCTTTTTCACCCGAAGGGTGAGCCTCCCGACACTGCCTTCGAGGTTGCCACGCAATGGCCGACAGCTTTCCTTTCGAACTCGTTTCCCCCGAACGCCTTCTGGTTTCGGCCCAGGTCGAGTCCGTGGTGATCCCCGGCTCGGAAGGCGAGATGACGGTGATGGCGCACCACGCGCCGCTCATGACCACGCTGCGCCCCGGCGTGATCCGCGTCCGCCATGCGGGTGGCCAGGAAGAGCGCTACCTCGCGTTCGGCGGCTTCGCCGACATCACGCCCGAGGGCTGCACAATCCTTGCGGAATCCGCCCTGCCCGCCGCGCAGTTCACGCGTGACGACCTTTCCGCCCGCATCGAGACGGCCCGCACCGAGATCGCCAATGCGCCCGACGACCACTCGCGCACCCGCCTCGAGGAATTCCTGCGCGACCTGTCGCACCTGGAAGACGCGGTCTGATCCGATCCAATTCGCTGAATCTGCTAAAAAAGGCGCGACCCGGTCGCGCCTTTTTGCGTTGGGGGGCCCCTCCCCCGCTTCAGAGGAAACTCTGCGGGTCCACATCCACCTGCACATGCACGCTGCCGCGCGCCTTGGGCGCGTCGGCCAGCATCGCGCGCAGAAAGCCCTGCATGTCGGCCGAGCGCTTGCCTTGGACGAGCAGGCGGAAGCGGTGGCGACCGGCGACCACGGCTAAGGGCGCTTCGGCTGGCCCCAGCACGCGGATTTCGTCGCTTTCGGCAGCGAAGCGGCGCAGTTCACGCGCATGGGTCTCGGCGTCCCCACGCGTGTCCGCGCTGATCACGAGGGCCGCCAGCCGCCCGAAAGGCGGCATCGCGCTCCGCTCGCGTTCGGCTATCTCGCGGTTGTAGAAACTCTCCGCATCGCCCGAGAGAAGAGCGCGCATCACCGGGTGGTCGGGCTGGTAGGTCTGGATCAGTCCGCGGCTCGGCTTGCCCGTGCGGCCTGCACGGCCCGTCACCTGGGACAGGAGCTGGAAGGTGCGCTCGGCCGCTCTCGGGTCCCCGTTGGCGAGCCCCAGATCGGCGTCCACAACGCCCACCAGCGTCATGTCCGGGAAGTTGTGCCCCTTGGCGACGAGCTGCGTGCCGATCACGATATCCGCCTCGCCGCTGGCGATGGCCTGCAATTCCAGCCGCAAGCGGCGCACCCCGCCCATCATGTCGGATGAGAGCACGATCACGCGCGCTTCCGGAAAGGTTTCCACCACCTCCTCCGCGACCCGCTCCACGCCCGGCCCGCAGGCGACGAGATGGTCGAGCGTGCCGCATTCGGGGCAGGCATCCGCGCGCTTCTCCGAATGCCCGCAATGGTGGCAGACGAGGTTGCCGCGAAAGCGATGCTCCACCAGCCAGGCCGAGCAGGACGGGCAGCCGAAGCGGTGCCCGCAGGCGCGGCAGAGCGTGAGCGGCGCATAGCCCCGCCGGTTGAGGAAAACGAGCGACTGCTCGCCCCGCGCCAGCGTCTCCGCCATCGCCTGGACCAGCACGGGCGAGAGAAACTTCCCCCGCGTCGGCGGCGCCCGGCGCAGATCGACCGCCTGGAGCGTGGGCAACGCCGCCTCGTTGAAACGGCCGGGCAGCACGAGGCGCGCATAGCGCCCTTGCGCTGCGTTCACGCGGCTTTCCACCGACGGGGTGGCGGATGCCAGCACCACCGGAAAATCGCCCATCCGCCCGCGCAGCACCGCCATGTCGCGCGCGTTGTAGAAGACCCGGTCCTCCTGCTTGAAGGCGGGGTCGTGCTCCTCGTCCACGATCGTGAGACCGAGTTCGCGGAAGGGCAGAAAGAGCGCCGAGCGTGCGCCCGCCACCACCCGCACCGTCCCCTCCGCCACCTGACGCCACACCTTCTCCCGCTGCCGCGGCGGCACATCCGAGTGCCACTGGGCGGGCGGCGCGCCGAAGCGGCTCTCGAAGCGGCCGAGAAAGGCCTGAGTGAGCGCGATCTCGGGCAGAAGGATCAGCACCTGCCTGCCCTTTTCGAGCGCCGCCGCCACCGCCTCGAAATAGGTCTCCGTCTTGCCCGAGCCCGTCACCCCGTCGATCAGCGAGACGTCGAACCGTCCGGCTTCCACACTCGCGCGCAGGCTGTCCGCCACGCCTTTCTGGTCTTCGCTCAGAGACGGCGCGGCGAAGCCGGCGTCGGGTGGGGCCACGACCGGCACGGGCGGCAGGCTGACGGTTTCGAGAACGCCCGCAGCCGTCAGCCCGTCCACCACCGAAGCGGAAACGCCGGCCGCGTTCACGAGCCCCGCCCGCGTCCAGGCCTGGCCGTCCGCCACCACGTCGAGCACGCGCCCGCGCGCGGGCGTCATGCGCCCCGGCATCGCGCCCTCGGTGCGGCGCAGGGCGTCCGTCCATGGCTCGGGGTCGAAGGCTTCAGGCGCGCGCAGGAGCATGCGCGCCACCATGCCTGGGGCAGACAGCGTGTAGTCGGCGATCCAGTCCACGAAGCGCCGCATCTCGTGCGTGATCGGCGGGCAGTCGAAAGCCTGCTGGATGGAGCGCAGCTTCTTGGGATCCACCGGGTCCGTTTCGCTGTCCCAGACGATGCCCGCCACCTGACGCGGCCCGAGCGGCACGCGCACGATCGAGCCCGGCTCCACCGCCATGCCCGCCGGCACCCGGTAGGAGTAGGGCCGGTCCGACGGCAGCGGCACGAGCACGGGCACCACCCGGTCCACGGAAGCGGGCTGGGGCGGGGCGGGTTCGGTGCCGGGGCCTTCCTGGCCGGGCTGGGAGAACAGGTCGAATGTCATGCGATGAGCCTGTTCCCTTTTTATTCCGGCTTTCTCGCGGCGCAAAGCTCGATTAATGGGAACGGACTTCACCCCCCGCGCCTTCAAAGGCAAAGCCGTCAGGAACAGCGCCATGAAATTCTTCGTCGACACCGCCGATGTGAACGACATCCGCGAGCTCCAGGACGCCGGCCTGATCGACGGCGTGACCACCAATCCCTCGCTGATCCTCAAGGCCAACCGGCCGATGCTGGAAGTGATCAAGGAGATCGCTTCCATCACCGAAGGCCCCGTCTCGGCCGAGGTCGCTGCCGTCGAATACAAAGAGATGATGCGCGAAGCCGACGTGCTCTCGGCCATCGCCGACAACATCTGCATCAAGGTGCCGCTGACGCTGGACGGCCTCAAGGCCTGCAAGACGATCACCGATTCGGGCCGCCTGGTGAACGTCACGCTGTGCTTCTCAGCACCCCAGGCGCTTCTGGCGGCCAAGGCCGGCGCGACCTTCATCTCGCCCTTCATCGGCCGTCTCGACGACATGGGCATCGACGGCATGGAACTGATCGCCGAAATC
>QFNI01000089.1 GCA_003240775.1 Mesorhizobium amorphae | reverse complement strand
CTCGGCCAGGCCGCTGGCCGTATCATCGCCCAGATGGAAAGCGATCCGCGCTTCCAGCAGCCGCGCCTTTCCAACGATGCGACCCAGCCCCAACTCGGCATCGCCATCGACCGCGAGCGCGCTTCCGATCTCGGCATCGACATCACCGGCTTGGCAGAGGCCGTCCAGGCCATGCTCGACGGCCGCGAGGTGGGTGAGGTCTTCATCGGCGACCGCGCCTTTGCCGTGAAGCTCGTTTCCACCACGAACCCGGTGAACGACCCGACCGATCTTGAAAACATCTACCTGCGCACGGGCGACGGGCGCTTCGTCCCGATGTCCACGATCGCAACGCTCACCGAACGCGCCGTGCCCCCATCGCTCGCCCGCGAGCAGCAGCTGCGCTCGGTCGCCATCACCTCGGGCCTAGCCGACACGCTGGCGCTCGGCGACGCGCTGAGCGAGGTCCAGGCCATGGCCGAGCCCCTTCTCCCCCAAGGCAGCCGCATCATCCCGCTGGCAGAGGCCGCCACGCTCGGTGAGCAGTCGTCTTCCATGCTGATCGTGTTCGGTTTTGCGATCGTGATCATCCTGCTCGTGCTTGGCGCACAATTCGAGAGCTTCGTCAGCGCCATCATCATCATGGCGACCGTGCCGCTCGGCATAGCCTGCGCCATCTTCGCGCTGCTTCTGACCAACACCTCACTCAACGCCTACAGCCAGATCGGCCTCGTGCTGCTCGTCGGCGTCATGGCCAAGAACGGCATCCTGGTAGTCGAATTCGCCAACCAGCTGCGCGACCGCGGCATGGGCGTGCGCGAGGCGATCGAAGAGGCCGCCGTGATCCGGCTTAGGCCCGTGATGATGACGATGATCTGCACGGTGCTGGGTGGCGTGCCACTCGTGATGGCGAGCGGAGCGGGCGCGGAAGCGCGCATCGCGCTCGGCTGGGTGATCGTAGGCGGGCTCGGGCTGGCCACCCTTTCCACCCTGTTCCTGACGCCTGTTGCCTATCTCCTTCTCGGTCGCTTCGTCACGCCCAAGGCGGAAGAGGACGCAAAGCTCGAGCGCGAGCTCGAAGCCGCGAACCGCCAGGGGACGACGCTCGCGCCCGCCGAATAGGACGCTTGCCGAGGCCCCGTCCTTTCTGCAAGGACGGCGCTTTCCCAAGGACCGATCTTCATGGCCGCCTCTCCCTATTCGCCGCACCTCGAACCCGTCACGCTCGACGATCTGCGCGCGGCCGTGGGTCAGGAAGTGGGGGTGTCGCCCTGGCGCGAGGTGACGCAAGCCATGATCGACGGCTTCGCGGACGCGACCGACGACCACCAGTTTCTCCACATCGACCCGGTGCGGGCGGCCGCCGAGACGCCGTTCGGCGGCACCATCGCCCACGGCTTCCTGACGCTTTCGCTTCTGTCGGCGCTGTTTTTCGAAACGGTGCGCCCGATCCGCGACGGCGGGGTGGGCATCAACTACGGCTTCGACCAGATCCGCTTCATCGCGCCCGTGAAGAGCGGCGCCCGCATCCGCGCCCGCTTCAAGCTGGCCGAACTCAAGATCCGCCCTTCCGGCTGGATCAACATCGCCCATGATGTGACGGTCGAGGTCGAGGGCGGTGCCAAGCCCGCGCTGACGGCCAAGTGGCTGACGCTCTCGGGGCCGGGCGGGGCGCAAGCCATCTGAGCTATCGATACCGCTCAACGTCACGGCATGACCTCTCGAGCTGCACCCGAGAATCCACGCCGTGAAGGCCCTACCTCATCACGGGCGCGAATTCGTCAGGCCGCGTCACGCGCGGCCATCGACAGATACGAGAACACATAAGGCGCAAAGGAGCGCCAGCATTCCACGCGGAATGCGTCCTCGCCCGTCTTCCACAGCACCATCTCGACCTTGCCGAGCAAGGTGCGTGAGCAGGCGCCCACGCCGAACACCTCGGGCGACAGGTCCTGCGGGCAGCCCCCGCTGATGGCGCTCGCGGCGTGGGGGCCGGAGACCACGATCCCCAGATTGCGATGCGACACGTCCACCGCCGAATGCAGCGCGTCCGTTCCCCGAAGCTCGGAAAGCGGATCGCGCCCTTCCCCGATCAGCAGCCACTCGTCCGGACCGAGCCAGAGCGCCGCCAGCCCGTTCTCGCGGGCGGAAGTCTTCGGCTTCGCCGGCAGGCCGATCGACAGCGCGCGGTTGAGCGCGTCCACATCGCCAGCCCGCGCGCGGAGCGACACGCGGTTCGCAGGCTCGGCCAGCGTGATCGACACGCCCGGCGCATCGAAGCCGCGCGTCTGCAGGATGGAGCGACGCTCCGCCACGAGTTGCTCAGCCATTGAGGCGGCCTCCTTCCTTGTCGAAGAACACGGGGTCGCAGACTTCCACTGCGATCGCGTTCTCCTCGCCGTCTTTCCCCGGCATCGGCACATAGAGCGTCTGACCCACACGCGCGCGTCCGTCGACCAGAAGCGCCAGCGCGATCGAGTGGCCGCAGTTCTCCGACCAGTAGGACGACGAGACATGGCCGAGCATCGTCATCGGCACAGGCTCGCGCGGGTTGGCGACGATCTGTGCGCCTTCCTCCAGCACGGTCTTGGGGTTCTTCGTGCGCAGGCCAACGAGCTGCTTGCGGCCCTTGGCGAGAAGATCCGTGCGCTGGAGGCCCCGGATGCCCACGAAGTCACGCTTCTTCTTGCCCACCGCCCAGTCGAGACCGGCATCGCCCGGCGTGACCGTGCCGTCCGTCTCCTGGCCGACGATGATGTAACCCTTCTCCGCGCGCAGCACGTGCATGGCCTCGGTGCCGTAAGCGCAGGCATCAAACTTCTGCGCCTCCGCCCAGATGGCCTCCCACACCGCCTGCCCATGGTCGGCAGGCACATTCACCTCGAAGCCGCGCTCGCCGGTGAACGACATGCGGAAGAGCCGTGTCGGCACGCCCAGGATGGTGCCTTCGCGCACCGACATGTGCGGCATGGCCTCGTCCGAGATGTCGATGCCCTCGATCAGCGGCTCGAGGATCTTGCGGCTGTTCGGCCCCTGCACCGCAACCACCGACCACTGCTCGGAGATCGAAGTGAGCCACACTTTGAGGTCGGTGAACTCCGTCTGGAGGTAGTCCTCCATGTGCGCCATCACGCGGGCCGCACCACCCGTTGTGGTGGTCACGTGGAAGCGGTCATGCGCCAGCCGGCCCACCACGCCGTCGTCATAGATGAAGCCGTCCTCGCGCAGCATGATGCCATAGCGGCAGCGGCCGGGCTCCAGCTTCTCCCAGGGGTTGGTGTAGAGAAGCTCCATGAACTTCGCCGCATCCGGCCCTACCACCTCGATCTTGCCGAGCGTGGACGCGTCGAAGATGCCGGCTGTCTCGCGCACGGTCTTGCACTCGCGATCGACGGCCTTGTGCATGTTCTCGCCGGGGCGCGGGAAATACCAGGCGCGCTTCCACTGGCCGACATCCTCGAACACCGCGCCGTTGGCTTCCGCCCATTGATGGGTGGGCGTACGGCGGGTGGGGTCGAACAGGTCGCCCTTGGCATAGTTGACGATCGAGCCAAAGGAGACGGGGGTGTAGGGCGCGCGGAAGGTGGTGAGGCCCACGGCCGGGATGTCCTTGCCGAGCACTTCCGCCGCGATCGCCAACCCGTGCATGTTCGACGTCTTGCCTTGGTCGGTCGCCATGCCGTTGGTGGTGAAGCGCTTGACGTGCTCGATCGAGCGCATGCCCTCCGTCACGGCCAGCCGGATGTCCTTGGCGGTCACGTCGTTCTGGAAATCGACGAACGCCTTCACCGTCGTGCCGGGCTCGGCACCCGGCGTGGCGCCGAGCATTCCGCCTGAGAAAGTCTCGCCCTCCACGAACGCGGGGCGCGAAACGGAGCCGCCTTTGCCGCCAGCCTTCTTTGCGGCATTCTCGCCCGCGTCGAAGGCTTCGGCCAGCGTCGCCTCGAGCCCGTCCGTGCCGTTGCAGGCGCCGACCGAGACGCAGTCCTGCGCATAGGTGCCCGGCAGGAAGCGCTGGGTCGCCTCGTCGAAGGCGACGCGTCCGCGCGACTGGCTGAAGAGATGCACGGAAGGCGTCCAGCCCGACGACATCAGGAGGGCATCCACCGGGATCACCCGCTCCGCTCCGCCCGCCAAAGGCCGCACGGCCATGGAGGCGACGCGCAGTCGCCCACCGGTCTTCACAACGGAATGGCCCGCGAGCACCTCGATGCCGAGCTTGCGAGCCCGCTCCACCAACGGGCCATTCGCATCGGTGCGGATGTCGACGATGGCCGCGATCTTGGTGCCGGCCTCCGCCAGGTCGATCGCCGCCGCATAGGCCGAGTCGTTTGCCGTGAACATACCCACCTGCTTGCCCACCGCCACGCCGTGGTGGTTGAGGAAGCTGCGTGCGGCGGACGCAAGCATGATGCCGGGGCGGTCATTATCGGCGAACACCATGTGCCGCTCGATGGCGCCGGTCGCCAGCACCACGCGCTTCGCACGCACCTGCCACAGGCGCTCACGTGCCATGCCGGGATCGGGATCGGCCAGATGGTCTGTCAGCCGCTCGGCCAGCGCCACCATGTTCTGAGCGTAGTATCCGAAGGCGGTCGTGCGCGAGAGCACGCGCACGCGGCCGTTCGCAGCAAGTTTCGCGATGGCGTCCTGCGCCCAGTTCCAGGCGGCAGCGCCCTCGATCTTGGCGCCCGCCTCGAAGCGCAGCGCGCCGCCCCACTCCGCCCCTTCGTCGCACAGGATCACGCGCGCGCCGCTTTCGGCAGCCGCGAGCGCTGCCGCGATGCCTGCGGCACCCCCGCCCAGCACGAGCACGTCGCAATGGGCGAAACGCTGCGCGTATCGGTCGGGATCGGGCAGGTCGGGCGCAACGCCCAGGCCCGCGGCTGCACGGATCTTGGGCTCGTAGAACTTCTCCCAGGCCTGCTTCGGCCACATGAAGGTCTTGTAGTAGAAGCCAGCAGAGAACATCGGCGAGGCCAAGTTGTTCACCTCGCCCACGTCATAGGCCAGGCTCGGCCAGCGATTCTGGGATTCCGCCTTCAGCCCGGCATACAGTTCCTGCACGGTTGCGCGCACATTCGGCACCTTGCGCGCGCTGTCGCGCTCGATGTTGACGAGCGCGTTAGGCTCTTCCGGCCCGGCCGCCAGAAAGCCGCGCGGGCGGTGATACTTGAACGAGCGGCCGACGAGATGAACGCCGTTGGCGAGCAGTGCGGAGGCCAGCGTGTCGCCTTCGACGCCTGAATAGCGCGTACCGTCGAAGGTGAAGCTCGTCGGCCGGGCGCCGCCCAGCCGGCCCTTGCCGGAAACGCGGAAGGATGGAGCGGCGCTCATGCTTGGTCTCCCGAGGAAGGCTCCGAGACGTTGATCTGGTCGGGCGGAACGTTCGCCCAGGAGCCCGGCCCGTCATCGGCGGGCTTGGGTCCACGGCCCTCGTCCATGCGGCGGTTCTCGTTTTCGGCGATCAGCGTGTCGAGATCGGGCTGCGGCTCGCCGGCTTTGTAGGTGTGGTGGAACTTGTCGGTGATCGTGTCGCGCACGGCGTTGAAGAAGCGCCCGCAGCCATGCACGTGCCGCCAGCGCTCGAAGGCGATGCCCTTGGGGTTCTCGCGGATGAAGAAGAAGCGCTCGAAGTTCTCCGCCGACTCCTGCACGATGTTGGTGGAGCGCGCGATATGCGCCTGGCCGCCGTTGCGGAATTCGAGCTCGGGCCGCTCTTCCTGACAGTAGGGGCAGAAGATCAGAAGCATGGTTGGTCCCTAGAGTTCACCCGGCCCGACATCGGTGCCGCGCGGCTGAAGGCAGAGGCGCGAGCCGGCCTGCGCGAAGGGTGCGATGCGGGGAATGAGGGTGGCGAGATCGCCGCGATCTTTGAGCAGTTCGGAAAAGCCGAGATTGCCGAAGGACAGCTGCATGGGGTCGGTGGAGATGGCGAGAAGGCGCGGGCTGTCCGCACTCGCCACATCCGCGAAATAGACGGTCGGCTGGCCCAGGATGTAGGCGCACATCAGAAGTCCCTCATCCACCGTGAAGGGCCAATCCTGCTCGTTGTCCGCCCGTGCGATCTTTTGCGAGCGGAAGTCGCCCTGGCCGGGAATGTGGAAGAAGCTCCGCTCGTCGGACACGCGCGCGGCCTCACCCGCATGGGCAGGCCACGCCACGGCCAGAAGCGCGAGCACCATTCCCCGTCGCATGAGCCGGCGCCGAACCGTCAGTGCGCGACGGCGGCCGCGGCCGCCTCGTCGATCAGTCGGCCGTTGCGGAAACGCTCCAGCGTGAAGGGTGCGTTGATCGGGTGCGGGTTGTCGTTGGCGATGGTGTGGGCAAACACATGCCCCGAGCCCGGCGTCGCCTTGAACCCGCCCGTGCCCCAGCCGCAGTTCACGTAGAGCCCCGGCACCGGCGTCTTCGCCAGGATCGGCGAGCGGTCGGGCGTCACGTCCACGATGCCGCCCCAGGAGCGCAGCATCTTCATGCGGCCGAACATAGGGAACATCTCGCAGATGGCATCCAGCGTGTGGTTGAGGATGTGGAGCCCGCCCGTCTGTGAATAGGAGATGTACTGGTCGGTGCCCGCGCCGATCACCAGCTCGCCCTTGTCGGACTGCGAGATGTAGGCGTGCACCGTGTTCGACATCACCACGCACGGGAACACCGGCTTCACGGGCTCCGACACCAGCGCCTGGAGCGGATAGCTCTCAAGCGGCATCCGCACGCCCGCCATGTCCATGATGACCGAAGTGTGGCCTGCCGCCACCACGCCGACCTTGCGCGCGCCGATGAAGCCGCGCGTGGTTTCCACGCCCGTCACATGACCGTTGCCCGAGCGGCGCACGGCCTTCACTTCGCAGTTCTGGATGATGTGCACGCCCCGCGCAGATGCCGCGCGCGCATAGCCCCAGGCCACCGCATCGTGGCGCGCGGTGCCGCCGCGGCGCTGCAGGGTCGCTCCAACCACCGGATAGCGCGCGTCCTTGGAGATGTTGAGCGGCGGGCAGAATTCTTTCGCTTCTTCAGGTGAGAGCCACTCGTTGTCCACGCCGTTCAGGCGGTTGGCGTGCACGTGGCGCTTGAGCACCTGGATGTCGTGCACGTTGTGGGCGAGCATCATCACGCCACGCGGGCTGTACATGACGTTGTAATTGAGGTCCTGGGAGAGCCCGTCCCACAGCTTCACCGCGTGGTCGTAGATCCCCGCGGACTCGTCGTAGAGGTAGTTGGAGCGGATGATGGTGGTGTTGCGGCCCGTGTTGCCGCCGCCGAGCCAGCCCTTTTCGAGCACGGCGATGTTGGTCACGCCATGCTCCTTGGCGAGATAGTAGGCGGTGGCCAGGCCGTGGCCGCCCGCGCCGACGATGATCACGTCGTATTCGGCGCGCGGTTCGGGCGAACCCCACTGCTCTTGCCAACCCTTGTGCCCGCGCATCGCTTCGCGGGCGATGGCAAAGACCGAATATTTGCGCATGAGCTCCAACCTCGCGGAATCCCTCGCGGGAGCCGACACTTTCGCTGCGGGAGAAGGCCTACCACTACCAGCCCCGCGGCACCAGTTTCGCGGCTGGATGCGACGGCTCTTGCCGTTTTGCGCCATGCGGCGTTTTGGGCGGAAAACCGGCCGATGGTGCGGGCTGCGATCCCGCGCTATGAGGGCGCGCAATCCGAGCCCCTGCCATGACCCTCTTCGACCCCGCCCGCCGGGCGGCCATCGCCTTCATCCTCGTCACCGCCGTGCTCGACATCGTGGCGATGGGCATCGTGATCCCCGTGCTGCCCAAGCTGATCGAGGAGTTCGCCGGCTCGAACGCGCAGGCCGGCTGGATCAACGGCGTGTTCGTGGCACTTTGGGCGCTGATGCAGTTCGTGGCCTCGCCTGTGATCGGTTCGCTGTCGGACCGCTACGGCCGCCGCCCGGTGATCGTGCTTTCCTGCGCGGGGCTGGCTGCCGACTACGTGCTGATGGCGCTCGCGCCAAATCTCTGGTGGCTGGCCGTGGGCCGGCTGATCGCGGGCATCACCACATCCTCTTTCACCGCGGTCTATGCTTACATGGCCGATATCACGGCACCCGAGGAGCGTGCCCGCGGCTATGGCCTGATAGGGGCCGCCTTTGGCTTCGGCTTCGTGCTCGGCCCCTTCCTGGGCGGCGTGCTCGGCGAGTGGGACCCCCGCGCGCCCTTCTGGTTTGCGGCCGCGCTCAGCACGATCGCATTCTTCTATGGCCTCGTCGTGCTGCCGGAATCGCTTCCGCCGGAGAAGCGCATGGCCTTCTCCTGGACGCGCGCGAACCCGCTCGGGGCGCTCAAGCTCCTGCGCTCGCATTCCGAGCTTACCGGCCTCGCCACCGTCACCTTCCTTCTCCACTTCGCCCACCACGTCTTTTCCGCGGTCTATGTGCTCTATGCCGGCTACCGCTTCGGCTGGAGCGCCTGGGAAGTGGGCGTGTTGCTGGCCTTCGTCGGCCTCATCGACATGATCACCCAAGGCCTGCTCGTCGGGCCCGTCTCGAAGCGCCTGGGCGACCGGCGCACGATGATCCTGGGGCTGGCCGGCGGAGCGTTGGGCATCGCCTGCATGGGTCTTGCGCCCACGCCGCTCTGGTTCGCGCTCGCCATCCTGCCCAACGCGCTCTGGGGCTTCGCCATGCCCACGCTGCAGTCGCTGATGACGCGGCGCGTGTCCGAATCCGAGCAGGGCCAGCTCCAGGGCGCCAACAACTCGATCGCCGCCATCGCGGGAGTACTTTCGCCCGTGTTCTTCGGCGCCGTCTATTCGCTTACGCTGAGCGACGGGTTGCCGCTCTGGCTGTCGGGGCTGGCGTTCCTGATCGCAGCAGTGGTTCTCGCCGCGGGCGCGGTCATCGGAGGCCGCACGGTCCGGCATTCCGAACCCGCACAACAGCCCGCATGAGAAGGCTCGACACGCAAACCCGGTTCTGTTAAGAGCGCGCAATTTCGCGGCGGGTCGCACCGCCGGAGGCTGCGGCCTCAACCCGAGCCAAACCATGCAACTTCCGGGCGCGCATCGCCCGCAACTGAGGATCACCTGTGCAGGTTCTCGTCCGCGACAACAACGTTGATCAGGCTCT
This sequence comes from Mesorhizobium amorphae, assembly GCA_003240775.1. Classification (GTDB taxonomy): domain Bacteria; phylum Pseudomonadota; class Alphaproteobacteria; order Rhizobiales; family Rhizobiaceae; genus Mesorhizobium_B; species Mesorhizobium_B amorphae_A. The sequence goes on along the minus strand of QFNI01000089.1, from coordinate 1,931 downwards.
CCGCGCGCTCAAGAAGAAGCTGCAGCGCGAAGGCATCTTCCGCGAGCTGAAGATGCGCGGCCACTACGAGAAGCCCTCCGAGAAGCGCGCCCGCGAAAAGGCCGAGGCCGTTCGCCGCGCCCGCAAGCTCGCTCGCAAGCGCGCCCAGCGCGAGGGCCTACTGCCTTCGACCAAGCCCGCAGCGCCCGTTCCCGGCGCACGTCCGGCTGTGGCACGCTGAGAATTCGGCCGCCGGCAAAGCGGCTGGAACACGTTTTCGTCCCTTTCCCGTGAGAAGGGCCTTTGGGCGGGCGACGCGGAAGCGTCGTGCCGCCTTTTTCCGTGCCGGGAGCTTTCAAGCGCTTCCGCACTGGCTCAAAGCTGATGGCGCTGGAGATCCGAAGCCGATGACCGCCTGCTCCGACCGGCCCACCTTTCGCCGCCCCATGCTCGCCGGTCTCGCTCTGGCTGCTGCAGCGCTCCTCGCAGGCTGCCAGACGGGCGCGCAAGGCGAACTCGCACAGATCGACGTGGCGCAGGGTTCGCAGCAGAACATCGCTTCCCTGTCGTCGGTTGTGGAAAGCAACCCGCGCGACCCCGAGGCCTACAATGTACGCGGCTCGGCCTATGGACGGGGGGGCCGCTATCGCGAGGCGCTGCGCGACTTCGACCAAGCCATCGCGCTCAAGCCCGATTTCTACCAAGCCTATTCCAACCGCGCCCTGATTTATCGCCTCCAAGGCGACCAGGGCAACGCGCTTTCGGACTACAATCGCGCCATCCAGATCAACGGCAGCTATGACGCCGCCTATATCGGTCGCGGCAATCTTTATCGCCGTGCGGGCCGCACCCAGGACGCTTTCAACGATTTCCAGCGCGCCATCCAGCTCGACACCACCGATGCCCGCGCCTACCACAATCGGGGCCTGATCTATCAGAGCCAGGGCCAGCACGCTTTCGCCATCGAGGATTTCTCGACCGCCATCAGCCTCTCGCCTGAGGCGCCCGAGCCCTACAACGGCCGCGGCCTGTCCTATGTGGCAACGAACGACGAGGACAACGCGTTCTCCGACTTCAATCAGGCACTCAAGCTCAACGACGGCATCGCCGAAAGCTGGGCCAACCAGGCGCTGATCTACGAGCGCCGCGGCGACCGCGCGCGCGCCGCCAAGTCCTACGCCCGCGCCGTCCAGCTCGACCCGAACTACGGTCCCGCCAAGGAAGGCCTGTCGCGCACGCGGGGTGCGTGAGGACAAGCCCGTGGCCACGGGTCGGAACTGCCTCCTCGTTCTCGCCCACCCGCTGTCCGGCAGCTTGTGCGCGCATCTTGCCGAGCACGCCGGCACGACATTGGCCGCTGCCGGCTGGAGCGTCCGCACCATCGATCTCTACGCCGAGGATTTCGACCCCCGGCTGTCGACTGCCGAGCGCGACGCCTACTACCGTTCCACGCCCGTCGATCCGCCCTATGCGGACGCCCTGCGCGAAGCCGACATGCTCGTCTTCGTCTTCCCAGCCTGGTGGTTCGGGATGCCCGCCATCCTGAAAGGCTTCATCGATCGCGTCTGGGCGCCCGGCACGGCGTTTGACCATGCGCCCGATGCGGGTCCCATCCGCCCGCTTCTTTCGCGGCTGCGCCATGTCGGCGTGATCGCGACCTTCGGCACGCCCTGGTGGGTGGACCGTCTGGTGATGCGCCGCCCGCTCCTGCGCACGCTGCGCGTCGGTGTGATCGGCGCCTGCGCGCCGCGCGCCCGCTTCGCCTACCTCCCCTTCTATGCCGCAGAGAACGCGGGCGGCGACCGCGTGGCGGCTTTCAAGAATCGCATCGCGAAGCATTTCGCCAAGCTCGGCGCCTGACCGCCGGGCCGTGGTCCCACCGCCACACCCCAGCCCTTCCCGACCCATCTCGGGGAACCCCAGCCCAGCGATTGCATTTCCGGCGCAGTGAC
>QFNI01000088.1 GCA_003240775.1 Mesorhizobium amorphae | reverse complement strand
ATTAAGCGTTGATATCCTGGTCTCAGGCGTCGCTGGATCAGCGCCTTGTAGATCTAGGGTCAGGACTCGTTGATCACAGCCAGAAGATGACGGTGGCAGCGAGGGCGATGGCGGAGAAGAAGACGGTCGGGCAGCGGTCGTAGCGGTTGGCGACGCGGCGCCAATCCTTGAGACGACCGAACATGATCTCGATGCGACTGCGGCGTCGGTAGCGGCGCTTGTCGTACCTGACCGGCTCGTTGCGTGATCGCCGGCCCGGGATGCAGGGCTGGATGCCTTTCGCCTGCAAGGCGTCCCTGAACCAGTCGGCGTCATAGCCGCGGTCTGCGAGCAGCCACTGTGCCTTGGGCAGGTCATCCATCAACGCTGCTGCGCCGGTGTAGTCGCTGACCTGGCCGGCGGTCATGAAGAAGCTCAACGGGCGGCCGTTCGCATCGGCAACGGCATGGAGCTTGGTGTTCATGCCGCCTTTGGTGCGCCCGATCAGGCGACCGAGATCCCCCTTTTTACCCGCAGGCTGGATGCCGTGCGGTGTGCCTTCAGGTACGTCGCATCGATCATCACCGTCCTTGGCTCAGCGCCGACCGCCGCCAGCCCCTCCATCATCCGCGTAAACACGCCCGCCCTGCCCCAGCGCTTCCACCGGTTGTACAGTGTCTTGTGAGGCCCGTAGTCCTTGGGCGCATCACACCAGCGCAGCCCGTTGCGGTTGACGAACACGATGCCGCTCAGCACCCGCCGGTCATCCACCCGCGGCTTGCCATGGCTCTTGGGAAAGAACGGCCGCAGCCGCTCGATCTGCTCATTCGTCAGCCAAAACAAGTCGCTCATCCCAGTCTCCTCGCGGAGCCTGAATCAGATCACGACGCTCACATCAATGGGTCCTGACCCTAGGAGGATCAGCTGCGGAACGGCAGCTATCCGCCATCATACCTCGATGGCTGACTGACAGCTTTCGGTCTCAGGGAAGCCGGGCCAAACTTGGGCACCATGACGGCGCCCAGGCGGAGTTTGATCGACGCGTGTACGAATAACTTGTACAACGTCCCGCGCGAGAGTGACGCAGTCTTTTCAAGCCGTTCACAACAGAATAGCGCCAAACAACGATACTCGGTCCCTTATTCGAGCTGTCCGTCGTGAGCCGCTATATGCATTTATAAGTGCTGCCCCTCGTCATGCTTGGCAGAATTTCAAGGGAAAAAGCATCTGGCAAAGGGGACGGTGACATCGGGCGATGTGGCGCGCCATGCGAAGGTCTCGCAGTCGGCGGTGAGCCGCACCTTCAATCCAGGCGCTTCCGTATCAGACGAGACGCGCGCCCGCGTGCTCGCCTCCGCTCAGGCGCTCGGCTATCGGCCGAACGCGCTTGCGCGCGCGATGATCAGCGGGCGCTCGCAGCTCGTCGCCGTGCTGGTCGCCTATCTGGACGATCCCTTCTACGCGCTGGTGCTGGAAGGAATGTCGCGCGCGCTCCAGGAGAAGGGCTTCCACGTGCTCCTCTTCATGACCGATCCGGGCACGCAGGACGCGGTGGTGGAACAAATCCTGCAATATCAGGTGGATGCGATCGTGATGGTGTCGGCCACGCTGTCCTCCGACCTCGCCCAGCGCTGCGCGGATACCGGCATCCCGGTCGTGCAATTCAACCGCTACGCGGCATCCTCGCCGGCATCGAGCGTCACCTCCGACAACGTCGCGGGCGGGCGCATGGCGGCTCACTTTTTGGCCGACAACGGCCACAAGCGCATCGCCTTCGTCGCAGGCTGGGAGGATGCCTCGACCAGCCGCGACCGCGAGGCCGGCTTCTACACCGGCCTCGCCGAACGGGGCTTGGCCGTGTGGGCGCGGGGCGTTGGCCTCTTCACGCCGGAAGGGGCGGCCGCCGCCACGCGAAAGCTCTTCGGTGGCGCGCTCAAGCCGGACGCCGTGTTCGTCGTGTCCGACCACATGGCCTTTGCGGTGATCGACACCTTGCGCAACGAGTTGAGTCTGCGCGTGCCGGAAGACGTGTCTGTGGTCGGCTACGACGACGTGCCGCCCGCGGCGTCGGGCGCCTATGCGCTCACCACGGTCGAGCAGCCCGTGCTCCGGATGGTCGAGATGACGGTCGCGACCCTGATGGACCAGCTCGAAAGCGGCGAGATCCAAAAGCGCGCCACCGTGCTTCCCGCGCGCCTCGTGGTGCGCGGCTCGGCTCGGCTGCTCTAGCCCGCGCGGCGCACCAGCTGCCGCATGCGGGCGAACACGTCCACATCCATCTGCAAAAGCAGATGGATGATGTCGAGCGGCACCCAGTTCTCGCGGATCAGCTCTTCGTGGTGGAGGTAGAAGTCCATCACCCGCATGCCGACCTCGCGGCCCGTGGGCGAAAGTCCCATGAAGCCGCCCCCTTTGTGCTGAGCGAGCACGCTCGGCCAGCCGCCGGTCGCGGAGTAATTCCCGTCGCCGATGCGCAGATAGTGGTTGCCGCCGCGCCGGTTCGGAAAGGCGATACGGAAGGGCAGCTGGTGCACGTCCACGAAGCCTTCGAGCCCGCGCGCGGTGCCGATGCCGGCCGGCCCGTACCACATCATGCGGGGGTGCCAGTGCGCCTTCTGCGGCATGTCGAGCAGCCCCTGCCGCCCGGCCATCGCCTCGTCGTTGTAGGCGCCTAGCGTTCCCTGCATGGCGAGCGTCTGCGCGAGACTGGCCGCGGATTCCGCCGCGTCGCTTTGGCCGAGCACGATGCCGTCGCCCGTGATCGGTGCCGGCCATTGCTCCTCGGCGCCCAGGCTCGGCGCCACCGGCCACACGCCCGCCTGCCGCATCAGGTCGAGCAGGTCCCAGATCGCCGTGGTCTGCCGGATGCGCCCGTCGGCCACCTCGTGCACCTCGCCGAAGCGCAGATAGGCGGCACCCCCCGTCGCCGGGATGCCCAGCCAGTCGCGCCGGAACTTGCCGCAATAATGGCCGAGCGAAGCCACCATCACGGTTCCCGTGATGGCGCTGCGTCCGCCGATCAGGATCGTCTCGCGCCGCTCCAGATCCGGAAAGGCGTGGAGGAGGGGGCTCCACACGGTTTCCCGAATGCTGTCGAGCCCGCTCACCTCATTCAGCGGATGCGAGCCACGAAAGAGGGCGTCGGGGTGGTAGGCCTCGGCCAGCCTCGTCTCCAGACCCTCCGGTCCCGCCTCGGCGATCCGGGCGAGTGCTTGCCGCACGAAACGCTTGGGGGGCAGGAAATCTTCAGTGGTCATGGTGTGTTTCCAAGCTCAGTGGCGCTCTCTGCGCTGCCACATGAGCACCTGCTGCATACGTAGTCAAAAACTATTTGCATACGTAGTCACTCTGTGCCAGCTTTTGCCCATAACAAGAGCCGGCCTCAGCGGATGCGGTGCTTCCACCAGAGAGATAGCCGGCAAAAGAGGGAAATCCGTCCGCTCCGGTCACCAGTCGGCGGGCGAACACTGCAACCGCGCGGCGGCGCGTGCCTGTCCGCGCAGCAATGGGAGTTCCGGGAATGATCAAGGCCATCCTCGCGGCAGGTGCGCTCGCGCTGCTCGCCGGCTCGGCACAGGCTGCCTGCCCCTTCGAGAACACGGTGCCGCTCAAGTCGCTGACGGCGGGCTTTCCCGCCTGGAAGGCCGCGACCGACACCATGAAGGAGTGCGGCGACTTCCAGGCCGAGCTCGACCAGGATTTCGCGCAGAAGCAGCCCGCAGCCCTTGCGGCCAGCCCCTCGCTCTACCAGATCGCCGGCGTCGCCAACGAGACGGTCGTGCCCCTTCTCAACGCCGGCACCATCCGCCCACTCGACGAGCTCGTCGCCAAGTACGGCGGGGATCTCGCCCCCAACCAGCTCATCAAGATCGACGGCAAGGTGATGGCTGTCGCCATGATGGTGAATGCCCAGCACTGGATGTACCGCGAGGACATCCTCCAGGAACTCAACATCGCGCCGCCTAAGACCTATGACGAGGTGCTGGCGGCTGCCGAGAAGATCAAGGCGTCCGGCAAGGTCCAGTATCCGCTCGGCGGCACCTACAAGACGGGCTTCAACATCTCCATGGAGTTCATCAACCTCTACATGGGCATGGGCGGAAAGTTCTTCGGCGAAGGCAACGCGCCCATTGTCAACAACGCGACGGGCGTTGCATCGCTCGAGCTGATGAAGAAGCTCACCGCCTACATGGACCCCGAATATCTGACATCGGATTCCACCACCGTGCAGCAGCAGTTCCAGCAGGGCCGCATCGCCATGGCGAACCTCTGGGCGAGCCGCGCGGGCGCGATGGACGACCCCAACGAGAGCCAGGTCGTCGGCAAGATCGCGATGGCGGCCGCCCCCGCCGCCGCGCCCGGCGGCAAGCCCGCCACCACCATCTGGTGGGACGGCGTGACGATCGCCAGGAACATCACGGATGCTGAAGCCGAAGCCGCCTTCCGTGTGGCCATGCACGGCCTGAGCGCGGAAACGGTGGAGAAAGCCAACGACGCGGCAGTCTGGCTGATCAAGGGCTACAAGCGCGGACGCCTCTCCGAGGGCGCCTTCGCGTCCGCCCAGGCCGGCGCGCCCGCATATCCTGCTTCTACCGCCATGGGTATCATGCAGACCGCGATCGGCGCACATGCCGGCGACTTCCTGACCGGCCGTCGCTCGGCCGAGGAAACGCTGGCCGACATCGAGGCGGAATACACCACCGGCGCCAAGGAGCAGGGCCTGATGCAGTAGCCGGGCCCTTCGCGGGCGCGGCGTCCCGTGCCCGCGAACCACCGAGGCATCCTCCCATGAAGCCGCGCACCTTCCTCTTCTTCGTCGCGCCCTCGCTGCTCCTGATGGTGCTCTTCATCGCTCTGCCGCTCCTGAGCGTCTTCGTCCAGAGCTTCCAGCTGACGCAGCGCGTGTTCGAGCAGGTGACGGTGGAAACCTGCACGCCGGGCTTCGTCACCGACACCTGCACGGAAGAAACCCGGACCCGTCCCAAGGTGGACGAGGCGGGCCGGCCCGTCACCGAAACGCGCTGGGTGGGCCTGGAGACCTACCGCACGCTGCTTCAGCCCGACGCCGTGCGCCAGGCATTTGCGTCCGGCAATCTCGGCGCGCTCCTCAACATCGATTTCTACAAGGCACTTCGCTTCACGCTCACCTTCACGCTTCTGACCCTGCCACTGGTGCTCGTGCTCGGGCTCGCTTTGGCGCTCGCCGTCAACTCGCTCACGCAAAGCATACGCGGCCCCGTGATCTTCGTGTCGCTGCTGCCCTTCATCATCACGCCCGTGATCGGCGCGCTGTCGATCCGCTGGCTGTTCGTGGGCGACGGCATCATGACGGCCCTTCTGTCCAAGGTCCTCGGCTACCCCGTCTCAGTCTTCTCCAATGGCTGGGCGATCGAGGCTCTGATGATGTTCTACCGCGTCTGGCACGTCACGCCGTTCGCCTTCGTGATCTTCTATGCCGGCCTCCAGACCGTGAACCAGGATGTGCTCGAATCCGCCATGATCGACGGCGCCTCGCGGCTGGAACGGCTGCGCTTCGTGGTGATCCCCCATCTCATGCCGCTGATCCTCTTCGTGGCGCTCATTCATCTGATGGACACCTACCGCGCCTTCGACGAGGTGGTGGGCTTCTCCACGCAAGCCTACCGCATCTCGCTGCAATGGCTGACCTACGGTTATCTGATCCCTGACGGGGGCGGGAATCGCGCCATCGGCCGCGCATCGGCCTCCTCCATGCTGACCATGATCGGCATCGTGATCCTGCTCCTCCCCCTGATCCGCCAGGCCTGGCGCGACCACAAGGCGCGGCAGCGATGACCCCCAAGGCGCTCGAACCCGGCTTCGGCCTGAAAGTCGCGACCATTCTCTTCGTGCTGTTCTGGACGGTTCTCGCGGCCTTTCCGCTCGTCTGGATCGCCTTGATGTCCTTCAAGCTGCCGGTGGACGCCTTTGCCACCGACCCGCTGGCGGTGATCGCGGGCCCCGCCACGCGCGAAAACCGGGGAGGGCTGTCCGTCATCGGCATCCTCTTCTGGCTCGGCGCTGCCTTCGCCTTCTTCCTGGCAGCGACCCGGCTCGCACCGCGCACGGCTGCCTGGCTCGGCCCAGGCGGGGCGCGTCCAGTCGGCTGGCTGGCAACGGCGGTCCTGTTCCTTCTCGCGCTCGTGCTCGCAGCCGTCTGGGTCGTTCCCGTGCTGATCGCGGGCGTCGAGCGCGTGTTCTCCTTCGTGCCCCTGCTCGACCGCCTCGCCACCCCGCTGATCGGCTTTACCGGCGAGCACTACCGCGCCGTCTGGGTGGGCCTGGGCTTCTACAACCAGTTCTTCAACTCGATGACCGTGACGCTCGGAACCGTCGCCATCTCGCTCACGGTCGGCACGCTCGCGGGCTACGGCCTCGCGCGCGGCGACAGCGACTGGGCGTTCTGGATCCTGATCACCGCGCTCGTCTTCCGTGCGCTGCCGCATTCCGTGCTGGTGACAGGGTATCTCCCGCCCTTCATCAACTCCCGCGAGATCCTCCAGCCCTTCTGGGACGCGCCAGGCCTGGGCGCGTTCCTGCGCCTCTTCGCCGAGAACCCGCCCACGCTCTACGGCCAGACCTGGGCCGTGATCCTGGTGCTCGTCGCCATCAACCAGCCCTTCACGATCTGGATGCTGCGCTCGTTCTTCCTCAACGTCCCGCGCGAACTCGACGAGGCGGCCCGCGTCGACGGCTGCACGCATCTCGGCGCATTCTGGCGCGTGGTCATGCCCGTGATGTGGCCCGGCGTGATCACCACGGGCCTGTTCTCGTTTCTGCTCGCCTACAACGACTACCTCGTCTGCTCCCTGCTCTTGAACGCGCAGAACCAGACCATGGTGCCGGCCATCACCGGCTTCTTCAACCGCGAGACCACCGTCACCGACCAGGTGCAGGCGGTGGCCGCGGCCGTCTCGATCACCGCTCCCTTGTTTCTTCTCGTCATGGTCTTCCAGCGACAGCTCGTGTCCGGGCTGACGCAAGGGGCCGTGAAAGGCTGATTCCCCTCTCGAAAGGCATCCTCATGAAAGGCTCCCGCCCCCCGCAGGCAGCACTCACCCGCGACAACGATCTTTCCAAGACGGCCGAGACGCGCCGGGTCGTGGAAGGGATGGTCGATGGGCTCAACGACCACGTGATCGACGGCATCGGCACCTTCTTCACGGAGAACTTCCGCTGGATGGGCAATGCCGGCTGCGGCACCAAGAACGGGCTGAAGGAATTCCAGGACAACTGGCAGCGCCCCTTTCAGGCAGCCTTCTCCGACAAGGTATGCGTGGACGAGGCCCGCCTCGCGGAAGGCGAGTGGATGGCAGCCTTCGGCCGCCAGGAGGCGACCCATTCGGGCACCTTCATGGGCATCGCGCCGACCGGCAAGCGCGTCGAAATCCGCTACATGGATTTCTGGAAGGTGGTCGACGGGAAGATCGTCGACAACTGGGTGATGGTCGACTTCCCCCATGTGATGCGGCAGTTGGGCGTCGATCCCTTCAACGGCGAGGGCTGGGAAGCCTTCGACAGCGGCGAGAAGGTTCCTCCGCGCCCCGCATCGGAGGCCGCGTGACCGTGCTGGATACGCCGAAACCTGCCATGAAAGGCTTCGACCCACGCTGGCGCGACCTACCCCACTACATTTTGGGCGTCACCAAGGAAATCTGGGAAGACCGCAAGATCGCTTCCCTCCACCAGACCTACGCCACTGAGATGCCCGTGCGCTCGCCGGCCTCGCTGGTGCTCGGCAACCAGAACGTGATCGCGGCGACGCTCGCCACGCTTGCCGAGTTCCCCGACCGCACGCTGCTCGGCGAGGACGTGATCTGGTCGGGCGACGAGGAAACGGGCTTCCTGTCCTCTCACCGCCTGCTCTCGCAAGCCACGCACTCCCGCCCCGGCCTCTATGGCGAGCCCACCGGCAGGAAGCTTTCCTACCGCATCATCGCCGACTGCGCGGTGAAGGCAAACACCATCTTCGACGAGTGGCTGATCCGCGACCAGGGCGCCATCGTGCGCCAGATGGGCTGGGACCCTAAGAGCTACGCCGTCGACCTGATCGCCCGCGAAGGCGGTCCCGACGCCTGCGTCAAGCCCTTCACGCCCGCGATGGATGTCGACGGCGGCTATCATGGCCGCGGCAACGATGCCGAGACCGGCAAGCGCTACGAGGAGATCCTGTCCCGCATCATGGCGGCGGACCTCGCCGTGATCCCGGAGACCTACGACCGCGCCGCCCAACTCGATTTGCCTGGCGGCGTCACAGGCCACTCCTGGGCCGACGCCGACACGTTCTGGATCGGCCTGCGCGCGGCCTTCCCCGATGCCGTCTTCGCCATTCACCACCGCATCGGCCGCGAAGACCCCGCCATGCCGCCGCGCGCGGCCCTGCGGTGGTCGCTTACCGGCACCCATTCCGGCTGGGGCGCCTTCGGCACGCCGACTGGCGCGGCAGTCCATGTCATGGGCATCAGCCACGCCGAATTCGGCCCCTGGGGCCTGCGTCGCGAATGGGTGCTGTTCGACGAGACGGCTATCTGGAAGCAGATTCTATTGCAGACTGGGTAATACGATGCTCAGTTGACGATGGTATTTGGATCCAAGTGTCTCATTCGAGGGTTTTCTGGTGGAGATCCTATTCAAAGAATAGAAGGAATCCCTACGCAACAGGTTCGCCACGGCGGCACCACTAAGTGTGCGATTTCGGGAGCACCTAGGCCCTGTTAGCGTCTGAGCCAATCGATGCTGGCGGCGAGGCAGAGGATGCCCATGAAGGAGCGAGCTGTTTTCTCGTATCGGGTGGCCACTGCTCGCCACTCTTTCAACCTGCCCCAGAGCCGCTCTACGCGGTTGCGGTGGGCATAGGCCCATTCAGGGCAGCGAACGGGCGGCTCGTTGCGCTTGGCTGGGATCGCCGGTCTGGCGCCCATGTTCCAGATGTGCTCGCGAAAGGCATGGCTGGCAAAGCCACGGTCTGCCACCACCCAGCGCGGCACCCCTGGCAGGCAGTCCAGAAGCGGAATGGCATGCGGTAGTTCGTGCGCTTGGCCGGGCGCAACGCGGAACGCCACTGCGCGCCCGGAACTGTCAGCCACCACTACGGCCTTGGTGCCAAAGCCACCACGAGAGCGCCCAAGCGCCTCACCTTGATCATGGCCTCCCGCAGGTCCCCCTTTTTGGCCGCTCCCGCCGCTTTGGCGTGCGCCCGAACCGAGGTGCCGTCGATGAATGCCATGCCAAGCTCAACCCCGCGTGCCTTGGCCATGTCGAGCAAGCGGTCCCACACGCCCAGCCTTGCCCAGCGGATGAAGATCTGAGCCGCTTTCCACCACGGCCCAAGCTCGGCCGGCACAGAGCGCCACTTGGCCCCGTTCTGACAACGCCAGATGATTGCTTCAACTGTGCGCCGCAGATCAGAAGGCGGCACCTTCGCATGAGGCCGGCACGCCTCAACCAGGGGCGCAAGCACCCGCCACTGCTCGTCCGTCAGCACCGCCATGGCCAGCCTCCTCAGCCAAACCAAAGCACATAGAATTAGCTCCAGACGCTAACAGGGCCTAGCCAAACGCCGAAGCAATGGCCGTCGCTCGACATCGCGGGAAGCCAGCGAGCATTTGCGGTGTCGATCATCATGACCACTTAGCCCCAACCATCCTAGCAACGATCGCTTCTGCATCGGCCTTGCATCGCTCTGATGCACAACCATCGCGCAGGCAAACTTGTGGCCACTGCCCAAAGGCTGCCGAGACAGGCCTCGAAATAGCGCCCCAAAGCGGGCGTCTCAGCAAGCCCAAAGACCACACATTTTGCGCGAAAACCCGCTAACCCACGGAACTGTCGCAGCTATTTGTGGAGGGCTCGATTGGAGCCTGCAAAAACAGACTGCTTGGTGGAGCTGAGGGGGAGCGACGACGCTCGTAGATAGGCCAATCAATTCAATGACTTAGTCTGGGCAGTCGGGCGGCTGGTGGACCGCGCTGGTGGACCAAAAATCGTGCAACAGTTTCACCGTTATCGCGCGCTTCAACCAATTCGCTCTCTTGAAAAGCTGTCGCCTATCGCCCGGCAGCGCGCGCGGCGCGTTCGACCCAAGTGCCGATGTTATTGTATCCGTCATCACGCACCCAATCGTAAGTCTGATACATACTTTTGAAGGTGCGCCCCCCTACCTCCCATAAGTCGAGAGGGTTCCTGCCGGGTTGGTCAGCGCCATGGATGGGGTCTCTGACGTTGTGAATGTCGATGGCGAGGATGCCCATCTTCCGCTCGTAACTGCGCTTTATCTCGAACTTTACCCATTCACGCTCATAGGTTTCTCGACCGAAGAGGACTGCTGTCACAGAGCAGCCAGCAAGCTGGTCCTCGATCCACTTCTCAATGCCGCCCGCTCGACGCTTTGCGTCCTCGAACTCGGCCTTGTCGTAGAAAGGGGGCGCTGCCCCGTGCTCGCGGATGACCCAGGAGTTGCGCACCTGTTGAATGCGTCTCACGTCGCGTTCGTAATGGAAGCTGAAGAAAACCCTGCGGACCACGCTCATCGTCCTTGCTGAAGGCGCTTAATGAGCGCCGAAATTGGCTCGATCAGGGTGTTGAGATTGTCAGTGCGCTCGGACAGCGCGCGGAGCAACTTCAACCCCTCATCATCGAATTGCGGTAGGTATGCCGCAGCGTCGTTGAGTGCCCTGTCCGCTAGCATCTCGGCGGCGTAGCTTGTCGCGCCGACGGGGAGGAGCACCACACCCTGCTCGCGCGCGATCTCAAACTCTCTGACGAGCCCTTCGGCCTGGACGATGCTGCCGTCCTGCTCCTTATTGCCCATAAGGAACAGCGCGATACCGGCATGGGAGATGATTTCCTTGCGGTATGCCTCCCAGAGGCCTTTGAGGTCTTCGCGCGGTCCCGCCTGGGGGAAAGGGCGCAAGATGAGTGCTTCCTCAACCGTCCTTTTCGAGTTCAGCACCTCACGTAGCGCGCCGGTGAAGATTGCATCGCCGATGCCCAACCCTAGGCCCGTGGCGATGCGGGTCTCG
>QFNI01000001.1 GCA_003240775.1 Mesorhizobium amorphae | reverse complement strand
ATCTGAGCGCCCTTGCCCGGCTTCAATTCGATGCAGTGCACGGTAGTTCCGGCCGGAATGTTCTTAATCGGCAGCGCATTGCCCACCACGCTGATCACGAGTTCTGGCACGTCGAGCAGCGAGCGCCCGAGCCGGACGAGCGGCAGGAAATGCTCGGAATGGTTGTTTCTCTCGATCTCGAGCGTGGCGAGCGCTGCGAGGCGCTGGGCCTCGTTGGGGGGCATCGGAAACATGGCGTGTCCCTCTCGGTTGACGGGGTGCCCACGGCCGCGATCGCCTGTGGATCACCGCTGATGGGGCAAGGAGAACGCGGATTGGCTCAACCGTCGGTTAAAGGAAGGGCCCGGATTCGATCGATAGAGCGGGCTTGACCTTCCTCCAGGGGGAATCTCCATCTTTGGTGAACAAGCCGCCACCGCGGCGGAACGCGATCCAAGAGGAGCCCCGTCGCCAGGACGGGCGAACACCATGAGCCAGACCAAGCGCGCCACCGTCTACCGGATGGTCACCCCCCAGCACACCTGCCCCTACGGGCTGAAGACGGTCGACCTCCTGAAGCGCCGCGGCTTCACCGTGGACGACCGCCTGATCCGCTCGCGCGCCGAGCAGGACGCCTTCAAGGCCGAGCACGACGTCAAGACCACGCCGCAGACCTTCATCGAGGGCAAACGCATCGGCGGGTGGGACGATCTGCGCCGGCATTTCGGGATCAGGGTGCGCGACCCCAACGCCACCACCTACCGCCCGGTGATCGCCGTGTTCGGCGTCGCACTCCTGATGGCGCTCGCGGCAAGCTGGGCGATGATGGGCACGGTGCTCACGCTGCACGCGGCCGAATGGTTCATCGCGTTCTCGATGTGCCTGCTCGCCATGCTGAAGCTGCAGGACGTCGAAACCTTCTCCACCATGTTCCTGAACTACGACCTCCTCGCCAAGCGCTTCATCCCCTATGGCACGATCTATCCCTTCGCGGAGTTGCTCGCGGGTGTTCTGATGGTGGCGGGCGCGCTCAACTGGCTGTCGATCCCGCTCGCCTTGTTCATCGGCACGGTGGGCGCGATCTCGGTGTTCAAGGCCGTCTACATCGACAAGCGCGACATCAAATGCGCCTGCGTGGGCGGCGCGTCCAAGGTGCCGCTGGGCTTCGTGTCGCTGACGGAGAACGTGATGATGGTTGCGATGGCCATCTGGATGGCGGTGCGCCACGGTTTCTGAGCGCACTTCCGTTCAGCCGCGGGAGCAGGGTAGAACCGAAGCATGGACCAGCCCACCCCCCGCATCAGCATGGCCGGCACGAGCGCCGTGCTGTTTGACGTCGCAGGCGACATCTTTTCCGAGGAAAGCCAGGACCGCATCCACGCGCTCGCCCGCCTGCTTCGCGAGACGGGCGGGGTGCGGGAAACCGTGCCGGGCATGAACAATATGCTGGTGACCTTCGACCCGCTTTCGGCCGACCCCGAAGCGGTGGAGGAAGCGCTCGCAGCTCTCTGGCCGCGCGCCGAGCCCGACCCGCTGATCGGCCGGGATTGCGTGGTGCCCGTGCGCTATGGCGGTGCGGCGGGGCCGGACCTCGCCGAGTTCGCCCAATGGGCGGGGATGAGCCCCCGCGACCTCGTGGAGCGCCATGCGGAGGCGACCTACCGAGTGGCCGCGGTGGGTGCGATGCCAGGCTTCGTCTACCTTTCGGGCCTCGCGCCCGAGCTGTCCCGCCCGCGCCGCGCAACGCCCCGCGGCGGCGTGCCCGTGGGCTCGGTGATGATCGGCGGCGCGCAGGCCGGCATCATGCCCTGCACCGCGCCCTCGGGCTGGCACATCCTGGGCCGCACGGAGATGGCGCTCTTCGACCCCGCTCTCGACCCGCCCGCAGCGTTCCAGCCCGGCGACCGCATCCGCTTCGTGCCCGAAAGCGTCGAGCCGTGATCGAAATCCTTTCCACGGGCCTGCCGAATACCGTGCAGGACAGCGGCCGGCCAGGCTTTCTCGATGCGGGCGTGAGCCTGGGCGGGGCGATGGATCGTCCGGCATTGGGGGCCGCCAACGCGCTTCTGGGCAACGCGCCGGATGCAGCCGCGATCGAGGTGGCGCTGTTTCCGTTTCGGCTGCGCTTTCACGAGGACACGGGCTTCGCCGTCTGCGGTGCCTGGGGAAACGCCATGCTCGACGGCGAGCCGCTGCCGCCCTGGTGGGCGGGCGCGGGCCGCGCGGGCCAGGAGTTGCGGCTCGACCCGCCCGCGCGAGGCGCCCGCGCGGTGGTGGCATTCTCCGGCGGGATCGACGTGCCCCCCGTGCTCGGCTCGCGCGCGACGGACGCCAAGGGCGGCTTCGGCGGGCTGGAAGGCCGCGGGCTCAAGCGCGGCGACCGGCTCGGCCTCTTGCAGGCACCGAA
The DNA here is from genome assembly GCA_003240775.1 of Mesorhizobium amorphae. GTDB lineage: Bacteria > Pseudomonadota > Alphaproteobacteria > Rhizobiales > Rhizobiaceae > Mesorhizobium_B > Mesorhizobium_B amorphae_A. Next base: position 226,660 of record QFNI01000001.1, on the reverse strand, counting down.
GGGGCGGACGCGCGCATGGGGCGTCGCGCCCGGCTGGCTGCACGAGGATTGGAACGTGCTGCGCGTGGTGGGGGCCGCCGAAACGGACGCTTTCACACAGGCGTCGCGCGAGGCTTTCTTCGGTGCCGAGTGGCGTGTGGGCGCATCCGCCAACCGGCAGGGCTACGGGCTCGAAGGCCCCAGGCTCGAGCGCTCGAGCCCGCTCGAGCTCTTCTCCCACGGCATCGTGCCCGGCACGGTGCAGGTGCCCGCTTCGGGCGCGCCGGTGGTGCAACTGGCCGACGCCAACACCTGCGGCGGCTACCCCAAGATCGCGACCGTGATCGAGGCCGACCTGTGGAAGCTGGCCCAGGCGGGCACGGGAACGGGCCTGCGCTTCCGGGAAGTGTCGCGCGCGGATGGCATTGCGGCGCTGCGCGCGATGCATGCGGAGATCGAGGCGTTGCGGGCGGAAGTGGCGCTGGCGCGGCGGTGAGAACTCAGGCCTCAGTCGAGGCGGACCACCGGCTGGCCGTATTCCACCCCCTCCCCTTCGGTCGCGAGCAACGCGCCGAAGCGTCCCGATCGGGGGCTGCGCACCGCCTGCAAGAGGGTGCCCGAGCGCACATAGCCGAGCACCGCACCCTTCTCGACTTCGCTTCCCTCCGCGAGCCCTGCTGAATCCAACGGATGATGTGGCAGGAAGATGCCGACAGCTGGGGCGAGCGCGTGGGCGTCACCCGGAACGGCCGGGCTCGAGGCGAGCGGGGTGGGCTGCGCTTCTTCCTCCCCGAAACGCAGCGTCAGGCGGGTGTCGCCCCTTTGCAACTCCAAGAGCGACAAGCCGGCGCTGCGGGCGAGCGCTGCGAGCGTCGCGATCTCGTCTTCGCTCATGGCGCAAGCACGAAGAGCACGGCACCCGCCTCGACCGCGGTTCCGTCTGCCGGCCCGATGCGCAGGATGCGGCCCGCGCGGTCGGCTTCCACGAGGTTCATGGTCTTCATGGCTTCGAGGATGCCGAGCTGCTGGCCTTCCTCGATCGTGTCGCCCTCGGACACGTAAGGTTCGGCGCCCGGTGCGGGGGCGCGATAGAAGGTGCCGGGAAAGCCCGCGCGGATCGTGTGCTCACTGGGCTCGGGCGGCGGTGCCGGTGCGGGTGTGGGGTGTGGGGTGGGCAACTCGGGGCCAAGTGCTGCAGGCGCCCTCCCCCCGCGCACGATGCGCAAACGGGTGTCGCCTTCCGTCAATTCCAGCTCGCTGATGCCCGAGGCTTCGAGCAGCGCGATCAGCCGGGCGATGCGGTCGATCTCCATCAGGCGAAGGCCTTGATGGCAACGCCCGCCGCTTCGAGCGCCCGCCGCACCTGCCCTGCGATGGCGACGGCCGCGGGCGTGTCGGAATGCACGCAGATGGAGTGGATGGGCACGGGGATCATGCGGCCCGACACGGTCTCGATGGCGCCCGCTTCCACCATGCGCACGGCCCGCGCGGCGGCCTCCTCACCATCGTGCAGCACGGCACCCGGCTCCTTGCGCGAAACGAGCGTGCCTTCCTCCGTGTAGGCGCGGTCGGCGAAGATCTCGGAGAAGACGGCAAGCCCCATCTCAGCCGCGATGCGCTCCTGGTGGCCGCGCGCGATGGCCAAGCAGGCGAGAGTGGGATCGACCGCCTTCACCGCGCGGCAGACGGCGCGCGCCACATCCTCGTCGGTCTGCGTCTGGTTGCCCAGCGCGCCATGGGCCTTCACATAGCTGATGGGGTGGCCGGCATAGGCCGACAGCGCCTGGGCCGCGCCGATCTGGTAGGCGACGAGGCGCTCGATCTCGCCCGCCGAATGCGGAATGATGCGGCGGCCGAAGCCCCAAAGGTCGGCATAGCCGGGATGGGCGCCGACAGAGACGCCCTTCTCCTTGGCGAGCGCAAAGCTCTGCGCCATCACCTCGGGGTCGCCGCCGTGGAAGCCGCAGGCGATGTTGGCCGATGAAACCACGGAAAACATCGCGCGATCGTCGCCCGAGCGCCATGCGCCGAAGCTTTCACCCATGTCGGAATTGAGGTCGATGCTTTGCATGGGCCTATACCTCGATCACTTGCAGCCGGTCGGCGATCCAGCGCGCCAAGCGCTCGGCCACCGCATCCTTGCTCATTTCAGGCCAATCCTCGACGCCGGCCTTCGTGATCAGGCGCACGGTGTTGTCGGTGCCGCCCATCACGGAACCCGACACGTCGTTGGCGACGATCAGGTCGGCGCCCTTGCGACTCAGCTTGGCTTGCGCGTTGGCGAGCAGGTTCTCGGTTTCGGCGGCGAAGCCGACCACGAGGCGCGGGCGCTGCTTGTGGTGGCCGACGCCCGCGAGGATATCCGGGTTCTCGACCAGAGCGAGCTCGGGCGTGCCCTTCGCCCCCTTCTTGATCTTCTGGGCGGAGGCTTCCGCGCGCCAATCGGCCACGGCCGCGACCATCACCGCCGCGTCCGCTGGGAGTGCGGCCTCCACGGCTGCCTGCATCTCGCGCGCGGTCTCCACGCGGGAAACGGAAACGCCCGGTGGATCGGGAATCGAGACGGGGCCGGAAACGAGCCGCACATCGGCGCCGAGCCTGGCGAGAACGCCCGCGATCGCATGGCCCTGGCGGCCCGAGGAGCGGTTGGCGATGTAGCGCACGGGGTCGATGGGTTCATGCGTGGGGCCGGATGTGACCACGATGCGGGTGCCTGCGAGCGGGCCCCGGCGGGTGTCGAGCAGGGCCTCGACGGCATCCGCGATCTCGCTCGCCTCCGCCATGCGCCCCTCGCCCGCCTCGTTCTTTTCCGCCATCTCGCCGCGCCTGGGGCCGACGAAGCGGATGCCGTCGGCTTCCAGCGTCGCGCGGTTGCGGCGGGTGGCGGGGTGGGCCCACATGGCCGGGTTCATGGCGGGCGCCATCAACACCGGCAGGCGGGTGGCGAGCAGGATCGCCGCGGCGAGGTCGGGTGCCAGCCCGTTCGCGGCTCTCGCCATCAGGTCGGCCGTGGCGGGCGCCACCACGACCGCATCCGCCTCGCGCGCCAGGCGGATATGGCCCACATCCTGCTCGTCGGTGCGGCTCCACAGGTCGGTGAACACGTGCCCGCCAGCGAGCGCGCCTGCGGCGAGCGGCGTCACGAATTCCTGGGCAGCCTTCGTCATCACCACGCGCACGGAGGCGCCGCGATCCTGCAGGCGGCGGATCAGGTCGAGGCTCTTGTAGGCCGCGATGCCGCCGCCGATCACGAGCAGGATGCGCTGGGAGGAAAGGTTCATGTGGGGAAAAATGCCGGCTGGATGTCGGTCCGGGCGAAGTCGTCGCCCTTGAAGAGGAGCGGCAGGCCGCGCGTCTTGGCGAGGGCATAGGAAAAGCAGTCGCCCATGTTCAGGTGGGCCGCATGGCCCGAGCCGCGGCCGAAGAGCCGGTAGGCGGCACTTGCTGCTTCGAGCTGGCCTTCGTCGAAACTCACGACCTCCAGAGGCAAGCCCGAAAGAAGCGTTTCGAGCCGCGCATGCCCGTCCCGGAAACGTGTGGAGCTCGTGACGCAGCGCGCTTCGTGCAGGGTTGCGGCGCTCACCGCCACATGCTCGGCATCCTGCAGGATCGTCTTGAACGCTTCGGTTTCCGGCTCGGCGTTCAGGATCGCGATGAGCGCGGATGTGTCGAGCGCGAAGGCCTTCACTTGAGGCCTTCTTCCCAGGCCTCGTCGCTCCACGCCTTGAGATTGAAGGGCTCGTCCGGCCGGATGCTGAGCGCCGCCCAGTCGGCTTCGGTCAGCTTGCGCCTGCGTTTCGGCACCTGGACCGCATCGCGCAGGATCTGCTGCACTTCCTGCTCGACCGGAACGCCATGCGACTCCGCGCGCTCGCGCAGCGCGTCGAGCAGGTCGGGTTCGAGTTCCAGGTTGTGCAGCGTGTCCACGTCGAGCCTCCAGCGGCGCGAAACTAACATCGCCCCAGCCGAGCGGCAACGCGCACTCCCTCAACTCACCTGCCAGGCGATCACCCCGAGCAGTGCCGCGATCACCCAGAGCGCCAGCCGGCCCGAGCGGGAGTGCTTGGCTTCCGCCTTGCCGATGGCTTCGGCGGTTGCCGGGTCGAAGCGGAAGCCTTCTTCGGCCATGCGGTCGAGCGCGAGCGAGAGGCGCTCGGTGCGTGCGGCGAGTTCGGGCGCCTGGCGGGCGAGCGCAATTGCTGAGCGCGCGCCCTCGTGGAAATCGGCGAGGATGCCGCGCGGACCCAGGTTGCCGCGGATCCAGTCGCCGACCACCGGCTCGGCCGCGCGCCACATGTTGAAGGCCGGATCGAGCGAGCGCGACACGCCTTCCACCACCACCATGGTCTTTTGGAGAAGCACGAGCTCGGGCCGCGTTTCCATGTCGAAGAGTTCGGTCACCTCGAACAGCAGCGTGAGCAGCCGCGCCATGGAGATGGTTTCGGCCGGCTGGCCGTGGATCGGCTCGCCGATGGCGCGGATGGCCTGGGCGAAGGCATCGACATCGTAGCGGTGGGGCACATAGCCCGCCTCGAAATGGACCTCCGCCACGCGGCGGTAGTCGCGCGTGATGAAGCCGTAGAGGATCTCGGCCAGGAAGCGGCGCTCTTTGCGTCCCAGACGGCCTGCGATGCCGAGGTCGACGGCGACGATCGAGCCGTTCGCCTCCACGAACAGGTTTCCCGGATGCATGTCGCCGTGGAAGAAGCCGTCGCGCAGCGTGTGGCGCAGGAAGCTCTGGATCAAGGAGGCGGCAAGTGCCGGCAGGTCGTGGCCCGCTTCGCGCAGGGCGGGCACGTCCGACATCTTGATGCCGTCGATCCACTCCATGGTGATGACGTCGCGGCCCGTGCGCTCCCAGTCGACGCGCGGCACGCGAAAGCCGGGATCGTCGCCCGTGTTCTCGCCGAGCTCGGACAAGGCAGCCGCCTCGAGCCGCAGGTCCATCTCGATCTTGGTGGTCTGGGCGAGAAGCTCCGTCACCTGCACGGGGCGCAGGCGGCGGGTCGCGGGCAGGAACTTTTCTTGCAGGCGGGCGGCCAGGAAATAGCTTTCGAGATCGCGCGCGAAGGCCTGGCGCACGCCGGGGCGGATCACCTTGACGGCCACCTTGCGAGGCTCGCCGTCGACCATGATCTCTGCGGGGTGCACCTGGGCGATGGAGGCTGCGGCGACCGGAGGATCGAAGCGGACGAAGAGCTCGGACAAGGGCCGGCCGAGCGAAAGCTCGATCTCGCGCCGCGCCTCATCGGCGGGAAAGGTCGGCATCCGGTCCTGCAGCTTGGCGAGGTCGAGCGCCACCTCGTTGCCCACCACGTCGGGCCGCGTGGCGAGGAACTGGCCGAGCTTCACATAGGAGGGACCGAGCTTGGCCACCGCATCCGACATGCGGTCCGCGCGCGCGCGGCGCTTGGCCGAAGGCCGCGTCAGCAGCTTCGCCACCTGCCAGCCGAACTTCGGCAGGCCGGAAAGCTCGTCGCCCGGCACGGCCGCGACCACGCCCTCGCGGGCGAGAATCCAGCCGGCCCGGGCGAGCCGGAAGGCGGCGCCCGGCGTGGTCATGCCCAAAACCTCAAAACCAACGCCTCAAAGCTTCCAGCCGGAATGGCAGGCGGCGATGCCGCCCGAATAGTCGCGCCACGTGACGCGCTCGAAGCCGGCATCTACCATCATCCCGGCGAAGCGCGGCTGGTTGGGAAAACGGCGGATGGATTCCACGAGATAGGAATAGGGCTCGCCGTCGCCCGTCACCATCTGGCCGATGCGCGGAATGGCCTGGAAGCTCCAGGCCTCGTAGATCTTGTCGAGGCCGGCCACGTCCACCTGGGAGAATTCCAGGCACAGGAAGCGCCCGCCGGGCTTGAGCACGCGACGGGCTTCGCTGAGTGCGGTGGGAATGCGCGGCACGTTGCGGATGCCGAAGGCGATCGTGTAGGCGTCGAAGCTTGCATCGGGAAACGGCAGGCTTTCGGCGTTGGCCTCCACGAAATCGACCTTGGAGGCGAGCCCGCGCTTTTCGGCGCGCTCGCGGCCCACGCCCAGCATCGAGCCGTTGATGTCGAGCACCGTCACATGGGCCTGCCCGCGGGCGGCATCCACGATGCGGAAGGCGATGTCGCCCGTGCCGCCCGCGACGTCGAGCGAGCGGAAATGCCCGCGCGGCGAAGGGTTGAGCCAGGACACCATCGCGTTCTTCCACGCGCGGTGCAGCCCCGCCGACATCAGGTCGTTCATCAGGTCGTAGCGCGAGGCGACCTTGTGGAACACGCCGTCCACCAGCTCCTGCTTCTCGCCGGCGCTGCCGACCTTGCGGAAGCCATAGGCGGTTTCCATGGCGCCGGCATCCGCCCGCCCTGTCTCTGACATCATCGTGACCTGTTTCGCGTTCTTACGACCATAGCCGATACCCACACCCCGCGCTATCGTTCGCCCGGTCGCAGGGAAAGGCGGCACAGAAAGGATGGAATGCCCAAGACGCCCAAAGCAGAAATCCATTGCCACATCGAGGGCGCCGCCCCGCCCGACCTCGTTCTGAGGCAGGCCGCCAAATATGGGGCGGATGTTTCTGAGATCACGGACGGCACGCGCTTCCTATGGCACGATTTCACGTCGTTCCTGGGCGCCTATGACGTTGCGGCCGACCTTTTCCGAGACGAGGACGACTACGCGACGCTGGCCGACACCTACCTGTCGAGCCTGGCCCAGCAGGGCGCGATCTATGCCGAGTTCTTCACCTCGCCCGACCACGCGCGGCGCGCGGGCCTCTCGCCTGAGACCTACACCGCAGCGCTCGGCGAGGGCATGGAGCGCGCGCGCGCCAGAACCGGCATCGAATCGCGCATGATCGTCACGGGCGTGCGCCATTTCGGGGTGGAGGCGGTGGAAGCCGCCGCGCGCTTCGCCGCGCGTTCGGGCCACAGGCTTCTTTCGGGCTTCGGCATGGCGGGCGACGAGCGAGAGGGCGACATCGAGGATTTCGTGCGCGCCTTCGAGATCGCGCGCGAAGCAGGCCTCGGCATCACCGTGCATGCGGGCGAGTTTGGCGGGCCCGAAAGCGTTTCGGCAGCCCTCGACCACCTGCGTCCGAGCCGCATCGGCCACGGTGTGCGCGCCTTCGAGGACGCAGACCTCGTGCGCCGCATCGCCAGCGAAGGCGTGGTGCTCGAATGCTGCCCGAAATCCAACGTGGCGCTGGGCCTCTATCCCGACCTCGCCCAGCACCCCTTTCCCCATCTGCTGGCGGCGGGCTGCAAGGTGACGCTGTCGTCCGACGACCCGCCCTATTTCGCGACCTCGCTGGGCGAGGAATATGCGGCGGCAATCGATGTCTGGGGGCTGGATGCCAAGGCACTCACCGCGATCACGCGCACCGCGCTGGAAGCAGCCTTCGTGGACCGCAAGACCAGGGCCGCGCTGATCGACCGCCTCGGCCCCGCGCGGAGCGGCGTCCGCGGTTAGAGCCGTTCAGCGGTCGGGCTCGGGGGCCTTTCCCCTTTCCAAGCCGGCACCCGGCAGCTATCCGAGGCAGAGATACCGCTGCCCGAGGAGCTTCCATGCAAGGCGTCACCGTCGTCGATCATCCGCTGGTGCAGCACAAGCTGTCGATCATGCGCAGAAAGGAAACCTCGACGGGCGGCTTCCGGCGGCTCCTGCGCGAGATCTCGCTCCTGCTCGGCTACGAGGTGACGCGCGACCTCGAACTCACCACCACCCGCATCGAGACCCCCATCGAGGAGATGGACGCGCCGACGCTGGAAGGCAAGAAGCTCGTCTTCGCCTCCGTTCTGCGCGCCGGAAACGGCTTGCTCGAAGGCCTGCTCGACCTCGTTCCGGCCGCGCGCGTGGCCCATGTCGGCATGTATCGCGACCACGACACGCTGGAAGCGGTGGAATATTTCTTCAAGGCGCCGAGCGATCTGGAGAACCGGCTGGTGATCGTGGTGGACCCCATGCTCGCCACCGCCAATTCCGCGATCGCGGCCGTGGAGAAGCTGAAGGGCCGCGGCGCCACCAATCTGCGCTTCCTGTGCCTGCTCGCTGCCCCCGAAGGCATCGAGCGTTTCACCAAGGCGCACCCGGACGTGCCCGTCTTCACGGCGGCCATCGACCGGCACCTGAACGAAAAGGGCTATATCGTGCCCGGCCTGGGCGATGCGGGCGACCGCATGTACGGCACGAAATAGCGCGCCCTCTGCACCAAGCGTTAACCGGCGGGGGCGAATCCCCCGCCGGTTAACGGCTTCCGCCTCCGCGCGAGGATATGATCGAGGCAATCGGCTTCCGGTCACCCTTCATGCGCAACCTCGTCATTCTCGGCCTCTGCGGCGCTGTGCTGGTCCCCATGGCGATCGAGCGCAGCGCGGCACTGCGCGATCAGGGGATGATGGAGGGCCCTGCCTCGAACGGCGAGACGCCCGCTCCTGCCGCCGCCAGGCGCTCGCCCGCGCCGAGCGGCCGGACGGCTGTTCTGGAGGCCGACGAGCGCGGGCATTTTCTGACGGAACTCAAGATCAACGGCCGGCGGATCGACGGCTTGATCGACACGGGCGCCACCGCGGTGGCGCTCAACCTGTCGGCGGCGCGGCGTCTCGGGATCGCGGTCGGAGCCAGGGATTTCGTGCATGTGGTGGAAACCGCCAACGGCTCGCTGAAGGCGGCAGTGGCGGTCGCCGACCGGATCGAGATCGGCCGGGTCTCGGCCGAGCGGGTGGAGGTTCTGGTGCTCGATGACCGCGCGCTCCAGACGGTGCTCGTGGGCATGAGCTTCCTGAAGCAGCTTTCGCGCTTCGAGGTGAAGGAAGGCCGGCTCGTTCTGATGCAGTAGGGTGGCCATGTCGTGCGTGCTTCGAGGCCCGCTGGACGCCAACACCTCAGCATGAGGACCGTGGGGCGTTGATGTTCACCAGTCAGCCCGGCGTCCCACGGTCCTCATGCTGAGGTGCTCCCGCGAGGGAGCCTCGAAGCACGCACGACCCTAGCCCCTACCCCCCTGCCCCCACGCGGCGCTGAACAGGCTTGCCGACCGCGGGCCGTTCCTCGCCGATGGCGTAGGCCGCCTTCAGCACGGCTTCCGCGCGCGACCAGTCGTCCTCGTTTCGCGCGTGGATCACGGCGAGCGGCTCGTCGGGTGCGATCTCCTCGCCCAGCGCCTTGAGCGCGGTGAGCCCGACCGCGCCGTCCACCGCATCCTCGGGCCTGCGGCGGCCGCCGCCCAGTTCCACCACGGCGAGGCCGAGACCGCGCGTGTCTATCGCGCGCACGAAGCCCAGCGCGTCGCTGAACACGGGCCGCACGAGGGAGGCTGCGGGCAGATGGCTCCGCGCATTCTCCACGAAGTCGGCGGGCCCGCCGAGAAGGCTGACCATGCGCCCGAAGATTTCGGCGGCGCGTCCGTTCTCGAGCGCTTCACGCGCGCGCTCGAGCCCTTCGCGCCGCGTGGCGAGGCCCGCGCTCGCGATCATCTCGGCGGCGAGCTGGAGGGTGACGTCCTCCAGGCGCTCGTCGCGCGCGCGGCCCGTCAGGAAATCCACCGCGTTCATGACCTCGACGGCGTTGCCGGCAGCCGACGCCAAGGGCTCGTTCATGTCGGTGATGAGTGCGGTGGTCGGCAGCCCCGCCCCGTTCGCCACCTCGACCAGGCTCTGGGCCAGCACATAGGCCTCGCGCATGGAGGGCATGAAGGCGCCATTGCCGCACTTCACGTCGAGCACCAGGGTTCCCAAGCCCGCAGCCAGCTTCTTGGACAGGATGGAGGCCGTGATGAGCGGCACGGATTCCACCGTCGCCGTCACGTCGCGGATGGCATAGAAGCGCTTGTCGGCGGGTGCGAGATCGCCGGTTTGGCCGATGATGGCGCAGCCAGCACCTTCGACGGCTGCGCGGAACTGCGCCTCGTCGGGCTGCGAGCGGTAGCCGGGGATCGTGTCCATCTTGTCGAGCGTGCCGCCGGTGTGGCCGAGGCCCCGGCCCGAGATCATCGGCACGAAGAGGCCGCAAGCCGCAGCTATCGGCGCGAGCATCAGCGAGACATTGTCGCCCACGCCGCCCGTGGAATGCTTGTCGGACACGGGCCCGGAAAGATGCGACCAGTCGAGCACGCGGCCGGAATCGCGCATGGCGAGCGTCAGCGCCACGGTTTCGGGCGGGCTCATGCCCTGGAGGACGACGGCCATGGCAAGGGCGGCGACCTGGCCTTCGGACACCGAGCCATCGGTCAGCCCACGCACGAAGAAGGCGATCTCGTCGTCTTCCAGCGGGAGCTTGTCGCGCTTCTTGCGGATGATTTCCTGGGAGAGCATGGACACCTCGGCTGCGAGACCGAATCCTAGCCGCCGCGGTCCGGCATTTCCAGTTCGTCGGCTCCGGATGCCTTACCCGTCGAGCCAGCCTTCGCTCGCCGCGCGCAAGAGGATGCGGCCGAGCTTCTCGCCGCCCTGCGGAGCCATCTCCTTGGTCTCGGTGTGCGAGAGCTCGCTGCCCGTCATGCCGGCGGCGAGATTGGTGATCACCGAGCAGGCGGCAGCGCGCAGGCCCAGGAAGCGGGCGAGGATCACTTCCGGAACCGTGGACATGCCGACCGCGTCCGCTCCGAACACGCGCGCCATGCGGATCTCGGCCGGCGTCTCGAAGGACGGCCCCGAGAACCACATGTAGACGCCCTCGTGCAGCGCGATGGTCTCGCGCTCGGCAGCGCGCTTGAGAGCATCGCGCATCGCGCCGTCATAGGCTTCGGTCAGGCCCACGAAACGCCCGTCGGACGGCTCGCCGAAAAGCGGGTTGGTGCCGGAGAAATTGATGTGGTCGGTGATCAGCATCACCGAGCCCGGCCCCATTTCGGGGTGCAGCGAACCGGCCGCGTTGGTGAGCAGCAGGCGCTCGATTCCGATATCGGCGAGCGCTTCGAGTGCCGGCCGCATCGCATCCGCCCGGCCGTGCTCGTAATAATGGGCGCGGCCCGCAAGCATCACGACCTCGCAGCCGCCGAAACGCCCGGCGACGAGCGCGCCGGCATGGCCGGAGACCCCGCTGCGCGGAAAGCCCGGCAGTTCGCCATAGGGGATGCGGACGGCGTCCTCCACCTGGTCCACCAGCCCGCCCAGGCCCGAACCCAGCACGATGGCGAGCTTGGGCGCGCGGCCTTCCAGGCGCTCGCGCAGCGCGTCCGCCGCTGCGCTCATTTCAGGATGTCGCCCTGGAAGCCGAAGGGCAGCATCTCGCCCATCGTGACGGTCTCGACGATGCCCGTCTCGTCGCAGAGATGGAGCTTGGTGTCGGGGCTCGCGAACTCGGCCAGGCGCTGGCGGCAGCCGCCGCAGGGCGTGACCCGCGCCATGCGGCTCGCGACCACCGCGATCTCCGCGATTCGTCCGCCGCCGCCCATCACATAATGGGAAAGCGCGGTGGTTTCGGCGCACCAGCCTTCGGGAAACGAGGCCACCTCGATATTCCCGCCCGCATAGACGCGCCCGTCCTCCGTGCGGATGGCGGCACCCACGGGAAAGTTGGAATAGGGCGCGTGGCACTTGGCCATGGCCTCTTGGGCGGCGAGGAAGAGATCGTGGGACATCGGTTCAGCGCTCCTTCACGTAGGGCACGCCGCCAGCGCGCGGCGGAATGGCCTTGCCGATGAAGCCTGCGAGCAGGATCACCGTCAGGATGTAGGGAAGCGCCTGCATCAGCTGCACGGGCACGCGGCCGATGCCGGGAATGGCGATGCCCTGGTAGCGGATCGAGACCGCGTCGAGGAAGCCGAAGAGCAGGCAGGCGAACATGGCGTTCACCGGCTGCCACTTGGCGAAGATGAGGGCGGCCAGCGCGATGAAGCCGCGGCCCGCCGTCATGTCCTTCACGAAGCCCGCATTCTGGGACAGCGCGAGATAGGTGCCGGCAAAGCCCGTGAGCACGCCCGTGCAGATCACCGCGCGATAGCGCAGCCAGGGCACGGAGATGCCCGCGGTGTCCACGGCCGCCGGGTTCTCGCCGACGGCGCGCAGGCGAAGCCCGAAGCGGGTGCGGAACAGCACCCACCAGGTGACGGGCACCATCAGAAACGCGAAATAGGCGAGCAGCGTCTGGCCCGACACGATCTCGCTCCAGAACGGGCCGATGAGCGGCACGTCGCGCAGGGCGCTCGCACCCGGCAGCTCGATCGGCCCGAAGCGCGCGTCGGCTCCGAGCGATGGCGTGCGCCCGCCCTGGGAGAACCAGGCCTGCCCCAGGATGATGGTGGAGCCCGCCGCGATGAAGTTGATGGCGACGCCCGAGACGATCTGGTTGCCGCGGTTGGTGATCGAGGCGAAGCCGTGCACGAGCGCCAAGCCCACCGCGATCAGGATGGCGGCGAGCAGGCCCAGCCAGGCCGAGCCAGTAACGGCCGCCACCGTGCCGGCGGAGAAGGCGCCGGCCAGCATCTTGCCTTCGAGGCCGATGTCGAAGATGCCCGCACGCTCGGAGTAGAGCCCCGCCAAGCAGGCGAGAAGCAGGGGCACGGAGACGCGAACGGTCGCATCGAGAAGCTGAACGAGCACGTCCATCTCAGCGCGCCTCCGCCTGTGTCTTGCCGAGGCCCACGCTTCTGGGCGCCAAGCTCGCGAAGATGGTCTGGATGGTGGGCCGGAACATGTGCTCCAGCGCGCCGGCGAACAGGATCACGAGACCCTGGATGATCACGATCATGTCGCGCGAGATGGCGGGCATCTCGAAGGCGAGCTCGGCACCGCCCTGGTAGAGCGCGCCGAACAGGATGGCGGCGAGCACAATGCCGAGCGGATGCGAGCGGCCCATCAGCGCCACGGCGATGCCGACGAAGCCCGCGCCCGTGACGAAATCGATCTGCACGCGGTGGGCATCCCCCATCACGGGGTTGAGCGCCATCATGCCCGCGAGTGCGCCCGAGATCATCATGGTGACCACGATGATGCGGGTTTCCGAGATGCCGGCATAGCGCGCGGCCTTGGGGCTGAAGCCGAAGGTGCGGATCTCGTAGCCCAGCCGCGTGCGCCAGATGAGCAGCCACACGGCAAAGGCCATCACCAGCGCCAGCAGGAAGGACAGGTTGAGCGGGGCCGAGCGGATGGTGGGGCCGAAGAGTTCGATCACCCAGTTGAGCTTGGGCAGGTGTGCGCCTTCGGTGAAGGTGCGCGTCTGCGGGCCCATGGCGGTCGCGGGCTTGAGCACGTCCACCAGCATGTAGACCATGGCGGAGGCCGCGATGAAGTTGAACATGATGGTGGTGATGACGATGTGGGAGCCGCGCTTGGCCTGGAGATAAGCGGGGATCAGCGCCCAGAGCGCGCCGACCGCGGCCGAGGCGAGCACCGCGAGCGGAAAGTTCACCCACCACGGAAACACCGCGTCAAACGACAGCGCCACCAGCGCCACGCCCAGCCCCGCGATATAGGCCTGCCCCTCGCCCCCGATGTTGAAGAGCCCGCCATGAAAGGCGACCGCCACGGCCAGCCCCGTGAAGATGAAGTTGGTGGCATAGTAGAGCGTATAGGCGATCGACTGCCCCCGCCCGAACGCGCCCTCCACCAGAATGGCCGCCGCACGCAAGGGATTCTCGCCCACGATCAGCACGACGAGACCCGCGACCATGAAGGCGACGAGAAGGTTGATCAGCGGGATCAGCCCGTAATCGGCCCAGGCCGGCAATTTGGCATAGGGCGTGCTCATTCATCGTCCTCTTCGTTCTGCCCTGCGCCAGCATCATATTTCGTGGCAGTTTCCCGCCATGTGCCGAGTGACATGCTGAGAGACGGAAATTTCCACTCTTTCGGACCACTCGCTTGGCGGTTCAGAACTACGCCTGCCGCAGCACTGGCGCTACTGAATGCCTGATTGCGTGTGAAGACCAAGAACTGGCCACTCGCGTCAGGTATGAGAACACCCTCATCTATCAGACTTTGCCGGAGTCCGGCCCAGGCATTGTGTTGGTATGGGCTGTCCAGCAGAGCAAGCGAGCCCTGGAGAACGATGAACTCGTCATCGCGTATCACAGCTCGTGCCTTGACCCCGGATCGATGGTTGATTTCCAAGACATCTTTCGCATCGAACGGAGCCACTTCCTCTCGTGGTCGATTTGCGGGCGAAGGCGTGAGGAGATTGATACCCAGCGTCGGCAGAATGATCTGCACCTTATCCAGAAAGTTCTCCATGTCGGACTGACCGGCTTCGCCAAGCCGTCCCGCCCCAATTGATGGAATGACAGCGTTGGCGAGTGCCGCGCGCCTGTGTTCACTGGTCAGCTGGATCATCCGGGATTCAAGAGCCATGAAGTGGCCGGACGTGAAATGGCTATCGCTGGTCGAAATCAAGGCGGCCAGATTCCACCAGCTGCGCGAGACGTGCTGGCGGACTCGATCATCCAACTGGTCGGAACGCCCTATGTAAGCACGCACTCCCATGGGGTGATTGAGTTCTTCACCTTGAAGGACGTAGCACCCAGCGCGCTTCGCTTCGTTCCGACCTAGAAGTTCTTCCAATCGCCCGGCCCGGCCGACAAGTATGCTGCCGGACCAGTTGGGCATGGTGGCAACCGTCAGACCTGTTGGCGATCCGTTGACCAAATGGAGGTGGATGGATTGTCCTCTGACGGTATGAGTGGCGATCACTCCGCCGCCTCCGACAGCTCCACACCGGCCATCAGCAACCCAAGCTCGCCCTCGCTCGCGTCTGGTCCGCGCTCGCCGACGATGCGGCCGGCGAACATTACGAGGATGCGGTCGGACAAGGAGCGGACCTCGTCCAGCTCCACGGACACCAGGAGCACGGCCTTGCCCGCGTTGCGCATGGCGACCAGGCGGCGGTGGATGAACTCGATGGCGCCCACATCCACGCCGCGCGTGGGCTGACCCACGAGCAGCACGCCGGGATCGCGCTCGATCTCGCGCGCGAGCACGATCTTCTGCTGGTTGCCGCCCGAGAAGTTCGCGGTGCGCAGGCGGCAGTTGGCGGGGCGGATGTCGTAGGCCTCGATCTTCTTCGCCGCGTCCTGGCGGATGGCCTTGATGTCGAGAAAAGGCCCGCGCGAGAAGGCGGGATCGTCGTGATAGCCGAGGATCGCGTTCTCGTTTTCCTCGAAGGCGAGCACGAGGCCCACATGGTGGCGGTCCTCGGGCACATGGGCCAGGCCGCGCTCGCGCAGTTCGCCGGGATCGGCCGTGCCCGTGACGTCGATCGCCTGGCCGTCGAGCAGCACGGTGCCGCTTTCGGCGCGGCGGATGCCCGAGATGGCTTCGAGCAGCTCGGACTGGCCGTTGCCCGCGACGCCCGCGATGCCGACGATCTCGCCCGCGCGGATGTCGAAGGAAACGTCGTCGACCACGAGAACGCCGCGCCCGTCCCTGACGGAAAGATTGCGCACCGAGAGCTTCACGGCGGCGGGTGCCGCCTCGCCCTTTTCCACGCGCAGGAGCACGCGGCGGCCGACCATCAGCTCGGCCAATTCGCTGACGGTGGTTTCGCTGGTCTTCCTGGTCGCCACCATCGTGCCCTGGCGCATCACGGAAACCGTGTCAGTGATGGCCATGATCTCGCGCAGCTTGTGGGTGATGAGCACCACCGTCTTTCCCTGCGCCTTGAGCTGGCCGAGGATGCGGAACAGGTGGTCGGCTTCGGCCGGGGTGAGCACACCCGTCGGCTCGTCGAGGATCAGCACGTCCGCGCCGCGGTAGAGCGCCTTCAGGATCTCCACCCGCTGCTGGAGGCCGACGGAGAGGTCCTCCACCACCGCGTCGGGATCGACGTCGAGCCCGTATTCGCGCTCCAGCCGCTGCAGCTCGCCGCGTGCCTTGGCGATGCTCTTGTTGAGGAGGGCCTCGCCCTCGGCGCCCAGGATCACGTTTTCCAGAACGGTGAAGTTCTGCACCAGCATGAAGTGCTGGTGCACCATGCCGATGCCGCTTGCTATCGCATGGTTGGGCGAAAGGATGGCCGTGGGCTTCCCGTTCACGCGGATCTCGCCCTCGTCGGCCTGGTAGAAGCCGTAGAGGATCGACATCAGCGTGGACTTGCCGGCCCCGTTCTCGCCGATGATGCCGTGGATCGTGCCCTTTTCCACACGCAGCGCGATGTCGCGGTTGGCCCGCACGGGGCCGAAGCTCTTGGAAATGCCGACAAGTTCGATCGCGGCCTCGGTCATGGCGCCCTTGTCGCTCGGAGTGTTGCCGGCGCACTCTCGACAAATCGCGGGGTCCTTGTCAATTTCGCATGAGAACCCGCGCTTCACGAAAGCGCGGGATGGGGAGGTGGGCGTGACCGACGCGACGGAGCGGCTGGATGCGCTCGAAATGCGCATGGCCGAGCAGGATCGGGTGATCGACGAGCTGTCCGAAGAGCTGGGCAAGGCCTGGAAGGCGCTCGAGCGGATGCAGGCGCGCCTGTCGGGCATGGACAACCGCTTCGCGAGCCTGGAGGACGCGCTTCCCCCGCCCCCCATCACCAAGCCGCCGCACTGGTGAGGGCGTGATGGCTGCGAGCCCGGCAAGCCCGATCGAGCGCAAGCTGCGCGCCGATGCCTATGTGCTCGGCCGCATGAGCGCGCTGGAGCGCGAAGCCGCGCAATCCGACATCGAAACCGATGCGCAGTTCCGCGACGAGGTGCTGCGCGCCGCCCAGCGCCTGGGCTTCGGCGGCGGCGAAGGCCGCGCGGCGCCGCGTCCCGAGACGAGCTGGGACGAGGTGGCGCGCCACCTCTCGGCCCTGCCCCACATGAGCACGGGCGGACTGCCCGCGCGCGACGGCGAGCGCTCGCCCACCGTGCCGATCGAGCCCGCGCGCAAAAGCTTCATGGGCGCGCTCCGCGAGACCTGGCAGACGGCGCTCGCCCTGTTCCGGCGCGGGCGGTAGCAAAACCCCTCCCCCAGCGCGCAAGCCCTCGCCAAACGAAAAACGCCGGGCACGAGGCCCGGCGCTTTCCTGCGGGTGGCCCGTCGATCAATAGGGGCAGGCGTTGTCCGACATGTAGTCGTGCACCTGCACGGTGCCTGCGATGATGTCGGCCTTGGCCTTTTCCACCGCGGCTACCATCTCGGGCGTGAGCAGCGCCTTGTTGTTGTCGTCCACCGCATAGCCCACCCCGTCCTCCTTCAGGCCGAGATTGTTGATGCCTGCGGTGAACTTGTCGTTCTTGGCATCCATGAAGGCGTTGTAGACGGCGACGTCCACGCGCTTGAGCATGGAGGTGAGCACCTTGCCGGGCTGGAGGCCGTTCTGGTTGGAATCGACGCCGATGCCGAGCTTGCCCGCGTCGGCCGCAGCCTGCAGAACGCCAACACCCGTGCCGCCGGCAGCCGCATAGACCACGTCGGCCCCTTGGGCGATCTGCGCCTTGGTGATCTCGCCGCCCTTGGTCGGATCGTTCCAGGCGGCAGGCGTGTCGCCCGTGTAGTTCTCGATCACCTCGGTCGCGCCGGCAGCCTTGGAGCCGCCGATATAGCCGCAGGCGAACTTGCGGATCAGCGGGATGTCCATGCCGCCGACGAAGCCCGTCTTCTTGTTGGCGGACGCCATCGCAGCCAGCACACCGACGAGGTAGGAGCCCTCGTTCTCCTTGAACACCACCGAGCGCACGTTGGGCAGGTCGACCACGGCGTCGATGATGGCGAACTTGGTGTCGGGGAACTCGGGCGCGACCTTGGCGAGCGTGTCGGCCCACATGAAACCCGCCATCACGATCGGGTTGTTGCCGTCTTCGGCAAACTTGCGCAGTGCCTGCTCACGCTGGGCGTCGTTGGAGATCTCGAACTCGCGGAAGTCGGTGCCGGTCTCGGTCTTGAATTTGGTCGCACCCTCGAACGAGCCTTCGTTGAAGGACTTGTCGAACTTGCCGCCGAGATCGAACAGCACCGCCGGCTCGACGTCGGCCGCAAGCGCCGGCGTGGCTATGGCGGTGGCGGCCAGGAGGCCGAAAAGAAAACGCTTCATGTGATCCACACTCTGTCGGTTCTTGTTCTGACGAAGCGCCGGGCCGTGAGCCCGCCGCATGAGGGGGCTTCCGCACAAACGAAAGCCCCGCGCATGCCGGGTTTGTGGCATGGCGCGGGGCGATTTTCACGCACAATCTCGTGTGGGAAGAACTCTGTCCTCAAGCGCCCGCAGGTTGCGGCACGGCGCAATCGACGCCTGTGCCCCGGAGGCCGCAATAGCCGTAGGGGTTCTTGGCGAGATATTGCTGGTGCTCGGCTTCCGCGAAGTAGAAGGCGGGCGCGGGCTGGATCTCGGTCGTGATCTTGCCTTTGCCGGCCGCGGCCAGCGCTGCGTTGTAGCTGTCGCGCGAGGCTTTCGCCGCCTCGAACTGGGCGTCGCCCACCGTGTAGATCACCGAGCGGTAGGTGGTGCCGACATCGTTGCCCTGGCGCATGCCCTGGGTGGGGTCATGGGCTTCCCAGAACACCTTGAGCAGGTCCTGGTAGGACACGAGCTTGGGGTCGAACACGACGAGCACCACCTCCGCATGGCCGGTCATGCCGGTGGTCGTCTCGTGATAGGTCGGATTGGGCGTGAAGCCGCCGGCATAGCCGACCGCCGTCACCCACACGCCCGGCATCTGCCAGAACAGGCGCTCCGCCCCCCAAAAGCAGCCGAGCCCGAAATAAGCGGTCTCGAGCCCTTCCGGGTAAGGTCCCTTGAGCGGGCGGCCCGACACGAAATGCTTCTCGGACGTGGGCAGCGCCTCGGCGCGGCCGGGCAGCGCGTCGCCGGGCCTGGGCATCTGGGACTTCTTGTTCAAAAGGTCGCCTAAAGAGAACATGATGCATGCTCCGTTGCTTCGATTGAAAACCTAAAAGATCGTCCAACCCAAGCCCAAGGGGTGAGCCGGGTTTCGTCAGGCGCTCTAGATGCGGGGCTGATCGCCGGGGTTTGCCGTGCGCCCGAAGGTTGCGCGCACGACCGGCCTGCGACCGAGCGCCAGAAACAGGAGGGCCAAAAGCCCGAAAAGCGCAAAGCCCGGCAGAAGAAGCAGCGCCTCCGCGCCGTTCCAAGCCCAAGCTCCCAGCCTTTCGGCCAGCCATTCTTCCGCGCCCGCCAGGCCATCGGGCCAACCCTGCGCCCAGCTTTCGCCGAGCGGCGTCATGACCAGCCTGCCTGCCGCGACCGACCGCGTGGCATCGAGCACCGCAAAGATCACGGCCACCGCGAGCGAGATCGTTCCGAGGAGCCGAAACACAAACCGCACCATCGCCTCCTCCCGACCCCGCCGCCGAAACTCTCGCGCCGTCTTGAAACAAGCGCCAGACAATCTGCGTCCGATGTCTCTGCGCTTGTCTCGCCAACCGGTCGGGCCGGTCCTGCGGTTCTTTCCGGCCCAGCCTGCCTTGCCGATCCCCGCGGATGCCTCCAGCGTCGACCGCGTTCAGTGCCTTGGCCGGACCGAACACCCCCGGCAAGCCCACAGCCGCCGACTTGCGAGACAGGCTCCAAGGAAAAGCAAGCCGGCACCACCCGGCACGCCCCATCAGATAGGAGCCCACCCCTCCCCCTGCAACCTCGCCCGCCCCTTCGTTTTCCCCTTCCATCGCCGCTTGGCAGCCGGCTCCGGATCAGCTAGACGACCCCCGGCTGCACGCAATTTCGTGCACCCCCGGACAGATGGCCGAGTGGTTTAAGGCGCACGCCTGGAACGCGTGTATACGTGAAAGCGTATCGAGGGTTCGAATCCCTCTCTGTCCGCCACCGATTTATCGCGAATGATTGACTGGAAAGATTTTTCCGGTGCCCGCGGTCTTCTTATCCCTACTTCCTCGTTTCGTTCGCTTGAGCAGATTGCGCGAGCAGAGTTTGGTGTGGGGGTGCCCGCCAGTCGCAAGCGGGATGGTCTTGCTCACGCCTAAGCCTGCCTGCCATAGTGGTGATCAGCGCCACGTCGGCGCTTGAACAAGGTCGCCATGATGAAGCGGTTGCATGTTGCGGGGTGCCTGGCGCTTCTAGCGTTGGCTTGTCCCGCTCAGGCCCAGGATGGCCAGTTGATCAAGGTCTACGACAACACCACGGGAACAGAGGAGCCGTTCTCCGCAACGGGCGCGTGGCAGTTCCGGTGGAGTTCGGGAGACCGGAGTTCCGGCTTCACCGTCCGGATCGAAGATGCGACCACTGGGGCCTATGTGAGCGAGGCGGCTGGCATCAGCGGAGCTGTTCGGGTCGATGCATCCGGCACGTTCAGGGTCATCACCAAGGAAGCGCCGTCCCGCTACAAGATCACGATCTCGACGATACCCCGGTAGACATCGGCCTATCCCCAGCTTCATCGATCGATGCCGCAGCTTTCACTGCCGCCAGCCGTAGGAGCAGCTGTGTCAGCGTCTGAGTTGTGTGCCGATGCGTTCTGAGCGTTTCGATTGCATTCTCGATCCTATGGACCTGTGGACCGTCTGGGATCACGAGTTGGGCTCCCCGGCTCTGATCGGCGAGGATGTTCTGTACGGGCTCAGCGAGCGCGAAGCGAAAGAGGCTGCTCATCAGCTCAATCGCCTGACAACCGCTCAGGCAGCGCTCGTTGTCACCATCCTGCCTGAGGCGCGCTCGCAAACCTCCGCCTCATCCCAAGACCGGTGCAGCACCCTGCCCCCTTCAGATCGCTAGAACCCACTCTTCCGTTCCAAGAGGCCAGGGAGAAGCGGCGGCACACGGAATGTGTCGCCCTCCTCGTGACGCATCGGGTGCGAGGCACCCCTCGGCGTGTCGAACATCCCCTCAAGATGGCCACCGTCGATCATGGCCACCCCGCGCGGATGGGGGTATCGACGGGCGAGAAACCGAGCGCGGCATTGCGCCAAGCAGAGCACATTGCCGTTGAACTTGCCTCTCCGTTGGCGATAATCGCCGAGCCAAGCACATTACCGGGGGCAAGAGCACATGGCGGTTTCGAACGGCATCACACGACGCGGCGCGGGCGTGGACGGAAAACAGTGGAACATCCTTGGCCAGGAATACTTCCCGAAAGCCGTGGGCGACGCGACCTTCGCGTTTGAAACCAACAGCCTGCCCGGCCAGTTCGTGCCGGTGCACATCCATCCCACGCAGGACGAGTTCATCCTCCTGCAGGAAGGCGAGCTCGACGTGAAGCTCGACGGCGTCTGGCACAAAGCCAAGGCCGGCGACCTCGTCTGCATGCCGCGCGGCATCCCCCACGGCTATTTCAACAAGTCGGACAAGCCGACCAAGGCGCTGTTCTGGGTTTCTCCGAGCGGCAAGCTCGAAGACCTCTTCGCGGCGCTGGACGGGCTGACGGATGTCGACGAGATCGTGAAGCTTTCCGCCGCGCACGATGTGGACTTCCTTCCACCCGAGGCGAACGACTAGTTCCACAACCGTCCGGGACGGCGGAGCGGGACGCGGGCTGGAAGAGCGCAGCGCGCGAGCCCTTCGGCATGCCCTCAGGCATTGTTCTTGCCGCGGCTTCCTCGCCTGGCCTGGCAAGGCAGCCTTGGTGTCCTGCGCTCAGCCGAGACCCCTTACCCCGCCAGCGGCCTGTTCAGGCGCGCGAAACCTTCTTGTCGGTGGTAGGGGAAGTAGGGATAGGGCGCGGTGACAGCGCTCGCTTCGTTCAGCCTCGACACCTGTTCGGGTGTCAGGCTCCAGCCGACGGCGCCGAGGTTCTGGCGGAGCTGTTCCTCGTTGCGGGCGCCGATGATGACCGAGGAAACGGTCGGCCGCTGCAGCAGCCAGTTGAGCGCGATCTGGGGGACGGTCCTGCCGGTTTCCTGCGCGATGGCGTCGAGAGCGTCGACGACGCGATAAAGGTGCTCGTCCTCTACCGGCGGTCCGAAGCTGGCGGTGTCGTGCAGGCGGCTGCCCTCGGGCAGCGGGGTTCCGCGGCGGATCTTTCCCGTCAAACGGCCCCAGCCGAGCGGGCTCCAGACCAGCGCTCCGAGGCCCTGGTCCGCGCCAAGCGGCATGAGCTCCCATTCGTAGTCGCGGCCGACGAGGGAGTAATAGACCTGGTTGGCGACGTAGCGCGGCCAGCCGTAGCGGTCGGCGACCCCGAGCGACTTCATGATCTGCCAGCCGGAGAAATTGGAGGCGCCGACATAGCGGACCTTGCCGGAGCGGACGAGCGTGTCGAGCGTCGAAAGAACCTCCTCTATCGGCGTGGCGGCGTCGAAGGCGTGAAGCTGCAACAGGTCGACATGGTCGGTCTGGAGGCGGCGCAACGCATCCTCGACGGCCCGGATCAGGCGGAAGCGCGAGGAGCCGGCATCGTTCGGGCCGTCCCCCATCGGCAGGCTGGTCTTGGTGGAGATCAGCACCGCCTCGCGCCGCCCCTTGATCGCCGCGCCGAGCACTTCCTCGGAAGCGCCGTCGGAATACACATCGGCGGTGTCGAACAGGTTGACGCCGGCCTCCAGGCAGATGTCCACCAGGCGGCGGGCTTCTGCGGCGTCCGACCGGCCCCAATTCCCGAACAGCGGCCCCGAGCCGCCGAAGGTGCCTGCTCCGAAGCTGAGCACCGGCACTTTGAGGCCCGACTTCCCGAGGGTTCGATATTCCATGAGTTGGTCCTTCCGTTCAGCAGGGGATGGGTCAGCGCCCGAGCAGCGCGTCGAGGTCGACGGCGTCCGCCATCGCCTCGTTGCCCCGGTCTCCCGGGTGCAGGTGATCGCCTGAGTCGAAGAGGGGGATGAGGCGCGCGGGTCGACGGGGATCGCGGAGGATGGCATCGAAGTCCACGATGGCGTCGAAGGCGCCGCTTTCCCTGATCCAGCGGTTGACCTCCTGGCGCAGCGCGTCCTTGTCGGAATGATAATAGTTGCCGAGCGGCGTTCCGCTGAGCGCGCCTTCGAACGGCGGCAAGGTCGCGCCGACGATGCGCAGGTTGTTGGCGCGCGACAGCGCGATGACCTGCCGATAACCGGCAATCATCTCCTCGAGCGTCGGGCGCTGCTGGTCGGGCGCGAAGGCGGTGCCGGGCCAGGCGATGTCGTTGATGCCGATCAGAAGGACGAGCGTGCGAACGCCCGGTTGCGAGAACACGTCGCGCTGCAACCGGGCCGCGACGTTCACGCCCATCTTGTCCTGAAGCAGCCTGCCGCCGGAAATGCCGGCGTTCAGAACGGCGACCCGCAATGGCGCGAGCAGCTTTGCGAGATAGTCCGGCCAACGGGTGTCGGCATCGACCGTCGCGCCGTTTCCATCGGTGATCGAATCCCCGACGATGACGACAGCGCCTTGGTTAGGGGTATCGACGAGCACCTCGCTCAACAGCACGCGGGCATCCGTGGTGGCTGTGGCCGTGAAATCCTCGGCCTGGGTCAGGTTCCCATCGCCCAAGCGCGCCGTCTGACGGCCATCCCAATGAAAGGTCGTCAAAGCGGTTTCTTCGGGCAGGTGGATCGAGACGGCGAGCCTTGCCTGCGCCTCGACATCCAGTTCCAGCGGATCGCTGACTGCCGGTGCGCCCGGCGGCAGGAGGGTGTCATCTTTCCCGCCGAACGTGACCTTGCGGATCGTGCCGGGCTCGGTCGCGCCATGGGCGTCCGCAAGCCCCAGGCTGGCGCCGCCGATCCGCACCGGTTGAGCGCCATAGGCGTTCGAGAACACGAGCCGCACGCGCGAGCCGCCAAGGCTGATCCGCACGATCTGCCGGATGGTCTGGTTCTTCACAGACTGGGGGATCTTGGTCGGAAATGCGAAGTCCGGCCCCCAAACCGGCTGGGGGCTCGCCATCCAGGTTCCCACCCAGTTCTGCTTGTCGGCCTGCGCCGGGGATGAGCCGCAAAGAAACGGGGCAAGCGCGAGAGCCATAGCGAAAAGCGCCGGGCGTGCAGAGGTCAAGGCTTCGCGCGCATGGCCGCGACGCGTCACGAGAAGCGAAGTCAGCATCGTGTTTCCATCCTGGTTGCTCGATTGTTCGGGTGGGAGGAGCGTGCTTGCCCGCGTGCTGCCCGCATCGCTGCCAGCGCGACGCCGATGGCGAGAAGCGGAAACAGCGCGGCGGCGATCGGCACCGTGGCGAGGCCCGGTCCGTGGTCGATCACCAAGCCGCCGGCCCAGGCGCCTATCGCGTTGCCGAGGTTGAAGGCCCCGATGTTGAAGCTGGATGCGAGGCTCTGGCCCGCGCCTTCCACCTTGGACAGCACCCACATCTGAAGAGGTGCGACGGTGGCGAAGCCCGTCGCGCCGAGCAGGCCGGTGAAGAGAACTGCCGCGGTCTGGCTGCGGAAAGCGAATGTCATGGCCGCGAGAACCACGGCGAGCGCGGCCAGCGTGCCGATGACGGCGCGGGTCAGGTTCCGGTCGGCCAGTTTTCCGCCCAGAAGGTTGCCGGCGACGAGCCCGCCTCCGAAGACCAGGAGGATCGGTGAAACGGCACTGTTCGCGAAACCGCTGATCTCAGTGAGCAGGGGCGCGACGTATGTGAAGACGGCGAAGACGCCGGCATAGCCTAGCACGGTGGTCAGCAGGCCGAGCAGCACCGGGCGGCGAAGAATGGCGCGCAGGTCGGCCCGCCAGTCGGAGGCGTCGGGCTGGGTGCGGTCCTGAGGCACCAGCGCGACGAGCACAACGAGTGCGATCACCCCCACCAGCGTCACCGCCCAGAAGGTCGCGCGCCAACCGTGATGCTGGCCGAGCCAGGTGCCGAAGGGCACGCCGAGCACGGTGGCAACCGTCAGGCCGGTGAACATGACGGCGATGGCGGATGCGCGCTTGTCGTCCGCGACGAGGCCGGTCGCGACCACGGCGCCGACGCCGAAGAACGTGCCGTGCGTCAGCGCCGTCAGCACCCGCGCGGCCATGAGCCAGCCATAGGTCGGCGCCAGCGCGCAGGCCGCGTTGCCAATGACGAAGACGACCATCAGCCCGACCAGCACATGCTTGCGCGGCCAGCCTGCCGACAGCGCTGTCAGGACGGGTGCGCCGATGGCGACGCCGAGCGCATACCCGGAAATGAGCATCCCGGCGGCGGCGATGGTGACATCGAGCTCACGACTGACCTCCAGAAGGAGGCCCATGATGACGAATTCCGTGACGCCGATGCCGAAGGCGCCGGCGGTCAGGGCATAGAGTGCCAGGGGCATGATGTCGCTTGATCCTTCCGAGGATACGAGTTCCCCCGAGATAGACCACCAACATCAGGTGAAATAGAACGCGTGATGGAACATTATCTATGAGGTGAAGTCACAATGGCGCGGCCTGAGGTCAACCGATCCGGTGAGATGGACGTGTTCGTGCGCGTCGTGGAGCATGGCGGGTTCTCACCTGCCGCGCGGGCCATCCGCATGACGCCTTCGGCGGTCAGCAAGCTCATCGGGCGGCTGGAAGCGCGCCTCGGCGCCAGGCTGCTCAACCGCTCGACGCGACAGCTCCAACTCACGCCCGAGGGCTGCGCCTTCTACGAGCGGGCGACGCGCATCCTGGCCGACATCGAGGACGCCGAGCGGACGGCCAGCGTCGGGGAAGCGGCGGTGGGCCGTGTGCGCGTCAACACCAGCGCGTCCTACTTCAGCCACGTTCTCGCGCCCACTCTGCCCGCGTTTCTCGCGCTGCACCCGCGCGTCACGCTCGACATCGTGCAGACCGATGCTGTGGTCGATCTCCTGGCGGAACGCACCGATGTCGCCATCCGGGCCGGACCGCTGAGAAGTTCCAGCCTCGTCGCGCGCAAGCTCGGAGAGACGGCGCTGCTGATCGTGTCCGCCCCCTCCTATCTCGAACGCTGCGGCACGCCTTGCAGCGTCACCGATCTGGACGGCCACAATCGCCTCGGCTTCGGCTATGCGCGCTCGCTCGACGGGTGGCGGCTTCAGGAGAACGGGGAAACCATCGTCGTGCCGGCGACAGGGCGCGTGCAGGCAAGCGATGGCGAGGGTCTCCGCCACCTGGCGCTGGCCGGGGTGGGCTTGGCCCGCCTCGCCGCTTTCACGGTGCGCGAGGACATCGCAGCCGGAAGGCTCGTGCCGATCCTGGGCCACCTCGATGCCGGAGAGACGGAGGCCTTTCATGCCGTCCATATCGGTCAGGGCGGTCCGGTTCCCTCCCGTATCCGCGCGCTGCTCGATTTCCTCGCGCAGCACGCAAGAGTGTCCTAGCCCAGCCGCTTCAGAACGGCTGCCACGATCGCCTCCGGGCGATCCTCCTGAACCAGGTGCCCGCAATCGGATATAGGGATGCACGCGGCATCGGAGATCAAACCCGCCAGTGCCACGCCCTTCTCGAAGGGTATCCATTCGTCGTTGCGGCCCCACAGAACGGTCACGGGACAGTCCATGCGGGCATAGAGCCCCTCGATCTCGTCGGTGAACCTTTGATCCATCTGCGCGATCTGGCGGTAGAAGGCCGGCTGGCCCACTGGCCCGAGCCACGGCGCGCTGTAGATCTCGAGGGCTTCCTCGGACAACGGATTGTGGGCGGAAGTCTGCAGGTAGGCCCGCAGCAGGGCGCGGTGCATGTAGTCCGGCATCCCGGAAAAGGCCGCTTCGTGCCGGCGGACATGCTGAACCAGGGCCGACCCCCACGGAGCGAGCGCGACGGCATCGAAGATGGTCAGAGAGGCATAGCGCAGGCCGTCCAGGTGATAGGCGCGCAACGCCGTGGCTCCGCCGAAGTCGTGCGCGAGCATGTCGGGCCGATCGAGGCCCCATTCCGCAAACAGCGCGGCAAGAACCCTGTTCTGCACGGCCAGCGAGACATCCTGCCCGTCGCGCATCTCCGACAGCCCGTAGCCGACCAGGTCGAAATAGTAGATGGTCCGGCGATCGGCGAACTGCGGCACGATCCTGCGCCAGACCTGCGAGGAAAACGGTGTTCCATGAACAGCCACGAGCGGCGGCCCCTCCCCGATCCGGCCCCAGCGGACGGCGTTTCCTTCGATGACGGCGGTGTTCGACAGGTCCAGCATCGATCCTCTCACATAGTCATTTAGCGAAATGACGATATGACTAATGGTCCCAACAGATCAACCCAGGTCAAGGCAATGGCCAGCGAGCAGCGCCTGACGATCCTGCGGCTGCTGGCGGAACCACAGGAGAACTTCGGCAGCCAATGGTCGGCCGACCCGGTGGAGTTCGGCGTCTGCATGACCTCCATCGCCGAGGCCTTGGCCGTTGCGCAGCCGACGGCCAGCCGGCATCTCGAAATCCTCAAGCAAGCCGGCTTCATCACGGTGCGCAAGCACCTGAAGTGGTCGTATTGCAGGCGAGACGAGGCTGCGATCTCCGACTATCTGAACTGGCTGGGGGCCGAGCTTCGCTCAAGCGGATAAGGCGTTCCGCGCTCGCGCATTTCCCCATCCCCTGGTGTCGGCTCGCCGCGAGCCCATCCCTTGACCGCCGACCGGCCCTCCGGCATCCCGGCCGTCTGTTCGCACCCGTGAGGCGGGGCTGGAGGGTGACATGGTGGCGGAGGGGATGAGCTTGGCGTCGCTGCTCGGCGCGGCGCATCCGCTGGTGGATCTGGCGGGAACGGTGGTGTTTGCGCTTTCGGGCGCGCTCGTGGCGGCGCGGGCCGGGCAGACGCCGGTGACGTTCGCGTTCTTCGCCGTGCTCACGGGGGTGGGCGGCGGGACGGTGCGCGATCTTCTGATCGGGGCGCCGGTGTTCTGGGTCTTCTCGCCCTGGGCGGCCGCAGCCTGCCTCGTGCCGGCTGCGGCCGTGTGGCTCGCGCCCGCGCGCTGGTGGCCCGAACGCGCCATCGACTGGTCGGATGCGGCGGGCATCGCCTGGTATGGTGTCTACGGCTCCGCCAAGGCGCTCGAATTCGGGGTGCCGCCATTGCCTGCGGCGATCATGGGCGTGGTTTCTGCGTCGGCAGGCGGCATCATGCGCGACGTGCTGGCCGGCACGCCCTCGATCATCATGCGGCCCGAAATCTACGTGACGGCGATTGCGCTCTCCGCATTCGCCTATGTGCTGCTCGCCGCGCTCGGCGTGCCGCCGCTTCTGGCGGCAGGCGTTGCGCTCTTCTCGGGCTTCGGCCTGCGCGCGCTCGCCATTCTGAAAGGGTTGGCGCTGCCCGCCTACAAGGGGTGAAGACGAGCCGCGGAGCGAAGGGCGCCGGCGTTTCAGAGAGCGCCCCTCCCCTCAACCCTCGGTGTCCGCTTCCCACTTGGCGCCTTGCATCATGAGAAGGCTGGGAGAGGGCTGGGAGGCGGTTCTCGGCCAGACGCCGCCGCCGGCGCGCTTGGCCTTGTAGGAGGCGGCGTCGGCCGCACGCTTCTGCTGGTCAAGGTTGGCCGCGGCTGCTGCGGCCGTGTTGTAGCCCACGCTCACGCCGATCGTGCCGGTGTCCTTGCCCAGGAGATAGGGCTCGACGAGGGTGCGGTGGATCGCGAACGCCATCGCGCGCGCTTCCGCGCCCGAGCGCAGGCCCGCCTGGACGATCAGGAACTCGTCACCGCCCGTGCGCGCGATGATGCTGGCGCCCGGGCTTAGGCTGCGCAGCCGTTCGGCGACGAGCTTGAGGAGCTTGTCGCCGGCATCGTGGCCCAGCCGGTCGTTCACCGCCTTGAAGCCGTCGAGGTCGAACATGTGGACGGCGATGATCTCGCCGCGCTTGCGGGGCAGTTCGTCGAAGGCCTCGCGCAGCCCCAAGCGGTTGAGCAGCTGCGTGAGCGGATCGCGCCTGGCGAGGGCCGCCATCTGGAGGCGCATGGCGATGTTGCGCCGCGCGCCGCGCGCCACATGCGCGATGGTCTCCATCGATCCCAGGAGAAACACGAAAAAGATGGCGCCGACCACGAGATGCGCGCCATCGCCGAAGAAGCCTGCGGCGAGAATGCCGGGGATGGCGGCGATCGCGACCGCGGTTCCCGCGATCCAGGGCCGCACGGAGACACGGCTGACGACGCCCGCACAATAGCCGAACAGGAGCCCGGTCGCGATCAGGTGGAGGGAAACTTCCGGATCGGCGAAAAGGGCTGCGGTCTGCCCTCCGATGCCGGCCGCCATGCCGAAGGTGAAGGCGCCATGCATCGCCTCGAAGCGGCGCGATCGCGGAAGCGACTGCGTGACCTCGGCCAGCCTGCGCCGGTGGTGGAGGATCAGCGCGACCTTGCCCAGCGCCGCGCCCGTGCCGAGAACGGTGGCGGCGAAAAGCGCGTGGCTTTCCATCGCCATGAAGGCATAGGCGCCCACGCACAGGATGGTGAAGCCCATGATGGAGGTGGGCACCGCGCTGAAGGACAGTTCGGCGACGAGGGCCTTGTACACCTCTTCGGGGTCTCGCCGGCTGAACAAGCGTGTCTCCTCAATCGACCGGCCGTTTCGGTGTCTGTCTAGCGTGGCGATGTTGGGAAAGCGTGAAAGGCTAGGATCCGGCGGCCGGTGCTTTTCTCGCCACCACGCGCTCGCGGTGGATCACGTAGAGGCCGGAGGCGACGATCACGGTGATGCCCGTCCAGGTCATGCCGCCGGGAAAATCGCCGAAGAACAGGAGGCCGAACAGGGTTGCCGGCACGATCTCGAGATAGTTGAGAGGCGCGAGCGTGGAGGATGGCGCGAAAGACAGGGCGTAGGTCATCGCCATGTGGCTGAGGGTGGCCGCGGCACCCACGCCCAGGCACCATAGCCAGACCACGCCCTCGGGCGCGACGAGGGCGATGGGCGTGATGCCCGCCGCGCTGCCGAACACCAGAAGCGGCAGGCAGAGGAGGCTCGCTGCGATCGCGGTGTGGAGCTGCATCGTGACCGGGTGCTGGTGGCGGCTGAGATAGCGCGTCACGAGCATGTAGAGCGCAAAGCCGAAGGCGGTTCCCACGGGCAGAAGCGCCGTCGCCCCGAAACGCGCGAAGGAAGGCTGGATCACGAGCACCGTTCCCGCAAAACCCACGGCGCACGCCGCGAGCCGGCGCGGCCCCACTTCCTCGCCGAGCAGGAAGCGGCCCATCAGCAAGAGCATGAAGGGTGTCACGAAGGCGATGGCGAGCGCATCGGCTATCGGCATCACGCGCACGGCCGCGATGAAGCAGAAGGTCGAGCCGGTCGCAGCCGTGGCACGGAGCACGGTCAGCAGCGCGACCCGCCGGTCGAGCCGTGCCGGCAGGCGCATCGCGATCACGATGGGCGCCATCAGGACGCCCTGCACGATGAAGCGCGCAAAGGTCACCGTGCCCGGCGACACCGTCTGCACCGCCAGCTTGGAGAACACGTCGATCAGGGGCGCCATGACGCAGAACACCAGCATCAGGGCGATGCCCGCGAAGACGCGGTCGGCGGGAGGCTCGGAAGGGTGAGAAGTGTTGCGGCTCATCAGGCGGACACGCCTTGCACGGCTGGCCGGCTCAGCACAACTGGGCCAGCGTCTTGCAGCCGCTCGTCCAGCGGCCCGATTTGCAACGCGTGAGGTGCAGGCTCAACCGGAAAGCGGAAGCCCCGTTCCGTAGGCGTGAGGCACCACATGAGGCGGACGATCGCCGGCGACGTGGATGTGGAGGGACAGGCCGAAGACGGGTTCGAGCACGGAGCGCGTGAACACCTCGCCCGGATGCCCGAGCGCTGCCAGCCGCCCCCGTTCCATCAGCGCGATGCGGTCGGCGAAGGCTGCCGCGAGGTTGAGGTCGTGCACGATGGCAAGCACCGCCCCGCCCGCCCGGGCGAAGTCTCGTGCGATTTCCAGAACCGCGATCTGGTGGCGGATGTCGAGGCTTGATGTCGGCTCGTCGAGAAAGAGCAGGCGCGCGCGCCCGTCCTCGCCCCTGGGTGCGCCGATCTGGGAAAGCACGCGGGCGAGATGCACGCGCTGCTGCTCGCCGCCAGACAGTTCGGAAAAACGGCGCGCGCCGAAGCCCGCGAGGTCGACGCGTTCGAGCGATGCCCTCACCTCGCGCTCAAGCCCGGCACGCTGCCCGCGTGCCTCGACGCCCAGCCGCACCACCTCGAACACGGTGAAGGGAAAGGCGAGCTGGTTCGCCTGGGGCAGCACCGCGCGGTGGCGGGCAAGCTCGCGCGGGCTCCATTCGCCGAGCGGGCGGCCGTGCAGCCGAGCATGACCGCGCAAAGGCGCAAGCTCGCCCGTCATCACCTTCATCAGCGTGGACTTGCCCGCCCCGTTGGGGCCGAGAAGCACGGTAAGTTCGCCCGCGCGCAGCGAGAGGCTGACGCCATCCACGATCGGGCGTTTGCCGGCTTCCACCGTGACGTCGCGAAGCTCCAGCATCGTCAGAACTCGCCCAGGCCGCGGCGGCGAAGCAGGAGCCAGAGGAAGAAGGGCGCGCCCAGCATGGCGGTCAAGATGCCGATGGGCAGTTCGGCGGGTGCCGCCAGCGTTCGCGCGGCCATGTCTGCCACCAGGATCAGGATCGCGCCCAGAAGCGCGGAGGCCGGAAGCAGGAACCGGTGATCGGCGCCCACCGCCAGCCGCAGGAGATGCGGCACGACGATGCCCACGAAGCCCACGACGCCGGCCGCAGCGACGCTCGCCGCGGTGCCCGCCGCGACGACCACGATGGCCACCCGCTTCAGCCGCTGGATGCTCAGGCCGAGGTGGAAGGCTTCCGCCTCGCCGAGCACCAGCGCGTTGAGCCCGCGCGCGAGAAAGGGGGAAGACAGGATCGCCGCCGCCATGATCGGACCACAGGTCCAGAGCCGCTCCCAGCTCGCTCCGCCGAGACCCCCCAGGCTCCAGAAGGTGATGTCGCGCAACTGCCGGTCGTCGCTCAGGAAGACCAGGAAGCCCGTGACCGCGCCGGCCAGCGCGCCGAGCGCGATGCCCGCGAGCAGCATGGTGGCGATCGCCGTGCGGCCCTGGCGGGTGGCCACCGCATAAAGCAGCGCCGTCGAGGCCAGCCCACCGAAGAAGGCCGCGAAAGGCAGGGTCCAGGGCCCGAGCAGCGGCGTGAGGAAACCGCCTCCGAGCACGATCACGCCGACCGCCCCGAGTGCCGAGCCCGACGACACGCCGGCCAGGCCGGGATCGGCGAGAGGGTTGCGGAAGAGGCCCTGCATCAGAGCGCCTGCCGCGGCCAGACTGGCGCCCACGAGCGCGCCGAGCAGGATGCGCGGCAAGCGGATCTGCCAGACGATCACCGTGTCGCCGAGATTGTCGGGCGTGGGCCGCGGCCCCGAAAGCAGGATCTCGACCACGCGCGCGGGCGAGAGCGCCGCCGGCCCGACGCCGAGCGAGACCACGGCCGTTGCCAGAAGCAGCACGGCGAGGAACACGATCGCGGTCCGCCCCGCGCCCGTGCGGTCCCCTGCGTAGCTTCCGATCGATGCGGGCAAGGCTGCGGCCGTCATGGCCGGGCGAGTGCCAGGTCGGGGTAGAGCTTGGAGGCGAGTTCGCGCGCGGCATCCGGGGTGCGCGGGCCGAAGCCCAGGAGGTAGAGACCATCCATCCGGATCAGCCGCTTGTTGCGGCCCGCAGGCGTCGCGGCGAGCGCGGGCTGCGCGAACACGTCGCCCCCATGCGCCTCGCCACCGCGGTCGATCATCAGGATCACGTCGGGCTGAAGCGCGGACGCAGCCTCCCAGGAAAGCGCCTTGTAGCCCTTCGTGTCGGCGAGAACGTTTTCGGCGCCGGCAAGCTTGATCATGGCGTCGGCTGCGGTGTCCTGGCCCGCTGCAAGCGGGCGGCCGTCCTTGAGCGAGAGGATGAAGAGCACCTTTTGCGGGGTCTGCACGACACCCAGCTCCGACTTGAGCGCCGCAAGGTCGGCCGAGACCTTGGCGGCCATCTTCTCGCCATCGGCCGTGCGGCCGAAGGCATCGGCCACGGTCTTGATCTTTTCGGGCAGGGTTTCGGGCGCATGGCCGGACGGCACATGCACGACCTTGACGCCCGCCGTGTCGATCAACTGCACGGCTTCAGGCGGGCCGGCGCCGTCTTCCAGGAGGATCAGGTCGGGCGAAAGGGCAAGCACGCCTTCGGCGGACAGCGCGCGCATGTAGCCGACATTGGGGAGCGCCTGGGTGGCTGCGGGGTAAAGGCTCGTCGTGTCCACCGCGGTCAAGCGCTTCTCCTCGCCCAGCGCATAAACGATCTCGGTCGCGGCACCCCCGATCGAGACCACGCGCTGCGCCTCCTGTGCGAAAGCCGGCGACCAAGCCTGCGCGCCGATCGCAAGCGCGAGCGTCAAGGAGCGAAGCACGGAAAAACGCATGAAGATCATACCCTTGCGGCAAGACGGGGCGCAGCGCCTCGCTCTCGTCGCGGCTCCCGTGCGGCATCAAAGCCGCAGTCGGTGGAGCAGTGTCGGAAGGGCTGCCATCAATCTTGACTCTTTTATTCAGGTTTGCGTAACAGGGTCAAGACGCGTGGGGCGGAGCCGGTCCGAGACCGCTCCCCTCGCCTCTTCAAGGCCAGCCATCGAGCCGCTTGTTCAGGCTCCAGCCCGCCACAAACCGTTTTCGGAAGGTGGGTCCCGAGCATGAACTTCAATCGTTCCCGGCTGGCGCGTCTGGGCGCCGGGCTCCTGGTTTCCTGTGCGTTCGCCGCGCCCGTGCTGGCGCAGGATGCGGATGGCGGGGAAGAGGAAGCCGTTCTGTCCACGATCACCGTTTCCGGCCAGCGCGAGGGCACGGCAGCGACCGCGACCACTCCCACCACGGTGGAGATTTCCCGCGAAACACTCGATGCCGCACAGGTGCGCGACATCTCCGAGATCAACCGCCTCGATCCGGCGGTGAACTTCAGCGCCGGCAACCGTTCCATCAACGTGCGCGGCCTCGACCAAGCCCGCGTGCTCACCACCGTCGACGGCGTGCGGGTGCCCTGGCTTCAGGACGGTGCGCGCGGGCTGACGGGCGGTGTCTCGGCCATCAACTTCGAGACGCTGTCGCGGATCGACGTGGTGAAGGGCTCGGACTCCTCCGTGTTCGGCGCCGGTGCGCTGGGGGGCGTGGTCGCGTTTCGCACGCTGAACCCCGAGGACCTGCTTCCGAACGGCAAGACCTTCGGCGGCCTGTCGCGTTTGTCCTTCGATTCCAAGGACGGCAGCTGGAGCGCCGAGCAGGCGCTCGCTGCACGGCTGCGCGACACCTATTTCCTGTTCCAGGGCGGCTACCGCGAGGGCAACGAGATCGAGAACCGCGGCGATGTCGGCGGCTTCGGCCCCTTGCGCACCGAAAAGGAGCCGCGCGACTACGACCGCCAGAACTATCTCGCCAAGATCCGCCAGCATTTCGAGGGCGGTCACGTGGTGGGGCTGACGGCGGAGCGCTTCGACCGCAGCGACGATGTCGAAAACTTGACGGCTTCCCAGTTGCCGCTGACGGGCACCTACCTGCCGGGCACGCCGCGCATCGCCGAAAGCGACAAGCGCGACCGGGTCTCGCTCAACTACGAATACACGCCCGATGGCGGTGGGCTGATCTCGGCTGCGGATGCGGTGGTCTACTGGCAGAAGCAGGAGATC
The DNA here is from genome assembly GCA_003240775.1 of Mesorhizobium amorphae. Taxonomy (GTDB): domain Bacteria; phylum Pseudomonadota; class Alphaproteobacteria; order Rhizobiales; family Rhizobiaceae; genus Mesorhizobium_B; species Mesorhizobium_B amorphae_A. The sequence continues at coordinate 192,396 of QFNI01000001.1, read as the reverse complement.
GACAGCGGGCTTTCCGCTATCCGCCGCTCGATACCCGCCGGCCCCTTCTCGCGCTTGGCCGAGCGCGAGGAAACCACGCTCGGCGCCAACGCCAATGCGGTGGCGAGCTTCGACACGGGTTCCGTCACCCACGACATCGGGTTCGGCGGCGAGATCTTCGGCAGCCGGTCGAGCCAGTTCTCCTCGGGCGTGGACGGCTGCCCGGTGCTTCCCGACGGCGTCACCCGCTACACCGGCGCCTTCTCGGGCTGCAACTTCCTGCACACGAACCAAGCCGATATGCCCGACGTCGACGGCCTCACGGTCGGCCTCTACGTGCAGGACGAGATCGGCTTCCACGACGACCGCCTGCGCCTGACGCCCGGCCTGCGCTTCGACTGGTATCGCGCGACGCCGGAGGAAACCGAGGGCTTCCGGAACAACCCCTCCTTCAACGGCCTGCCCGAGGAGTCGAGCGACGCTGCCTTCTCGCCCAAGCTGCGCGCCGAATGGGACTGGATGCCCGGCGTCACGCTCTACAGCCAGTGGGCGCAAGCCTTCCGCGCCCCGACTCCATCGGAACTCTACCTGTCGTTCGGCGGTCCCGGTACCTATCTGCGCATCGGCAACCCCGAGCTTGAGCCCGAAACCTCCAACGGCTTTGACGTGGGCGCGATCCTGGGCGACAAGGAACGCGGCGGGGCGATCAACCTGTTCTACAACCGCTACGAGAACTTCATCGACGTGGTCTCGGTTTCGGCGGCCGAAGCGGGCGTGCCGGAAGGCACCTACCCCTTCGGCATCACGGGCGTCGCCAATCGCGCCCGTGTCGACATCTGGGGTGCGGAGGTTTCCGGGCATTGGCAGTTCGACGCGAACTGGCGTCTGGCGGCCAGCGTCGGCGCCTATGTCGGGGTGGACCGCGAGACCGACGAGCACCTCAACTCGATCCCGGCGGCCAAGGGCATCGTCGATCTCGGCTACACGGCCGAGGAGTGGGGCGCGAACGCCGTGGTCACGCTGGCGGCTGCCCGCGACGAGGTGGAGAACGAGCTTTCCCGCACGCCGGGCTACGGGCTTCTCGACCTTTCGGCCTGGTGGCAGCCCTCCCAGGTGGAAGGCATGCGCCTGACGGCCGGCGTCTACAACGTGTTCGACAAGAAGTATTTCGACGCGCTCGACATTCCCGACTCCACCACCCAGGCCAAGGATTACTTCACTGAAGCCGGCCGCACCTTCAAGGCGAGCGTCTCCTACCAGTTCTAGCCTCGGTGCCCGGCGGTTCCGATGCCGCCGGGCCTTTCACTTTGGTTGTTGGCCGATCACCCGCACTGCCTGGTCTAGGTCCCGGTGCTGCCTTGCGGGGACTGCGGCAGGTCGTCGGTGATCGCGTAATAGTCGCCCTTGTCGGCCACGAAGATGTGGTTCATCCCGGCAAGCCCGCTTGGCTGATCGAAGCTGCCCGCCATCACCGAGGTCTTGCTGCTTCCTTCGGCCTTCCAGAACAAGGCGGAGCCACAGGTGGAGCAGAAGCCTCTGCGCGCCTCGGGGGAGGCCGCATACCAGGAAACACCGCCCGCGCCCTCGATCTCCAATTCGTCGTCGGCAATGTCCGTTGCGGCATAGAAGTGGCCGGTCTGGCGGCGGCACATCGTGCAGTGGCAATAGCTCACGCCGCGCAAGGCCCCCCGCGTCACATACCGCACGGCCCCGCACAGGCATCCTCCGGAATGGTCGCTCATTGTCGTGTCCTCTTGCCGGTTGAGACGACGCACCCTGCCCTCACGATCGGCTTGTGTGCGGCTTCATTCCGGCAATTCATAGGAGGATTGAGGCCGCCATGCCAGTCGCGCCTGCGCGCATCCAGGCGGTGGACAGCATGCTTCGCGCGTGGAATGGAACCTGGGTCTGGAGGATCGAACCCCAAATGCATGCCATCCCCAATGGACGACGCCTTCCCGCTCAATCTTCGGCCACAGCGCTTGCGAGCGTTCCGTGACTTCGCTTGACGCCATCCGCGCCATTGTCGCCCCGAGCCATGTGATCGAGGGCGCGGCGCTGGCCGACCGTCCGCAGGACTTCTGGCACGCGACGCCCACTCAGGCGCTGGCGCTCGCCAAGCCCGGGAATGTGGCGGAGCTGTCCGCGCTTCTCGCCCTCTGCCACCGCGAGCATCAGCCGGTGATCGTGGAAGGCGGGCGCACCAATCTGGTGAGCGGCACGGCTTCGACGCGTGACGTGCTCCTGGTCTCGCTCGAGCGCATGAACGGGATCGGCACGCCCGACGCCCAGGGCATGGCGGTCGAGGTGGAAGCGGGCGCCATCGTGGAGGCTGTGCAGCAGCGCTGCCTGGAACACGGCCTGCGTTTCGGGCTCGACTTCGGCGCGCGCGGCAGCGCCACGGTGGGGGGCGCGCTTTCCACCAATGCGGGCGGCTTCCAGGCGCTGCGCTATGGCGTTGCGCGCGACCAGGTGCTCGGCCTCGAATGCGTGCTCGCCGACGGCACGGTGCTGAGCCACCTCGTGGCCTATGCCAAGGACAACACGGGCTATGACCTCAAGCAGCTCTTCATCGGCTCGGAGGGCACGCTCGGCGTGATCACACGGGCCGTGCTCAGGCTCCATCCCGCGCCCCGCTCGGTGGCGACGGCGCTTCTCGCCTGCCCGAGCTTCGATGCGGTGGCCGAAACGCTGGCTGCGATGCGCCGCGAGCTGCGCGGCACGCTGTCCTCCTTCGAAATCATGTGGGAGGAGTTCTTCCGCTTCAACGTCGCAGCCCTTCTGGATGGCCGCTCGCCGCTTGCGGGCGAGCACCCCTTCTATGTGCTCTGCGAGGCCGAAGGCTTCGAGCCCGAGACGGACGGCGAGCTTTTCGAGGCCGTGGTCGCACGCGCGCTGGAAGCGGGCATGGTGTCGGATGCGGTGATCGCTTCGAGCACGCGCCAGCGGCTGGAGCTCTGGCGCATCCGCGAGGAGTTCGAGGCGGAGATGCGCGTGTTCACCTGCATGGTGGATTTCGATCTCTCGCTTTCGCTCGCGGCGATGGACCCCTTCGTCAGGGATGTGCGGCGCGCGCTCGACGAGCATGTGCCCGATCATCTCGGCCTGCACGTCATGGGCCATCTGGGCGACGGCAATCTCCATCTCTCGACGGGCCTGCCCACGCCCGAGAACAAGGAAACCGTGCGCCGGCTGATCTATGGGCTGATCCGCGACCACGGCGGATCGATCTCGGCCGAGCACGGCGTGGGTCTCGCCAAGAAGGACTATCTCGGCCATTCCCGCAGCGAGGCGGAAATCGCGACCATGCGCCTCCTCAAGCAGGCGCTCGACCCGCACGGCATCCTCAATCCCGGAAAGGTCGTCTGAGCCCGGTGGCTCGGGGTCGGGTCGGGCCCTACTCCGCCGCCTGCTTGCGGGGAATGGCGCGCTCGCCTAGCGCGCTCACCGCATCCTCCACGCTGCGCGCGATGCGCTCCAGCGCTGCGGGCGCATGGAGGGTGCCGTCCAGGAAGTCGCGCTCGGTGACAAAGGTCGCGGTGGGCAGGACGCGGGCTTCGAAGAAGGCGAACAAGGGCCGGAGCTGGTGTTCCACCACCAGCGCATGGCGATCCCCGCCGCCCGTGGCCAGCAGGAGCACGGGCTTGCCGCGCAGGGCGAGCGGGTCGACCAGATCGAAGAAGTGCTTGAAAAGGCCGGTATAGCTGCCCTTGTAGGTGGGTGAGCCGACAACGAGCAGATCGGCGTTCACCACGGCATTGAGCACCGTCGCGCCTTGCTCGTCGAGTTCGGCCGCCCAGCGGGCGGTGGCGAAGGAGGGGCCGAGATCGAGGATGTCGAAGCTCAGCGCATCGCGTCCGGCCTGCCCCGCCACGTCGCGGGCCACGCCTTCCACCAGCGCGCGCGTCTTGGAAGGCCTGATGAAATTGCCCGAGAAACCAACGACGCTGCCTGACATGACCCGGTATTCCCTGCTGTCTTGCGGTTTCATATAGCCGCGCGGCGAAACTCGCCCATGCTCTTGCGAGAAGGAAGAAACGCTGTTTGCGCGAGAAGCCCCGGAAAGGGAATGCGTTTCCTCGGCCTCACACCGCACGGGTCAGCCCTCCGTCGACGCGCAGGTTCTGGCCCGTGATATAGGCAGCCCCGTCCGAAACCAGAAACGCGATGGTCGCCGCCACCTCCTCGGCCCGCCCGTAGCGGCCCATGGGAACGCTCTGGCGCCGCTCCTCGGTTGCCGGCAGGCTGTCGATCCAGCCGGGCAGCACGTTGTTCATGCGCACGCCGCGCGCTGCGAACGCATCCGCAAAGATCTTGGTGTAGGCCGCAAGCCCCGCGCGGGCGACGGCCGAAGTGGGAAACATCGCGCTCGGCTCGAAGGCCCAGGCCGTCGAGACGTTGACGATCGAGCCAGATCCCTGCGCTTCCATCACGGGCGCGACGAGCCGCACCGCGCGCACCACGTTCAGGAAATACACGTCGAAGCCGCGGTGCCAGTCCTCGTCGGTGATGTCGAGGATCGGCCCGCGCGGCCCGTGGCCGGCGCTGTTCACGAGGGCGTCGATGCGTCCCCATTTGGCGAGCGTGGCATCCACCACGCGCTCGAGGTCCGCGCCGACTTGGTTGGAGCCGGTGACGCCGATGCCGCCCAGCTCTTCCGCCAGGGCCTCGCCCTTGCCCGACGACGACAGGATCGCGACGTGGAACCCCTCGCTTGCGAGCCGCCGCGCGGCTGCCGCGCCCATGCCCGAGCCACCGGCCGCGACGATGGCAACCTTCTCGCCCATAAGCCCGCCTTCTTTTTCGTGAGCTGCCCTTTGCATGGATCAGGAAAGGGGTGGAACTCAAGCCCCGTCCCGGCGATCCCGGGCCTGCCCGAAAGGAGAAGCCCCGCCCGGCCAGGCCGGACGGGGCTTGCCCATAGGGTGGATGACCCCGGGCACAGTGGAGAGGGGGAGCCCCCACCGCACCCCGTGCAGACCATGTTTCGAAAAGGAATGCTTTCACATTTGATGCAGGCGGCAAGCGTCGGCCTGTTTCACCGGACGGGCCTGCAAAGCCTTTGTTTGTCTGGCGTTAAGACGGATTTCGCTATATAGAGCTTCCCGCTCGCACCCCGCCATCTAGGCTGCGAGCTGCGAAACAGGGTCTTGCCGCCCTGTGGAGACTGGCCCGGCGCACCGAACGGGACATGCGCCGGGCCGGGTCCCCTTTTTCCCTTTATCCAAAGATTTGTCGTGGCGGATCAGCCGCTTGGCTTCGTCTTCCGCATGGCCAAGCCGTTGCGCCCGGCTCCTCTGAGCGGCCCGCATGGCTGGGTGGCCGAATCAAACGCCGTCGAGAACCACGATCGTCGGCTGGCGCGGCAGGGTGCGCAACGAAACCGTGATCGAGCGCCCGTCGCGGCGGTCCACCGCAAAGCCGCTGCCCATCAGCCCCAGGAACTCCGCCATCGGCGTCGAATGCCGATGCATGGGCAGGATCACCGAGGAGTAAAGCCGCGTCGCGATCTCGCTCATGGAGGAGAGCGACTGCGTCATGCCCCCGTCCACGGGCACCATCACCACGTCGAGCCGGCCGATCGCGCCGTAATGGGCGTCTTCGAGCTTGTGGTGCAGGTGGCCGAGATGGCCGATGCAGAGCCCTGCCACCTCGAAGATGAAGATCGAGTTGCCGCCTTCCTCCAGCTGCCCCCAGCGGCGGATGTCGGTCGGCACGTTGCGCACATAGACGTCTTCCACGGTCAGCGCGTGGCGGGCGGGCGCGCCCGGCCCCTCGCCCCAGCCGGGCAGCACATGCTCGATCCGGGGGTCGGGGTTGTCGGTGTAGTGGGTGCGGTGGGCCTTGTTCATGGTGGCGATCCGCGGCGGCGGCTCTGCGCCGTAGACGCCGGAGAAGTCGGTCGCCACCCGCACTCCGGCGGGCGTGTCGATCAGATAGGTGGAATGGCCGGCATAGGTGATCGTCACCTCGCCGCTGTCGGCCTTGGCCTGCACCAGCGTGGGCCCCGGGGCGGGCGCGAAGCTGGCATAGCGCGCATCGGGCAGGGCTTGCGCCATTGCGAGGCACGAGCTCGGGGTCGGTTCGGCCGGCCGGTCCTGGGCCGCTGCGGGCAGGGAAAGCAATGCGAAGGCGAAGAAGAGGGGAAGGCGAAGCGGGGGCATGGAAGTCTCCGGCTGGGCGCGTCTCCCCGGCACTATGGGCGCAAATGCCCGGCGCCTGGGCCTCACATCTTCGCGACCGCACCGCGCTGCAGCATCTCCTTCCACCGCTCGATCAAGGGCGTGAAGTCTTCCGGCTCGCCGGGGTGGCTCCACTCGTCGGGCGGAATGGAAAGCCAAGGCTGGCGCGAGGCGGTCCAGATGTGGCCGGCGGGCACGAGCCAGCGGGTGTCGTCGAGCGTGCCGCCGCGCACCACGACCTCGGGCGAGGCCGGGCCGGCGTGGAAGATGCGCACGCCGCATGCGGGGCAGAACCAGCCCTCGCGCACCGCGCCCGAATCCGCGCGGCGGGTCGTGCATGCGAGCGTGCCCCCGCAGGCGAAAGCCTCGCGCGCCACCCAGACCGACTGGCCGAAAGCGCTCGCCGACTGGCGCTGGCACTCGCGGCAGTGGCAGCAGTAGAAGGTCTGCGGCGCAGCCCCGATCCGGTAGCGAACCGCCCCGCACTGGCAGCCGCCCTTGAGCGGCAAGGACGGCAGACGGGCTGAGCGATGCATGGCATGCCTGTTCTGGACGGATTTGCGGGTTTCTCGTATATGCCCGCCACCTCCCCAAATCCAAACATGTCAAGCACGGGAACGCCATGGCCGGCCATAGTCAGTTCAAGAACATCATGCACCGCAAGGGCCGCCAGGACGCCATGCGGTCCAAGATGTTCTCCAAGCTCGCGCGCGAGATCACGGTGGCCGCGAAGACCGGCACGCCCGACCCCGCCATGAACCCGCGCCTGCGCCTGGCCATCCAGAACGCCAAGGCGCAGTCGATGCCCAAGGACAACATCCAGCGCGCCGTCAACAAGGCTGCCGGCAACGACGGCGAGAACTACGAAGAGGTCCGCTACGAAGGCTACGGGCCGGGCGGCGTGGCGCTGATCGTGGAAGCGCTCACCGACAACCGAAACCGCACGGCGTCCAACGTGCGCGCGGCCTTCACCAAGGCGGGCGGCGCGCTCGGCGAAACCGGCTCTGTGTCCTTCATGTGGAACCGCGCGGGCGAGATCACCTATCCCGCTTCGGCCGGCAGCGCGGACAAGGTGATGGAAGCGGCCATCGAGGCGGGTGCCGAGGATGTGGAGTCCGACGAGGAGAACGGCCACACCATCCTCTGCGCCTTCGAGGATGTGGGCGAAGTGGCGCGCGCGCTCGAAGAAGGGCTCGGCGAGGCCGAGACCGTCAAGGTCATCTGGCGCCCCGGCAACAACGTGCCCGTCGACGAGGAGCGCGCGCAGGGCCTGATGAAGCTCGTCGCCACCCTCGAAGACGACGACGACGTGCAGAACGTCTACGCCAACTTCGAGGTGGACGCCGAGACGCTGGCCAAGCTCAGCGCGGCCTGATGCCGGGCCTGTGCGGTCCCCTCCCCTTTGCGGGGTGGGGAAAGCGCAGGGTGCGGGCGGGCAAACGGCCCGCAGGCCATTAATTTCAGACACAATCTCCGCTAGAGTGGCCCCGTCCCGGAACCGCCTCCGGGCGGGATCGGGAGACGGCGCGGCAGCGATGGCATCGACACGCAGCGAGGACGAGGACCTGCCGCCTTTCGCGGAGCGGGGGCGCGACGAGCGCACGCGCGATGGCTATCGCCGCCGGCTCTTCCGGCGCAACCCCAACCGCATGTCGAGCCCGCAGGTCTTTCTGCTCTCGATGCTGGTGTTTCTGGCCATCGCCGGCTTCGTCGCCGCGATCCTGACGCGGCAGATCGCCAACGCCTTCTCCACCAATCCCGGCTTGAACGGCCTGATCCTGGGCGTGCTCGTGGTAGGCATCCTGCTCGCCTTCGGCCAGGTGGTGCGGCTCTTCCGCGAGGTGCGCTGGGTCAACTCGTTCCGCGAGGGTTCGGAAACCACCGAGCCTGTGCTGCTCCAGCCCATGAAGGCGATGCTGTCGCGCTCGTCGTCCATGGCGTTCTCGGCGAGTTCCATGCGCACCATGCTGGACTCGATCGCCAACCGCCTCGATGAGGCGCGCGACATCTCGCGCTACCTGATCGGGCTCCTCGTGTTTTTGGGCCTGCTCGGCACGTTCTGGGGCCTTTTGGAAACCATCGGCTCGATCGGCGACACGATCCAGGCGCTCGATCCCGGCACGGGCGACACCAATGCGGTGCTGGAATCCCTCAAATCCGGCCTCGCCGCGCCGCTCGAAGGCATGGGCACGGCGTTTTCATCTTCGCTGTTCGGCCTGGCCGGCAGCCTCGTGCTCGGCTTTCTCGACCTCCAGGCAGGACGCGCGCAGACGCGCTTCTACACCGAGCTCGAGAACTGGCTCTCCACCGTGGCCGACCTGTCGTCGGACATGGCGCCGATTGAGGGACGTGTGGGCACTGAAGCGACGGGCGACCTGCGCGAGATCACCGAGCGGCTGCGCGCGGTGCAGGAAACCGGCGGCTCCAACCAGCGCGTCGCCACCGCCATGGCGAACCTCGCCGACGGCATCTCGGGCCTCGTGCGCAACATGCGCTCCGAGCAGCAGATGATGCGCGACTGGGTGGAAGCGCAGTCCGAGGAACAGCGCGCGCTGCGCGAAACGCTGGACAAGCTGGCGCAAACGCTTTCGCGCCGGGAAAACTAGGATGGCGCTCGGACGCCGCGGCCGAGACCGGCGCGTCGATTACTGGCCGGGCTTCGTGGACGCGCTGTCCACGCTGCTTCTGGCCATCATGTTCCTCCTGTGCGTCTTCGTGATGGCGCAGTTTCTCCTGTCGCGCGAGGTGGCGGGCCAGGACCAGGTGCTCAACCGGCTGAACTCGCAGATCAACGAGCTGACCCAGCTTCTCGCGCTGGAACAGGCGTCCAACCAGGATTCCGCGGACCAGCTCGCGAATCTCCAGGCGAGCCTGCAGGCGGCCGAGACCGAGCGCACGCGGCTGCAGACGCTGCTTTCGCAAGGCGCGGGCGCAGCAGGCGCGGCGGAGGCGCGCGTGGGCGCGCTTTCGGGTGAGCTCGACAACGAGCGCCAGGTTTCCCAGCGCGCGCTGTCCCAGGTGGAGCTTCTGAACCAGCAGATCGCGGCCCTGCGCCGCCAGATCGGCGCGCTGGAGGACGCGCTCGACGTGTCGGAAACGCGCGACCGCGAATCCAACGCCAAGATCGCCGATCTCGGCCGCCGCCTCAACGTGGCGCTCGCCCAGCGCGTGCAGGAGCTGAACCGCTACCGCTCGGACTTCTTCGGGCGCCTGCGCGAGATCCTGAGCGACCGCGAGAACATCCGAATCGTGGGCGACCGCTTCGTGTTTCAGTCGGAAGTGCTGTTTCCCGTGGGCTCGGAGGTGATCAACACGGCGGGCCAGGACGAGATGCGCAAGCTCGCCCAGGCCATCATCGAGCTGCAGCGTGAGATCCCGCCAGAGATCAACTGGGTGCTGCGCGTCGACGGCCACACCGACGACCGCCCGCTCGCGGGCACGGGGCGCTATCGCGACAACTGGGAGCTTTCCTCCGCGCGCGCGACTTCCGTCGTGAAGTTCCTGATCGCCAACGGCGTGCCGGCCAACCGGCTGGTGGCGGCGGGCTTCGGCGAGTTCCAGCCGCTCGACCCTGCCGACACGCCCGAAGCGCGCGACCGCAACCGCCGCATCGAGCTGAAGCTGACGGAACGATAGGGCCTGGCCTCTCGCTCCGTCTTCGTTGCTAGAGTGAAACGCCGGCTTCCTGCACCACGGGGGTCCACTTCGCCAGCTCGGCCTTCACGTGGGCTGCGAGTTCCTCGGGCGTGGAGCCCACGATCGTCGCGCTGAATTCGGCCATGCGGGCAGCGACCGCCGCGTCGGCGAGTGCTGCCTTGGCGGAAGCGTTGAGGCGCGCGACCACGTCCGCCGGCGTGCCCTTGGGCGCGAAGAAGGCGTTCCAGGTGTAGGTCTCGTAGCCCGGCACGCTCTCGCCGATCGTGGGCACGTCGGGGAAGGAGGGGGCGCGCTCCTTGGTGGTGACGCCGAGCGCCTTCAGCGTGCCCGACTTGATGTAGCCCGACGACGACGGAAGGTTGTCGAACATGATGGGCACGTGGTTGCCGAGCACGTCCTGGAGCGCGGGGCCGGAGCCCTTGTAGGGGATGTGCTCCATCTCGACGCCCGCCATCGACTTGAACAGTTCGCCCGACAGGTGCAGCGGCGTGCCGTTGCCCGAGGACGCATAGGAATACTCGCCGGGTGCCGCCTTCAGCATGGCGATGAGTTCGGGCACGGTGTTGACGCCGAGCTGGGGGTTCACCACCAGAACGTTGGGCACCACCACCAGCAGCGAGACCGGCGCGAAGTCGGTCTCGGGATCGTAGGGCTTCTGCTTGAGCATCAAGGGGTTCAGCGCATGGGTGGCGACCGTTCCCATCAGGATCGTGTAGCCGTCGGGGTCGGCGCGCGCCACGCGGTCGGCGCCCGTCGAGCCGCCCGCGCCGCCCACATTCTCCACCACCACCTGCTGACCGAGGTCCGCGCCCATGCGCTCGGCGATCACGCGCGCCACGAGGTCGGTCGAGCCGCCTGCCGCGAACGGCACGACGAGCGTGACCGGACGGTCGGGAAACGAGCTTTGCGCATGGGCCTTAGCGCCCAGGCCGAGCGAGAGCCCGACCGCGCCGCCCAGCGCCAGCGTCTCGCGACGGTTGAGGTTGCGTTTCATGCTGATCCTCCCTGATCCTGTGTCGCGCGGGAAGATGGAGGCCTGAGACGCTTATGGCAAGGCGTCAGCGGATGCGGGCCACCGGCCGGGGTGCGGGCTCTTCGGTCTCGGGTGCAGCTTGGTCGAACTGGAGCCGCGCCAGCCGGGCATAGAGGCCGCCGCCCCGCACGAGCGCGGCATGGGTGCCCTCCTCCACCACGCGGCCGCCATCCATCACGAGAATGCGGTCGGCCTTCAGCACGGTGGCGAGGCGGTGGGCGATCACGAGCGTGGTGCGGCCCGCAGACAAGCGCTCGAGCGCTGCCTGCACGAGTTCCTCGCTTTCGGCGTCGAGCGCGGATGTCGCCTCGTCGAGCAGCAGGATCGGCGCGTTCTTGAGGATGGCGCGCGCGATCGCCACCCGCTGGCGCTGGCCGCCCGACAGCTGCACGCCGCGCTCACCGATCTCGGTGTCGAAGCCCTGCGGCAGCGCCTCGATGAAGGGGAGCGCGAGTGCTGCACGTGCGGCTTCATGGACCTCCGCGTCGGACGCGTCGGGGCGGCCGTAAAGGATGTTCTCGCGCACCGTGCCCGAAAACACCGCCGCCTCCTGCGGCACGAGGCCGAGGCGCGCGCGAAGCGCATCCGGATCGGCTTGGCGCACATCGACGCCATCCACGAGCACGGCACCCGCCGCGGGGTCGTAGAAGCGCAGGAGAAGCGAGAAGACCGTGCTCTTGCCCGCCCCCGAGGGGCCGACCAGCGCCACCGTCTCGCCGGGTCGGACGGCGAAGTTGAGTCCCGAAAGCGTCGCGTGGTCGGGCCGAGCGGGGTAGGAGAAGCCGACATGGCGGAACTCCACCGCGCCGGGTGCCGCACCCGGCAGCGGGACGGGGTTTGCCGGTGCTGCGACCGCCGCCTCCTCGTCGAGCAGCTCGCCCAGCCGCTCGGCCGCGCCCGACGCCTGCTGGAGCTCGCTGCCGACCTCGGACAAGGCGCCGACCGCACCCGCCGCAAACACCGCATAGATCAGGAACTGGCCGAGCGTTCCCGGCGTCATCGCGCCCGAAAGCACGTCGCGCGAGCCGATCCAGAGCACGCCGACGACCGATGTGAAGATGGCGAAGATGGCGAAGAAGGTGAGGATCGCGCGCGAGCGGATCGAGAGCCTCGCCGCTTCCCACGCATCCTCCACCGCCTGGCCGAAGCGCTGGCTGACGCGGGCTTCGTTGGTGAAGGCCTGGAGCGTGCGGATGGCGCCGATCTGCTCGCCCGCATAGGCCGTGGCGTCGGCCAGCCTGTCTTGCGCAAGGCGCGAGCGAGCCCGAACGGTGCGGCCGAAGGCGATCAGCGGCAGAAGCACGAGCGGGATGGCCGCGATCACGAGGCCCGACAGCTTGGGGCTCGTCACCACCATCATGGCGAGCGCGCCGGTGGACAGGATCACGTTGCGCAGGGCGACCGAGGCCGTCGCGCCCACCACCGACTTGATCTGCGTGGTGTCGGCGGCGAGGCGGCTCGCGATCTCGCCCGAGCGGGCGGTGTCGAAGAAGGCGGGCGACAACCGCGCCACATGGTCGAACACGTCGCGCCGGAGATCGGCCACCACGCGCTCGCCGAGGCTGACCACGAAGTAGTAGCGCCCTGCCGACGCGAGCGCGAGAAGCGCGGCCAAGCCGATCAGCCCGCCGAAATACTCGCTCACCAGAAGCGTGTTGGAGGCCGAGAACCCTTCATCGATCATGCGGCGCAAGGCGGGCGGCAGCGAGAGCGTGGTGACGGCGGCGAGCGACAGGAAGACGAGGGCTGCGCCCGCGGTCGCACGGTGGCGCGCGACATAGGGCAGGAGGCGGCGAAGCGGGGCCATGCGGGGGGAACGGCGAGCTGCGGCTTGGGCGGGGTCCGCCCGGTGAACGGTCATGGAAGGCTTTCCCGTTTCGGCAGTCCGGTGCCTAGCGGCTCCGGTCGCGGGCCGGCTTGACATGGATCAAAGGGCGCCCGCCGCCCCTTGGCCTTGTGGAGCCAGCGCCCCTGTTGTATAGGCCCGCCGGACGATTTTGAAGCCGCGGCCTTTTGGCGCTTGCGGTGCCGGATCAAACCGGCATTGGGAAATCGGCGCCGGGCGCCCCGCCCTTTCACGAAGAACCCGCCCTCCACCGGGCACAAAGGACCAGCCGCGATGAAGACGGACATCCATCCCGACTACCACACGATCAAGGTCGTCATGACCGACGGCACGGAATACGAGACGCGCTCCACCTGGGGCAAGGAGGGCGACACGATGAACCTCGACATCGACCCCACCACGCACCCGGCCTGGACCGGCGGCACGCAGACCCTGCTCGACCGCGGCGGCCGCCTGTCGAAGTTCAAGAAGCGCTTCGCCGGCCTGGGCATCTGATCGGCCCCTCCATCGAACACACGAAACCCGCCCTTCGAGGCGGGTTTTTTGTTGGGGCTTGAGAGTGGATGGGCTCAAGCCTGCTTTGCCGCATCGACGAGAAAATCGGAAAGAAGCTGTGCTTCGGCGGAAAGCGAAGCATCGTCCTTGCGGCACAGATAATACCCTCGCTTGGTCCGCAGCACTTCCTCGGTCAGGCGGACGAGCCGACCCGCGTCGAGTTCGCCGCGCAACAGGGCGACACTGCCGAGAGCGATGCCGTTGCCGCGGATCGCCTCGCCGATGGTCTGCGAATAGGTGTTCATGGTGCAGAGCTTCCAGCCATCGGGCCCATCGAGTTCCAGCCCATCGAACCACACGCGCCAATCCACCCAGTTGGGCGCCGAGCGGTGGTAGTTCAGGAGAGGCGGCGCATCGGGGTCGCGCAACGCGCTGAAAGAGCGGATACGCTCGGACCCGAGAAGAGCGGCCACGTCGGCTGAAGCCATCGGAACCATCTCCTCGTCGAGGAGGCGTATGCTCACATATCCCGGCAACTTCCCATCGCCGTAGATCACCAGCAGGTCATGATCGCCGGCAACGAGATCGCCCGTGTTGTCGGAGGTGACGAGGCGCGTGTGGCAGGCATCGCCCGAAAGCCCGAAGGCTTGCAGCTGTGCGGTCAGCCAGAACATCCCGACAACCGTGTGCGCCCCGATCGACAACGGCCGGATCGCCTGTTCGCGAAGACTGCCAATGCCCAGACGCAGGAATTCCAGCCCCATGCCGACCGTCTGATAAAGCCGCTCGCCGCTTTCCGTGCTCGCCAGACGCCTGCCGTTCCGCACGAAGAGCGGCTCGCCCATCCAGTCTTCCAGCTGCCCTATGCGCTTGCTGACGGCCGCCTGCGAGACATGAAGCTCGGCGGCGCAGCCGGTGAAGCTGCCGATGCGGTGCGCGGCCTCGAAGAAGATCAGGAGGTCGAGCGGTGGCAGCGTGGTTCGATATCTTCTCATAACCCCTGGTTATGAAGAAGCCCGACTTTTTTCAACGTTTCCGCCCTGATCCCGATTGGGCATAACGACGTCCTCGATGCGCTTTTGGGACGAACACGACATGGCGGGTTTGAAACGGGTCGGCTTCATCGGTCTCGGGACCATGGGCCGGAATGCGGCGCTCAACGTGCGGCGCGCGGGCTTCGACATGGTGGTCCACGACATCCGCCCCGAGGCAACGGCACCGCTCGTGGAACGTGGCGCGGGAACGGCAAGCAGCCCGGCCGAGGTCTTGGATCAGGTCGACGTCGTGGTGACCATGGTGTTCGGTCCCAAGGAGGTCGAGGCCGTGATGCGGGGCCCGGACGGCTTTCTGTCGACCGACTGCCAGGGCAAATACTGGATCGACCTCACCACGAGCAGGCCCAACCTGATGCGCGAGCTGGCGGGCGAGTTTCAAGCCAGGGGCGGCCACGCGATCGACGCACCCGTGACCGGCTCCGTCGATGCCGCGATCCGTGGCGACATGCCGATGTTCGTGGGCGGCGAGGATGCTGACATCGAGCATGTTCGGCCCGTGATCGAGGCCATGGGCGAGGTGCGCAAGGTCGGCCGCTACGGCAACGGCTATGTCGCCAAGCTCGTCAACAACCAGCTCTGGAAAATCCACGCGGCCGCGATCGGCGAGGCGATGGTGACGGCCAAGCTCGCAGGCCTCGAACCCGACGTGTGGTGGGAAGTGATGAAGGGCGGCGCGGCCGACAGCTTCGTGTTGCAGCACGACGTGCCCTCGATCTTCGCCGGGCACTACGATCCGTCCTTTCCGATTGCCCTGTGTCTCAAGGATCTCGGCCTGATCGAGGAACTGATGCGTGAGACGGGCACGCGCAGCGAACTGACGCGCGCCACCCATGACCGCTTCAAGGAGGCGGGCGCCCGCTATGGGATGGGCGCGGGAGAAATGACCGTCTGCAAGGTGATCGAGGACGATGCGGGCATCGACCTGCGCGTGGCCGGAGATTGGGTGGCGCCTTGGGAGGTGAAGGCGCCAACCGCCTGACGGTTTCTCGGCCGCTTGTCCTCGGCGCGGGCGTCGACCATCTTCCACCCGCTTCGACGGTGAAGCGCGAAATCGGGGAATGGCGGGCATGGTGAAGCCGAACTGCAACCGGGTTGAGCCGGGTAAGCGCTCATGAGTGCGGCGTCCGTGCGGGCCTTTCTGGCGGAGCACGCGCCCGATATCGCGGTGATCGATCACGGGCAGAGCACGGCGACCGTGGCCGAGGCGGCAGCCACATTGGGAGTGGTGCCCGCACGGATCGCCAAGACGCTTTCGCTGCGGACGCCGGACGGGGTGGTGCTGGTCGTGGCGCGCGGCGACGCGCGGCTCGACAACGCCAAGATGAAGGCGGCCCTCGGCGGGCGGGCGAAGATGCTGGGGGGCGAGGAGGTGCTGGCCCTCACCGGGCATCCCGTGGGCGGCGTCTGCCCGTTCGGCCTGGCAACACCCTTGCCGGTGTTGTGCGACGTGTCGCTCAAGGCGTTCGCGACGGTGTTTCCTGCGGCTGGGTCCGGCACCACCTCGGTCGAGATCGCGCCCGAGCGGCTTGCACAGATCGTCGGCGCGCGCTGGGTGGATGTGTGCGGCCCGCCGCCTGCGGCGTGAGTGCGAAAGCGGCCTACAGCATTTCCAGCAAAAGTGCGCAGCGGTTTTGCGTCTGGAAATGCTGCAAGAACAGAGAGCTAGACCATTTCCCGTGAATCGGTATTCGCCGGAAATGGTCTAGCGCTGTTCCGAATGGCCGAGGTCGCGCTCGGGCGCGATCCTGTCGCGCACGCGGCGCTTGAGTTCGGCGGCATCGGGAAAGCCGTCATCCGCCACGCGTTCCCAGACCGTTTCGCCGTCGACCGTGATGCGGAAGACGCCGCCCGTTCCGGGCTTCAGCGCGACTTCGCCCAGGTCCGTGCCGAAGGTGGACAGGAGTTCCTGGGCGAGCCAGGCCGAGCGCAGGAGCCAGCGGCACTGGGTGCAGAACTGGATTTCGACTCGGGGTGCGGCGTCGTGGGGGGCGCTCATCCTTCGATCTCCTCGCGCAGCAGTTCGAGTTCGAGCCACTCTTCTTCCATGGCAGCAACGCTTTCGCGCAAGGCGGACACCTCGCCTGCGAGCTTGTTGAAGCCTGCCGGATCGCGGCCGAAGAGCTTGGGGTCCGCGAGCTTGGCTTCAAGAGCAGTGATCTTGCCTTGCGCCTCCTCCATGCGCTTGGGCAGGGATTCCAGCGCAAACTTCTGCTTGAAGGAGAGCTTCTTTGCGGCAGCGGCGGCCGGCTTGGGGGTCTCCGTCTTGGAAGCGGCCTTGGGCGTGGGCGGGGCCGCGCGGCGGGCAAGGGCTGCCTGCTCCTTGCGCTGGGCCAGCATGTCGGAATAGCCGCCGGCATATTCCACCCAGCGGCCGTCGAGCCCGTCGAGCGGGGCTATCGTGCTCGTCACCGTGCGGTCGAGGAAGTCGCGGTCGTGGGAGACGAGGAGAACCGTGCCGGGAAAGCCCGCCACGAGTTCCTGGAGAAGGTCGAGCGTCTCCATGTCGAGGTCGTTGGTGGGCTCGTCGAGCACCAGGAGATTCGCGGGGCGCGACAACAGGCGGGCGAGAAGCAGGCGCGCGCGCTCGCCGCCCGACAGCTCGTTGATGGGGGTGCGGGCCTGCTCGGGCTTGAACAGGAAGTCCTTCATGTAGGCGACGACGTGGCGTTCCTCGCCGTTGACCACCACCGTCTCGCCGCGGCCGTCGGTGAGGAAGTGGGCAAGCGTTTCCGTGGGGTCGAGGGCTGCGCGCTTCTGGTCGAGGGTGGCTATCTGGAGGTTGACGCCGAGGCGGATCGTGCCCGTGTCGGGCGCGAGCTCGCCCGTCAGCATCTTCAGGAGCGTGGTCTTGCCCGCGCCGTTGGGGCCGACCAGGCCGATGCGGTCGCCCCGCGCGATGCGGGAAGAGAAGTCGCGCACGATCGGGCGGCCGTCATAGGATTTGGCGATGTTCTTGGCTTCGGCCACGAGCTTGCCGGATTCGGCCGCGTCGCTGGCGACGAGCTTGGCCGCTCCTTCCGCGCCCTTGTGGGAGCGGAAGCGCTCACGCAGCGATTGCAGCTCGCCCAGACGGCGCATGTTGCGCTTGCGGCGCGCGGTCACACCGTAGCGCAGCCAGTGCTCCTCGCGGCCGATCTGGCGGCCGAGCTTGTGCTGGTCGCGCTCTTCTTCTTCGAGCACCTTGTCGCGCCATTCCTCGAAATGGGCGAAGCCCCGGTCGAGGCGGCGGGTTTGCCCGCGGTCGAGCCAGACGGTGGCGCGGGAGACGTTTTCGAGAAAGCGGCGGTCGTGGGAGATCAGCACCACCGCCGAGGAGGTGCGGGCCAGCTCGCCTTCGAGCCACTCGATCACGCCGAGGTCGAGATGGTTGGTGGGCTCGTCGAGCAGGAGCACGTCGGGCTCGGGCGCCATGACGCGGGCAAGGGCCGCGCGCCGCGCCTCGCCGCCGGACAGGCTTTCGGGTGAAGCTTCGGGGTCAAGCAGGAGGGATTCGATCAGATAGGTGGCGCGGTGGGGATCGTCTGCCGGGCCGAGGCCCGCTTCCACATAGGCGCGGATCGAGGGGTAGCCGTCGGTGTCGGGGGCCTGGGCGAGATAACGGATCGTGGCCGAGGGCTGGCGGAAGACCGTGCCGTCCTGCGGCTCGATCAGGCCCGCCGCGATCTTGAGCAGCGTCGACTTGCCCGAGCCGTTGCGGCCGACCAGCGCGATCTTGTCGCCGGCGGATGCGGAAAGGGCGGCGCCCTGGAGGAGCGGCGTGCCGCCGAAGGTGAGGCGGATGTCGTCGAGCAGAAGAAGCGGAGGGGCGGCCATCGGTCCTGGGAATCTGGGGTGCCCGATCCTCAAAGGGGATGGGCGAGAAGGAGGGCCTTGCCCCTTTCGAGCCGAATGCGCAAGCGTGTGGCGACGCGGTTCGACAAAGTGAGAGAGGAGCCGAAGGGCACCACGACCCGGTCGAGCGGCCAGCGCACGCCTTCGATGGAAAGGGCCGAAAGCTCGGAAAAGCCGAGCACACTGAAGACTGTGCCGGGGGAATAGTCGAACTCGGCCCAGCTGCCGGGCAGCAGCGGGCGGCCCTCCTGCGTGCCTGAAGTCAGCAGCGTGCTCGTGCCGCCCTCGGCCAAGCGCAGCGCCAGCGTCAAATGGAGAAAGGCGTGGTCGGCGCGCGGGCCCCCGAAGGCGCCTGCGAGCACGATCTCGTCGGCGCCGCGCTTGACGGCTTCGGCCACGGCGAGCTCGCCGTCGGTCATGTTCTTGTCCGCGGGGAAGGTGGCGCGGGGGATGTCGGGATGAGCTCTGATGAGGGCATCGTCGGAGGAATCGAAGTCGCCCATCCAGAGGATCGGCTCAAGGCCGAGGGCTGCGGCATGCGCCATGCCGGAATCGGCTGCGATGGCGCTGGCGCCCGCAAGCTGCGCGCCGAGCCGGGAGCTGGGCGAAAGCTCGCCGCCGAGCAGGATCACGAAGCGGCGGGTGGGGCGGGAAGCTGGCACGTGCGGGAGAAGCGCAGGCGGTGGGCCCGGCGTCAAGTGCGCCTCGTCGCGCCCGGGTGCCGGGCCCCTGCCCTTCAGCCGTAGTGCCAGTGGGTGTCGAGGGCCGTGGCCTGTTCGGCGAGGGCGGCCGTAGCCGAGGCGATCTCCTGGCGCGACCAGCCGACGGCTTCGGCGCGTTCCACGAATTGCATGAAGGCCGGCTCGAGCGCCCTGCGGCACTCGTCGGGCCGTTCGCCATCATCTGTCGAGGGTGGATGGATCCGCCGCATACCCTGCTCCCATTGCCCTTGGAATGGGAACGAGCGCCCCGGCAATCGGGTTTCAGGGAAGTGTGGGGCATGGTTTCCGTTTCGTGAACGGAGCCCAGGCCCTTGACGGCGGGCGGGAAGTCCTCATCAAGCTCGTGGCCATGCTCGATCCCCGATTGTTTCTCGAAAACCTCTTCCGCCGCGCCGTGGCCGCCGCCGATCCCGACCGCTCGGTGCGCGCCAACCTGCCGGAGCGGCCAGCGGGTCGCACGGTGGTGGTGGGTGCCGGCAAGGGCGCGGCCCAGCTCGCCCAGGCTTTCGAGCGCGCCTGGGACGGGCCGCTCACGGGCACGGTGGTGACGCGGCGCGGCTTTGCCGTGCCCTGCGAGCGCATCCGAGTGATCGAGGCGAGCCACCCCGTGCCGGATGCCGCGGGTCTCGAAGGCTCGGCCGCCTTGTTCGATGCGGTGAAGGGGCTTGGGCCCGACGATCTCGTGGTGTCGCTGGTCTGCGGCGGCGGCTCCGCACTGCTGCCGTTTCCGGGCGGCGATCTTACTTTGGAAGAAGAGATCGGTCTCAACCAGGCGCTGCTCGCCTCCGGCGCGCCGATCGCTGCCATGAACACGATCCGCAAGCATGTGTCGGGCATCAAGGGCGGCAGGCTGGCGGCCGCCGCCTGGCCCGCGCGCGTGGAAAGCCTGGTGGTGTCCGACATCCCCGGCGACGACCCCGCCCAGGTGGCGTCCGGCCCGACCGCGCCCGACAATTCCACGCGAGCCGACGCGCTGGCGCTGGTGGAGCGTTACAGGCTCGCGCTTTCGCCCGCCGTGATGGCGCATCTCGCCTCGCCCGCGGCCGACGCGCCCCGGCCCGACGACCCGCGCTTCGCACGGAACCGCGTGCGGCTCATCGCGTCCGCCGGCGTGTCGCTGGAGGCTGCGGCCGCACTCGCGCGCGAAGAAGGCGTGGAAGCCGCGATCCTGTCGGATGCCATCGAGGGCGAGGCGCGCGAGGTCGGCAAGGTCCATGCGGCGCTGGCGCGCGAGGTGGCGCTGCGCGACCGGCCGTTCGCCAAGCCCGTGGTGATCCTGTCGGGCGGGGAAACCACGGTGACGGTGCGCGCCAAGGGCAAGGGCGGGCGCAACACGGAATTCCTGCTTTCGCTCGCGCTCGGCATCGAGGGCGTGGACGGGCTCCACGCGCTTGCGGCCGACACGGATGGGATCGACGGTTCCGAAGACAATGCGGGCGCGTTCGCGGATGGCACGAGTGCCGCGCGGCTGCGGGGCATGGGCCTCGACCCCCACGCATTCCTGGCGGGCAACGACTGCTGGTCAGCCTTCCATCGGCTGGGAGACCTGTTCGTGCCGGGTCCGACGGGCACCAACGTGAACGACTTCCGGGCGATCCTGGCGCTGGCATAGGCCACCGCGGAACTTCCCGCCGCGCCCGGCTTTCCTTCCGACCACAAAGGGAGAGAGCGATGGCCGAGAAAAAGGGCAAAGGCAGCGAGACGGCTCAAAAGGCCAATGCCAAGGCCGCCAAGGAAGGCGAGAAGAACCCGCGCAAGTCTTCCGCGGCCCAGGCCGAGCTCGGCAAAAAGGGCGGCAAGTCCAAATAACCCCGCCTAGAGCATTTCCAGCAAAAGTGCGAAGCGGTTTAGCGTCCGGAAATGCTGCAAAAACATTAAGCTAGACCATTTCCGGTGAACAAGGATTCACCGGAAATGGTCTAGAGCCGCCCTCTGAGCAGCATCGCCACCACGAAGAACGCGCCGACCGAACTCGTGACGATGCCGATGGGCAATTCCTGGGGCGGAAGCAGCGTGCGGGCTGCGAGGTCGCTCGCAAGCAAGAGAGCCGCGCCCAGAAGCGCGCACAGGATCACCAGGCGGAAGTGAAGCTCGCCCGCCAAGCGCCGCGCGAGATGGGGGATCATCAGGCCGACGAAGCCGATCACGCCCGCGACCGACACCAGGATCGCGGTGGCAAAGGCCGAAAACAGGAAGGTGAGAAGCCTGAAGCGCGCGACGGGAACGCCCAGGCTCTCGGCCGCCATCTCGCCCGCCAGGAAGGCATCGAGCTTGCGGTGCTGGGAGAGCGCGAAAAGGATGATGGAAAGCGCGCCGAGCGCCGCAAAGCCGATATTGCCCCACCGCGCCAGCCCCAGGCCCCCCATGGTCCAGAACAGCACGGAATGGGCCGCGCGCTGATCGCCCGAGAAAACGAGATAGTTGGTGAGCGCGGTGAACAGGAAGGAGACAGCGAGCCCCGCAAGGATCAGTCGCTCGGGTCCCCTGCCCTCGACGCGCAGCACGAGCACGAGCACCACGAGGGCTGCCAGGATGCCGCCGGTGAAGGCCGCGATGGGCAGCGTCCAGATCCCGAACCGGTCACCGAAGACGGTGATCACGGAAACCGCACCGGCTGCCGCCCCCGACGACAGGCCGAACAGGAAGGGGTCTGCCAGGTCGTTGCGTGAAACGGTCTGAAGGCAGGCGCCGACGACGCCCAGGCCCGCGCCGACAGCAATGGCGAGAAGCGCGCGGGGCAGGCGCAGTTCCACCACGATGCGCCCGACGGGCCCCTCGCCCTGCGTGCCGCCCAGGCCCATCGCATGGCGTAGCGCATCCACCACCGCTTGAAGCGGGATCACGGTCGAGCCATAGGCCACCGAAAGCAAAGCGAGCGCGGCGATTGCCGCCGCGCTCACGAGAACCAGCAGGGAAAACGGCGGTCGCGCCAATCAGAAGGCTTCCGGGTGCATGGCCTTGGCCATCTTGGCGATCGCCTCGATGTTGGCGGGGCCGGGCGTCAGTTCGGCATAGCGGAGCGCCACGAAGCGCTCGTTCTTCACCGCGTCGGTTTCCTTCATGGCGGGGTGGCTCTTGAGGAAGTCGAGGAGCTTCCGGTAGCCGGCATCGTCCTGGTAGTCGAGCAGCACCAGGAATTCGGGGTTGCGCGAAGCGACCGTTTCCCAGTCGGTGTTGCCCCAGGACGTCTCCATGTCCGCCATGATGTTTTCGCCGCCGGCGGCATCGATCATCGCGGTGGGGATGGCGAACTTGCCGGCCGTGAACGGCTTGTCCTCGCCGGAATCGTAGAGGAACACGCGCGTGCCGCGGCTGCCGCCGACTTTTGCGGTGATGTCCGAAAGCTCGCTCTTCCAGCCTGCCACGAGCTTTTGGGCTTCCGCCTCCTTGCCGAAGACCTTGCCCAGCTTCTCCACGTCGCCATAGAGCAGGTCCATGGAGGCGGCGGGCCGGTTCTTGTCGAGGTGGACGCAGGATTCCGACAGCACCAGCGTCTTCACGCCATGCGGCGCGAGCGTGTCGGGCGTGACGTCGCCGCCGGGCTTCATGCCGTAATACCAGCCGGCGAAGAAGAAGTCGGGCTCGACCGAAAGCAGGTTCTCCATCGTCGGGTATTTCGGAGCGAGTTCGGGAATGGAGCCCTGTTCGGCAGCGAATTCGGGGCCGACCTTGTACCAGCCGGTGATGCCGGAAAGGCCAACGATCGAGGGCTGGAGGCCGAGCGCGAACGCCATCTCGGTCATGTTGAGGTCGTGGATCACGGCGCGCTTGGGGGCTGCGTCGAAAGTGAGGGGTGTGCCGCAGGAATCCACGGTTACGGGAAAGGCCATCGCCACGCCCGAAAGGCAGGAAAGCGAAAGTGCCAAAAGCAGGCGACGCATGGGATCAGGCTCCGTGTGTGGTGGTTTGCGACTTGGACGGCAGGTCGAAGACGGTCAGTTCCCGGTTTTCGGCCGGGTGCGGCAGGCGCAGGATGTCGATGCCGAAAACGCGGCGCACGGTGGCCGGCGTGAGCGCATCCATGGGCGAGCCCGACGCCACGAGCCGCGCGCGCTCCATGACCGCGACATGGGTGGCGAAGGGAGACACGAGCGGCAGATCGTGCAGCACCGCCACCACCGCCACCGGCAGGCCGGCGACCAATGCCAGAAGCTCGGCACGCGCACGGGGGTCGAGATGGTTGGTGGGCTCGTCGAGAAACAGAAGGTCGGGCGACTGGGCTATGGCGCGGGCGATCTGGGCGCGCTGGCGCTCACCGCCCGAAAGGGTCGCCACGGCGCGGTCGCGGAAACTTTCGAGGCCCGCCGCGCGCAGCGCGTCGTTGATGATGCCCCATTCCACGCTGCGCGAGCGCAGGCCCGTATGGGGTATGCGGCCGAGCCCGACATAATCCCACACCGAAAGCCTGAGATCGGGCTGGTCGGACTGGCCGACCACCGCGATGCGGCGCGCGCGAGCGATGGGCTTCATGCGCGAAAGGTCGTCGCCTTCGAGCAGCACCGCGCCGCGATGGGGGCGCAGCATGCCCGACAGCATGCGCAGCAACGTGGTCTTGCCCGCGCCGTTGGGGCCGATGATGGCAAGCCGGTCGCCAGCACGGACGCTGATCGAGACGTCTTCCACGAGCGCTGCGCCCCCGTCGCCGCGGAAGCTGAGGCTGGTCGCCTGGAGAAGGCTCGTCATCGCGCGCCCTCCCGCGGGAGGGCGGGGATGCGGGCCAGCGTCTTGTTGCGCAACGCGAGCGGGCGCTGGCCTTCGTTGCACCAGCCATCAGGGAGGCTGGCATAGAAGGCGGCGAACTCGGCCAGGCCCTCGCAGTCGGCTGCTGGCACGATGTCGCCGAACAGGAAGGCTGCCTTCTCGGGCGCGCGAAAGCCCACAGCGAGCGGGCGCTCGCAGCCGGCGAGGCATTCCACGCCTGCAACGCGCCAAATGTCCGCGTCGAGGCGCGGGGCGAGCATGGCCATGAGTTCGGGGCCGGGCCGGGCGCCGTCGTCGGTGCGGCAGCGGGTGCACACGATCACGTCGTGACGCGTCTCGATCATCATGCCCTCCCCTGCCCGCCTGTCGGGCCGTTGCGGATGGGGAGCGTGGAAGGAAGCGGCAGGCGCGGCAGCCCCAAGGGCGCGCGCAGGCACGTTTCTTTCCGGAACACCCCGTCCGGCTGCGTAAACCTTGTGATGGCAGGTCTCCTGGCTCGCGGGTCTCGGCCGCGCATCCGCCTTCCCGGCATCAGCCAGTGGCATCGGATGCGGGCTCGCCGCTCACAGTTGCGGGGGCAGCCCGGGCATCGGAGGAAATCCTCCTCACCCTGTTCCCTTTTCACCCCGGCCCGCTTGCGCTGGCGTGGGGCACCATCACGGGAGGAAGCCTAGACGGTCCCGCACCCTCCCGCAAGGCGGGAATGCCCCGCCGGATGGGAGGTGTTCCTCTCCCATCCCAAAACGGAGAGGAAAAGCGGTCAGCTGCCGTTGATGGCTGACTTGATGGTCGCGATGTTGTGGCGAACCATGTCGAGATAGGTGGCAGCGGGGCCATCGGGGCCGGAAAGCGCGTCGGAATAAAGCGTGCCGCCCATCTTGAGGCCGGTCTCGGACGCGATCTGCTCGAGCAGGCGGGGGTTGGTGATGTTTTCCATGAACACCGCGCCCGCCTTGTCCTCGCGCACTTCCGAGATCAGCTTGGCGACATCCGCCGCCGAAGGCTCGGCTTCGGTGGAAAGGCCCTCGGGAGCGAGGAAGGTGAGGCCGTATTCTCTTGCGAAATAGCCGAAGGCGTCGTGGCTGGTGATGATCGTGCGGCTGGCCTCGGGGATCGCGGCCACATCCGCGCGCACCTGGGCGTCCAGCTTGTCCAATTCGGCCTCGTAGGCGCTCGCATTGGCGCGGAACGTGTCGCATCCGGCCGCATCCGCCGTGCAGAAGGCATCCGCCACGTTGCGCACATAGATCTTGGCGTTGGGCAGCGACTGGAAGGCGTGGGGGTCCTGGTCGCCGTGGTCGTGGTGATCGTGCCCGCCGCCGGAGGCTTCGGCCGCCTCGTGCGCGTGTTCGCCCTCCTCGTGCGCGTGCTCGCCTTCATGGGCATGCGCGTCATCGGTGATGTCGATGGGCGTGATGCCCTTGGTCAGCACGGCGACGGGCGCCTTCGTGCCGCTCGTTTCCACGAGGCGGTCGAGAAAGCCTTCGAAGTGGAGGCCGTTGACCAGGATCACGTCGGCGCTCGCCATGGCGCGGGCATCCGCCGGCTTGGGCTCATAGGCATGGGCGTCGCCGTCGGGACCGATCAGGGTGGAAACCTCGACCCGGTCGCCGCCCACCACGCGGGCGAAGTCTGCGAGCACGGAGAAGGTCGCGACCACATCGAGCTTTTCGGAGGCGTGAGCCGGCAGAGAAGCAAATGTTATAACGCTCGCAAGAAGGGCGAGACTGCGCAGACGAAGGAAC
Source organism: Mesorhizobium amorphae (assembly GCA_003240775.1). Classification (GTDB taxonomy): domain Bacteria; phylum Pseudomonadota; class Alphaproteobacteria; order Rhizobiales; family Rhizobiaceae; genus Mesorhizobium_B; species Mesorhizobium_B amorphae_A. The sequence continues at coordinate 167,150 of QFNI01000001.1, read as the reverse complement.
ATGGTGGAAAGCTCCATGAGGGAAGGGTTCAGGCCGCCCGGTGCTGGGCGGGCCGCAGGCGCTCGCGCAGGACCCCACGCGGGCCGGCGAGAATGGATAGAAGCAAGAGCCCGCCCGCCGACAGCACGATCGACGGGCCGGACGGCAGCGAGAAATGGAAGGAAAGGAGCAGCCCGGAAACGCTCGCCACCGCGCCGAAGAGCACGGCCGCCGCGCACATGGTCTCCACCCGGCTCGTCCAGAAGCGGGCCGCCGCCGCAGGCAACATCATCAGGCCGACCGAAAGCAGCGTGCCGAGCGCCTGGAAGCCGCCCACCAGGTTGAGCACCACGAGGCCCAGGAACAGGAAGTGCACGGGTGCCCCCCACCGCGACACCGAGCGCAGAAAGAGCGGATCGAGGCACTCGGCGACGAGAGCGCGCCAGAACACGAAAAGGCAGAGATAGGTGAGCGTAGCGATGCCCCCGATCAGGATCAGGGCAGCGTCGTTGAGCGCGAGCACCGTGCCGAAGAGCACGTGCATGAGGTCCACCGCCGAGCCGCGCAGCGAGACCATCAGCACGCCGAGTGCCAGGCTCACGAGATAGAAGGCGGCCATCGCGGCATCCTCCTTGAGGACCGTGAGGCGCGACAGCGCGGCTGCCGCGAGCGCGACCACGAGGCCCGCGACCAGCCCCCCCACCGTCATCGGCACGATGGCGAGCCCGTAGAACAAGAAGCCCGCAGCCGCCCCCGGCAGCACGGCATGGGCGATGGCGTCGCCCGACAGGCTCATGCGGCGCAGCATCAGGAACACGCCGACCGGGCATGCGCTGGCCGACAAGAGCAGCGCGCCGAGAAGCGCGCGGCGCATGAAGGCGAAATCCGCAAAGGGCGCGACGAGAAAATCGTGGAGCGCGAGCATCAGGCGGCGTCCGGCCGGCGCGTGTGGTGGTGGTGATGGCCGTGGTCGTGCCCGCCATCCACGGCATGGAGGTGGGGCGCGTGCGCGTGGGGTTCGCACCAGGGAGCGGTCTCGTCCCAGGCTTCGGAAAAGCGGCGGGCCTCGCGGCGGTTCTCGGGTGAGAGCACGGTCTGTGTCGGCCCCCAAGCCACCGCGCGGCGGGCGAGCAGGAGCGTTTCGGGGAAGTGGCGGGCGACGAGCTCGAGGTCGTGCGCGACCACCATGATCGTGCGTCCCTCGCCGTGCCAGCGGTGGAGCAGGGCCACGAGGTCGGCCACGGTCTTTTCGTCCACCGCGTTGAAGGGCTCGTCGAGCAGGATCAGCGGCGCGTCCTGGACGGCGACGCGGGCAAACAGCGCGCGCTGAAGCTGGCCGCCTGACAGCGTGTCGATGCCGCGATCGTTGAAGCCGCGCAGGCCCACCGCGTCGAGCGCCGCATCCACCCGCGCATGGTCTTCCGCGCGAAAGCGGCCGAACAGCCCGCGGGCCGGCCAAAGGCCCATGCGCACGAGGTCCACCACGCGGGCGGGGAATGTGCGATCGAGCTCGGACTGCTGGGGCAGATAGGCGAAGCGGCTGTCGGGCCCGCGCGAAACGCTGCCCGCGAGCGGCTTGAGGATGCCGACGATGCCCTTGAGCAGCGTGGACTTGCCCGAGCCGTTGGCGCCCACGACCGCAAGCAGTGCGCCCCTGGCCACCGCGCCCGACAGGTGGTGAACGGCGGGGTGGCCGTCATAGCCGAGCGTCAGGTCGTCGAAGCGAAGTGCGGGAGGATGCGCCATGGGTGAAAGGGCCGTGCGTGGGTCGCGGGCGCGGCCTGTCGCGGCGCTCATTGTGTTCCGATGTGATGTTATTACATGATAATCTGTGGCATCATCAAGCCCTCATCGCGAGGCAGGCGAGTATTCATGGCGGAAGCCGGCAAACTGACACGCAACCAGACCCTGGTGCTCGGCGCGCTCGCGCAGGCGGGCGGGCCGCTCAGTGCCTACGACATCCTCGACCGTCTGCGCGAGGACGGCCTGCGCTCGCCGCTCCAGATCTATCGTGCGCTCAGCCCGCTGATGGCGTCGGGCCGCGTGCACCGGCTGGAAAGCCTGAACTCCTTCGTCGCCTGCTCGCACGACCATGGGCACGGTCACGCACCGCACGAGCACGGGCTGATGGCATTCGCGATCTGCGGGGAATGCGGGCGGGTGGAGGAATTCGCCGACGAGACGACAGGCAAGAGCCTGCGCAGCTGGGCCGGCAAGAACGGTTTCAAGCTGGAGAAGACGACGGTGGAACTGCGCGGGGTCTGCGCACAGTGCCTGGCGGCTGCTTGAGCGTGCCACGATAACGTTCGAGCACCAAAGCTCCAACGCTGACGCCCTCCCTCCCCCTTGAGGGGAGGGATACAGGGTGGGGGTATCGGTGCAGACACTGGTTCGACGTCACCCCCACCCCTTACCCCTCCCCTCAAGGGGGAGGGGGATCCGGAGAGGCTTGGAGAATGGGGAGGTTTGAACCGAGATCGGAAGCGATTTCGACGTAAACCCCGGCGCTCACACAATCACCGCACTCACGCCGCCTTGGCATTTTCCGGGGCAGGCAACGCCTTTTGCCCGGAAGACTCCTGCGCTGCGCCCACGCACGCTTCGACCGCGGCGCGCAGGGTGCTGGTGTAGAAGTCGGCACCGATGCGTGCCTGCATGGCGGGGTTCTTGAGCGTGTCGTCTTCTTCCGGCCACAGGCCGACCAGGATCGGCGCGCCGGGCAGGCGCTTCTGGAGGCGACGCAAGAGATAGCGCAGGTGGGACGGGCTGCCGGAAATGTCGAGATAGGAGATACACACCATCGCCACCCCTTCCACGTCGAGCGTCTCGATCCCTTCGCGGGACGCTGCCTGATAGGGCGCCACGCGCGCATGGAGGCCGTGCTTTTCGAGAAGCTGGGCGAGCATCGTGGAGGCCGCCTCGTCGAGCGCGCCGCGGCCCGCGAGACACAGCACCGCGCGCTCGCCGAGCCATTCGGGTGCCAGCGTGTTGCGATCGACACTCGGCGGCGGTGGGGCCGAAGGCAGGCCCTTCTGGTCCTGGGTGGGCTCGACGGGGGCTGCCTTCTTGTCGCCGTCGGCCCCTTCCGGCTCGCGGTCCTCGTGGACGTCGAGTTCGTTGATGAGGGTGGTGACGGTTTCGCGGATGCGTTCGAGCTGGTCGGGCTTGATGGCGCCCCGCTCGGCATCGGCTGCCGCCATCTGCAGGCCCTTGAGCGCCACGGCGTCGTAGTAGGAGGACAGCGGGCGCTCGGTGATCAGAAGCTCGGCATGGTCCTGTGCCTCGTCGGCGTCGCCCGCCAGGATGCGCTGGTAGAAGCTCTCGACCGGGGTGAGCGCCGGGCGGTCGCCGAACAGCACGTCCAAGAATTCGAGCCGCTCGACATGGCGTCCGAGCACAACCAGGCAGAGCGTCAGCGGCATGGACAGAATCAGGCCGACCGGCCCCCAGAGCCAGCCCCAGAAGATGGCCGCGACGATCACGGCAAACGGCGAAAGCCCCGTGGAATGACCGTAGGCGATGGGCTCCACGATCTGGTTGGTGATGAGCTCGGCCACCACGAAGAGGGCCGCTGCCCACAGAACCATCGACCAGCCGGGATCGACGGCTGCCGCGAGCATGATGGGCAGGCCGGCCGACAGGATCGGGCCGACATAAGGGATGAAGCGCATCACGCCCGACAAGAGCCCCCACAGGATGGGATTGGGCACGCCGATCAGGAAGAGCCCCGTGCCCACAACCGCGCCGAAGCCGAAATTGACCGTGAGCTGGGTGAGGAAATAGCGGCTCAGGCGCTTGGCCGCGTCGTCCATGGCGACCGTGGTCTTGTGCAGGTCGGACGATCCGAAGAGCCGGATCAGGCGGTCGCGCAGGTCTTCCTTCTGGAGCAGGATGAAGATCGACACCACGAAGATGATGGACGCGGTGGCGATCGGCGAGATCACGGGCGATGCATAGGCGAGAAGCGTGGAAAGGTCGGACACGCCGGACGCGGTTTCCCCTGCCGCAGCCGCTTCGCCCGCCTGGGGCAGCGCTTCGCTGAAGAGCGAGCCCATGCCCATGCGGTCGAGCGTGGAGGAGAAGTTCTCCACCGCATAGGTGCGGATGGCCTCGATCTTGTTCTGGAAGGTGCCGATATATTCGGGGATGCGGCCGGCGAGCTGGGCGAGCTGGGCGCCGATCACGGTGAGAAGCGCGAGCACCACGAGCGACGCTGCAAAGACCGCCAGCAGCACGGACGGGATGCGCCCGATCCGCGTCTTGCGCAAAATGCCGACGAGCGGGCTGACCACGAAGGACAAGAGCACGGCGACCGTGATGGGGACCAGCACGTCGCGCGCGAGGTAGAGCGCTGCGATCACCACCACACCGACCTGAAGCGCCAGCATGGCGCCGATCGTGGGGGTTTCGGCGGGCGGAATGGCAGCCGGCGTCGAAGCGGCCAACGCTGCCGGAATGGGCTTGGGCTTTTCGGCGGCGGCCGGCATGGCGCTGTCCTCTTGGAACAGGCTTCAACAGGCGAGAAGGGGAATGGTTGCGGAAGGGTTCAGGCGTCGGAGGGGAACTCGTGCCGCATCTCGGTGGCCATCGCGAAGCCCAGCCGGCTGTAAAGCGGCACGCCGGCATCCGAAGCGTTCAGAACGACGGTGGTGCAGCCCAGACCCTGCAGATGCGCCATGCAGGCGCGCACCAGCGCCTCACCGATGCCCCGGCCGCGGAAGGCGGGGTCGACCCAGACGCTCCAGATGTAGCCGTGCAGGCGCTTTTCGGGGCGCAGCACCTCCGGATAGCGGGGGCGCAACGGGTTGCACGCGGCCGAGCCCGCCAGCGCGCCATCGACATGGGCGTGGAAGACGGCCATGCCCCCATCCGCACGGGCCGCGTCGATGAAGCCTTGCGTGATCGCATCCGCATCCGCGGCGTAGTCGGCCGGGTCCGTGCCGTAGCTGTCCCACAGCGCGCGATAGTGGGCGACGAGAACCGCGTCCTCGTCCGCCCCCGCTTCGCGGATGTCCAAGCCCATGGGGCTCAGTCCTTGGCGCGTTCCACATAGGAGCCGTCGGCCGTCATCACGACGATGCGGGTGCCGGCCGAGATGTGGGGGGGAACGAGCGTGCGCACGCCGTTGGAAAGAACGGCGGGCTTGTAGGAGGAGGACGCCGTCTGGCCCTTGGTGACGGGCTCGGTCTCGCTCACCTCGAAGGTGGCGCGCTGGGGCAGTTCGATGGAGATGGCGACCCCGTTGTGGACGGCGACCTGAACCGCCATGCCTTCCAGAAGGTAGGGCGCGTAATCGCCGACCACGGATTCCGGCACCGCCACCTGATCGAAGCTCTCGGGGTTCATGAAGTGGAACCCCTCGTCGTCGGAGTAGAGGAAGGTGTGCTCGCGCTCTTCCACATAGGCGCGCTCCACCTGCTCGGTGGTGCGGTAGCGGTCGGACACCTTCACGCCGTCGGAAATGCGGCGCATGTCGAGCTGGGTGACGGGCGTGCCCTTGCCGGGATGGATGTTCTCGGCGAAGAGGATCACGTAGAGCTTGCCGTCGTCGCGCTCGACGACATTGCCTTTGCGGAGCGAGCTGGCGATCACCTTCACGGGGCGTTTCCTTTTTGTTTGGGCCCGACCGGGCCGCAGAGCTTTTTCTCGCCCCTAGCCCATCTTTCGCCCCGCCGCCAGCCTTGCGGAGTTTCATGACCTCAGCCTCGCCCTGGTGGACCCCTTCCGTCCACGCCGACCGCCGCCCTCGCCTTCTCGCGCGCAACCGCATCAAGCGGGGGATGCGGGAATGGTTCGAAGCGCGCGACTTCGTGGAGGTGGAGCCGACGAGCCTGCAGGTCTCGCCGGGCAACGAGGCGCATCTTGCGGCCTTCGCCACCGAATGGCTGCGGCCGGACGGCACGCCCCTGCCCTTCTTTCTCCACACCTCGCCCGAATTCGCCTGCAAGAAGCTGCTGGCGGCGGGGGAAAGGCGGATCGTGTCTTTCGCGCCGGTCTACCGCAACCGCGAGCGCGGCGCCTTGCACCATCCCGAATTCACCATGGCGGAATGGTATCGCGTGGGCGAGCCTTATGGGGCGGTGATGGAGGATTGCGCGGCGATGCTGCGCCTGGCTGCGGAGATCGCGGGCACACGCGAGTTCCGCTTTCGCGACCGGACCTGCGATCCGCTGGCCGAGCCCGAGCGGCTGACGGTGGCGGACGCGTTCGGGCATCATGTGGGCATCGACCTTCTGGCGAGCATCGGGGCGGATGGGGCGACGGATCGCGACCGCCTCGCGCACGCTCTGCGCGAGGCGGGCATCCGCACCGCCTCCGACGACACCTGGGCCGATCTCTTCTCGCGCGTGATGGTGGAGCGGGTGGAGCCGAAACTGGGCATGGGCCGCGCCACGCTGCTTTGCGAGTATCCGACGGCGGAAGCCGCGCTCGCGCGGCGCACCCCCCATGACGCGCGCGTGGCCGAGCGCTTCGAGATGTATGCCTGCGGGGTGGAACTGGCCAACGGGTTCGGCGAACTGACGGATGCGGGCGAGCAAAGGCTGCGCTTTGCGGCCGAGATGGACGAGAAGGAGCGGGTCTACGGCGAGCGCTATCCGCTGGACGAGGATTTCCTGGCGGCACTCGCCCTGATGCCCGAGGCGAGCGGCGTGGCGCTGGGGTTCGACCGCCTTGTGATGCTGGCGGTGGGGGCCGGGCGGATCGACGACGTGGTCTGGACGCCGATGGCGGGGTGAGAGCGTGGCGATGCCGTGCGTCCTTCGAGGCCCGCGTTCCGCGGGCACCTCAGGATGAGGGAGGCAGGGCGCCGCCCCAAGACGAGGAGCGTCAGCACCCCCCGCTCCTCATCCTGAGGTGCCCACGCAGTGGGCCTCGAAGGACGCACACCATCGCCGTCCCTCCCATCGCGAGCCGAGCGACGTGGCCCGCCCTTCAGCCCACAGGCGTGAACAGCGGCTGGATGGTCATCTCGGGCACGAGCACCAGGCCCTTGTCGGTGATGCGGATCTCGGGGATCACGGACAAGGGAATGAGGTTGAAGCCCATATAGGGGATGGCGCAGCCGGCGCGTTCCCATTCGGCCTTGAGCAGCTTCATTTCCTCGGCCACCTCGGTGACGCGCTTGTCGGACAGAAGGCCGGCGATAGGGAGTTCGACCATCGCGGTCACTTCGCCGTCCATCACCACGCAGACGCCGCCTTGGGTCTTTTCGACGGCTTCCAGCGCCACGCGCATGTCGCGCTCGTTGGTGCCGGCGACGATCAGGTTGTGGCTGTCGTGGCCGACCGAAGACGCGACCGCGCCCTGCTTCAGGTTGAAGTTCGCAAGCAGGCCTTGCGCGGCATTGCCTTCCGAGCGGCCGTGGCGCTCGACCACCGCCACGAAGCAGAGGCCGTGGCGGTCGAAATGGCTCTGCCAGTCGTTGGCGGGGTCGAGTTCCACCGTCACGTGCCCGAGCGTGATGCCGGGGAGCTCGGTCTTGATGCAGTGGGCTGTGACCTTCTGGGTGGGCAGGTCGGGCGTGAGCTTCACGCCGCGGGGCAGCTTCACCGTATGATAGGCGGCTTCCGGGTACTGCCAGCGCTCCGAAAGGGCGGCGTCGAGCGCGGGCGTGATTTTGCCGCCTTCCACGACGAGCTCGCCGCCATACCAGGTGTTCTGCGGCTTGAGATCGTCGTCGAGCAGCACGAGGTCGGCGCGGCGCCCGCCGCCCAGGCCCCCGATGTCGCCCTCCATGTTGAAACGGGTGGCGCCGTGCAGCGAGCCCATGGACCAGGCCTGCTCGCGGCTCATGCCCGCCTTGACGGCTTCGCGCGTCACCCAGTCGAGACCGAAAAGGAGGAGGTCGTCGGCGTCACGGTCGTCGGTGCAGAGCGCGACGCGCTTGGGCGCGGCGCCAAGTTCGGTGACCGCCTTGATGGCCTGGGGCAGCGAGTGCCAGGGCGTGGTGGGCGGGCCGCCGCGCAGGAAGATCCAGATGCCGGCTTCGAGCAGGTCGTTCGCGATCTCGCGATCGATGGCCTCGTGCGTGTCGGAAACGCCCGATGCCGCATAGGCTGCCACGAACTCCCGGCCGTAGACATGGCCCGAAACGGGGCGGCCGCGCTTCAAGGCTTCGGCGATGATGGCGTGGGAGCGCGGGTCGCTCGTAGCGACGGGCACGAAATCCATCTTCTCGCCGAGCGCCACAGCTTCCGGCCAGCGGTCGAAAATCCCAGCGATCTTGTCGGGCGTCAGGTCGCCGCCGGCGGTTTCGAGCTCGGGCGTGGTGGCGGGCACGGTGGAGGGAACGGTGAGAAAAATCGAGAGCGGCGCGTGGCGCGCGTCTTCCAGCATGGCCTCGACGCCGGCCGTATCCATCACGTTGCCGATCTCGTGGCTGTCGCAGAAGATGGTGGTGGTGCCGTTGAGAAGGGCGGCTTCCGCATAGGCGCAGGCCGTGACCATCGAGGATTCGATGTGGATGTGGGGGTCGACCAGACCGGGCGCCACGATGCCGCCGCGCGCGTCGTAGCGCTTGGCCGATCCCTTGTGGGTGCCGGCGGGCATGAGCGCTGCGATGCGGCCGCGCGCGAGCCAGATCTCGCGGTCGGGCAGGATGCGCTCGGAATAGGTGGAAAGCGCGCGCGCACCGGCGATCACGAGGTCTGGCTCCGCCCGCCCCGATGCGACATCCGCCAGGTGCCGCGTCATGGTGTGAAGAGGCGCGACAGAAAAGCGGGAAAGCTGGGGCATGGAGAACTCCGATTTGCAGCCCGGAGTTTGCACGGGGGGTGAGAAGGCTGCAACCTCGGACGAAAGGGCGCCGGCTTCTCCGCCCCCCTCCCCCTTGAGGGGAGGGGCATGGGGTGGGGGTGATGGTTCCGCCTGGGAGGAGCTCGGGTGTTTGGACGCTGGCGTGGTGGATGCGCTACCCCCACCCCTCCCCTCAAGGGGGAGGGGAAACGCCGAAGCCTGCGCTCAACTCTCCAGCCGTCTGCCGTCCTTGCTGAAGTGGTGCAGCTTGGCGGCAGAAACGGTGACGGCGACGGTGTCGCCTGGTTCTGCCTGGGCGCGGCCGGGCACCCGGAGAACGACGCGGCCGGCAGGGGTCGAGGCGTGGAGAAAGCTTTCCGCACCCACAGGCTCGACGGCTTCCACCGTGCCTTGCAGGGCCAGGCCCTCCGACAGCTGTTCGCCCAGGCCCGCATCCTCGGGGCGGAAGCCGAGCGTGGTGGTGCCCTCCGGCGTGCCGGGGGCGAGCTGAAGGGCGGATGCGCTGAGGAGGTTCATCGGGGGCGCGCCGATGAAGGAGGCGACGAAGGTGGAGGCGGGCTTCTCGTAGATGTCGAGCGGCGCGCCCTGCTGTTCGACCACGCCCGCATTCATGACGACGAGGATGTCGGCGAGCGTCATGGCCTCCAGCTGGTCGTGGGTGACGTAGACGGCGGTGACGCCGAGCGAGCGCTGGAGGTTCTTGATCTCCACGCGCATCGCCCCGCGCAGCTTCGCGTCGAGGTTGGACAAGGGCTCGTCGAACAGGAACACCTTGGGCTCGCGCACGATGGCGCGGCCCATGGCGACGCGCTGACGCTGGCCGCCGGACAACTGGTTGGGCTTGCGGTCGAGCAGGTGGGCGAGCTCGAGCCGGGTGGCCGCCTCGCGCACGCGGCGCTCGATGTCGGCCTTGGGCGTGCCGCGGTTGCGGAGGCCATAGGCCATGTTGTCGAAGACGTTCATGTGGGGGTAGAGCGCGTAGTTCTGGAACACCATGGCGATGTCGCGCTCGGTCGGCCCGATGGCGTTCACGGCCTGGCCGTCGAAGCGCACGGTGCCGCCCGTGATGGATTCCAAGCCGGCTATCATGCGGAGCAGCGTGGACTTGCCGCAGCCGGACGGGCCGACGAGCACGCAGAGAGCCTTGTCGGGAATGGCGACCGAAACGCCCTTCACAGCCTCCACGGGGCCATAGGACTTGCGGACGTCTTCGAGGGCAACAGTGGCCATCATTTCTCCGTTTCGACAAGGCCGCGCACGAACCAGCGCTGCATCAGCACGACGACGAGCACGGGCGGCAGAATGGCGAGCACGCTCGTGACCATCACCAGATGCCACTGCGTGTCGGCGTCGGCGAACGACACCATCTTCCTGAGCGCTATGACGATGGTGTTCATGTCCGAGCGGTTGGTGACGAGCAGCGGCCAGAGATACTGCGTCCAGCCGTAGATGAAGAGGATCACGAAAAGCGCCGCGATGTTGGTGCGCGAAAGCGGGATCAGGATGTCCCAGAAGAAGCGCCAGGGCCCGGCACCGTCGACGCGCGCTGCTTCCACGAGTTCGCCGGGGATGGTGAGAAAGAACTGGCGAAACAGAAGCGTCGCGGTGGCCGACGCGATCAGCGGCACGATCAGCCCGGCATAGGTGTCGATCAGGTTGAGGTCCACCATCACCTTGTAGGTGGGCAGGATGCGAACCTCGACGGGCAGCATGAGCGTGATGAAGATCAGCCAGAAGCACGCCATGCGGAAGGGAAAGCGGAAGAACACCACCGCATAGGCCGAGAGCAGCGAGATGATGATCTTGCCCACCGCGATGCCGAGCGCCACCACAGTGGTGTTGAAGAGAAGCGTGGTGACGGGCACGCCGCCGATGCGGCCGATGCCGCCGAACAGGGCCTCGGAATAGTTGGCGAAGAATTCGCCGCCCGGCACCAGCGGCAGCGGCGGGCGCAGGATGGTCTGCAGCGTGTGGGTGGAGGCGACAAAGGTGTAGTAGATCGGAAAGGCGACGACGAGGATGCCGAGGATCAGGATCGCGTGGGCGAGAGTGCGCGACGCCTGCGTGACGCCAAGCGGCGCGCCCTCCTCGCGGCGGCCGAGCTGTGCGGCCTTCGAGCGGGTGTCAGCCATAGTGCACCTTCTTTTCCACATAGCGGAACTGCACGGCCGTCAGCGCGATCACGATCACCATGAGGATGACCGATTGCGCGGCGGAATCGCCCAGGATGAGGTTCACGAAGCCGTCGTTGTAGACCTTGTAGACGAGCGTCTCGGTGGCCTTGCCGGGCCCGCCGCCCGTAACGGCGTGGATGATGCCAAACGTGTCGAAGAAGGCGTAGGTCGTGTTGATCACGAGCAGGAAGAAGGTGGTGGGCGCGAGCAGCGGGAAGGTGATCGTCCAGAACCGCTTGAAGGGGCGCGCGCCGTCGATGGCCGCCGCCTCGATCAGCGAGCGCGGGATGGCCTGGAGCCCGGCCACGAAGAACAGGAAATTGTAGGAGATCTGCTTCCAGGAGGCCGCACCCACCACCAGCACCATCGCCTGGTCGCCGTCGAGCAGCGGGTCCCAGTCGATGCCCGCCCAGCGCAACCAGACGGCGAGCGTGCCGATGGAAGGGTTGAACAAGAAGAGCCAGAGCATGCCGGCGATGGCCGGCGCCACCGCATAGGGCCAGATCATCAGCGTGCGGTAGAAGTTGCGGCCCTTGATCACCTTGTCGGCCTGCACGGCGAGCAGAAGGGCCGCCGCCATCGCGACGAAGGCTGTGGCCGCCGAGAAGATCGCGGTGACCTGGATCGAGTTGAGGTAATTGGGGTCGGCCAGGACCTTGCGGAAGTTGGCGAGGCCGACGAACTGGGTCGCGAGCCCGAACGGGTCCTCGCGCTGCATGCTCTGGCGCAGGGCCTGGGAGGCCGGCCAGTAGAAGAACACCAGCGTGATCGCGAGCTGGGGCGCGAGCAGCAGGTAGGGCAGGAGCTTGTTGGGGAAGACGACGCGGGGGGTCACGGGGTGGGAGGCGTTCCTGCATTGAGCGCTTGGTAGGAGCGTTCAGGACTCCCCTCCCCCTTGTGGGGAGGGGTAGGGGGTGGGGGTATCGGGGCCGCTTTGGAAACGGCTGATCGTTTGGGAGGTGGAGCGGTGGAGATGTCACCCCCACCCCATACCCCCTGCCCTTTCGCATGGCTCAAGGGCGTTCGATGCTCAAGAAGCCATCTCCATGGCTTCTTGCCGGCCTCTGGCCGTCGCCTCTCACCCCGTTCAAGGGGGAGGGGGTCGCCGAAGTCGCATCAGGAAAGGCTCAGTTCCCGAGCGCCTGCTGGATCGCTGCGTTGCCGCGCGACACGGCGTTGTCCAACGCCTGCTGCGCGGTCTGGCTTCCCGCGAGCATCTTTTCGAACTCCTCGTTCTCGATGTCGCGCACCTGGGGCAGGTTCACGAGGCGCACGCCCTTGGAATTCTCGGTGGGAGCCTTGCCCAGCATCTGCTGGATCGGGATCTCGCGGGCGGGGTTCTTCTCGTAGAAGCCCGACGCCTTGGTCTCCTCATAGGCCGCGAGCGTCACCGGCAGGTAGCCGGAGACCTGGTGCAGGCGGGCCTGGATGGGGGTCTGCGACAGGAAGTCGAAGAAGGCCGCGACCCCCTTGTATTCCTCGTCCGACTTGCCGGCCATGACCCAGAGCGAGGCGCCGCCGGGCGTGGTGTTCTGGGGAGCGCCTTGGGCCGTCTCGTCATAGGGCAGCTGGCCCGTGCCGTAGTTCATGCCGGACTTGACCACATCGCCCAGGCCGCCCGACGACTCCGTCATGATCCCGCATTCGCCGGCCAGAAAGAGCTGCTTGGCCTCGGAAGTGCGGCCGCCATACTTGAAGGTGCCGTCCTTGGCGAGGTCGGCCAGCTCCTGGAAATGCTTCACGAAGAGCGGCGCGTTGATCTTGAGCTCGACGTCGGTGCCCGCGATGCCGTTCTCGTTGGTGCCGAAGGACACGTTGTTCCAGGCGGCGAAGTTCTCGGTGTGGATCCAGGTCAGCCAGGTCGAGGTGTAGCCGCAAGGCGCCGCGCCGCTGGTCTTGATCTTCTTCGCCGCATCCCACACCTCGGCCCAGGTCTTGGGCGGATTGTCGACGTCGAGGCCGGCCTTCTGGAACACGTCCTTGTTGTAGTAGAGGATCGGCGAGGACGAGTTGTACGGGAAGGACAGCATGGTGCCGTCGGCCTTGGAATAATAGGCCGCGATGCCCGGCAGGTACTGGCTCTTGTCGAAGGGCTTGGGGCCCATGGACAGGACCTCGGCCACCGGCTTGATGGCGGCTTCCGCGCCCATCATCACACCCGTGCCGGCGTCGAACACCTGCATGATGTGCGGCGACTGGCCGGCGCGGAAGGCGGCGATGCCGGCGTTCAGCGTTTCGGGGTAGGTGCCCTTGAACGAAGGCACCACGCGATACTCGCTCTGGCTCTCGTTGAATTCCTTGGACAGGGTTTCCACGACCTCGTTGTTGGCGCCAGTCATGGCGTGCCACCAGGAAATCTCGGTCACGGCGAAGGATGCGGTGGTGGACAGAAGCGTGGCGGCGAGCCCGCCCGCGAGTGCGGAAATCTTCACTATGGTTCTCCCGTGCGGTTGACGGGAACCGGCCTCGCCCTCCCGGCCAGACCGCTTCCTCCCGAGCGCCAGTATCGACGCAATGTGACAGGGAGACAACGTGTTTCATTTGCCGGCGTGGACAAGGCTGAACTGACGCTGGGTTAAGATTTCCGCGGTGAAGCATCGGCTGTGCCCGGTTTTCATTGCCGCAGAACACAGACTCGACTTCGGCATGGCATGCTCTTGGGGGCCGGGCGGGGGATCGTGTAAGACGCGTCCGCCCCTGTCAGCCTGCCGAGGAATCGTGATGTCCCAGCCCGTGATCGAGAAGACCGAGACGCTGTTCGGCGGCTGGGGCAAGTATCTGCGCGTGCATCTGCGCTTTCCCGACGGCACGGCCTATGCGCGGGAGATCGAGGACCATGGCGACGCTGCCTGCGTTCTGCCCTTCGATGCCGCGCGGGGCGTGGTGATGCTGGTGCGCCAGGCGCGCGCGCCGCTCGTTCATCGCGGCGAGAACGAACAGCTGTGGGAAGCGCCGGCGGGCATCCTCGACGAGCCCGACCCGGCCGAATGCGCGCGCCGCGAGGCGATGGAGGAAGTGGGGCTCAGGCTCGGCGAGGTTGTGGCGCTCGGCTCGTTCTGGACGATGCCCGGCATCTCCGCCGAGCGCATGCACCTGTTCCTGGCGCCCTACGGAGCGGCCGACCGCGTGACGGCAGGCGGCGGGCTGGCCGACGAGAACGAGGCAATCGAAGTGGTGGAGATGCCGATCCGCGAGGCAGCCGAACTGATGGACGGAGGCAGGATGCGGGACATGAAGACCTTCGCGCTGTTGCAGGCGCTTCGGCTGCGGCACCCCGAATTGTTTGCGGGCGTGTGAAAGGTCTCGCCTTTCTGTGCCTGTCGCCCAAAGAAAAAGGCCGCCGGAGCGGCCCTGCTGCGTGGCCTCCCCCGCCGCGCTTGGTTTAGCTGGCCTTGCGGCGGGCCTTGGGCTTGGAAGCCGGGCTCGGCTCCGCGGCCGTCTGGGCTTCCTTTTCCAGCCGCAGGGCGCGCAGCCGCGAGGTCTTCGCGTCGCTGTGCCTGCGTTCTTCGGCTAACGTCTGGAAAGCCGCGCGCGTGGTCTGCGCGGCTTTCTCGATCTTCTGCTTGTCCGTCAAGACGACCATTCCAGCACTCCCGTATGCGGATGCGGCGCAGATAGGGCGGGCGCAGGCGAAGTCATCACGGGAATCACGAAAGCGTAAGAGATGCTTCCGGCACATCCGGGCAAGGTGGCGGCATCCGGTGTTCAAGTCTATCTGATGGTGTCGATTGCCCCGACCGCCACAGGACATGCCGGAAAGGCTGGCCTCCATGCCCCATAACCTATCATTTGATAATTCTTATGCCGCATTGCCCGCTCATTTCTTTGCGGCGGTGGAGCCGACGAAGGTGCGCGCGCCTACCTTGATCGCCCTGAATGTGGGGCTTGCGAAGGACCTCGGGTTCGACCCGGCAGTGCTTGCTGCACCAGATGGCGTGGCGATGCTTGCCGGCAACCGCCTGCCCGAGGGGGCGGCACCGATCGCCACTGCCTATGCCGGCCACCAGTTCGGCAATTTCGTGCCGCAGCTCGGTGACGGGCGGGCGATCCTGCTCGGCGAGGTGATCGACACCCACGGCCGCCGCCGCGACATCCAGCTCAAGGGCTCGGGCCCCACGCCGTTTTCGCGCCGGGGCGACGGGCGGGCGGCGCTCGGGCCGGTTCTGCGCGAATATGTTGTGTCGGAAGCCATGCAAGTTCTGGGCGTGCCGACCACGCGCGCGCTGGCGGCCGTGGCGACGGGCGAAACGGTCTACCGCGAGAACGCGCTGCCGGGCGCGGTTCTCACGCGCGTGGCATCGAGCCATATCCGGGTAGGCACCTTCCAGTTCTTCGCCGCGCGCGGTGACACGGCGGGTGTCCAGGCCCTGGCCGACCATGTGATCGCGCGCCACTACCCGCATCTGCGCGAAAGCCCCCGCCCCTATCACGGGCTGCTCGACGCGGTGATCGCGGCGCAGGCGGCGCTCGTTGCGCGCTGGATGTGCGTGGGCTTCATCCACGGGGTGATGAACACCGACAACTGCTCGGTGGCGGGCGAGACGATCGACTACGGTCCCTGTGCCTTCATGGACGCCTACCACCCCGCGACCGTGTTCTCTTCGATCGACCAGAACGGGCGCTACGCCTATGCCAACCAGCCGCCGATCGCGCAGTGGAACCTGGCGCGGCTGGCCGAAACGCTGCTGCCGCTCTTCTCCGGCGATCTCGATGCGGCGGTCAAAGAGGCCGAAGACGCGCTGGGTGCCTTCCGGCCGCAATTCGAGGCAGCCCTGATCGGGGGCATGCGCAAAAAGATCGGGCTTGGGACCGAGCGCGAGGAGGACCGCATCCTCGTGCAGGGCCTGCTCGACACGATGGCCCATGCGGGGGCGGATTTCACGCTCACCTTCCGCGGGCTGTCAGAGGCGGCGGGCGATCCCGATGGGGAGGGAAACGTGCGCGCGCTGTTCGGCGAAACCGAGCATTTCGACGGCTGGGCCGCGCGATGGCGCGAGCGGCTCGCGCTCGAAGATGAGCCGGCGGAAGCGCGCCGCGCGCGGATGCTGCGCACCAACCCGCTCTTCATTCCCCGCAACCACCGCATCGAAGAAGCGATCCAGGCGGGGTTGCGGGGCGATTTCGCGCCCTTCGAGCGCCTGAACAGGGTGCTCGCCCGGCCCTTCGACGAGCAGCCCGAGCACGCGGCCCTCGCCCTCCCGCCCCAACCCGAAGAGCGCGTGCTGCAGACCTTCTGCGGCACGTGACGGACGCTTGGCCTGAGCGCGCTGCGGCCTATCTCGTTTGTCGGTTCGCGTGACAAGGGGACAAGGCATGGCGCAGCGGTGGCCGGAGCGGCTTTGGATCGTCAGGCACGGCGAAAGTGCGGGCAATGTCGCGCGGGTGGCGGCAGACGAGGCGGGGCTGCAGCGGATCGACATCGCCGAGCGCGACGTGGACGTGCCCTTGTCGCCGCTCGGCCACGAGCAGTCGGAAGCGCTCGCGGCGTGGTTCGCCGCGATGCCCGAGAGCGAGCGGCCCGAGGTGGTGCTGGCCTCGCCCTACCGGCGCGCGGTGCAGACGGCGGCGATCCTGCGCGAGAACGGCGCGCTGGCGCGTGATGCCGTTCCGACCGTGCTCGACGAGCGGCTGCGCGAAAAGGAGTTCGGCATCCTCGACCGCCTGACGAGTGCCGGCATTCGCGCGCTGCATCCCGACCAGGCCGAGTTCCGCCGCATCCTGGGCAAGTTCTACCACCGCCCGCCCGCGGGCGAGAGCTGGTGCGACGTGATCCTGAGGCTGCGCTCGGCGGTGGATTCGATCAGCCTGCACCATCCCGGCAAGCGCGTGGTGATCGTGGCGCACCAGGTGGTCGTGCTCTGCATGCGCTACCTGATCGAGAACCTTTCCGAAGACGAGATCCTGGCCATCGACCGCGAGGGCGATGTCGCGAACTGCTCGGTGACCGAATATGCGCTGGAAAGCGACCGCCTGACCGAAGGCGATCTGCAGCTCCTGCGCTACAACTTCGTGGCCCCATTGCGCGACGCCGGCGCCCCCGTGACGGCCGAGCCCGACAAGCCGGTGGCCGTGCGATGACCAGAGCGCTCGACGAGACGCTGCTGAGGGGCCGCACGCTCGGCACGCCCGAGGGCGGCAAGGATGTGCGCGGCTCGGTGGCGGTGGTGGGCGGTAGCCGGGAGGTGCCGGGCGCCGTGCTTTTGGCGGGCATCGGCGCGCTGCGGGCGGGTGCCGGGCGGCTTCAGGTGGTGAGCGTCGCGAGTCGGGCCGAAGCCTTGTCGATGGCCCTGCCGGAAGCACTCGTGATGGGCCTGCCCGAGACCGAGAAGGGCGGGCTGTCGCACGAGTGCTTCGAGCTGTTCGCCGAGCGGCTGGAGCGCGCGGACGCCGTGCTGTTCGGGCCGGGCACGGTGGAGGAGGACGACACGCGCGAGCTGGCGCGCCGGCTGATCGGCGAGGTGGACGGGCCGACGCTGGTGCTCGACGCCGGCAGCCTGAACGGCTTGCGCGACTGTGCGGACGCCTTGCGCCGACGCGGGCGCTTCGCCATCACGCCCCATGCCGGCGAGATGGCTGGCCTGCTCGGCATCGAGCGCGACCAAGTGGAGGAAGACCCGCTGGGTGCCGCGCGCGGCGCGGCCGAAGAACTCGGCGGCGTGGTGGTGATGAAGGGCGCCAAGACCCATGTGGTCGCCCCCGGTGGCGAAGCGTTTCTCTATGAGGGCGGCGGGCCGGGGCTGGGCACGTCCGGCTCGGGCGACGTGCTGGCGGGGATCGTGGCGGGCATGGCCGCGCGCGGCGCATCCGCGCTCGACGCGGCCCTTTGGGGCGTGTTCCTGCACGGCGAAGCGGGGGCCGAATGCGCGCGGTCCGTGGGCACGGTGGGGTTTCTGGCGCACGAGCTGTTGCCCCAGGTGCCCGGCGTTCTCATGCGGTTCGAGCGGTAGCGCGCCCTTCACGATCCGTCGTCGGGGATTTTCAGCAGATACCCGCACGCCTTGCAGTGCACCGCATCGGGGTCGTGGCGCTGCAGAGCGCAGCGGGGGCACGGGAAGAAGACCTTGTTGGGCCGAAACAGCGACTGCGCGAGCCGCACGAAGAGCGAGATGCCCACGATCATGACGGCGATGGCAGTCAGCTTGCCCGCCGTGCCTGGCAGCGTGATGTCGCCGAAGCCCGTGGTGGTGACGGTGGCGACCGTGAAATAGAAGGCGTCCACATAGCCTTCGAAGCCCGCGCCCACGCGAAAGAAGAAGGTGTAGACGAAGCCCGTCACCACGAACAGGAAGGTGACGAGATTGACCACCGCATGCCCCGTCTCGCGCCACCAGCCCCGCCCGTAGGGGCCGAGAAAGCGCCACAGGAAGCCGGTCTTGGACAAGGACCAGAGCCGCATGATGCGCAGGAAGCCGAGATTGCCGAGCGTGCCCGGAAACAAGAGCGTGGCCAGGATGAAGACATCGATGGCGAAGGTGAGCTGCCGCATCTGGCGGGTGACGTCGTTCGAGGCGAAGAGCCGCGCCGCCATGTCGAGCGCGAGCACGGCCGCCACCGAATAGTCGAGCCACAGAAAGGCCGGCGTCTCGATCAGGACGGGGGTCGCGACGAAGAAGGCGAGGATCGCGATGTCGATCACCACCACCGCGAGCTGGAAGCGCAGCGCGCCCGGCGAGTGCCCGTGATAAAGCAGCCGCAGCCTGTCGCGCAGCGAGCCGGGCTCGAGCGGCAGCTCCTCGGGTTCGGCGGGTCTGGGATCGAGGCGGTGCGCGTGCATGGATGGCCAATGCCGCGAAGCGGTGTGGGCCGCAAGCGGATTGCGGCGAAAACCGTTTGACGCGCGTTTCCCGCCCTATACGCTCCAAACCAGCCATCCTCCTGTCTGGAGCCCGAGCCATCCCCGTCCCTCCCGCCTCTTCGCGCCCTTGACCGTTTTTTCCGTCCGACACCTGACCGAGTACCGCTATGCGCGGCGCGTGGGCTTCGGCGAGCACCGGCTGATGTTTCGCCCGCGCGACAGCTTCGACCAGCGCCTGCTGCGCTCCTCGCTGCGCGTTTCGCCCGAGCCCGAGAGCATCCGCTGGATCCACGACGTGTTCGGCAACTGCGTGGCTGTGGTGCGCTTCGGCGATCGGGCCGAGACCCTGCGTTTCGAGACCGAGATCGTGCTCGACCACACGCCGTCGGCCGCGCCCGAGTTCAGCACCGACCGCAAGGTCCTGTCCTTTCCCTTCAGCTACGACCCGGAAGAAGAGCCCGACCTCGCGCCCACGCGTGCTCGCGCCTATGGCGGGGGCGACGACGAGGTGGCGCGCTGGGCGCGGCGCTTCGTGGGCGGAGGCAAGCGCACCGAGACTGGGCGCCTCCTGATGACCATGTGCTACGCCATCCGCGAGAGCTTCACCTATGCAAGGCGCACGGCACCCGGCGTGCAAAAGCCATCCGAGACCTTGCGGATCGGCCGCGGCACCTGCCGGGATTTCGCACTTTTGATGATGGAAGGCGTGCGCTCGCTGGGCTTCGCCGCCCGTTTCGTGTCGGGCTACATCTACGTGCCCTCGCGCGACGGCGCGCTCCATCGCGGCGGTGGGGCCACGCATGCCTGGTGCCAGGTCTACCTGCCGGGCGCGGGCTGGGTGGAATTCGACCCCACCAACGGCATCGTGGGCAACCGGGACCTGATCCGCGTGGCGGTGGCGCGCGATCCCATCCAGGCCGTGCCGCTGTCGGGCAGCTATGACGGGGCGCCGGCCGACGCGCTCGACATGGTGGTGGAGGTCAACGTTTCCACCCAAGGGGACCCAAAAGACGGAGACGGCTCAAGCCGTCCCAAGCCAAGGGAAGATGCGCAAGAGGTCCATGTCCGACCACCGCCCCGCATGCCGGCGGTTTCCAAGCCGGCAGCCCCATCCTCCCGCGCGGCTCGCCGAGCCGAGCCGTCGCGCCAGCCATAGGTCTTCCCATGCGAATCCGTGCCGGCTTCACCATCGCCTATGACTGCCCCCAGCCGACACCGATGCTTCTGGTGCTCAACATCCACCCCTCGCGGCGCGTCGATCTGCTGACCGACCACGTGCTGTCCTTCGAGAACCCTGCGGGCCCGGTGGAGCCCTGGGACTATTCGGACGGCTTCGGCAACGCCTGCACGCGCATCACGGCACCCGCCGGCATCACCACCATTTCCACGCGCTTCGACATCTTCGACCACGGCCGCCCCGACATCGTGGCGGAGGATGCCATCCAGCACGACATCAAGGACCTGCCCGACGAGGTGCTCGTGTTCCTTCTGGGCTCGCGCTATTGCGACACCGACCGGCTGGGCGACTTCGCGTGGAAGACGTTCGCCTCGACGCAGCCGGGATGGCACCGCGTGCAGGCCATCTGCGACTTCGTGCACGACCGCATCACATTCGACTACCAGAAGGCCGACAGCCTGCGCTCGGCGCATGGCGGCTTCAACGATCAGGTGGGCGTGTGCCGCGACTTCGCGCATCTGGCCATCACGCTGTGCCGCTGCATGAACATCCCCGCGCGCTACTGCACGGGATATCTGGGCGACATCGGCATTCCGCCGGTGGACTATCCCATGGATTTCTCGGCCTGGTTCGAGGTCTATCTCGGCGGCCACTGGTTCACCTTCGACGCGCGCCACAACACCCCGCGGATCGGGCGGATCCTGATGGCGACGGGCCGGGATGCCACGGACGTGGCGCTGTCCACGAGCTTCGGCCCGGCGCGGCTCGCGCGGTTCGAGGTGGAAACGGACGAGGTTGTGGTGGGGTGAAAGGCGACGGCCTCCGGTCGTCAAGAAGCCATGCCAAGGTCCGGGCGGTGACGTGCTGCGTGCTTCGAGGCCCGCGTTCCGCGGGCACCTCAGCATCAGGGAGGCCGGCGTCAGCAACCCTCTCCGCTTCCCCCTCCCCCTTGAGGGGAGGGGTACGGGGTGGGGGTGACGTCGAACCAGTCCTGCACCGCTACCCCACCCCGCATCCCTGACCTGAAGGCGGATGGTCGGCATCAACCAAGACTCGCTCCTACGCAGCCAGCAAAGCCTTGAGTTTGGTTTCGGGGGCGGCGAGCCTTGCGGGGTCAGGCTTCGCGCCCCGTGCGATCAGCATCTCGGCCAGCCGGATGTCCTTGGCGACCGCGTTGCCCGGCCCGATGCCGCTGGCGGCGATGAGCCTGCCAGCCTCGTCGAGGTGGAACAGGATGAAGGCGTCTTCGCCCAGGTCGCGGCGGACGGTGGTGGCGCCGGCATCGGCCAGCCCCGCGATCTGAAGGCCCAACTCGTATTGATCCGACCAGAACCACGGCACGGCCTCGTGTGCGCCGTCGCCGCCCAGCATGTTTTTCGCCGCGAGCGAGCCCTGCTCCTGGGCGTTGCGCCAGGCTTCCAGGCGGACGCGGCGATTGTCGTAATGCGCGGAGGGAAACGAGCAGCAGTCGCCGGCGGCAAAAATGTCGGGGTCCGAGGTGCGGAGGGAGGCATCGACCGCGATGCCGTTTTCGACGGCCAAGCCCGCCTCGGCCGCCAGCCGCGTTTCGGGCTCGGCGCCGATGCCCACCACGCAGAGATCGGCTTCCACCGCTTCCTCGCTTTCGAGGCGGATGCGGAGCGTCTCGCCCGCTTCCTCCAGGCCGGCGATGCGCGCGTCGAGCAGGAAGCGCACCCCCTCGCGCTCGTGGGCCTGGGCGATCACGCCCGCGATCGCGGCAGGCACGGCGCGGGCAAGCAGCCGGCTTTGCGCTTCGATCACCGTGACCGCGACGCCCATGCGCCGGGCAGCCGCCGCGAGTTCCAACCCGATGAAGCCGCCGCCAATCACAGCGAGCCGCGTTTCGGGCGCGAGCCGCGCGCGGATAGCGCGGGCGTCGTCATAGGTGCGCAGAACCATCACGTGGCGCAGGCCCTGCGCCATCGGCAGGCGGCGGGGCGAGGCGCCGGTGGCAAGCAGCAGCTTGCCGAAATGGAGCGTGCGGCCGTCCTCGAGCCGCACGGCACGCGCTTCGCGGTCGATAGCCGCTGCCGAGACGCCGCGGAGATGGACGATGCCGGCCTCGAACAAGCGCTCCTCGGTGGCGATCGTGGTGAGCTTCGGCTCGGGCTCGGCGAGGCTCGCCTTGGACAGCGGCGGGCGCTCGTAGGGCAGGTGCTTTTCCGCGCCGATCAACGTGACCGGCCCGCCATAGCCTTCCTCGCGCAGCGCCAGCGCCGCGCGGATGCCGCACTCGCCGGCACCCACGATCACCATGCCCGCTTCCACCATCACGGCTCCCCTCCCCCGCTCGAGGCTCAGACCTGGACCAGGACCTTGCCGCCCTCGACCTTGACCGGGTAGCACTGGAGGTTGACGCAGATCGGCGCGCCCAGGCCCTGGCCCGTCTTGTAGTTGAAGCGCCCGTTGTGCTTGGGGCACTCGATCACCTCGTCCATGACGAGCCCGTCGGCGAGGTGGACCTTCTCGTGGGTGCAGAGGCCGTCGGTCGCGAAATACTGGTCGTCGGGGCTGCGGTAGATGGCGTAGGTGCGGCCACCGTGATCCCAGCGGATCACGTCCTCCTCGTCCACGTCTTCCGCATCGCAGGCTGCGATCCATTCGGCCATGGCTGTTCCTTTCGGCTTTGGCGCGATGTCTTGAGGGGTCAGTGCGCGGCGGACGGCACGGAGTCCGACTGGTGGAACTCCTCGCGGTAGGGCTTGGCCGTGGGCGGCAGCTCGCGCTTGAGGAAATAGTCCTCGTTGCGCAGCTGGCGCAGGAAGGCCGGCACCATCTCGCGGTAGCCGTCGAGGATCGAGGTGTTGGGCGCGGGCAGATCGTGCTTGATCGCCTCATGCAGCTTGGGCAGCGCGTGGAAGGGCACCATGGGGAACATGTGGTGCTCCACGTGGTAGTTCATGTTCATGTAGATGAAGCGCGACACGGGGTTCATGTAGACCGTGCGCGAGTTGAGGCGGTGGTCGTTGACATTGTCAGCCAGGCCGCCGTGCTGGAGCAGGCCGACCAGCACCATGTGCCAGCAGCCATACAAGCGCGGGCCGCCGATCAGGAGCACCGGAATCCACGAGCCGAAGCCGATGGCGGCGCCGATGGCCGCAGCATAGATCGCCACATGGACGCGGGCGGCGTTGACGGCCTTGCCCTGCTCGCTTTCGGGGATGAAGTCGCGCTCGTCGGGCGACAAGCGGCCGAGCGCGTTGTTGATGAGCGCCTTCATGCCGTACCAGACGTCGAAGATGCCGACGAAGTTCAAGATCACGCGGAAGAGCGCTGGCGGGCGCATCACGGCGATCTCGGCGTCGCGGCCGACGATGATGGTGTCGGTGTGGTGGCGCGCGTGGCTCCAGCGCCAGGTGACGGGGTTGCGCATCACCATGAAGGAGGCGATCTGGTAGACCCAGTCGTTCATCCAGCGCGTCTTGAAGGCGGTGCCGTGGCCCATCTCGTGCCAGCGGGCGTCCGACGCCGAGCCGTAGAGCGTGCCATAGGCGAAGAAGAAGGGCACGGCCCACCAGGAGCCGTAGAAGACAATGCCGCCGGCGGCCGTGACCAGAAGCAGGCCGAACCACAGCAGGGTGTCGCGGATGGCCGGGCCGTCCTCGCGCTGCATCAGGGCCTTCATTTCCTTGCGCGGCACCTCGGTGTGGTACCACTCGGCCGACGCCAGGCCCGTATCCACCGCCGAACGCGCGGACGTGCCGACCAGGCTGTAGTCGCGCTTGGGCGCGGCTGCCGGGATATCGAGCGGGGTGGCGGCGATGGACATGGCGGTCTCCTCCCAACCTGTCGGATTCTTCGAGCAAAAGCGGCGGACGGGCCCAGGCGCCTGTGCGCGGGCCGGCAGTCCTCCCTTGGCAGACAAGATAGCGGCAAATCCCTCATTTCACCAACATGGATGAAAGTTTTTCTATCATTTTCTATCAGATCATGGCATGAACCCGTCGGAATGCGAGGATGCCCGCTCTGGCCAAGAGACCGACCATCGATGAGCTTGCGCGCGTGGCGGGCGTTTCGGTCGCCACCGTGGACCGCGTGCTCAACCGCCGCCTGCCCGTGCGGCCCGAAACCGCGCGGCGCGTCTTCGAGGCGGCCAACCGCATCGGCTTCCACGCCACAGGCCTGATCGGCCAGCGCCTGCGCGAGGACCTGCCCGAGGTGAAACTCGGCTTTCTGCTGCTCAAGGCCGGTCAGCAATTCTACAGCGAGTTCGCGCGCGAGCTCGAGCGCGCAGCCCTTGCCGTGTCCAGCCACCGCTGCCTGTGCACGGTGGATTTCGCGGGCTCGCAGGCGCCCGACGAGGTGTTGTCGCGGGTCGAGGCGCTGTCGCGCCGCGCGCAGGCGCTGGCTGTGGTGGCGCCCGAGCACCCCTCGCTGACCGCGCTGGTGGAAAGCCTGAAAGCCCGCGGCGTGCCGGTCTTTGCGCTGTTGTCGGACTTCGCGGCCGGCGTGCGCCACGCCTATGTCGGGCTCGACAACGGCAAGTCCGGTCGCACCGCTGCCTGGACCATCGCGAACTGCGCGCCCCAGCCGGGCAAGGTGGCGCTGTTCGTGGGCTCGCACCGCTTTCACGGCCACGAACTCCGCGAGATAGCCTTCCGCTCCTATTTTCGCGAGCGTGCGCCGGAATTCACCGTGCTGGACACCTTGGTGAACCTGGAAACGCGCCAGCTGACGCATGACGCGCTGGTCGACCTCCAGGCCCGTCATCCCGATCTCGTCGGCGCCTATGTGGCGGGCGGGGGCATGGAAGGCGCGATCTCGGCCCTTCGCGCGATGCCGCCCGAAACCCGGCCCGTGGCCGTGTGCCACGAGATCACGCCCGAATCGCGCGCCGCACTGGCCGAGACGCTTTTGACCATGATCATCGCGACCCCGCTCGCGCGGCTCTGCGCGGAGCTGGTGAACCAGATGGTTCACGCCGTTTCCAACCCGGAAACCGCCTCGCCCAGCCAGGTTTTCCTGCCTTTCGACGTGTTTTTGCCGGAAAACGTCTGAGATTTATCTCCGTTTTCAGCCGGACGCCCCCGTTTCGGCCTGCAACCCTTCCCCGACCTGGGGAGGGCTCTCGGCGCGTGCGGCGATCCCTTCCTTTTTCTCGAAACCACCATTCCCCCTCGTCCATCCGCTTGACGCGTCGGGCCCAAAATGGAATGAATGTTTCATGAGGACTGCAGAACGATCTATTCGTTCCGTCAGTCCGGGCCGCGGGGTTGGAGGACCCGGCGGCTTGCGAGACAGGCGCCGAGGCGATCGGCGCTCCGGCAAAAAAGCGTGGTGGCGCCGGACACCGTCCTTGGGAGGAGAGTGGAATGCGGAAATTTCTTCTGGGCGTGGCGGCAGTCGCGCTGATGACGGGTGCGGCGCGCGCCGAGACCGTGGGCGTGTCGATGGCCGCCTTCGACGACAACTTCCTGACCGTGCTGCGCAACGGCATGCAGGACTATGCCGGCACGCTGGACGGCGTCACCTTGCAGGTCGAGGATGCGGCCGGCGACGTGGCCAAGCAGCAGAGCCAGATCCAGAACTTCATCGCGGCCGGCGTCGACGCCATCGTGGTGAACGCGGTGGACACGGATGCGACCACCGCCATGTCCAAGCTCGCGGCCGATGCCAAGATCCCGCTCGTCTACGTCAACCGCGAGCCGGTGAACGTGAACGAGCTGCCCGACAACCAGGCCTTCGTGGCCTCCAACGAGGTGGAATCGGGTACGCTCCAGACCCAGGAGGTCTGCCGCCTGCTCAAGGAAGCCGGCAAGACCGAGGCAAACATCGTGGTGCTGATGGGCGAACTGTCCAACCAGGCCGCGCGCCAGCGCACCCAGGACATCAAGGACGTGATCGGCACCCCCGACTGCGCCTTCATGAAGATCGCCGAAGAGCAGACCGGCAACTGGTCGCGCCAGCAGGGTGCGGACCTCGTCACCAACTGGATCTCGTCGGGCACCCAGTTCGACGCGGTTGTCGCCAACAACGACGAGATGGCCATCGGCGCCATCCAGGCGCTGAAGGCCGCCGGCACCGGCATGGACGCGATGATCGTGGCCGGCATCGACGCCACCCAGGACGCGCTGGCCGCCATGCAGGCGGGCGACCTCGACGTGACCGTGTTCCAGGACGCGGCCGGCCAGGGCAAGGGCGCGGTGGACGCGGCGCTGAAGCTCGCCAAGGGCGAGAAGGTCGAGCAGAAGGTCTACATCCCCTTCCAGCTCGTGACGCCCGCGAACGTCGCCGAGTTCGCCTCCAAGAACTGATCGATCGTGTGACGCGCGCCGCCTCGAACGGGGCGGCGCGCGGCGCTTCCTCTTCGCATTCCCCTTTGATCGGGTTCCAACTCATGACGATGCGCCTGCTCGCGGCTTCCGCCCTTCTCGCCGCTTCCGTTTCCGCCGGCCCGGCCCTGGCCGAGAACATCGGCGTGACCATCGCGCGCGCCGACAGCACCTTCCTCACCCTTCTGCGCAACGGCATGGAAGACCACGCGGCCACCCTGTCGGGCGTGACGCTTCAGGTCGAGGACGCGCAGAACGACCCCTCCCGCCAGCTCGACCAGGTGCAGAACTTCGTCGCCTCCAAGGTGGACGCCATCATCGTGGCGGCCGTGGACGGGGATTCGACGCCCGCCATGTCCAAGCTCGCGGCCGATGCTGGCATTCCCATCGTCTACGCCAACCATCCGCCCGCGGATGTGGACGCTTTGCCGGCCAAGGGTGCCTTTGTCGGCTCGAACGAGGTCGATTCCGGCACGCTGCAGACGGTGGAAGTGTGCCGGCTGCTCGGCGGCAAGGGCAAGATCGCGGTCCTGATGGGCCCGCTCAACAACCACTCCTCGCTCGTCCGCACCAAGGACATCGAGGACGTGATCGCCACCCCCGACTGCTCGGGCATGGAGATCGTCGACCGCCAGTCGGCCAACTGGGATCGGCTGGAAGCCCAGAACATCGTCACCAACTGGCTGTCTTCGGGCATGGAGGTCGAGGCCGTGATCGCCAACAACGACGAGATGGCGATCGGCGCCATCCAGGCGCTGAAGTCGGTCGGCACGGACATGAGCAAGATCGTGGTCGCCGGCATCGACGCAACACCCGACGGCCTGGCCGCGATGGAGGCGGGAGACCTCGACGTTTCCGTGTTCCAGAACGCCAAGGCGCAGGGCGCAGCCTCCGTGGACGCGGCCGTGAAGTTCGCGCGCGGCGAAGCTGCGGAATCCAAGGTCTGGGTTCCCTTCGAACTCGTGACGCCGGCAAACATCAAGGACTACCAAGGCAAGAACTGAGGCGAAGGGCGCGCGGACCACGCGCGCCTCGCCTTTCCACCCTTTCGGCCCCACCCTTTCGAAAAAGGAGGAGCGGTCATGCTGAGCCCTTCGACTTTTGCCGCAGTGCGCGAAAGCGGTGCGGTGCCCAAGGCGGAATATCTTCTGGAGGTCCGAAACGTCCGCAAGGAGTTTCCGGGCGTTCTGGCGCTGGACGATGTGGAGTTCCGGCTCAAGCGCGGCACGGTGCATGCGCTGATGGGGGAGAACGGGGCGGGCAAGTCCACGCTGATGAAGATCCTGGCGGGCATCTACACGCCCGATGCCGGCACGTTCCGGCTGAAGAACCAGGAAATCCGGCTGAAGTCGCCGCTCGACGCCCTGGAGAACGGCATCGCCATGATCCATCAGGAGCTGAACCTGATGCCCTTCATGACGGTGGCCGAAAACATCTGGATCCGGCGCGAGCCCAAGACGTGGGCAGGCTTCGTGGACCACGGCGCGATGCGCCGGGCGACCGCCGAGCTTTTCGAGCGCCTGCGCATCGACATCGACCCCGACACCGAGGTGCGCGACCTCTCGGTCGCCAACCGGCAGATGGTGGAGATCGCGAAAGCCGTCTCCTATCGCTCGGACGTGCTGATCATGGACGAGCCGACATCCGCGCTCACCGAGCGCGAGGTGGAGCACCTCTTCACGATCATCCGCGCGTTGCGCGCGGACGGCATCGGCATCGTCTACATCACCCACAAGATGAACGAGCTGTTCGAGATCGCCGACGAGTTCTCGGTGTTCCGCGACGGCCGCTTCATCGGCACCCATCCCGCATCGAGCGTCACCCGCGACGACATCATCCGCATGATGGTGGGCCGCGAGATCACCCAGATGTTTCCCAAGGAGGAAGTGCCGATCGGCGATGTCGTGCTGTCCGCCGAGAATCTCGGCCTCGAGGGCGTGTTCTCCGACGTGTCCTTCGAGGTGCGCGCGGGCGAGATCCTGGGGATCGCCGGCTTGGTCGGCTCGGGGCGCTCGAATGTGGCGGAAACGCTGTTCGGCGTGACGCCGGCCTCGTCGGGCACGATCCGCATCAGGGGACGCGAGGAGCGCATCGACAGCCCCAACACGGCGATCCGCCACGGCATGGCCTTTCTGACCGAGGACCGCAAGGAAACCGGCTGCCTGCTGATCCTCGACGTGCTCGAGAACATGCAGATTGCCGTGTTGCAGGAAGGGTTCTCCCGCGCGGGCTTCGTGCGCGAGGGCGCGGTGTCGGCGGCCTGCGAGGAGATGAGCCGCAAGCTGCGCGTGAAGACGCCCGACCTGCACGAGAAAGTGGTGAACCTGTCGGGCGGCAACCAGCAGAAGGTCTTGATCGGCCGCTGGCTCCTGACCAATCCCAAGATCTTGATCCTGGACGAGCCCACGCGCGGCATCGATGTCGGCGCCAAGGCCGAGATCCACCGGCTGGTGACGGAGCTTGCCCGTCAGGGCGTGGCGATCCTCATGATCTCGTCGGAAATGCCCGAGGTGCTCGGCATGAGCGACCGCATCATGGTGATGCATGGGGGCCGCGTGACGGGGTTCCTCGATCGGGCCGAGGCCACCCAGGTCAAGGTGATGGAGCTTGCGGCCCGTTGAGGGGCCTGCGGGAGGAAATGCGATGACATCAGCCGCGCCCACCACCGAGAGCACGCACCCGCTGGGAACGCGCACGACGCGCCGGCGCCGCCTGCCGCCCGAGATATCCATCCTGCTCGTGCTCGTGGGCATCGCGGCGGCCTTCGAACTGCTCGGCTGGATCTTCGTCGGCCAGAGCTTTCTCGCCAATCCGCAGCGCCTGACCATCATGATCCTGCAGGTCTCGGTGATCGGCATCATCGCGGTCGGCGTGACGCAGGTGATCATCACCGGCGGCATCGATCTTTCCTCGGGCTCGGTGGTGGGCGCGACCGCGATGATCGCGGCCTCGTTCGCGCAGAGCTCCACCTGGACGCGCGCGCTCTACCCAGCACTCACCGACCTGCCGGCCATCGTGCCGATCCTGGTGGGGCTGGGGATCGGGCTGATCGCGGGAACGATCAACGGGCTGCTGATCGCCTACACCAAGATCCCGCCCTTCATCGCGACGCTCGGCATGATGGTGTCCGCGCGCGGCGTGTCCAAGTGGTACACCAAGGGCCAGCCGGTGTCGGGTCTGACGCCCGAATTCAACTGGATCGGCTCGGGCATCTGGCCGGTGGTGGTGTTTCTGGTGGTCGCCGCCATCTTCCATGTGGCGCTGCGCTACACGCGCTACGGCAAGTTCACCTATGCCATCGGGGCGAACGTCCAGGCGGCGCGTGTTTCGGGCATCAATGTCGAGCGGCACCTGGTGAAGGTCTATGCCATCGCGGGCCTGCTTTCGGGGCTGGCGGGCATCGTCACGGCCGCGCGCGCCCAGACCGCGCAGGCCGGCATGGGCGTGATGTACGAGCTGGACGCCATCGCCGCATCCGTGATCGGCGGGGTGAGCCTGGCCGGCGGCGTGGGCCGCGTGACCGGCACGGTGGTCGGCACGATCATCCTGGGCACGATGACGTCGGGCTTCACCTTTCTCAGGATCGACGCGTTCTACCAGGAGATCGTGAAGGGCGTGATCATCGTGGCGGCCGTGGTGGTGGATGTTTATCGCCACAACAAGCGGCGGAAGTAGCGCCGCGGCTTTTCGAGTGCCCCTCCTTCCCCTTGAGGGGCGGGGGTGGCCGTTCCGCTTGGCGCGCTTCGCCACCGTTGCCCCCACCCTCGATCCCTCCCCTCAAGGGGGAGGGAAGGACTGACACGCAAGAGACATCGAAAAGGGATCATCCATGACTGTTCGCTTCGGCCTTTTGGGCGCGGGCCGCATCGGCAAGGTGCATGCGCGCGCGGTGGCCTCCAACCCCGATGCCGATCTCGTGGCCGTGGCGGACGCGATGGCGCCCGCGGCCCAGGACATCGCGCGCGCCTATGCGGCCGAGGTCCGCACGGTGGAAGAGATCGAGCACGCTTCCGACATCGACGCGGTGGTGATCTGCACGCCCACCGACACCCATGCCGACCTGATCGAGCGCTTCAGCCGTGCGGGCAAGGCCGTGTTCTGCGAAAAGCCGATCGACCTCGACGCGGCCCGCGTGAAAGCCTGCCTCAAGGTCGTGGACGAGACGAACGCCAC
Source organism: Mesorhizobium amorphae (assembly GCA_003240775.1). Classification (GTDB taxonomy): domain Bacteria; phylum Pseudomonadota; class Alphaproteobacteria; order Rhizobiales; family Rhizobiaceae; genus Mesorhizobium_B; species Mesorhizobium_B amorphae_A. Next base: position 136,802 of record QFNI01000001.1, on the reverse strand, counting down.
CTTGATGGTGGGCTTCAACCGCCGCTTCGACCCCCATTTCATGGCCGTGCGTCAGGCGATCGACGAGAACCAGGTGGGCGAGGTCGAGATGGTGTCGATCACTTCGCGCGACCCCGGCCCCCCGCCGCTCGACTATATCGGCCGCTCCGGCGGCATCTTCCGCGACATGACGATCCACGACTTCGACATGGCGCGCTTTCTGCTCGGCGAGGAGCCGGTCTCGGTTTCCGCGCATGCGTCCGTCCTGGTGGACTCAGGCATCGGCAAGGCGGGCGATTACGACAGCGTGAGCGTGATCCTTTCCACGGCTTCCGGCAAGCAGTGCGTGATCTCGAACTCGCGCCGCGCGACCTATGGCTACGACCAGCGCATCGAGGTGCACGGCTCGGACGGCATGGTGGCGGCCGAGAACCAGCGGCCGGTCTCGATCGAGCTGGCCAACGCGCGCGGCTACACCCGGCCCCCGCTGCACGACTTCTTCATGACGCGCTACACCCAGGCCTATGCCAACGAGATCGCCCATTTCATCGAGGCGCTTTCGAACAAGACGCCTGCGACGCCTTCGGGCCGCGACGGGCTGCTCGCGCTTCAGCTCGCCGATGCCGCGCTGCGCTCGGTCAAGGAACAGCGCACGGTGGAGGTGGAAGGCTGATGGAACGGCGAAACGAGAACACGCGCGCGATCGTCACCGGCGGCGCGCAAGGGGTGGGTCTGGCGATCGCCAGGCGGCTGGCGGAGGAAGGCGCGCGCTCGCTCGTGCTGGTCGGCCGCTCGGAGGAAAAGGGGCGCGCAGCCGTTGCAGCCATCGAGGCGCTGGGGGCCGAGGCGATGTTCGTGAGCGCGGATGTCTCCGATGCCGCCTCGCCCGCGCGCGTGGTGGAACAGGCCATCGAGCGCTTCGGCGCGGTGAACGCGCTGGTGAACGCGGCAGCGACCTCCGCGCGCGGCAGCCTGCTCGACACCACGCCCGAACTCTTCGACACGATCTTCGCCACCAATGTGCGCGGGCCGTTTCTTCTGATGCAGGGCGTGGCGAAGCACCTGATCGAGACGGGCGAGGCCGGTTCGATCGTCAACGTGTTGTCCATGTCCGCCCATGGCGGCCAGGGTTTCCTGTCGCCCTATTCCACATCCAAGGGCGCGCTCGCCACCTTGACGCGCAATGCCGCCAACGCCCTGCGCAAGAACCGCATCCGCGTCAACGCCGTGCTGCCGGGCTGGATGGACACGCCCGGCGAGGACATCGTGCAGAAGAAGTGGCACGGGGCGCAGGACGACTGGCTGGAAAAGGCTGAAGCCGCGCAGCCGATGGGGCAACTGGTGAAGCCGGACCAGCTCGCGGTGCTCGTGGCCTATATGGTGTCGCCGCAGTCCGGGGTGATGACGGGGTCGCTGGTGGATTACGACCAGAACGTGGTGGGGGTTTCGGAGTGAGGTGACGGGCTTCGCCTACATGACGGCGAGCCAGAAGCGGGGGACGATCTATGTCGGCGTCACCAGCGATTTGGCTCGACGGATGTGGGAGCACACATCCGGGCGGGGCTCGAAGTTCGTTGCACGGTATGGGGTTCAGAGGCTCGTCTGGTACGAGGAGCACTTCGATATCCGGGATGCGATCCAGCGGGAGACCTCGCTGAAGCGCTGGCGTCGGGAGTGGAAGATCGAGCTGATCGAGAAGACGAACCCCGAGTGGCACGAGTTGATGCGGGGGATGGGGTGGTAGGGGCGCACCGTCACGGCATGGATTCTCGGGTCAAGCCCGAGAATCCATGCCGTGACGGTGGTGCACCAATGAGGGTGCAGGCCCTTATCTGACGGGCACCCACCCCCGCACCTCGTGCGAGTGCGCCATGGCGTGGACGGTGCGCTCGATCTCCAGGCCCTCGGCGAACTCGATCAGGCGGGCTTGCTCGCCGCGCATGCGTTTCGCCAGCTCGTGGGCCTCGATCACCTTGAGGTCGTTGAAGCCCAGGCCGTGGCCGGGGGCCGGGATGAAGCGGTTGTAGGGCTCGTGGGCGGGGCCGGCGAGGATGGTGCGGAAGCCCTGCTCGTCCGGCTTGTCGCTTGTCACGAAAAGCTGCACCTCGTTGAAGCGCTCCTGGTCGAACAGAACCGTGCCGCGGCTGCCGAAGATCTGCACCTGGATGCGGCCCTTGCGGCCCCAGGCGGAGCGGTTGACGAGAAGCGTGCCGGACACGCCGTTCTCCAGCCGAAACAGGCTCGACGCGATGTCGAAGGTTTCCACCGCGCGACGGCCGCCCTCTCCCGTCACGCGCTCGGCCACGGGCTTCGCCTGGTCGCAGAGGACCTCCGACACGCGGCCGAACAGGACGGCGATCAGCGACAAGGGGTGAACCGCGAAATCGTCGAGCGCGCCGTAGCCGGACGCCTTGTCGTGCTTCCAGTTGAAGGGGGCGTCGGGGTCGGCCATGAAGTCCTCGTCCATCTCGACGCGCAGATGGTTGACCGTGCCGATGGTGCCGGCATCGAGCAGGCGCCCGATCTGGCGGATGGCGGGGCTCTGGATGTAGTTGTAGCCGAGCGCCGCCACGCGCCCGCTGCTCGCTGCCGCTTCGGCCATCCGCTCGGCATCCTCGAGACGCGGCGCCATCGGCTTCTCGCACCAGACATGCTTGCCCGCCTGCAGGGCCGCGATGGCCATTTCCGGGTGGAACTGGTTGGGCGTGGTGACCGAAACCACCGTCACCTCGGGGTCTTCGATCACGCGGCGCCAGTCGCCGCTCGCGCGCTCGAAGCCGAATTCCCCCGCGCGCCTGCGTGCCAGGCCCTCGTCGGCCTCGCCCAGATGCACGAGGCGGACGGGCTCGACGTCGCCGAACACCGCGCGCACCCCGCTCCACGCGATGGCGTGGCACTTGCCCATGAAGCCCGTGCCGATCAGCCCGACCCCGATCATTCCCGTGTCCTCCCCAGATTTTCGCATCGTCTAGTCCAAATCGGACGAGAATGGAATGTTTGATCCATTCGGGTGTCTTGCCGCAAGCGATCGGGCGGGCGAAACTCATTCCATGACCGTTGTCCCCTCCCCGCGCGATTTCGACACGCTGCGCTCGGCCGTGATCGCCGAGCGCGAGGCGCTGCCCAAGCGGCTCGCGCAGATCGCGGCCTATGCGCTCGACCATCCCGACGAGGTGGCCTTCGGCACGGCCGCCTCGATCGCGGCATCCGCCGGCGTGCAGCCTTCGACCCTGATCCGCTTTTCCCGCCACTTCGGCTTCGACGGCTTCTCCGCCATGCAGGGCGTGTTCCGCGAGCGGTTGCGCGGGGAGCGCTCGTCCTACGAGGAGCGCCTCGCCAGCCTGCGCGGCAAGGAGGACGGCCCGCGCACGCTGCTCGACGGGTTCGCCGCCGCTTCCGCGCGCTCGCTGGAGGCGCTCGCGCGCGGCGTGGACGGCGAGTTGCTGGCACGCGCGAGCCGCATCCTGTCGGAAGCCGAAACCATTTTCGTGATGGCGCGGCGGCGCTCGTTTCCGGTGGCGTCCTATCTCGCCTACGCGCTGGGCAAGCTCGGCATCCGCTCGCAGCTGATCGATTCGTCCGCCGGGCTCGACCCCGAGAGCCTGGCCTTCGCGACACCGGGAGACGCCGTGCTCGCCATCAGCTTCTCGCCCTACGCGCCGGCCACGGTCGAAGGCGCGCGGACCGCTTTCGCGCGCGGCGTGCCGGTGATCGCCATCACCGACAGCGCGTTTTCGCCGCTCGCCCAGTCGGCCACGGCCTGGTTCGAGGTGGCGGAAGCCGATTTCGCGGGCTTCCGCTCCTTGTCGGCCACCATGGCGCTTGCCATGACGCTCGCCGTGTCGGTGGCCGAGGAGCGTCGGGGCTAGCCCCAAAAGGAATGAGCGTTCCATCTACCCCTAGACGTGGAATGCGCGTTCCATTATCACATCTCCACCCGGCCGCGCCGGACAGGGAGGACATGCCATGACCGAGCCCACACTCGATGTCGTCACCATCGGCCGCGCGTCCGTGGACCTTTACGGCCAGCAGATCGGCTCGCGGCTGGAAGACATCACGAGCTTCGCGAAATCGGTGGGCGGGTGCCCCGCGAATATCGCGGTCGGCACGGCGAGGCTGGGCTTGCGCTCCGCGCTCGTGACGCGCGTGGGCGACGAGCAGATGGGGCGCTTCATCCGCGAGCAGCTGGCGCGAGAGGGCGTGGAAACCAAGGGCGTCGCCTCCGACGCCGTGCGGCTGACCGCGCTCGTTCTGCTTGCGGTGGAAAGCGAGGGCGTCTCGCCCATGATCTTCGTGCGCACCGACTGCGCCGACATGGCGCTCGACGAGGGCGACATCGACGAGGGCTTCATCCAGTCGGCCCGCGCGGTGGTGGTGACGGGCACGCATTTCTCGCGCGACAACAGCGCGAAGGCGCAGGAAAAGGCCATCCGCGCGGCAAAGGCCGCCGGCCGCAAGGTCGTGTTCGACATCGACTACCGCCCCAATCTCTGGGGACTGGCGGGGCACGAGGCGGGGTTCTCGCGCTACGTGAAGTCGGACGCGGTGTCCGAGCGCCTGAAAGCCGTGCTGCCGCTCTGCGATCTCGTGGTGGGCACCGAAGAAGAGATCATGATCGCGTCCGGCGCGGACGACGTGGCCTCGGCCCTGTCCGCCATCCGCGCGGTGTCGGATGCGGTGATCGTGCTCAAGCGCGGGTCCAAGGGCTGCATCGTCTATGGTGGCGCGATTCCCGCCGACCTCGAAGACGGCACCGTGGGCGACGGCTTTCCGATCGAGGTCTTCAACGTGCTGGGCGCGGGCGACGCCTTCATGTCGGGCTTCCTGCGCGGCTGGCTGGGCGGCGAAGACCACAAGACCTCGGCCACCTGGGCCAATGCCTGCGGGGCGTTCGCCGTGTCGCGCCTGCTCTGCGCGCCCGAATACCCGACCTGGGAGGAGCTCACGCATTTCCTCGAGCAAGGCTCGGCGCACCATGCGCTGCGCAAGGACGAGGCGCTCAACCACATCCACTGGGCAACCACGCGCGCCCGCGAGATCCCCGAACTGATGGCGCTCGCCATGGACCATCGCGGGGGGCTGGAGGAGATGGCCGACCGGCTGGGCGCCGACCGCGAGCGCCTTCGTGCCTTCAAGGTTCTGGGCGTGAAGGCTGCGGCGCGCGTGGCAGGCGGGCGGCCGGGCTACGGCATGCTGATCGACGAGAAGTGGGGCCGCGAGGCCATGTTCGAATATGCCCGCCACCCCTTCTCCTGGCTCGGGCGGCCCATCGAGGAGCCGGGCTCGCGCCCGCTGCGCTTCGAATGGAGCCAGGATCTGGGCTCGCAGCTCGTGGAATGGCCGGCGGACCACTGCATCAAGGTGCTCTGCTTCTACCGCCCCGACGACACCGCCGAAATGAAGGCCGAACAGGGCGAGACGCTGCGCGGGGCCTATGACGCCTCGCGCAGGATCGGCCGCGAGCTTCTGGTGGAGATCATCTGCGGCAAGCACGGCGCGGTCGAGGAGGACACGGTGGCGACCGCGCTGGAGGAGGTCTATGCACTGGGCATCAAGCCCGACTGGTGGAAGCTCGAGCCGCAGGTCTCGGCTGCCGCTTGGCGCCGCATCGAGGGCGTGATCGCCAAAAACGATCCCTGGTGCCGCGGCGTGGTGCTCCTGGGCCTGGAAGCGCCCGCCGACAAGCTCGAAGCGGCCTTCCGCGCGGTGGCCGATGTGGGCGTGGTCAAGGGCTTCGCCGTGGGGCGCACCATCTTCATGAAGCCCGCCGAGGACTGGCTCGCCGGCCGCATCACCGACGAGGAGGCCATCGCGGAGATGGCCGCCCGCTTCGAGCGGCTTACAAGCGCCTGGCTCGGCGCGCGCGGCCGCAAGGCTGCCTGACCCATCTCCAAGCGGGAGGAGACCGCCATGACAAAGACCATCCGCCTGACGGCGGCCCAGGCCACCGTGCGCTTTCTTTCGCGCCAGACGATCACGATCGACGGCGAGACGCTGCCCTTCTTCGGCGGCGTCTGGGCCATCTTCGGCCACGGCAACGTGGCGGGACTGGGCGAGGCGCTGCACGGGGTGCGCGAGGAACTGCCGACCTTCCGCGCCCACAACGAGCAGGCCATGGCGCATGCGGCCATCGCCTACGCCAAGGCGAATTTCCGCCGCCGCGCGATGGCCGTGACCACCTCGATTGGGCCGGGCGCGACCAACCTGGTGACGGCTTGCGCGCTTGCCCATGTGAACCGCCTGCCCGTGCTGTTTCTGCCGGGCGACGTGTTCGCCAACCGCATTCCCGACCCCGTGCTCCAGCAGACCGAGGACTGGGGCGACGGCACGGTTTCGGCCAACGACGCGTTTCGCCCGGTGTCGCGCTATTTCGACCGCATCACCCGGCCCGAGCAGATCGTGCCCGCTCTCGCGCGCACGATGGCGGTTCTGACCGACCCCGCCGAATGCGGGCCGGTCACGCTCGCCTTCTGCCAGGACGTGCAGGCCGAGGCCTACGACTATCCCGAGAGCTTCTTTGCCGAGCGCAACTGGCTGATCCGCCGCCCGCGCGCCGACCGCGACGAATTGGCGGTGGCCGTCAGCGCCATCCGGCAGGCGAAGAAGCCGCTGATCGTGACCGGCGGGGGCACGCTCTATTCGGGCGCGTCCCAGGCATTGGATGCGTTCGCGACGCGCTTCGGCATTCCCGCGGCCGAGACCATGGGGGGCAAGTCCTCGCTGCCCGACACGCACCCGCTCAACATGGGCGCGGTCGGCGTGACCGGCACGTCCGCCGCCAACCGGCTGGCGGAGGAGGCCGACCTCGTGCTCGCGGTGGGCACGCGGCTGCAGGACTTCACCACGGGCTCCTGGGCGCTGTTCAAGAACGAGGGCAAGACGGTGGTCGGGCTCAACGTGCAGGGCTTCGACGCCGGCAAGCACCGCGCCCTGCCGCTGGTGGCCGACGCGCGCGAAGGGCTGGGCGAGCTGGAAGCGGCGCTGGGCGATTGGAAGGCGCCGGACGCCTGGAGCGGCAACGCGGAGCGCGGCAAGAAGGAATGGCGGGCATCGGCCGACAAGGCGACGGCCGCCACCAATGCCGAGCTTCCCTCGGACGCGCAGGTGATCGGGGCCGTGCAGCGCGCGATGGGCCCCGAGGTGACGCTCTTGCACGCGGCGGGCGGGCTTCCCGGCGAGTTGCACAAGCTCTGGCAGGCGGGCGGGCCCGGCACGTTCCACGCCGAATACGGCTATTCCTGCATGGGCTACGAGATCGCGGGCGGGCTCGGCGCCAAGATGGCCGTGCCGTCGCGCGAGGTCGTCGTGATGCTGGGCGACGGCTCCTATCTCATGATGAATTCGGAGATCGCCACCTCCGTGATGCTCGGGCTCAAGCTCACGATCGTGCTGCTCGACAACCGCGGATACGGCTGCATCAACCGGCTGCAGATGGCGACCGGTGGCGCCAACTTCAACAACCTGCTCGCCGACACGCGCCACGAGACGCTTCCCGCGATCGACTTCGTGGCCCATGCGGCGAGCCTGGGGGCTGTGGCGCAAAAGGTCGCCTCGGTCGCGGAGCTGGAAGCGGCGCTTGCGGCCTCGGGGGCGAACGAGCGCACCACCGTTCTCGTGATCGACACCGACCCGCTGATTTCCACCGATGCCGGCGGGCACTGGTGGGACGTGGCGGTGCCGGAAGTGTCGGTGCGCGCCGAGGTGCAGGCCAAGCGCCAGGCCTATGAGACGGCGCTCGAAACCCAGCGCCTGGGAGATTGAACAGCATGAAGGCCAAGCTCGGCATGTCGCCCATCGCATGGTGGAACGACGACCTGCCCGAACTCTCCGACGACGTGTCGCTGGAGGAATGTCTGCGCCAGTCCCGCGCCGCGGGCTTCACGGGCATGGAGATGGGGCGGCGCTTTCCCGCCGACCCCGCTGTGATGCTGCCCATCCTGCGCGCGGCGGATGTGACGCTGTGCGGCGGCTGGTTCTCGGGCACGCTCGTGGACGAGGAACTGGCCGCGAACCAGGACCGCATCCTGCCCATGATCGAGCTCTTCAAGGCGGTGGACGCGCCCTGCATCGTCTATGGCGAGGTCGGCCGCTCGATCCAGGGCGACCGCTCGCGGCCCTTGGCGACCAAGCCCAGGCTTTCGGACAGCGAGATGAAGGCCTATGCGCGCCGCCTGACGGAGTTCGGCGAGTGGTGCGCGGAACAGGGCATGCCGCTCTCCTACCACCACCACATGGCAGCCGTGGTGGAAACGGAGGCCGAGCTCGACGCCTTCATGCGCCATTCGGGCGCGGGCATTCCCCTTCTGCTCGATGCCGGCCACCTGGCCTTCGCGGGCGGCGACGTGCTGCGCGCGATCCGCAACCACCATGCGCGGATCAACCACGTGCACGTCAAGGACGTGCGGATGGAGGTGATCGAGGGGCTCGACCGCTCGCGGCAGTCCTTCCTGGATGCGGTGGCGCTCGGCGCCTTCACCGTGCCGGGCGACGGCTCGCTCGATTTCGGCGCGATCGTGCAAAGCCTCGCCGACCACGGCTACGAGGGCTGGTTCGTGGTGGAGGCCGAGCAGGACCCGGTGGCGAGCCCGCCCGCGCGCATGGCGGAGATCGGTCACAAGGAGCTGATGCGCGTGATGGGGAATGCGGGCTATAGGGTGGAGACCCAAGGTTTCCCCACCCGCTGAGAAGGTTTCCCTTTTGCGCAACAACGACGCCGACCATCCCTGGCTCCAGCCGCTATGGGTCCGCGTGCTCCTCGTGGGGCTTTGCGCCGCCTGGGCCGTGTTCGAGTTCGTTTCGGGCTCGCCCGGCTGGGGCACGATGTTCGGGCTGATGGCGGCCTATGGCGCGTGGAACTACCTGATCGCGTTCGGCCGGGCCGCGCCAGCCGGGGACCAGGATGAAGGAAAGAGTTGAGGGCATGTCCAAGCTGCTCGTCCGCCCCACTGGGGATCGCGGCCTCCTGGCCGAGGTGACGCCGGAAAGTGCCGGCTGGCGCTATGTGGGCTTTGCGCTCCATCGCCTGGCTCCGGGCGACCGCGTGGGCGGCGAGACGGGCGACCGCGAGACCTGCCTGGTGCTGGTTTCCGGCAAGGCCAGGGTCGCTGCGGGCCGGGAGGATTTCGGCGTGATCGGCGAGCGGATGAGCCCCTTCGAGGGCAAGCCCTGGTCGGTCTACATGCCCGGCGAGACCCCTTGGAGCGCCGAGGCGGAGACGGACTGCGTTCTCGCCGTGTGTTCGGCGCCGAGCCTGGGCGGCGGGCTGCCGGTGCGGCTGATCGGGCCGGACGCGGTGGGCCAGGAGGTGCGGGGCAAGGGCGCCAATGTGCGCCATGTCGCAAACATCCTGCCCGAGGGCGAGCCCGCGGATTCGCTTCTCGTGGTGGAGGTCATCACGCCGGCCGGCAACACGTCGAGCTATCCGCCCCACAAGCACGACCGCGACGCCCTGCCCGCCGAATCCTATCTCGAGGAGACCTACTACCACCGCATCGACCCGCCCCAGGGCTTCGCCTTCCAGCGCGTCTACACCGACAAGGGCGAGGACGGCCGGCGCGAGCTGGACGAGGCGATGGCGGTGGAGGACGGCGACGTGGTGCTGGTGCCCAAGGGCTACCACCCCTGCGCCACCGTGCACGGCTATGGCCTCTATTATCTCAACGTGATGGCCGGGCCCAAGCGCACGTGGAAGTTCCACAACGCGCCTGAGCACGAGTGGCTGCTGCGCTAGAGGCGCTCGCCCCGGCAAGATTTCGTGTTGCGGGCTGACATCCCCTTGTCGTGGGAATCGTGTGCGAGCACAGTTCCATCTCGCCACGCCGGAGAGCCGCGATGAAGAAGACGTTCCACGGAAGCTGCCACTGCAAGGCCGTCAGCTTCGAGGCCGACATCGACCTCGAAGCGGGCACCTACAAGTGCAACTGCACGATGTGCTGGAAGCAGCGCATGTGGAATGCGGGACAGCTGGCGCCCGCGGACTTCCGCCTCTTGTCGGGCGAAGACGCGCTCACCGACTACGGCAAGAGCGGCGACTGGGGCGAAGGCCACCACTACTTCTGCTCGCGCTGCGGGATCGCGACCCACAGCTTCAGCAGGATCGACATGATGGGCGGCAAGCCCACGGTTTCCGTTCACCTGGCCTCCCTCGACGACCTGTCCGTGGACGAGCTCGCGGCGGCGCCCGTCCGCTTCATGGACGGGCTGCACGACAAGTGGATGGAAGAGCCGACGGAAACCCGCCACCTCTGATCAGGCGGTCGCCCACCGCTTGGCGAGGCCGAGGCCCGCCGCGAGCTGGGGGGTGACGCTGAGCTTGTGGTCGAGCTTGGCGGCCGCGCCCCAGGGCCAGCGGGGATTGGCGATAAAGGCGCGGGCGAGCGCCACCATGTCGGCGTCGCCCTCGCGCACGATGCGGTCGGCCTCGATGGGGTCGTCGATCAGGCCGACCGCGCGGGTGGCGATGTCGGCCCCCTCGCGCACGGCGCGCGCGAGATGCACCTGATAGCTCGGCCTGAGCTCGATTTTGGCGTTGGGGATGTTGCCGCCGCTCGAACAGCAGATGTAGCTCGCGCCTTCCGCCTTCAGGGCGCGCGAGACCTCCACACCCTCCTCCACGCTGAAGCCGCCTTCCGTCCATTCGGTGAGCGAAAGGCGCGCCCCGAGCATGAGTTCGGGCGCAGCTTCCCGCACCGCGCGCGCCACCTCGACGATGAAGCGCATGCGGTTTTCGAGCGAGCCGCCGTAGCGGTCGTCGCGCTTGTTGGAGAGCGGCGACAGGAACTGGTTGAGCAGGTAGCCGTGCGCGCCGTGAAGCTCGATGAAATGGAAGCCCGCGCGCGCCGCGCGGCGTGCCGATTCCGCCCAGAGCGCGACGAGGCGGGCGATCTCGTCTTCGGTCAGCGCATGGGGCACGTTCCAGCCCTGGTCATAGGGGATGGCCGAGGCGGAAACCGTCTGCCAGGGGTCCTGGTCGGGCTTGAGCGGGCCGCCGCCCTCCCAGGGGCGCTGGCTCGACGCCTTGCGGCCGGCATGAGCCAGCTGCACGCCGAACACGGTGCCGGGCGCGGCCACGGCCTTTGCCGCATCGAGCGCGCGCTTGGCAGCCGCTTCGTTGCTGTCGGAGTAGAGGCCCAGGCAGCCATGCGAGATGCGGCCGCGGCGCTCCACATCCGTCATCTCGACGGTGACCATGCCGGCCCCCGACATTGCGAGGTTCATCCAGTGCTGCAGGTGCCACAGCGTGGCCGAGCCGTCATCGGCCGAATACTGGCACATGGGCGCCACCGCGATGCGGTTGGGAATGGCAAGGCCGCCCAGCGTGATGGGCGAGAAGAGAGCGTCGGACATCAAGGAAAACTCCGCGAAAGCGCCGCTGATCTAGGTGTGTTCGGAACACTTGCAAGCGGGCCGAGGCTTGGCGCGGCTGCCTGTGCGGGATAGGAAGGCGCCAGCCACGGGAGGAGAACGCATGCCGGCAACCATGAAGGGCCCCGCCATTTTCCTGGCGCAGTTCGCGGGCGACGAAGCGCCCTTCAACAGCCTGGAGGCGATAGCCGGCTGGGCGGCTGGGCTGGGCTACAAGGGCGTGCAGATCCCCACCTGGGACAAGCGCTTCTTCGACCTCGAAAAGGCCGCGTCCTCCAAGACCTATTGCGACGAGGTGGCGGGCGTCTGCCGCGCGGCGGGCGTGGAGATCACCGAGCTTTCCACCCATCTCCAGGGCCAGCTCGTCGCGGTGAACCCGGCCTATGACAGCCAGTTCGACGCGTTCGCGCCGCCAGAAGTGCACGGCAACCCCAAGGCGCGCCAGGCCTGGGCGGTGGAGCAGGTGACGTGGGGCGCCAAGGCCTCCGAACATCTCGGCCTCAAGGCGTCGGTGACGTTTTCGGGCGCGCTCGCCTTCCCCTATCTCTACCCCTGGCCGCAGCGGCCGGCAGGGCTGATCGAGGAGGCCTTTGCCGAGCTCGCGCGGCGCTGGCGCCCGATCCTCGACGCCTATGACGCGTCGGGCGTGGACCTGGCCTACGAGATCCATCCCGGCGAGGACCTGTTCGATGGGGCGACCTTCGAGATGTTTCTGGAAGCGGTGGGCGACCATCCGCGGGCGGCCATCAACTACGACCCCTCGCATTTCCTGCTTCAGCAGCTCGATTATCTCGCCTTCATCGACATCTACCACGAGCGCATCAAGGCGTTTCACGTCAAGGATGCCGAGTTCAACCCCGATGGGCGCCAGGGCGTCTATTCCGGCTACCAGCCCTGGCTCAACCGCGCGGGCCGCTTCCGTTCGCTCGGCGACGGGCAGGTGGATTTCTCCGGCATCTTCTCCAAGCTCGCGCAATACGACTACGATTCCTGGGCGGTGCTGGAATGGGAGTGCTGCCTGAAGCACCCCGAGGACGGGGCGGCCGAGGGCGCGCCCTTCATCGCGAACCACATCATCCGCGTGACCGAGAAGGCCTTCGACGACTTCGCGGGCGGCACCACCGACAAGGCCGCGCTGCGCAGGATGATGGGCATCGAATAATCGGGCTTCACGCCCGCCAAGCATGGACGAAGGAAAGAACGCATGGTTTCCGGCACGACGATCGAACCGACGCGCGGGCCCATCCGCCTGGGCATGGTGGGCGGCGGGCAAGGCGCCTTCATCGGCGCGGTCCACCGCATTGCGGCCCGGCTCGACGGCGAGTTCGTGCTCGTGGCGGGCGCGCTGTCGTCCGACCCCGAACGTGCCCGCGCTTCGGGTGCCGACCTCAACCTCGACCCCGAGCGGACCTACGCCTCCTTTGAGGAGATGGCCGAGAAGGAGGCAGCGCGCGCCGACGGCATCGAGGCCGTCGCCATCGTCACGCCCAACCACATGCATTTCGGCCCGGCCAAGGCGTTTTTGGAAGCGGGCATCCATGTGATCTGCGACAAGCCGATGACGGCGACGCTCGATGACGCCAGGGCGCTGGCCGACATCGCCGAGCGCTCGGGCAAGCTCTTCGTACTCACCCACAACTACACGGGCTATCCGATGGTGCGCCAGGCACGCGAAATGGTGGCGCGCGGCGATCTCGGCACGATCCGGCTGGTGCAGGCCGAATACCCGCAGGACTGGCTGACCACGCGCGCGGAGGCGGCAGGCTCCAAGCAGGCGGAATGGCGCACCGACCCCGCGCGCTCGGGCGCGGGCGGTTCGACGGGCGACATCGGCACCCACGCCTACAACCTCGCCCGCTTCGTTTCGGGGCTGGAACTCGACAGCCTGGCGGCCGATCTCGACAGCTTCGTGGAAGGCCGGACCCTCGACGACAACGCCCACATCCTCCTGCGCTTCAAGGGCGTGGACGGCGCCAAGCCCGCCAAGGGCATGATCTGGGCGAGCCAGGTGGCGCCCGGCCACGAAAACGGGCTCAAGCTGCGCGTCTACGGCGACAAGGGCGGCATCGAATGGGTGCAGGCCGACCCCAACTATCTCTGGTTCACGCCCTTCGGCGAGCCCAAGCGCCTGTTGACCCGCAACGGCGCGGGCGTGCTGCCTTCGGCCGCCCGCATGGCGCGCGTTCCCGCCGGCCACCCCGAAGGCTATCTGGAAGGCTTCGCCAACATCTATGCGGAGGCCGCGCGCGCCATCCGTGCGGCGCGCTCGGGCGCCGAGCCCAATGCGGACGTGCTCTACCCGACGGTGCAAGACGGCGTGGAAGGGGTGGCCTTCGTCGAGGCCTGCGTGCGCTCGTCCAACGCGGACGGGGCCTGGACCAAGCTGGATTGAGGTTGGTTCGCTAGGCCGAACGGGCCTCGGGCCGCGAATAGGCGATGGCGGCCGACAGCATCTCCTCGTCCACCATGCCGGCATTGTGGAGGGCGAGGATCTGGAGCGCCAGTTCCTTGGCCTCGTCGGTCTCGGGCTGGACATGGCGAAGCAGGCAGGCGCGGTCGAACACCCGTTTCAGCCTGCCGATCTCGACGGGACGCAGCGTCCCCCGGTCTTGGACGTGTTTTGGCATGCAGCGGTCCTTGCGCCAGCCTCCATGAGAGTATGTCATGGCGCGAGCGAACCCAACCGCGACTTTGCCGAAGGTGTTCCATAACAAAAAGTTGATTAAAATTCGCGCCATCGCGCGGGAACCGTCTGGGAGGATGGAATGGAAAGGCGAACTGCGGTCGTCACGGGCGCTGGCAGCGGGGTCGGACGGGCCGGCGCGCTCAAGCTTCTGAAAGCAGGCTGGAACGTGGCCATCTGCGGCAGGCGCGAGGAGGCGCTTGCCGAAACGGGGAGGCAGGCGGGCGCGGATGGGGAGCGCCTCTTCGCGGGCGGCTGTGACATCACCGACGAGGCGGCGGTCGACGCGTTCTTTGCGGCGGTCGCCGAGCGCTTCGGGCGGATCGACCTTCTCTTCAACAATGCCGGCCAGGGCTTCAAGGCCGCACCCATCGACGAGATGCCGGTGAGCGCCTGGCGCACGGTGGTGGACGTCAACCTCAACGGCGCGTTTCTCTGCGCGCGCGCGGCCTTCCGCCAGATGCGGCGCCAGAGCCCGCAAGGCGGGCGCATCGTCAACAACGGCTCGGTCTCCGCGCACGCGCCGCGGCCGGGGTCGGCGGCCTATACGGCCACCAAGCACGCGATCACCGGGCTCACCAAGACGCTCGCGCTCGACGGGCGGCCCTTCGACATCGCCTGCGGCCAGCTCGACATCGGCAATGCGCTGACCGAGATGGCCGCCCCCATGGCGCAGGGCGTGCTGCAGGCCGATGGGCGCGTGGCGGCCGAGGCCGTGATGGACGTGGAGCGCGTGGCCGACGCGCTTCTCTTCATGGGGAACCTGCCGCTCGACGCCAATGTGCTGTTCATGACGGTGATGGCCACCAAGATGCCGTTCGTGGGGAGGGGTTGATGCGCATTCTCGTGACGGGAGCGGCCGGGATGCTCGGCCGCAAGCTGGCCGAGCGGCTGGCGCGCGACGGCAAGGTGGGGTCGGAAGCGATCGAGGCCGTGCTGCTTCAGGACGTGGTGGCGGCACCTCTCGTGGCCGGGCTGCCGGCGGAGGTGCGGGTGTCCGATCTCGCAGCACCCGGCGAAGGCGAAGCGCTCGCGGGCTTCAGGCCCGATCTCGTGTTTCATCTGGCGGGCGTCGTGTCCGGCCAGGCGGAGCGCGACTTCGCGCTCGGCTACCGCGTGAACCTCGACGGCACGCGCGCTCTGTTCGAGGCGCTGGCTGCGGGCGGCAGGCGGCCGCGCGTGGTGTTCACCTCGTCCATGGCCGTGTTCGGCGCGCCCCTGCCCGCAGTGGTGCCGGACGGGTTCACGCCCGCACCGCTCACCTCCTACGGCACGCAGAAGCTGATGGGCGAGCTGCTTTTGGCCGACCACACGCGCAAGGGCTTCATCGACGGGGTGGGCATCCGCCTGCCCACGGTCTGCGTGCGGCCGGGCAAGCCCAATGCGGCGGCATCGGGCTTCTTCTCCGGCATCATCCGCGAGCCGCTGGCCGGCCAGACGGCGGTGCTGCCCGTGCCGCGCGAGGTGGTGCACGCCCATGCGAGCCCGCGCGCGGCGGTCGGCTTCCTGCTTCATGCGGCCACCCTCGACGGCGACCGCCTGGGCCATGCGCGCTCGCTCAACATGCCGGCCACGGCCGTTTCCGTGGGCGAGCAGATCGAGGCGCTTCGCCGCGTGGGCGGGGACCGGGCGGTGGCGCTGATCCGCGAGGAGCCCGATCCGGCCGTGTGGGCCATCGTCCGCACCTGGCCCGAGCGCTTCGAGGCGACCCGCGCGGAAAAGCTGGGCTTCGCCGCCGACAGGGATTTCGACGCCATCGTGCGCGCGCATGTGGAGGACGAGCTCGGCGGGGTGGCCTGAGCGGCTCAGCCGAAGGGCAAGCCCGCCAGGAACTCCCACGGCCCGCCGCGATAGGCCCAAAGGTCGAAGCCTTCGGCCTTGGCCTCGAAGGGCGTGAAGCCCGCTTGCAGCTCTTCGAGCAGGCGGCGGGCGGCTTCCCCCGTGACCTTGTTCTGCACGGTGACATGCGGCATCCAGCCCTGGCGGTCCTGGGGGCCGAGCCAGGGCTGCCAGCGACGGGCGAGCTCCCCGCGCAGCCGCTGCGCCTCGGGCGCTTCCAGGCGGAACGCCACGCCGCGGCCGAGCGAGCGCAGACCCCCAACGGCGACCGCAAAGCCCGATGCCCCTTTCGCCACCTCTTCCAGGTCGCGTTGCAGTTGCGCCCGCTCCTCGCCCGGCAGCTTGTGGAACACCGTCACATGGGCCTTGAGGTGGTTGCGCTCGGGCGGGAAATGGCGCTGGCGCAGGCCGTCGAAATAGGACGCACTCGCCTCGTCGAGGCGCAGCGTCAGGATCAGGGGTGCCTGGTTTTCGGGGTGCATCCCGCTCCAACTTTCGAGCCGCGGGAAGGCTCCAGGAGCCGGCGAATTCGGCTCACGATAAATTTCTTAAGTAAATCCAATGTGATGGAACGCCCCATTCTCGCCACGTGAGCGCCGCCTCGCGCCGCGTTTCGCCTTTAGGGGCGCCAGTTCCGATCAATGGAACGACCCCCAAGCATGACGAAACTGCACCTGACGGTCGCCGCGCTGGCGACAAGCGCCGCTCTTCTGGCCTCAAACAGCGCGGCTTTCGCCCAGTGCGGACGTGCCTCGTGGTACGCACTCACTTCCCAGACGGCTTCCGGCGAGCGCATGAACCCCGCCGCCATGACCGCGGCCCACCGCTCGCTGCCTTTCGGCACCAAGCTGCGCGTCACCAACCAGACCAACGGCAAGAGCGTGGTGGTTCGCATCAACGACCGTGGTCCCTTCGTGAAGGGCCGCGTGCTCGACCTGTCCAAGGCCGCCGCCCGCACGCTGGGCTTCGTCGGCGCGGGCCACACCAAGGTGTGCATGGAAAAGCGCGCCTAGAGCAGTTCCAGCAAAAGTGCGAAGCGGTTTTGCGTAGGAAAACTGCGGCTAAGGCCTAAAGCAGCACGTCCGGCTCGGCGCGGCCCTTGACGGGGATGTCGAGCAGGAAGGTCTGCCCTCCCAGAGCATCCTTCGCCCGCGTTGCCCCGTCCTGGCCCTTCCAGGCCGAGGTGACGACCAGCCTGTCCAGCGCCGGCCCCACAAAGGCCGGGCAGGACGGCTGGAGGGCGGGGATCGGGATCCAGCGCGATAGCGTCCCGTCGGGCGCATAGGCGTCGAGACGCGACCCGCCCCAGCGCGCGTTCCACAACGTGCCCTCGGCATCCATCACCGAGCCGTCGATGACGCCTTCGGCATCCATGCCGTCGACCATCACCTGCGGCTCGCCCCTGGGCAGGCCGGTCGCGGGATCGCAGGCGACGCGCCACAGCTTTTGCGCCGCCGAGCACGCGAAGAAGGCGCTCGCCCCATCGGCCGAGAAGCAGATCGAATTGGGCACGGTCACACGGTCGAAGAGCTGGCGCAGCTCGCCCGCGCGATACCACCACACAGCTCCGGCGCCTTGGTGCTCGTCGCACGCCATGGTGCCCACCCAGAAGGCGCCCGATGGGTGGACGCGCGCGTCGTTGGAGCGGATCTCCGGCTTGTCGGCCTCGATCGCCACCTGGAGCGAGAGCGCGCCCGAATGGCGGTCGCGCAGGAAAAGCCCGCCTGCGGCTGCGAGCAGCTGCTGATTCTCGTCCACGCTCGCCACCGCACTCGCCATGAAGGGCAGCGTGTGGAGAACCGTCTCGCCATCCGCCCAGCGGCGCTCGAACATGGTGCAATTGACGATGTCGAACCAGAAGAGCGCATCCGTGCGGGTGTCGTAGCTCGGGCCCTCGCCCAGCTCGCAGGCATGTTCGTCCAGAACCGAGACCACGGAATTGCCGATCATGCCTCGCCCCCCGCCATCCTGTCCCACGCGCCTGCCGCGGCGCGCGCCCGCTCGCCCACCTGGGCGGGCGTCATGCCCGGTTTGAACAGGCTCGAGCCCAGCCCGAAGAGCGAGACGCCCGCCTTGGCATAGGCCGCGAAGTCGGCCTCCGACACGCCGCCCACAGCACCCACCGCCGCATCCTTGGGCAGCACCGCGCGGATGGCCGCGATGCCGCTGGCACCCAGCACGCTCGCCGGAAAGAATTTGAGCGCGGAAGCGCCCGCGGCAAGGGCCGCGAAGGCTTCCGTCGGCGTGAACACGCCGGGCATCGTCACCATGCCGTGCTCGCCCGCACGCGCGAGCACGGCCGCATCCACATTGGGGCTCACGAGAAGCCGCCCGCCCGCATCGTGGAGCCGGTCGACATCGGCGGGCGAAAGAACGGTGCCCGCGCCCACCAGCGCCTCGTCCGGCAGGGCCTTGCGGATCGTCTCGATCGAGCGGAACGGGTCGGGCGAGTTGAGCGGCACCTCGATTGCCGGGATGCCCGCTTCCCAGACAGCCTGAGCCACGGCTTGCGCCTCGCCGGGCGTGAGCCCGCGCAGGATGGCGACGAGGCCGCGGGAAAGCGGGGGGAAAGGAACCGTCATATCCAGAGCTCCCGGTGGTGACGGGCGGCCTCGACAAGGCCCCGACGCACTGCCGCATCCGCATCCGCCTCCCGGATGGCGATACCGGCCACCTCGAAGGCCGAGCGATAGAGGCGGGCCATCGCGCCCGAGGCGAGCAGCACCACGGGCTCGGCCGTGAAGCGGCGGCGCATGGCAAACAGCTCGGCCCCGATCAGGAGGCCCGACAGCCGCGCTGCCGCATCCCGGGCTTCGAGACCGTGCAGCAGGCTTGCTGCGCGAATGCCGAACAGGCGCGCGATCGCGTCTCCGTCCGAGAGCGCATCCGCGCAGGCTTGGCGGAAGGCCGGGGCGCCGGGGTCGACCGCTGTGTCGTCCGTGCCGAGCGAATGGCGCAGGATGGAGTGCTGGCCGAGCACGGCGAAGAGTTCGCCGGTCGGAACAGAAGCGAAGCGGGTGATGCGCCCTTCTTTCATCTCGGCCCATTTGGAATGCGTGCCGGGCAGGCAGACGGTGCAGGAGCCCGGTTCGGCCTGCAGGCCGGCAAGCTGCGTTTCCTCGCCGCGCATCACATCGGCGGGCTCGGCCTGCGACAGGCCCGGCAGGATCAGCACGGGGCGGGAGACGCCTTCCACGCGGCGCGCGGCACCGAACACCGCATCGAGCGTCGCGGGCACCGCCACATAGGGCGCCTCGACCCAGCCCTGCCGCGCGCCCACCATGCCGCAGGCGAAGACCGGCAGGGCCCCCGCCGCGCCGAAAGCCTCGAGATGGGCTTCGAGCACGGCCGCGAAGCGCCCGCCCGCTGCCAGCATGCCGTCTGCCGAGCGGCGCTCGCCGAGCACCCTGCCCTCGCCGTCGCAGAGCCAGATGCGCAGATGCGAGGAGCCCCAGTCGGCCAGCGCGAAGGCCGCGCTCACAGGTAGCCGCCGTCCACGATCAGCGTCTGGGCGGTCAGCATGGCGCTGGCGTCGGACGCGAGAAAGAGTGTGACGCCCACCATGTCCTCGGGCGCCATCGGGCGGCGGATGCACTGGTTGCCGACGAAATCCGAGACACTTTCCTCGGTCGCCCAGAGTTCCTTCTGGCGCTCGGTCAGCACCCAGCCGGGGGCGACCGCGTTGACGCGGATGTTGTCGGGCCCGAGCTTGCCCGCGAGCCCCTTGGTGAGGCCGATGATGCCGGCCTTGGCCGCCGTGTAGGCGGGCATGTCGGCATGGTTGATCATGAAGGAGGTGGAGGTGAAGTTGATGATCGAGCCCCCGCCCCGCGCCTTCATGCCGGGCGCCACGGCCTGGGCGGTGAAGAAATGCGGGCGCAGGTTGATGGCGAGGTTCGCGTCCCAATAGTCGGGCGTCACCGCGTCGACCTCGTGCCGGTCGTCCCAGGCGGCGTTGTTGACGAGGGCCGAGACCGGCCCGTGCGCTTCGGCCGCCTCGCTCACGGCGCGGCGCAGCGCTTCCACGTCGCGCAGGTCGGCCGCAATGAAGCGCGGCTTGCCTTCGAGCCTGTCGACAAGCGCTTGCGCGGGCGCTTCGGCGATGTCGAGAAAGGCCACCCGCGCGCCCTGCCGGCAGAAGCCTTCAACCAGCGATGCGCCGATCCCCGAGGCCCCGCCCGTGATGAGCACGGAGGCCCCGTCCAGATCCGGAAAGCGCGCAGACGGCATCATGGCATGGCTCCTCGACCAGGGTGTGTTCTGGCAGGAAGAGCGGGGCGCGTGTCAAGTGCGGCGATGGCTCCGTGCCTCGCTCGGGCCTTCTCACGGGGGCCTTCTCAGTTGACGGCCTCCGAGCGCCACTCCTCGGCCTTGAGGAGGGCGAGGGTCGCGTCGCGGTCGAGCGGTCGGCCGAAGAAATAGCCCTGCCCGCCCTGGCACCCCAGGCTGCGCAGCCTTTCGGCCTGTGCCTCCTCCTCAATGCCTTCGGCGACGGAAGCCATGCCGAGCCCTTCGCACATGGAAAGAATGGCGCGGATGATGTGCTCGGACGGGCGGTCTTCCAACAGGGCGGACACGAAGGAGCGGTCGATCTTGAGCTTGTCGAAGCGGAACTCGCGCAGCCGCCCGAGCGAGGACTGGCCGGTGCCGAAATCGTCGAGCGAGACGCGGATGCCGCAGCGCTGGAGCTCGGCCACGATCTTCTTGGCCGAAAGCGCGTCCGACATCAGGCCGGTCTCGGTGATCTCGATCTCGAGCCGTCGCGGGTCGAAGCGCGAGCGGTCGAGAATGGAAAGGATGTGCAGGCCGGTGTTCTGGTCGACGAGCTGGGAGGGCGAAAGGTTGAAGGACAAGAAGAGGTCATCGGGCCAGTGCCGCGCGGCCTCGGTGGCCTTGCGCAGGAGAAGCTGGGAAAGCGGGCCGATCAGCCCGCGCTCTTCGGCGATCGGAATGAAGCCCGAAGGCGGCACCACGCCGAGATCGCGGTCGGTCCAGCGCGCCAGCGTCTCGAAGCCCGTGATGCGCCGGGTCTCGAGATCCACGATGGGCTGGAAGAAGGGCTCCACCTCGCCGGCCGAGACCGCCCGCCGCAGGGCCTGTTCGAGATGGGTGTCGCGGCGCGCCGCATCGTCCATCTCGGAGGAATACACCACCACCTGCGCCCGGCCCGAGCGCTTGGCCTGGTAGAGCGCGCTTTCGGCCTTGGTGACGAGCACCTCGGTGGTTTCGTCGCCCGACTGGAAAAGCGAGCAGCCGACCGAGGCCGAAAGCCGCGCGGTGCGCTCGCCCACGTCATAGGGCGCGGACAACAGCTCGATCAGCATGCGCGCCTTGGCAGCCGCCGCCTCCTCGCTGAACACGAGCGGAAACAGAAAGGCGAACTCGTCGGCGCCGAAGCGGGTGACGGCCGCCCCCGCATCCATGGAAGCGCGCAGGCGCATGGCGACCTGCACCAGGATGTCGTCGCCCGCCGAGCGCCCGAACAGGTCGTTGATCGGCTTGAAGCCGTCGAGATCGACGATGCCCACGGTGAAGGGGGCGGGATCCTCGGCGCGCTCGGTGATCAGCCGCTCGATCTTGTCGAAGAAGCGACGCTGGTTGCCCAGACCCGTCAGCGGGTCCGTGTAGGCGAGATCTCCGTCCATCGACCCGGCCTGATCTGCGCCGAACGACATGCCCATTCCCGAGCCTCGGTTTTTCTTGCGCCGGTTCGCGCACAACTCCACATCATGCAGAAAAAGAGTTAGGGAAAAGTAATTCTGCAGCACGCCACTGTGTTTCACCGCAGATGGAAAGACTTTTCTCCTATGAGCCGCGATCAGTGGGATCGAACCACTGGAGATGCCGCAAGCAGAATTGACGATCACATCAGCGGATCAATTCGGATGGCCACGGCGCCCGCGCGGCGGCGATGCTTGTCGCCTGCCGTTGGCAGAACCGGCCGGCTCGGATAGAGCGGGGGCCGGTTTTGCCGGAGCTCGCGCAGGTTCATGTCACTCAAGGTCGCGGTCCAGATGGACCATATCCGCACCGTCTCGATCGCAGGCGACACGACGTTCGCCCTGAGCCTGGAAGCGCAGCGGCGCGGGCACCAGCTGTTCCACTACACGCCCGACAGGCTTTCGCTGAGCGACGGACGCGCGGTGGCGCGGGTCGAGGAAATGAGCCTGCGCGACGAGAAGAACAACCACTTCACGCTGGGCGAGCCCGTGCGCACGGACCTGGCCGAGATGGACGTGGTTCTCCTGCGCCAGGACCCGCCCTTCGACATGAACTACATCACCACCACCCATATCCTGGAGCGCATCCACCCCAGGACGCTCGTGGTGAACGACCCCGCCTGGGTGCGCAACAGCCCCGAAAAGGTGTTCGTCACCGAGTTTCCCGACCTGATGCCGGAAACGCTGATCACCAGGGACGCGGAAGAGGTGTCAGCCTTCCGGCGCGCGCATGGCGACATCATCGTCAAGCCGCTCTACGGCAATGGCGGGGCGGGCATCTTCCATCTGCGCGACGACGACCGCAACCTCGCCTCGCTGCTCGAGATGTTCGGGCAGATGTTCCGCGAGCCCTTCATCGTGCAGCGCTACCTCAAGGACGTGCGAAAGGGTGACAAGCGCATCATCCTGATCGACGGCGAGCCCGTGGGCGCCATCAACCGCGTGCCCGCCGAGCACGATTCGCGCTCCAACATGCATGTGGGCGGACGCGCCGAGAAGACCGACCTGACCGAACGCGAGCGCGAGATCTGCGGCCGCATCGGTCCGAGCCTTCGCGAGCGCGGCTTCGTGCTGGTGGGCATCGACGTGATCGGCGACTGGATGACCGAGATCAACGTCACCTCGCCCACCGGCGTGCGCGAGGTCAAGCGCTTCGGCGGGGCCGACATCGCAAGCCTGTTCTGGGACGCGGTGGAAGCCAAGCGGAGCTGACGCTCCACCCCTTTCGGCTGGCCTTTCCCGGCCCCCGCCCTACATCGCCGCGCGAAGGGCGGGCCTCTGGCCAGCGACAAAGCGGTGCCGATGACCAAGCGTTCCGATCTGATCGACGGGCTGCGAGGCTATTTCCTCGTCTTCATGCTTCTGAACCACCTGGCCTTCGACGGCGGCTACTGGCTGGTGGAGATCAACCACCGGCAGCTCGCCTTCGTGGAGGACGCGCAGGGCTTCGTGTTTCTTTCGGGCCTTCTGGTGGGCATGGTCTATGCCGGCCGCATGGCGCGCAAGGGCTTCGGCGCGGCATCGAGCGCCGTCTGGAGCCGGGCGGGCGATCTCTACCGGCAATCGCTCTGGCTGCTCGCCTTCGTGATGACGGTGGCGTTGCTGCTGCCCGCCGCCGGGCTCGCCTGGACGGACTGGATGGGCGACCTCGATTGGCGCAACCCCTTCCGCGTGCTTTCGGCGGCACTCCTGCTGTTTCAGCCGACCTACATGGACATCCTGCCGCAATACATCGTCTACATGCTGGCCGCGCCCTTTCTCATCTGGGCCTGTTTGCGGGGCCACTGGTATGCGGTGCTGCTGGGCTCGTTTCTCTTCTGGCTCGCCGCGCAGTTCGGCATCCAGCGACCGCTCACGCTGCCGCTCAACACCTGGCTCGCGGGCGACACGGGGCATGGGCTCCGGGTCAACTTCAACCTGATGGCCTGGCAGATCGTGTTCGTGTCGGGCCTGGTGCTCGGCGTGCTGACCGCGCTCGACCGGATCGACTGGTCGCGGGTGTTCCGGCCCGACGACAAGTTCCTGCCGCTGACCGCGCTGGCCGTGTGCCTGTTCTTTCTCCCCTTCCGCTTCGCTTCGGCCTACGGCTTCCTGCCCGAGGACATGGCCGCGCCTTTTCAGAGCTACGAGAACCGCTCCGAGTTCGGCCTGGTCTATCTCCTGAACTTCCTGGCGGCGGGCGGCGGCATAGCATGGCTCCTGATCGCGGGGCCGCGCCATGCGTCCTCCAAGGTGCGGTGGCTCTCGGGCGCGCTCAACGGGCTCTTCCGGCTGCGCTTCCTGCGGCTTCTCGGACGCCATTCCCTGCAGGTCTATGTGTGGCACGTGGTGATCGTCTATCTCGTGCACCTGATCGACATCGAGACGCCGCGCTTCAGCCAGCTCGCCAAGACCGCGATAGCGCTTTTTTGCCTGGCACTCCTGGCGCTGCCCGCCGTCTATCGCGAGCGCGACCGGATCTTCCGCCGCTTCGATCCCGACGCGCGGCCTGCCTGAGCGTTCGGCCCTGCTTCGGCCATCTTAACGCTTCAAGGGCGTCATCGGTGATAAGGCGCGAGCGCGCGGCGGCATGGCCGCGCCTGCCGGAACAGCCCGTGGGGAGACAGATACGATGGAAGCCTTGATGCACGATCTCGGCCAGTTCGTGCAGGAGCACCGCTCCTGGGCCGCCGTCATCATCGCGCTGGTGTCGTTCGGCGAATCGCTCGCCTTCGTGGGCATGGTGATCCCCGCGACCGCGCTGATGATCGTGATCGGCGGGCTTGCGGGTGCGGGCCTGATCGATCCCGTCACGGTGGTGCTGGGCGCCATCATCGGCGCGGTGCTGGGCGACGTCGTGTCCTACATCATCGGCCGCAAGCTCGGGCCGCGCATCGTCTACCGGCCGATCTTCCGCCGCTACCGCCAGCCGATCGCGCGCACGCGCCTCTTGTTCCGCCGCTACGGCTTTGCCGCGGTGTTCCTGGGCCGCTTCCTGTCGATGTTCCGCAACACCGTGCCGCTGGTGGCCGGCATGATGGCGATGAGCCAGACGCGCTTCCAGCTCGCCAACATCTCGTCGGCCATCATCTGGGCGCCGCTGATGCTTGCGCCCGGCTATCTTGGCGCCAAGGGCTTCGACACGCTGGGCGCGACGGGCGGCGGCGTGACGGCCTTCCTGACGGTCGGCCTGCTCGCTTTGTCGGTGGTGGGCGTGGTGGCGCTGGTGCGGCAGCTCCTGCGCTCGGAGCCGCGCAAGCGCGCCTACCAGCCGCGCTGAGCCCTTTTCCCGTTTCGTTCTCTCTCCACAACTCTTCGCAACCGGATCGCACCGGAAACGATCACCCGTTCCTTGAACGTTCTTGCGGTTTGACTTGGCCCATGCTCCCTTCCACTTGGGGTGAGGGAGAGGATGGGCATGGTCAGCCATGTGCGCACGGTGGCGTTTCAGGGCGTGGAAGCCGTGCCGGTCGACGTCCAGGTGATGATCGCACCCGGCAAGATGGGCATCCAGATCGTCGGCCTGGGCGACAAGGCGGTGGCCGAAAGCCGCGAGCGCGTTCAGGCGGCCCTGCACGCTTCCGGCCTGTCCATGCCCGTCAAGAAGGTGACGGTGAACCTGGCGCCCGCCGACCTGCCCAAGGAAGGCAGCCACTACGATCTTCCCATCGCGCTCGGCCTGATGGCGGGCATGGGCGCCATTCCGGCTGACGCGCTGCGCGGCTTCGTGGTGCTGGGCGAACTCTCGCTCGACGGCACGGTGGCGCCGGTCGCGGGCGTGCTGCCGGCCGCGGTCGCGGCCAATGCGGCAGGGCTCGGCCTGATCTGCCCGGCCTCCTGCGGGCCGGAAGCGGCCTGGGCGGGCGAAGACATCGAGATCCTCGCGCCGCGCTCGCTGATCGCGCTCGCCAACCATTTCCGCGGCACGCAGGTTCTGTCGCGGCCCGCGCCCGCCATCCAGGGCACGGGCGCGCCGCTGCCCGACCTCGCCGACATCAAGGGCCAGGAAAGCGCCAAGCGCGCTCTGGAGGTGGCGGCCGCCGGCGGCCACAACCTTCTGATGGTCGGCCCGCCGGGATCGGGCAAGTCGATGCTGGCCGAGCGGCTCGCCTCGATCCTGCCGCCGCTCTCCCCGCGCGAATTGCTGGAGGTCTCGATGATCCAGTCGATCGCGGGCGAGCTGGCCGGCGGCAAGCTGACCGACCGCCGCCCGTTCCGGCGCCCGCACCACTCCGCCTCCATGGCCGCGATGGTGGGCGGCGGGCTCCGGGTGCGGCCGGGCGAGGTGTCGCTCGCCCATCACGGGGTGCTGTTTCTGGACGAATTCCCCGAATTCACCCCGCAGGTGCTCGACTCGCTGCGCCAGCCGCTGGAATCGGCTGAATGCGCGATCGCGCGCGCCAACCATCGCATCACCTATCCCGCCCGCATCCAGCTCGTGGCGGCCATGAACCCGTGCCGCTGCGGGATGGCGGGCGAGCCCGGCCACACCTGCGCGCGGGGGCCGCGCTGCCAGACCGATTACCAAGCCCGCATCTCCGGGCCGCTGCTCGACCGCATCGACTTGCGCGTCGAGGTACCCGCCGTCTCGGCGGCCGACCTCCTGCGCCCCGCCTCCACCGAGGCGAGCGCGGATGTGGCCGCGCGCGTGGCGCGGGCGCGAAGCGTGCAGGCCGCGCGCTTCGACGCGCTCGATGCGGGCGGCACTTCCACCAACGCGCACTGCCCGACAGCGCTTGTGGAGCGCGTGGCCGATCTCGACGGGGCGGGTGCGGCCCTCCTGCGCGAGGCGAGTGAAAAGCTCGGCTTTTCCGCGCGCGCCTATCATCGCGTCCTGAAGGTGGCGCGCACGGTGGCCGATCTCGACGGGGCCGAGCGGGTCGGGCGGATGCATCTGGCGGAAGCGGTATCCTACCGCATGGCGAGCGAGCGCAGGCCTGCTATGGCGTGATCCCGGCAACGGGCGCTCTCGGCCCCTCGCGGACAAGGATCTATCCCATGCAGGAACGCAAGCTGGTGTCTTCGGGCTCGCCCATGGAGCCGGTGATCGGAATGAGCCGCGGGGTGCGGGTCGGCCCGCTTCTCGCGATCGCGGGAACCGCCCCCATCGGCCCGGACGGCAAGGCGGCGCACCCCGGCGACGTCTACAAGCAGACGGTGCTGTGCCTGGAGATCGTGCGCCGGGCGATCGAAGAGGCGGGGTGCAGCCTCGAGCATGTGGTCCGCACCCGCATCATCCTGACCGACATCGAGCGCTGGCGCGAGGCGACGACCGCGCATGGCGAGATCTTCGGCGCAATCCGCCCCGCTTGCACGGTGATGGCGGTGTCGCGCTTCGTCGACCCCGAATGGCTGGTGGAGATCGAAGCGGATTGCTTCGTCCCGAACGCCGGCTGAGGGCCCGAAAGCCCTTCCCTCAGTTCGTGGGCTGCACGGAGCCCACGAGCGGGGCCTGGCCTTCGCGGATGGCGACCCAGCGGCCGGTGTTTTCCGTGGATTGGCGCTTGAGGAAGCGGTAGCCGGTTTCTTCCCAGCCGCGCACCTCGTCCGACAGGTTGTCGAGCACGAAATCGCCGGCCGTGGTGCGGACGGTGAGGATGGCGTGGCCTTCGCCGTCGGGCTTCTTGACCACGGTGATCAGGAGGTTGGCGAGCGACACGCCCGCGCCATGCAGCTCGCGGCGCTTTTCGAGCACGAAGTCCTCGCAGTCGCCCTTGCCGTCGGGATAGGCCCAGACCTCTTCCTTGCCGTAGAGGTCGATGTCGTTGACGGGCTCGATCGAGGCGTTCACCGCCTGGTTGATGTCGACGATGGTTTCCCAGAGCGCCTTGGTCATGGTTTCCGGGCGGGCCGCGATGGTGCGGATGCGGCACTCGTCGGGCATGCGGCGGCAGAACTCGTAATGGCCGATGGGTTGGGAGGTGAAGCCCCCCGTGACCATCGGGGAGGAAGCGGCGGCGGGAGCAGACGATGCTACGAAAGCCGCCATTCCGAGGAAGAATTTTGCGCGCAACAACGCGCCCGCCGCATGCGGTGAGAACATTATCCCCACACCCCTTTGAGTGCCCCTTGTCGTTAATCAGACGTTAAGGTTCGGCGTGGGCGGCTGTCAACGAAGGCCGGAGGGGATTGGCGGAAGAAAGTTACCCGATCACGTGTTTTTGCGTCGTATTTGTCACGATCGGGCGGAACCAAATTTCGGCGCGCGCATTATCGCTCTCGTTTGCCACCGAACTCCAAGCCCGGCGAGGCGCGGGAATTCAGACAATTTTAAGCAGTTTCAGGCTCTTCGCGGGGACGGGCCGTGGTAGGCCGTCCGCCGACCAAGGGAGCGTGGCGGAGCCGCGGGAACCGGGATTGCCCGGTTAACCATTCCCGCGGATTTCGCAGGTGCCGCGGCGGAATCGGTGGAGGGCTCAGCCCTCCCCCGTCTCCGAAGCGGCGTCCCGGCCGCCGCCGTGCTTTTCCATGAAGCTCACGATGCGCGGCACGATCGCCCGGCGGAAGCGCGAGCCGTTGAAGACGCCGTAATGGCCGACCTTCTCCTGCACGTAGTGCTCCTTCTTCTCGGGCGAGAGGTTGGCGCAGAGGTCGTGGGCGGCCTGTGTCTGGCCGAGGCCCGAGATGTCGTCGTTCTCGCCCTCCACCGTCAGGAGTGCCGTGTGGCGGATGGTGCCGGGGTCGACCGCCTCGCCGCGCACCTGCATCACGCCGCGCGGCAGGTCGTGGCGGATGAACACGGTTTCCACGGTCTGGAGGTAGAACTCGGCGGTCAGGTCCATCACCGCGCAATATTCGTCGTAGAAGGCGCGGTGCTTGTCCGCCCCATCGCCGTCGCCCCGCACGAGATGGTGGAAGAAATCCTTGTGCGCGGTGATGTGGCGGTCGAGATTCATGCCCATGAAGCCCGACAATTGCAGGAAGCCGGGATAGACCATGCGCATGAAGCCGGGCTCGGGCCACGGCACGGGCATCACCACATGCTCGCGGAACCAGTCGATGCCCTTTTCCATGGCGAGCGTGTTGACGGCGGTGGGGCTGCGCCGCGTGTCGATCGGCCCGCCCATCAGGGTCATGGTGGCGGGCGAGAACCTGTCGCCGCGCGCTTCCATGAGGGCGACCGCGGCCAGAACCGGCACGGAAGGCTGGCACACGGCCATCACATGGGTGTCGGGCCCCAGCGCGTGGAGCATGTCGATCACGTAGTCCACGTAATCGTCGAGATCGAAGCGCCCGAGGGCGACCGGCACGATGCGCGCATCCATCCAATCGGTGATGTAGACATCGGCATGCGGCAGCATGGCTTCCACCGTGCCGCGCAGAAGCGTCGCGTAGTGGCCCGACATGGGCGCGACGATCAGGAGCTTGGGTGCGCCCTCGCCCTGGGGCAGGTCGCGGCGGAAGCGAAGCAGGCGGCAGAAGGGCTTTTCCCACACCACTTCCTCGGAAACCGCCACCTCCGTCTCGCCCACCACCGTGTGCGAAAGCCCGAAGCGCGGCTTGCCGTAGCGCCGCGTGGCGCGCTCGAAGAGTTCGGCGCCCGCCGCCACCGAGCGGCCGAAGGGCGTGGCCGACAGGGGATTGAGCGGGTTGGTGTAGAGGAGCTTCACCGCATCCGCATAGGCCCGCACGGGCTGGAGGGCGGCGTGGTTCAGCTCGTAGAACTGATAGAACATGATCGAACTCCGGGCGCCTGCATCCTTTCCAGGGATCGGAAAGAACACCACACCTTCAACCCAAGAGATGTAGCACGAATGGGTTGCATGCAAGCTGGCCGCCCAAGCTGGCGCGAGAATGGAGGTCCGCTCAGTCCTCGATCCCTTCCACCAGGACGAGCTCGGCTTCGGAGAAGTTTCCCCGGATGGCGCGGGCGGCCTGGTATTCGGGGGAGTGGTAGCAGGCTTGGGCTGCCGCAAGCGAAGGGAATTCGATCACCACGTTGCGCGGGAATGCGCGGCCCTCGGGCGTCTCGCTTGAGCCGCCGCGCGCGAGGAAGCGGGCGCCGTGGGCCTCGAAGGCGGGCTTCGCGGCCGCGACATAATCCTTGTAGCCTTCCGCGTCGCGCACCTCGACGCGTGCGATCCAGTAGCCCTTGGGCATGGCGTCCTCCTCTCGGGCGGTTCCGTCCGGGGAACCGCAAAACAAGCGCTCTACCGCGCGGCCATCTCGGCCAGGATGCGGAGCGCGGCTTCGCGCGGGTCGGGGGCGGCCACGATGGGCCGGGCGACCACGAGATGGGTGGCGCCCGCGGCAAGGGCGGCAGCCGGCGTCATCACGCGCTTCTGGTCGCCGGCCTCGGCGCCCGCGGGGCGGATGCCCGGCGTCACCACCGCCATCCCCTCGCCCGCGATGGCGCGCACGGCCTTCGCCTCGGTCGCCGCACACACGATGCCGCCCATGCCCGCCTCGCGCGCTTGCGTCGCGCGGCGTGTCACGAGCGCTTCGGGGCTCGTCTCGTAGCCGGCCTCGCGCAGGTCCGCCTCGTCCATGGAGGTGAGCACGGTGACGGCAAGCAGCGTGAGCGGCGAGCCGTGGGCCGCCGCCACGCCCGCGCGCATCGCCTTGGGATAGGCGTGCAGCGTCAGCATGGAAACGCCCATCTCGGCGATCCGCGCCACGCCGTTCGCCACCGTGTTGTCGATGTCGAGGAGCTTCATGTCCAAGAAGAGCTTGTTGCCCGACGCGACCAGATCGCGCGCGAGTTCCAGCCCGCCCGAGAATGCCAGCCCGTGGCCGATCTTGAAGAAGGAGGCGACCCCTTCCAGCTCGCGGGCCACGCGCTCGGCCTCGCGCACGGAGGCGAGGTCGAGCCCAACGATCAGCCGCTCGTCGCTCATGCTTCGTGTGTTTCCCGCTCAACCTGGCGCAGCCGCGCGACGAGCGCGCCCGCGACCTTGTCCAGTGTCTTGCGCGTGCGCTCCTCGCGCAGCCGGCCGTCCTCGTCGAAGGCATCGCCCGCGCGCGCGACCGAGCATTGCGGGGTGATCACCTCTGCCCCGCAGGCCATCACCACCGCGCGCAGATGGACGAGCCCGCGAATGCCCGCAAAATTGCCGTCGGACGACGAGCAGAGCGCGGCCACCTTGTTCTCGAAGGGCTTGAGCACGGTGTTTCCGTCGCGCCGGATGCGGCTCAGCCAGTCGAGCGTGTTCTTCAGGAGCGGGGGGATGGAGGCGTTGTATTCGGGCGAGGCGATGAGAAGCCCGCCATGCGACGCGAGAAGCCTGCCGAGACGCATCGCGTTTTCGGGAATGCCGTGCTCGCGCTCCAGATCCTCGTCCATGATGGGAAGCGCGTAGTCGCCAAGATCGATCCGCGTGACCTCGGCACCTTGCAGCGCAAGCGCCTGGGCGGCCGCGCCCGCCACCTTGCCGCTGAAGGCGCCGGCGCGCGTCGAGCCGGCAAACACGAGCACGCGAGGCACCGCCCGCACCTCAGTGCCCCTGCGGGCGGCGATAGATCCAGAGATGGGCGGGGGGGATGTTGCGCAAGACGAAGTCGAAGCGCTCGGTGGTGTAGGTGCCGCGGCCCGGCGGAATGGGCGAGCGCGCGCCATAGGTGATCTGCACCATCGGGCGGCCCGGCGCCAAGCGGTCGAGCACGGCTTCGAGATAGGGGATGCGGCGCTCCACGGGGAAGGACAGCAGCGGCACGGCCGAGATCACCGCGTCGAACTTCTGGCCGGCCATGTCGGCGAGCGTCTTGTCGAGGTCGAAGGCATCGCCCTCCACCACGCGGACGGCGGGAAAGCGGTTGCGCAGGTGCTCGGTGAATTCGGGCGAATACTCCACGCAGACGAGGCGTTCGGGTGCCACGCCGTGCTCCAGGATCGCGCGGGTGACGACGCCCGTGCCGGGGCCGAGCTCGAGCACGGGAAGCCTGGAGCGCGGGTCGGCGACCGAGGCCATGCGGCGCGCGGTGATGGCGCTCGTCGGCAGAACCGCGCCGACCGCCTTGGGCTGATCCATCCAGCCCTTGAAGAAGCGGATCTCCTCGTCGAGCTTGTCCGTGATCGCCCTGCGCAAGCTGAAACTCATCGATCAACCCTTCGTTTTCCCCGGCGGTTCGGGGGGAGGATGGTTCTGGAGAGAGTGCTCCAGGGCCGGATCGGTTCCCCCGGCCCCGCGCGGTTTCCTTTTAGCGGTTCTCGCCGAAGGATTCGAAGAAGTCTTTCATGCGCGAGAAGAAGCCCGTGGATTCCGGGCTGTTGTCGTGGGACGAAAGCTCCTGGAACTCTTCGAGCAGCTCGCGCTGGCGCTTGGAAAGGTTCTGCGGGGTTTCCACCACGGTCTGGATGTGGAGGTCGCCCATCACCGGCTGGCGCAGCACGGGCATGCCCTTGCCCTTCAGGCGGAACTGCTTGCCGTTCTGGGTGCCTTCGGGAACCTTGACCTTGGCCGCCACGCCGTCGAGCGAGGCCACCTCGAAGGTGCCGCCGAGCGCTGCCGTGGTCATGGAGATCGGCACCTTGCAGTAGAGGTCGGCCCCGTCGCGCGCGAAGAACTCGTGCGGCTTGACCGCGAGGAAGATGTAGAGATCGCCCGATGGGCTGCCGCGCGTGCCGGGCTCGCCCTCGCCCGCCAGCCGGATGCGCGTGCCGTCCTCGATGCCGGCGGGGATGTTGACGGACAGCGTGCGCTCTTCGGTGACGTGGCCCGCGCCCGCGCATTTGGGGCACGGGTCCTTGATGGTGACGCCGCGGCCGTGGCACTGCGGGCAGGCGCGCTCGATCGAGAAGAAGCCCTGCGCCGCGCGCACCCGGCCATGGCCGTTGCACATGGAGCAGGTGACGGGCTGCGTGCCGGGCTTCGCGCCCGAGCCCTTGCACTCGTCGCAGGCGATGGAAGACGGCACGTGGATCTGCGCGGTCTTGCCGGCATAGGCCTCTTCGAGCGTGATCTCCATGTTGTAGCGCAGGTCCGCCCCGCGCTCGCGGCCGCCCTGGGTGCGCCGGCCGCCGCGGCCCATCATGTCGCCGAAGATGTCCTCGAAGATGTCGGCGAAGCCGCCGGCCGCGAAGCCCGCCCCTGCCCCGCCCATGCCGCCTTCGAAGGCCGCATGGCCGAAACGGTCATAGGCCGCGCGCTTCTGCGGGTCCTTCAGGCACTCATAGGCCTCGTTGATCTCCTTGAAGCGGTGCTCGCAGGCCTTGTCGCCGGGGTTCTTGTCGGGATGGAACTGCATGGCGAGCTTGCGGAACGCCACTTTCAGTTCCTTTTCGTCGGCCCCGCGGGCGACGCCGAGCGTTTCGTAGAAATCGGCCTTCATGGAATGCCTTGAGCTTCGGGCCCGCGAGCGTCGCGCGGGCCGAGGGATGATCTGCGCCGGCTCTCAAAGCATCACGTGCCAAGAACCCGCGGGTGGCCCCGATTTAAGGAGCCGAGCCGTGAGTTACCATAGGGTTCCCGCCCGATGGCACTTTTTTGACACATTGGGTGCGGGGTGGTCACACCCGCTGGACCACTTCCGGTGAACACCGCTCCGCGCTCTTGCCCGAAACGCTCTAGCGCCTGCCCCGCGTGGGCGCGTGGAAGTCCGGCGGCTTGTTGGCGATCCAGCCGATGAAGCGCCGGAGTTCGGGATCCTCCGACAGGCTCTCGCCCCCTTCCGCCATGCGGGCGAGCGCCTTGTTGTCGAACCGCGCGTGGATCGCACGGTGGCAGATCGGGTGCACGGGCACCGTCTCGCGACCGCCGCGGCTCTTGGGAAACGGGTGATGCCATTCGGTGCGCTTGCCCAGAGGCCTGCCGCAGAGCCAGCAGGCTTGTGGCTCGGGCGGCTTCTCGCGCTCGTCCCAGGTCCAGGATCGGTGGCGTCGGGGCATGGCGGGATAGGTAGGAGACCCCCCGCAAACAAAAAGCCCGGCGCGACGGCCGGGCTTCGTGTTTCAGGATGAAGAGATCAGGCGGACTTCTTCTTGTCCTGGTCGTCGTTGATCTCCTCGAAGTCGGCATCCACCACGCCGTCATCGGCCTTGGCCGAGCCGCCGGCGCCGCCGGAGGCCGCGTTGGCTTCGGCCTGGCCCGCCTCGTACATGGCCTGGCCGAGCTTCATCGAGACCTCGGCCAGCGTCTGGCTCTTGGCGGCGATGTCGTCGGCGTCCTCGCCTTCGGTGGCCGTCTTCAGCGCTGCGATGGCATCCGCGATCGCCGTGCGGTCAGCCTCGCCCACCTTGTCGCCGTAGTCCTTGAGGGACTTCTCGGAAGAGTGGATCAGGCCTTCCGCCTGGTTGCGGGCTTCCACCAGGCCGCGACGCTTCTTGTCGGTCTCGGCATTGGCTTCGGCGTCCTTCACCATCTTCTCGATGTCGGCGTCGGACAGGCCGCCCGACGCCTGGATGCGGACCTGGTGCTCCTTGCCGGTGCCCTTGTCCTTGGCCGAGACGTTGACGATGCCGTTGGCGTCGATGTCGAAGGTCACTTCGATCTGCGGCACGCCGCGCGGCGCGGGCGGGATGCCGACGAGGTCGAACTGCGCCAGCGACTTGTTGTCGGACGCCATCTCGCGCTCGCCCTGGAAGACGCGGATCGTGACCGCGCCCTGGTTGTCCTCGGCAGTCGAGAAGACCTGGCTCTTCTTGGTGGGGATCGTGGTGTTGCGGTCGATTAGGCGCGTGAACACGCCGCCCAGCGTCTCGATGCCGAGCGACAGGGGCGTCACGTCGAGCAGCAGCACGTCCTTGACGTCGCCCTGCAGCACGCCCGCCTGGATGGCGGCACCCATGGCGACCACTTCATCGGGGTTGACGCCCTTGTGGGGCTCCTTGCCGAAGAACTGCTTCACCACTTCCTGGATCTTGGGCATGCGCGTCATGCCGCCGACCAGAACCACCTCGTCGATCTCGCCGGCCTTGAGGCCCGCATCCTTCAGAGCCGCGCGGCAAGGCTCCACCGTGCGCTGCACGAGGTCGTCCACCAGGCTCTCGAACTTCGAGCGGGTGAGCTTCATCGTCAGGTGCTTGGGGCCCGTCTGGTCGGCCGTGATGAAGGGCAGGTTCACTTCGGTCTGCGAAGCGGACGACAGCTCGATCTTGGCCTTTTCGGCCGCTTCCTTCAGGCGCTGAAGGGCGAGCTTGTCGTTCTTGAGGTCGATGCCCTGCTCCTTCTTGAACTCGGCCGCGAGATACTCGACCAAGCGCATGTCGAAGTCTTCGCCACCCAGGAAGGTGTCGCCGTTGGTGGACTTCACCTCGAACACGCCATCGCCGATCTCGAGCACGGAGATGTCGAAGGTGCCGCCGCCCAAGTCATAGACCGCGATGGTCTTGCCATCGCGCTTGTCGAGGCCATAGGCCAAGGCAGCAGCCGTGGGCTCGTTGATGATGCGCAGCACTTCGAGACCGGCGATCTTGCCGGCATCCTTGGTGGCCTGGCGCTGGGCGTCGTTGAAGTAGGCGGGAACGGTGATGACGGCCTTTTCGACCTTTTCGCCCAGATAGGACTCCGCGGTCTCCTTCATCTTCTGAAGGATCATCGCGCTGATCTGGGAGGGCGACTGCTTCTTGCCGCCGGCTTCCACCCAGGCGTCGCCATTGTCGCCCTTGACGATGGCATAGGGGACGAGACCCTTGTCCTTGGCGGTCACGGGGTCGTCGAAGCGGCGGCCGATCAGGCGCTTCACCGCAAACACCGTGTTTTCGGGGTTGGTCACCGCCTGGCGCTTGGCGGGCTGGCCGACCAGGCGCTCGCCGTCGGCCGTGAAGGCGACGATCGAGGGCGTGGTGCGCGCGCCTTCGGCGTTTTCGATGACTTTCGCGTCCTTGCCGTCCATCACGGCGACGCAGGAATTCGTGGTTCCGAGATCGATGCCGATCACTTTTGCCATTGTCTGTCTTCTCCTCTCGGCAGGCTGCCAGGACCCGTTCCGGCGTTCCTGGGGGCAGCCCCCTGTTCTTTGGAAATCGCCCCCGGCGCGGCCTCGGGCAGAGGCATGTCACCGGGATCGGGGGCTATATAAGAAGGGCCGAACCGCCCCGCAAGCCGGCTTCAGCCGGCTTCCTCGCGCGTGAGCTGCGAGCGCTCGAAGCCGAGCACCACGATCAGCGCGAGCACGAAGGGGACGATCAGGTAGAACAGGCGGAACACGAGAAGGGCCGCGAGCACGTCCGACGAATCCATCTCGGGCAGGCCGGTGATGAAGACGAGCTCGAGCACGCCGAGCCCGCCCGGCGCATGGCTGAGCAGCGCCACCGAAAACGAGACGAGGAAGATGCCGAGCACCGTCAGGTAGCCGGGATTGCCCGCCGCCGGCAGCGCGAAATAGACGATGGCCGCAGCCGCCAGGAGCTCCAGGGGCGCGACCAGGAGCTGGCGCCATACGACCGACAGCCGGGGATAATGCAGCTCGAACTTGCGGATCTTGAGCGGCGGCAGGCCGAGCCAGCTTCCGAGCACGTAGATCGCGACAAGTGCCAGCAGCACGGCGCCCGTGGTGGCGGATGCCTCCACCGGCAGCACATCCACGAAGCGCTCGGTCAGCGTGGGATCGAGCACGAGCACGATGCCCGCGAGCAGGATCGTGCCGAGCGCGAAGGTGAACGAGCAAAACGCGATGAGAACGCCGATCTCGCCCGCCGAAAGCCCGCGCGAGGAATAGGCGCGGTAGCGCACCACCCCGCCCGACACGACGGAAGCGCCGATATTGTGGGACAGCGCATAGGTGGTGAACGAGCAGAGCGTGATGAAGAGCCAGCCCACATGGCGGCGCAGGTGAAGCAGCGCCACATGGTCGTAGCCGGCGAGCGCCGCATAGGCCGCAAGTGTGGCCACAAGCGAGAGCAGCCAGCCGTGCCAGGGGATGGCGGCCAGACTGTCGTGGAATTCCGCGAACGAAAGCCCGCGCAACTCGCGCGACAGCAGATAGATGGAGAAAGCCACCGCGATGAGGCCGACAACGGCCCAGATCTTGTTCTTCAGTGCTCCGGTCCCTGATTGGCGTGTCCGCCCCCCGCGCCCTTGTCGGCTAAAGCCCCCGGCGCGGCGGGTCAAGGTTGGGAGCGTGAAGTGCGCCCCCTCACACGTTCTCCCAGCCCTGGCTTTCGCCGGCCCGGAAGATCGCGTCGATCACGCGCTGGTTGCGGACGGAATCCTCGAGCGGGAAGACGGGCACGTCCTCGCCCCGCGCGCGGCGCACGAAGCTCTCGGCCTGGAGCCGATAATGACTGGCACCGGGAAAGCGGAACACCTGCGTTTCGCGGTGATCGCCGTTGTGCAGCTCCACGCGGTGATGGTCGTAGATGCCCGCGTTGAAGGCCGATGCCAGCTCGATGAAGCCTTCCGTGCCGTGGAAGACCATCGCCTGGCGCGCGGCCATCTGGGTGGCCACATAGAAGGACAATTCGAAGCCGCCGAAATCGGCGCGCACCGACGACCAGATGTCGGTGCCGAAGCGCGGGTCGCGCTCGACGCTCGCCTGGAGGCGGGTGGGCTCGGCCCCCGACACGAAGCGGGTGGCGATCACCGGATAGACGCCGATGTCGGGAAGCGCGCCGCCGCCGAGATCGAGCTGGTTGCGCATATTCGAGGGGTCGTCGTTGAAATAGGTGAAGGCGCCCTGCACCTGGCGCAGCCGCCCGATGGCGCCCGACGCCACGAGCTCGCGAACCTTCAGCCATTGCGGGTGGTAGGACACCATGAAGGCTTCGGAAACCAGCACGCCGTTGCGGTCGCGGGCCGCGATCACGGTGTCGATGTCTTCGGCCCGCAGCGCCAGGGGCTTTTCCACCAGCACATGCTTGCCGGCATCGGCTGCCTTCACGGCCCACTCCACGTGCTGGGAGGTGGGAAGCGGGATGTAGACGCCGTCCACTTCCGGCGAGGAGAGAAGCTCCTCGTAGGAGCCGAAGGCATGCGGCGCGCCGAAGCGGTCGGCCATCGCGCGGGCCTTGGCCGCATCGCGGCTCGCCACCGCCCAGACGACGCCGTTGAGCGAATCGGCAAGGGCCGGAACCACCTGCTCGCGGCCGATCTTGGCGGTGGACAGAATGCCCCAGCGGAACAGGTCGGTCATGGTGTCTTCCTTTTCATGCGTCTCGGGCGAGTTCGAGATGGGAATCCGGCGGCGAAGTCGCCCCCTCTCCTCCCCTCAAGGGGGAAGGAGAATTGAGAGATGGGGCGGTCAGCCGCGCAAGGTGCCGCCGGTCTGCTTGGCGACGGCTGCGACGATCTTTGCGCTGAGCGCCTCGAAATCCTCGTCCGTCAGCGTGCGGTCGGTGGGCTGCACGGAAACGGCGACTGCGACCGATTTCTTGCCTTCGCCCAGATTCGTGCCCTCGAACACGTCGAACACTTCGGCACTCGCGATCAGCTTGCGGTCGGCGCCGAGTGCCGCACGCGCGAGCGCGCCGGCTTCCACGCCGCGGTCCACCAGAAAGGCGAAGTCGCGCGACACGGCCTGAAGCGCGGAGAGTTCGAGCTTGGGCTTGGTGCGGGTGGGCTTTGCCTTGGGCTCGGGAACGGCGTCCAGAAACACCTCGAAACCGACGAGCGGGCCTTCCGCGTCGAGCGCTTCGAGCGTGCGCGGGTGGAACTCGCCGAAGGTGCCGAGCACGTTCTTGGGGCCGAGCTTGATCGTGCCGGAGCGGCCGGGGTGGAACCAGGCGGGGCCGCCGCGCTCGATCTGGAGCTTGTCGACGGGCGCGCCGGCCGCTTCCAGCACGGCCAGCGCATCGGCCTTGGCGTCGAACACGGAAACGGGCGCGGCATTGCCGCTCCAGAAACGGCCCGAACCGCCCAGTCCCGCCGTGCCCCGGCGGATGCCGCCGGCCACACGGCGCTGGCCCTCGGGCGCGTCGTTCTCATAGGTGCCGGACACCTCGAAGAGCGCCACGTCGTCGAACCCGCGCGCCGCGTTGCGCTCGGCCGCGCGCACCAGGCCCGGCAGGAGCGAAGGGCGCATGTCCGACATGTCGGACGCGATCGGGTTGACGAGGCGCAGGCTCTCGCTTCCGCCGCCGAAGAGTTCGGCATGGGCGCGCGGGATGAAGGAATAGGTGACGGCCTCCATCATGCCGCGCGAGGCGAGCGCGCGCTTGGCGCCCCGCGTGCGGATCTGGATCGTGGTGAGGATGCGGCCGTTGACGGCATCGTGGGAGCCGAGCGGGGCGGGCGCGATCTGGTCGACGCCCACCATGCGCATGACCTCTTCCACGAGGTCGGCCTTGCCGTCCACATCGGGGCGCCAGGAGGGAACGGAAACCTCGACCGTTTCGCCCTCGCCCTCCGGGCCGAAGCCCAGGCGGCGCAGGATGTCGAGGCTTTGGGCCGCCGGCACGTCTAGGCCGGTCAGGCGCTTGATCTCGGCGAGCGGGAAGCGGATGCGCTTGGGCTCATGGGCGTCGAGGCCTGCGACCGCGACCTCGCTCGGGCTGCCGCCGCAGAGGTCGAGCACGAGCCGTGTCGCGAGATGCAGGCCGGGCACCGCGAAATCCGGGTCCACGCCGCGCTCGAAGCGGTAGCGCGCATCCGAACGGATGCCGAGCGCCCGGCCCGTGCGGGCGATGTTGAGGGGCTCCCAGAGGGCGGATTCGATCAGCACGTCGGTCGTGTTCTCGTCGCAGCCCGAATGCTCGCCGCCCATGATGCCGGCGAGCGATTCCACGCCGTTGTCGTCGGCGATCACGCACATCTCAGGCGTGAGCAGGTAGGTGCGCGTGTCGAGCGCGAGCAGGCTTTCGCCTTCCTCCGCGCGGCGCACGACGAGGTTGCCCGCAACCTTCTTCGCGTCGAACACGTGAAGCGGCCGGCCGCGGTCGAAGGTGACGTAGTTGGTGATGTCCACCAGCGAGTTGATGGGGCGCAGGCCGATGGCGAGCAACCGCTTCTGCATCCAGCGCGGCGAGGGGCCGTTCGTCACGCCGCGCACGAGGCGGAGCGCAAAGCCCGGGCAAAGCTCGGGGGCGGCGATGGTCACCGAGACAGGGCAGGCCCCCTCGCCCGCGATCGCTTCGATGGCTGGCGTCTTGAGGGTGCCCAGGCCGCTCGCCGCCAGATCGCGCGCGATGCCGAAGATGCTCGTCGCATCCGGGCGGTTGGGCGTGAGGTTGATCTCGATCACGGGGTCGTCGAGGCCCGCATAGGCCGCGAAGCTCTGGCCGACCGGCGCATCCTCGGGCAGGTCGATGATGCCGTTGTGCTCGTCGGAGAGTTGCAGCTCGCGCTCCGAGCACATCATGCCGAAGCTTTCCACGCCGCGGATCTTGCCCACGCCGAGTGTCACATCGATGCCCGGCACATAGGTGCCGGGCGCCGCGAAGGCGCCCACGAGGCCTGCCCGCGCATTGGGCGCGCCGCAGACCACCTGGAGCGGCTTTCCATCGCCCGTGTCGACGGACAGCACCTGGAGCTTGTCGGCCTGCGGGTGCTTCTCGGCGGACAGGACGCGCGCGATCACGAAGGGCTTGAGCGCCTGCTTGGAATCGATCGCTTCCACTTCGAGGCCGATGGCCGTCAGCCGCTCGGCGATCGCGTCGAGGCCTGCATCGGTTTCGAGGTGGTCCTTGAGCCAGGACAGGGTGAATTTCATGGGTCTTGGTCCGGTTCAGCGCTCGACGGAGAAGTCGGGATAGCGGGGCAGGTCGTCGTCGATGTGGAGAAAGGGCAGGCGCCGCGTCTCAAAGGCGTGGAGCGTGGGCGGATAGCGCTCGGGCTCGTCCATGAAGCCCAAGAAGAGGTAGACCTCGCCGGGCAGGTCGTCGTCGCGATAGCCGATCTGGCTGCCGCACTGCGCGCAGAACGACCGCTCCACGGGCCCGACGCGCCAGCGCTGGGGGTTGCCGGTGAAGGAAAGGTCGCCCTCGCGGAAGCCGACAAAGGCGGACACGGGCGCGCCCGTCTGCTTGCGGCAGTCGCGGCAGTGGCAATAGGAGACGAGAAAGGGCGCAGCGCGGGACTCCGCGCCGATCGAGCCGCATCGGCAGGAGGCGTGATGGGGCATCAGATCATTCCGCCGCGATCTGGGGCGCGATGGCGCCAGGCGCCTTGCGGCCCCGCAGCATCCCGTCGACCGACAGGTCCTCGTCCACGTCGGGCCAGTGCACGCCGTCCAGCATCAGTTCCACCGTGTTGCGCTGCGCGGGCGACGCGTTGAGCAGGCGCGGATACCACCAGAGCGGCGTCACCACCTCGCGGCCATCCGCCAAGCGGACATGGACCTGATGCGGATCGCACCATGCCTCGACCGGCCGTTGCTCTTCCGGGTAGTCATGCAAAGAAGTCATTCCACGCTCCCAGCAGTGTTTCCCGATTTTCGAACACGATCCGCGTGATGCGGCTCAGTTCGGCTTCGTTGAAGCCGCCGTTCTTCGCGACTTCCAGGCTTCCCAGCCAGATTTTCGCCTTCCGGCCATGCCCATCGACATGGACGTGCGGCGGCTCGTGCCCATCGCCCGAGAAGAAGTGGAAGCGGAGGCCCGCTTCCCGCAGAACGGTCGGCATGTCAGCCCGCGCTCAGACCCCCGAACAGCGTGGGCATGTCGAGCGGACGGAAGCCGTAGTGCTTCAACCATCGCACATCGGCATCGAAGAAGGCGCGGAGGTCGGGCATGCCGTATTTGAGCATGGCGATGCGGTCGATGCCCATGCCCCAGGCGAAGCCCTGGAACTCGTCGGGGTCGAGCCCGCCTGCCTTGAGCACGTTCGGGTGCACCATGCCGCAGCCCAGGATCTCCATCCAGTCGTTCCCCTCGCCGAAGCGCACCTCGCCCGGGCGCGAGCGGTCGCACTGGATGTCGACCTCCAAGCTCGGTTCCGTGAAGGGGAAGAAGGAGGGGCGGAAGCGCATGTTGACGCTTGGCACCTCGAAGAAGGCCTTGCAGAACTCTTCCAGCACCCACTTCATGTTGGCGACGTTGGCCGAGCGGTCGATCACCAGGCCCTCGACTTGGTGGAACATCGGCGAATGCGTCGCGTCCGAATCCTGCCGGTAGGTCTTGCCGGGGATCACGATGCGGATCGGCGGCTTCTGGTTCTCCATCGTGCGGATCTGCACGGGCGAGGTGTGCGTGCGCAGCACCTTGCGTGTCCCACTGGCGTCGGGATGGAGGAAGAACGTGTCGTGCATCTCGCGGGCCGGGTGGCCCTCGGGGAAGTTGAGCGCGGTGAAGTTGTAGTAGTCGGTCTCGATGTCCGGCCCTTCGGCGATGGCGAAGCCGAGATCGCCGAAGATCGCGGCGATCTCGTCGATCACCTGGGAGATCGGGTGGATGCGGCCTTCCTCGGCCGGCGAGCGGCGGACGGGAAGCGAGACGTCGAGCGTTTCAGCCGCGAGGCGGGCGTCGAGCGCTGCTTCGCGCAGTTGCGCCTTGCGCGCGGCGATGGCGTCGGAAACGCGCAGCTTGAGCCCGTTGATGGCGGGGCCCGCCACCTGACGCTCCTCGGCGCCCATCGCGCCCAGGGATTTGAGCTTTTCCGACACCGTGCCCTTCTTGCCCAGCGCGGACACGCGCACGGCCTCGATCCCCGCCTCGTCGGAGGCGGAGGCGATGGCGGCCATCAGGCCGCTTTCCAGGGAGTCGAGGTCAGTCACAGGGTGCACCCTTCACGAGAAGTGGGGCCGGAAAAGCAGAAACCCGCGCCGACGGTCAAGCCGGCGCGGGTTTCTTGTGAGACGAAAGGCGCCGGCTTCAGGCTGCGACGGCGCGCTCGTAAGCGCCGGGCGTCGTGTCCTTGAGATATTCGAGCGCGGTCTTGGCCTGCGCCACGATGGCGGCAAACGCCTGGGGCTCGTGGATCGCCATGTCCGACAGGACCTTGCGGTCGATCAGAATGCCGGCCTTGTTCAGGCCGTCGATCAGGCGGGCATAGGACAGGCCGTGCTCGTGGGCGGCGGCGTTCAGGCGCTGGATCCAGAGCGCGCGGAAGTTGCGCTTGCGGTTCTTGCGATCGCGATAGGCGTACTGGAGCGAGCGCTCAACGGCCTGCTTGGCGATGCGGATGGTGTTCTTGCGGCGGCCGCGGAAGCCCTTAGCGGCGTCCAGGACCTTCTTGTGCTTGGCGTGGGCGGTGACGCCCCGTTTGACGCGTGCCATGTGTCTTGCTCCTCAGAAACGGTTGGGCCGGGCTCAGAGGCCGTTGGGCAGGAAGTTCTTGATGACCTTGCGCCCATCGGGCTCGGCGAGGACCATCGTGCCGCGGGCGTCGCGGATGAACTTGTTGGAGCGCTTGATCATGCCGTGGCGCTTGCCGGCGGCCTGCGCCAGCACCTTGCCGGTGGCAGTGATCTTGAACCGTTTCTTGGCGGCGGATTTCG
This sequence comes from Mesorhizobium amorphae, assembly GCA_003240775.1. Lineage (GTDB taxonomy): Bacteria > Pseudomonadota > Alphaproteobacteria > Rhizobiales > Rhizobiaceae > Mesorhizobium_B > Mesorhizobium_B amorphae_A. The sequence goes on along the minus strand of QFNI01000001.1, from coordinate 93,992 downwards.
TCTTCATCTTGGGCATTTCGCTTCTCCGGTTTCTTGCGCTCACGCCAAGCGCTTGCGCGCTGGGCTCCGCGAGGACGCCGGACAACCGGCGGCGGTCGGTCGACCGCTTCTCGCTTTGCTCGGAAGGGATCCGAGTGAGCTTGTTTTCAGCATAAGAAACCGCCACGGCATGCCCTGCCGGGCGGTTCAACGGGCGCGCTATACCGCGGGCCGGGCGGAAGCGCAACGGGTAAGGCTTCCCTTGGGCTGGCCGATGGGGCATGGGCGGGCCATGACCGACGCTTCCCCCCTGCCCCGCAAGCTCTCAGTCTTCGGCTCCACCGGCTCGATCGGCGTTTCGACGCTCGACGTGATCAGCCACATGGGCGGCCCCGAGCGGTTCGAGGTGCTGGCGGTGACGGGCATGGGCAATGTGGACCTCCTGGCCCGACAAGCGCGCGACGTGAACGCCAGGCTCGCCGTGACGGCCGACCCCGCCCGCTACGAGGCGCTCAAGGAGCGGCTTCAGGGAACGGGCATCGAGGCCGCTGCCGGGGCGGAGGCGCTGGTGGAGGCCGCGCGGATGGACGCCGACTGGGTGATGGCGGGCATCGTGGGCGTGGCTGGGCTCGCGCCCACCCTCGCTGCTGCCGAACGGGGCGCGACGGTCGCGCTCGCCAACAAGGAATGCCTGGTGAGCGCGGGGCCGCTCCTGCCCGAAGCCGTAGCGCGCGCGGGCGGCACGCTGCTTCCCGTGGACAGCGAGCACAATGCGATCTTCCAGGTGCTCGACCGGACCCAGCCCGATGCGATCGAGCGCATCATCCTGACCGCTTCGGGCGGGCCGTTCCGGGACTGGCCGATCGAGCGGATGCGCGACGTCACGCCCGCCCAGGCAGCCGCGCACCCCAACTGGTCGATGGGCACCAAGATCTCCATCGACAGCGCGAGCCTGTTCAACAAGGCCTTGGAGATGATCGAGGCCGACCGGCTGTTCGGTGCGCCCGGCCGGGCGCTCGAAGTGCTGGTGCATCCGCAATCCGTCATCCACTCGATGGTGGGATACCGCGACGGCTCGGTTCTGGCGCAGCTCGGCGCGCCCGACATGCGGACGGCCATCGGCTATGCGCTGGGCTGGCCCGAGCGACCGCATCTGTCCGTCGAGCGGCTGGATTTCGCGAAGCTCGCCCGCCTCGACTTCCGCGCGCCCGACGAAGCGCGCTTTCCCGCGCTCAGGCTCTCGCGCGAAGCGATTGCCCATGGCGGGCTCGCGGGCGCGGTTCTGAACGGGTCCAAGGAAGCCGCGCTCGAAGCCTTCATCGCGGGCCGCATCGGCTTCCTGCGCATAGCCGAGATCGTGGAAGCCGCGATGGAGCGCCTGCTGCCCGGACTGCCCCGGGCGTTCGGGATCGCGGATGTCTACGAGGCCGACCGCGCGGCGCGCGCGGTGGCGGAGGAACTGGTCGGGCCCTGAGCCCCGCCGGATCGTGCCCTACCAGATGTGGAAGAAGACGGGCAGCGCGCCCGTGTCCTGCGCGCGCTCCACCATCTCGAAGAGCGGCATGGCGAGAAAGAAGACGAGCCCGTCGCGCAGCGTGGTGAACAGCACGCGCGGCCGGAAGGTGACGGTTTCCTGATCGCGGTAAAGCGTGAGGCGCGGCAGGAAGCGCGGCACGCGGGCGCAATATTCCTCGTAAGGCGTGCCGAGCCGCGCCCGCAGATAGGCTTCCTCGCGCAGGATCACGACGTGGAAGGCCGCGGCGCACAGAACCGCGAAGCCGACTGCCGCCGCCACGCTTCCCATCTGCGCGCCGACGCCCGCAGCCGCAATGGCCGAGAACACGTAAAGCGGGTTGCGCGTGACCGAATAGGGGCCGGTGGCGACCACCTCGGCCGACTTCCGCCCGCCGATATAGAGGATCGACCAGAGCCGTCCGCCGATGCCGAGAACGATCAGCATGATGCCGATCATCTCGAGCCGTTCGTGAATGAATTCGGTCTGGAGCGAGCGCCCGAAGAGCAGCACCGCACCGACCACCAGCATCACCCCACCGAGCACGACCCGGCGCAGGCGCTGGTAGCGCTCCATCGCCTTGGGCGACTGGCTGGAGGGACCGGTGGGGGCTGAAGGCTGGTGGAGCGGCATGGCGCGTGCCATGCCGCCCGGATTGCGGCCTTATCGGGGCGCGAGCACCATCATCATCTGGCGGCCTTCGAGCTTGGGCTCGGCTTCCACCTTGGCGATGGTCGCGGTTTCCTCGCGCACCTTGTTCAGGAGCTGCATGCCGAGCTCCATATGGGCCATCTCGCGGCCGCGGAAGCGCAGCGTGAGCTTGACCTTGTCGCCTTCCTCGAAGAAGCGGCGCACCGCCTTCATCTTGGTGTCGTAGTCGTGGTCATCGATGTTGGGGCGCATCTTGATCTCCTTGATCTCGATGACCCGCTGGTTCTTGCGCGCCTCGGCCGCCTTCTTCTGGTTGGCGTATTTCAGCTTGCCGAGATCGAGGATCTTGCAGACGGGCGGAGTCGCGTTGGGCGAGATCTCCACCAAGTCGAGCCCGGCCTCCTCGGCGGCCAGAAGGGCTTCGTTGATGCTCACATCGCCGCGGTTCGCGCCGGTTGCGTCGATCAGCTGCACACGCGGCACGCGGATGTCGCGGTTGGAACGGGGCCCATCCTTGACGGGGGCTGCGGCCTTGAACGGTCTGCGAATGGTCGTGGTCTCCTGGACTGTTGCTCTGAAATGCTCTGAAAGGCGGATGGTTCACGAGCGTAGAACAACAGGCCGCCTAGGCCCGTCTTTGCCGCTCCGTCAAGCGGGCAGCAGGCGGGCCGGGACGACCTAGCACGAAATTTCGTGAGGATCACGCCTTTTGGCAACAGATGGGGGCATGGGCCCGCTTTGAAAAGCCCCGCAGGAGCGCTTTTCCGCGCCTTCGCCCTGTGCCAGAAGCCTCCTGCCTCACCGGAGCCCGCGGGCCATGACCGACACGAATTCCCCGGCCGCAGAGATCGACGTGGACGGCCGCCCGATAGCCTTCCGCAGGCAGGCGGGCGCGAATCCCGGCCTGGTCTGGCTGGGCGGCTACCGCTCGGACATGATGGGCACCAAGGCCGAGACGCTCGCGGCCTATGCGCAGGAGAACGGCCTCGCCTTTTGCCGCCACGACTATTCGGGCCACGGCCAGTCCGGCGGGGCGTTCCGCGAGGGCACGATCAGCCGCTGGCTCACTGAGAGCTTGGCCGTGTTCGACCATGCGACGGATGGGCCGCAGATCCTGGTCGGCTCCTCCATGGGCGCGTGGATCGCGCTTCGCATGCTGGAAGAGCGCGGCGGGCCCAAGGGCCGTGTGGCGGGTCTCGTGCTTCTGGCGCCTGCGCCCGATTTCACGCGCGATCTCGTGGAGCCCAGGCTGACGGAGGCCCAGCGCGAGGCGCTCGCGCGCGACGGCTTTGTCTCGGAGCCCTCCGAATACGGGCCGGAGCCCACCATCTACACCCGCGCGCTTCTGGAGGACGGGCACCGCAACCTCGTGCTCGACCGGCCGATCCACACCTTCTGCCCCGTCCACATCATTCAGGGGCTGGCCGATCCCGACGTGCCGCACACCCATGCGCTGAAGCTCGCGAGCCTCCTGCCCGCCGACGACCTGACGCTCAGCCTCGTGCCCGGCGGCGACCATCGCCTGTCGCGCGAGGAGGACCTCGATCTCCTGCGCCGCGCGCTCGACGCGATGCGCCAGACCATCCGGGCGTGAGCGTGCGCTTCTCGCTTCCGGCATCCGGCTTCGTCGCGGCCATCGTGGGCTTCGGCGGCACCCTCGCCCTGATCATCGCCGCAGCCGACGCGGTGGGCGCGTCGCCCGCGCAGAAGACGAGCTGGGTCGCCGCCATGTGCCTCGCCATGGCGGTCGAGACGCTGTGGCTCTCTGGCAAGCTGCGCATGCCGATCGTGACGGCGTCCTCCACGCCGGGCGCAGCCCTGATCGCGGCCACCACGGGCTTCTCCATGAACGAGGCGGCGGGCGCCTTCGTGATCGCAGCCGTGCTCCTGGTGGCGACGGGCCTTTTTCGCCCCCTCACCCGCCTGATCGCTTCCATTCCGACTGCCGTGGCATCGGGGATGCTGGCCGGCATCCTGCTCGGATTCGCCTTGAGTGCCGCGCGGGCGGCTCCTGTCGACCCCGTGCTCATCCTGCCGCTCGTCGTTCTCTTCTTCGTCGCGCGGCTGTGGAGCCCCTCGCTTTCGGTGCTCGCGGTGCTGGTGGGAGGCGTGGCGCTCACCTTTGCGCTCGGCCGGGTCGAGGCGCTGCCTGCGCCGACACCGTCCGCTCTGGTGTTCGTGCCGCCCGACTTCTCGCTTGCGGCAACGGTCGGTCTCGCGCTGCCGCTCTACCTCGTCACCATGGCCTCGCAGAACCTGTCGGGCCTGGCCGTGCTGCGCGCGGCCGGCTACACGCCCCCGCCGGGCCTCCTGATCGGGGTGACGGGCTTCGTGTCGCTGGTCACCGCCCCCTTCGGCGGGCTGACCACGAACCTCGCCGCCATTTCGGCTGCGATCTGCACCAACCCCGATGCCCATCCCGACCCTGCGGAGCGCTGGAAGACCGCGCCCTTCTATGCCTCGACCTATGCGCTGTTCGCGCTGTTCGGCGCCTCGCTGATCGCGCTCTTCGCGGCACTTCCCGCTTCGCTGATCGTGCTCGTCGCGGGGCTGGCGCTTCTGGCTCCGCTCGCCAACGCGCTCACCATCGCGCTCAAGGACGAGGCCGACCGCGCGGCGGCCGTGACGGCTTTCGCGGTGACGGCATCCGGCATCACGGTTCTCGGCGTGGGCGCGCCCTTCTGGGGCCTGGCGGCGGGGCTCGGCGTGTTCGGCCTCGGAAAGCTGCGCAGGGGGTGAGAGACCCGGCTTTCCGCAAATGTGTTCTTGAACTGCCGTTTTTGCGCACCCATCTCGAAACTCAAGCGGCGTGATCCACCCCCTCCCAAGGGCTGCCGCCTTTTCGAGGAGAGAACTATGACGTCCACTGCATTGATCCGACCGGCCTGGACGCCGACCACGATCGCGCTGACCGTTGTCGGCTTCATGGTGTTCTGGCCGCTCGGCCTCGCCATGATCGCCTATATCGTCTGGGGCGATCGCTTCCACGGCGTGAGCCGCGACTTCAAGGCCGGCAACTGGAAGGGCGCCTGGAACTGCGGCCGCGGCCGTGGCCGCCGCAACAGCTTCCGCGCCTTCGACGCCACCGGCAACGTCGCCTTCGACGACTGGCGCGACAAGGAGCTGGCCCGTCTCGACGAGGAGCGCCAGAAGCTCGACGCCATGCGCGACGACTTCGACGCCTATGCCCGCGAGCTGCGCCGCGCCAAGGACCAGGAAGAGTTCGACCGCTTCATGCGCGACCGCTCGGCTTCCAAGCCCGATGTCGACGGCAAGGCGGACCAGAACCGACCCAACGGCGACAACCTGCTGAACGGCTGACCTCCAGCAGCGCCACGAGGCAGGCAGAAGCGGCGCCCCTTCCCTGGGGGCGCCGTTTTCTTTTTGGCGCGGGGCCCTCGCGAATCCGCTAGAGCTTCAGCCCATGCCGCTCGCTCTCTTTTCCCGCACCAAGGCACAGTCCAAGGCCCCCAGGCCCATGGCCGTGGAAGAGCGCGAGCACGAGGTGGGCGGGCGCACCCTTTCCCTTCGCGTCACCCGCAACCCGCGCGCCAAGCGGCTGACGCTGCGCATCGCGCCCGGCGGCGCCGGCCTGCGCGTGACCGCCCCGCCGCGCCTGCCCAGGCGCGAGATCGACCGCTTCCTGGCCCGCCACCAGGGATGGCTCGAAGAGCGGCTCGCAAAGCTGCCCGAGGACGCCACGGTGCGCGCGGGCGTGAAGCTGCCGATCCGCGGCGTGCCGCACCTGATCGTGCATGAGGGGGGGCGAGGTGCCGCGCGTCTGGGCGCCGACGAGCGGGGGCCGCTGATCCTGGTGGGCGGGGAAGCATCGTTTCTGCCGCGCCGCGTGGCCGACCTCCTGAAGCGCGAGGCGAAGACCGAGATCGGCGCGCTTGTCGCCAAGCATGCGGGGGCTGTGGGCCGCAAGCCTTCCGCCATCACCTTCCGCGACACCAAGAGCCGCTGGGGATCGTGCTCGTCTTCGGGTGCCCTGTCGTTTTCCTGGCGCATCATGATGGCCCCGCCCGCGGTGATCGACTACCTCGTGGCACATGAGGCCGCGCATCTGCGCGAGATGAACCACGGGCCCGACTTCTGGGCGCTGTGCGAGCGCCTGTGCCCCGAAACGGCGCGCTGTCGGAACTGGCTGAAGCGCAACGGAACGGCGTTGCAGGCGATCGGCTTCGGGTGAGAAGGATGTGCTGCGAAGCACGTACGACCTCTCATCCGCTCGTCTCGACTTCTCCCCCCTTTCATGCCAATCCCCGGCCCATGTCCCTCTTCCTCAAGATCTGCGGCTTGCGGACGCCCGAGGCGGTGGCGGTGGCGCTCGATGGCGGCGCGAGCCATGTCGGCTTCATCTTCTTCCCCAAGAGCCCGCGCAACGTTTCCCCGCACGAGGCGGCGGCCCTGCGCGAGCCCGTGCGCGGACGCGCGGACGCGGTCGCGGTTTCCGTGGATGCGGACGACGCGCTGCTCGGGGCGATCGTGGACGAAGTGCGGCCCGACATCCTCCAGCTTCACGGCCATGAGACGCCCGAGCGCGTGACAGCCGTCCGCGCCCGTTTCGGCCTGCCCGTGATCAAGGCGCTGCCCGTGCGCGACGAGGCCGACCTGCGCGCGGCCGGGCGCTATGCGGGGATCGCGGATCACCTGTTGTTCGACGCCAAGCCCCCGCCGGACGCGGCACTGCCCGGCGGCAACGGCATAACCTTCGACTGGACGCTTCTGGATGCCGCGCCCGCAGCGCCCTTCTTCCTTTCGGGCGGGCTCAACCGCGCCAATCTGGCCGAGGCGCTCCGTTCCCGTCCCGCGGGTCTCGACGTGTCCTCGGGCGTGGAAAGCGCGCCGGGCGTCAAGGACCTCGCATTGATCCGCGCCTTTCTCGGTGAGGCGCGCGCCCTTTCCCAGGAGTTCAGACCATGACCGCGCAGGCCTTGCCCAATTCCTTCCGCACGGGCCCCGATGAGACCGGCATGTTCGGCGATTTCGGCGGCCGCTTCGTGGCCGAGACCCTGATGCCGCTGATCCTCGACCTGGAAGCGAAGTGGCAGGCGGCCAAGGAGGATCCCGAGTTCCGCGCCGAGGTGGAGCACCTCAACACCCACTACACCGGCCGCCCGAGCCCGCTCTATTATGCCGAGCGGCTGACCGAGCACCTGCGGGACGTGGCCCGTTCGCAGGGCAAGAGCGGCGGCGCGAAGGTCTATTTCAAGCGCGACGAGCTGAACCACACGGGCTCGCACAAGATCAACAACTGCGTGGGCCAGATCCTGCTCGCCAAGCGCATGGGCAAGACGCGCATCATCGCCGAAACGGGCGCGGGCCAGCACGGGGTTGCGACCGCCACCGTCTGCGCGCGCTTCGGCTTTCCGTGCGTGATCTACATGGGTGCGACCGACGTGGAGCGCCAAGCGCCCAACGTGTTCCGCATGAAGCTCTTGGGCGCCGAAGTCCGCCCGGTCACCTCGGGCCACGGCACGCTCAAGGACGCCATGAATGAAGCGCTGCGCGACTGGGTCACCAATGTGGACGACACCTATTACCTGATCGGCACGGCGGCAGGCCCCCACCCCTACCCCGAGATCGTGCGCGAGCTGCAATCCGTGATCGGCCGCGAAACGCGCGAGCAGATGCTGCAAGCCGAAGGCCGGCTGCCCGACATGCTGGTGGCGGCCGTGGGCGGCGGGTCCAACGCCATCGGCCTCTTCCACCCGTTCCTCGACGATGACGCGGTGCGGATCGTGGGCGTGGAAGCCGGCGGGCGCGGCCTCGACGGCGAAGAGCACTGCGCGTCGATCACCGCGGGCTCGCCCGGCGTGCTCCACGGCAATCGCACCTATCTCCTGCAGAACGGCGACGGGCAGATCCTGGAAGGCCACTCGATCTCGGCCGGCCTCGACTATCCCGGCATCGGCCCCGAGCATTCCTGGCTGAGCAGCATCGGCCGCGTGGAATATGTGCCGATCAAGGATCAGGAGGCCCTGGACGCCTTCCAGCTTCTCACCCGCGTCGAGGGCATCATCCCAGCACTCGAGCCCGCGCATGCGCTGGCCGAGGTGGTGAAGCGCGCGCCCGAGATGGCGCAGGACCAGATCATCGTGATGAATCTGTGCGGCCGCGGCGACAAGGACGTGTTCACGGCGGCGAAGCATCTGGGCGTGGAGCTTTGAGCCCGTTTGGGCTCGAAGCTGGCTGTGTGTTAGACATGGGCTTCGCATCGTAGAGGACTGCCCGATGGGTGAGGCGCTGCTTCGACTGGACGACGAGGTGCTGCAAGGCTTGGCACGCGAGGCGAGCCTTGCCGAAACATCGGAGTCCGCGCTCGCCAACACCGTCATCCACGCTTTCCTCGAAGCCCAGGACGCCAGGCGCCGTCTGCTGGCGGAACGCCGGGCGGAGGCCGACAAGGGCGAGTTCATCTCCGAGGAGGCGATGACGCGCTGGGTGGACAGCTGGGGCACCGATCAGGAGCTTCCTCCCCCCGAGCCCGACCTGTTCATGCCGCAGAAAGCCCGCTGAAGCCGAGCGGTATGCGGATTGTCTTTCTCACTTCCGCGCGCGTCGATCTTCAGTGGTTCCGGCGCTACTACGAGTCCGTGTTTCCGCAAGGCGCCGAACAGGCCAAGGTTCACTATCATCGCACCCTCACCCTTCTGCGCGAGCATCCGTTTGCCGGGCGACCGACGATGGTGCCGGGCGAGCGGCAGCTGACCGTACCCAAAACACCGTTCTTCGTGGTCTACAGGGTGGCTGACGAACAGATCGAGGTCTTGCATATCGAGGACGGACGCTCCAATCGTGCGCCCGGCAACCCGGCAGGGCAGCCGGACAGGGAGAACGACGCGACGTGACCACCCGCATCGACCGCCGCATGGCGAAGCTCAAGGACGAAGGCCGGGCGGGTCTCGTCACCTATTTCATGGGAGGCGACCCCGACTACGCCACCTCGCTCGCCGTGATGAAGGCGCTGCCCGGAGCAGGCTCGGACGTGATCGAGCTCGGCATGCCCTTTTCCGACCCGATGGCCGACGGCCCCGCCATCCAGGCTGCGGGCCTGCGCTCGCTGAAAGGCGGGCACACGCTCGCCAAGACGCTCCAGATGGCGCGCGACTTCCGCGAAGGGGACGACGAGACGCCCATCGTGCTGATGGGCTATTACAACCCGATCTATGTCTACGGCGTCGAGCGCTTCCTGGACGACGCGCAGGCTGCCGGCATCGACGGGCTGATCGTGGTCGACCTGCCGCCCGAGATGGACGCCGAGCTCTGCCTGCCGGCCATCCAGCATGGGCTGAACTTCATCCGCCTGGCGACGCCGACCACCGACGCCGCGCGCCTGCCCACCGTTTTGCGCAACACGTCGGGCTTCGTCTACTACGTCTCGATGACCGGCATCACGGGCTCGGCGCTCGCCGACACGACCCAGGTGGGCGAGGCCGTCGCGCGCATCAAGGCGCACACCGAATTGCCGGTCTGCGTCGGCTTCGGCGTCAAGACGGAAGCCCAGGCGCGCGCCATCGGGCGTTCGGCCGACGGCGTCGTGGTGGGCACGGCCATCGTGCAGGCGGTGGCGGGATCGGACGATCCGGTGGCGTCGGCTTCCGCGCTCGTCGCGGAGATCGCGCGCGGCGTGCATGCGGCAAGGCTTGCGCCCGAGGGCGCTTGAGCCTACCTCCCCCCGAACCCGTCGGAGCGCCCTGCCCATGAACTGGATCACCAACTACGTCCGGCCCAAGATCAACTCGATGCTCGGCCGGCGCGAGATCCCCGACAATCTCTGGATCAAGGATCCCGAGTCGGGCGAGATGGTGTTCCACAAGGAGCTGGAAGAGAACCAGTATGTGGTGCCCTCCTCGGGCCACCACATGAAGATCTCTGCCAAGGAGCGGCTGCGCTTCTTCTTCGACGAAGGCCGCTACGAGACGCTGGAGAACCCCAAGGTCGCGGTGGACCCTTTGCGCTTCCGCGACGAGAAGCGCTATCTCGACCGCCTGCGCGACGCGCGCGCCAAGACCGGCATGGACGACGCCGTGCTGAACGGCGTGGGCTCCGTGGAGGGCGTCGAACTCGTCGCAACCGTGCAGGATTTCGCCTTCATGGGCGGCTCGCTCGGTTTGGCGGCGGGCGAAGCCATCATCCGCGGCTTCGACACCGCGCGCGAGCGCAAGCTGCCGCTCGTGCTGTTTGCGGCCTCGGGCGGCGCGCGGATGCAGGAAGGCATCCTGTCGCTCATGCAGCTTCCCCGCACCACGGTGGCCGTGGACCGCTTGAAGGAAGCGGGCCTGCCCTACATCGTCGTGCTGACCAACCCCACCACGGGCGGCGTGACCGCTTCCTATGCCATGCTGGGCGACGTCCACATCGCCGAGCCCGGCGCGCTGATCGGCTTTGCCGGCCCGCGCGTGATCGAGCAGACCATCCGCGAGAAGCTGCCCGAGGGCTTCCAGCGCGCGGAATACCTGATGGCGCACGGCATGGTGGACATGGTGGTGTCGCGCCTGGAACTGCGCGAAACGATCGCCCGCCTGCTGCGCCTGCTGCTCAAGCAACCGGCCGCGCCGAGCCCGCAGGCCACCGAGACACCGCCGCCCGTCGCGCCTGCCGCCGAGGTCCGCGTGGCCGCGGCGTAAGCCCCTTTCCCATGTCCGCTGCCGAACAGGCGATCGAGCGCCTTCTTTCGCTTCACCCCAAGGGCTTCGACCTGTCGCTGGAGCGTATCCGGCGCCTGTTGTCGCGGCTCGGCGACCCCCATCGGCGCCTGCCGCCCGTGATCCACATCGCGGGCACCAACGGCAAGGGCTCGGCCGCAGCCTTCTCGCGCGCCTTGCTCGAAAGCATGGGGCTCGCCGTTCACGTCCACACCTCGCCCCACCTCGTGCGCTGGCACGAGCGCTACAGGATCGGCGCGAAGGGCGGCGGCAGGCTGGTCGAGGACGCGATGCTAGCCGATGCCGTCGACCGCGTGGCTCAGGCCAATGGCGGCGAGCCGATCACCGTGTTCGAGATCCTGACCGCCGTCACCTTCGTGCTGTTTTCCGAGCAGCCCGCGGATGCCTGCGTGATCGAGGTGGGCTTGGGCGGCCGCTTCGACGCGACCAACGTGATCGAGCGCCCCGCCGTCTCCCTGATCATGCCCGTCTCAATGGACCACGAGGCCTATCTGGGCGACCGGGTGGAACTGATCGCGGCCGAGAAGGCGGGCATCATCAAGCCCAGGGTGCCCGTTGTGATCGGCCAGCAGGAAAGCCCGACTGCGCTCGACGTGATGCTCGACGTGGCCGAACGGCTCGACGCGCCCGCTCTCGTCTACTCCCAGGATTATTTCGGCTTCGGCGAGCATGGCCGCATGGTCTTCCAAGACGAGACCGGCCTTCTCGACCTGCCCCAGCCCAGGCTGATCGGGCGCCACCAGTTCGCCAATGCCGCAGCGGCCATCGCGGCCGTGCGCGCGGGCGGGTTCTCGCCCACGGAAAAAGAGATCGCCGACGCCATGGGGCGCGTGGAATGGCCCGGCCGCATGCAGCGCCTGTCTTCCGGCTCGCTGGTGGAGCTTGCGCCTGAGGGCTCGGAGATCTGGCTCGACGGCGGGCACAATCCCGGCGCCGGCACGGTGATCGCCGAGAACCTGGCCGAGCAGGAGGAGCGCTTCTCGCGCCCCCTCTTCCTGGTTTCCGGCATGATCTCGACCAAGGACCAGGCGGGCTACTTCCGCGCCTTTGCGGGGCTCGCGCGCCATGTCTTCACCGTGCCCGTGGGCATGAGCGACGCCGGCGTGCCGCCCGACGAGCTCGCGCTGCGCGCGGAAGCCGCGGGCTTGTCCGCCGAGCCGGTCGCATCCGTCGCCAATGCGCTCTCGCTGCTGCGCGAAACATGGGATCCCGACGAGCCCCCGCCCCGTATCCTGATCGGCGGTTCGCTCTATCTGGCAGGCGAGGTGCTGCGCCTGAATGGCACTCCGCCCGTTTGAAGAGGGCTGGACCCAAGTAAATCGCTGCGTTACGCGGCGTTAAACTTTGCCACACAGGCTCAGCGCGTGACCGTATGGAGGCCACCATGCGCCAGTTCTTTGCGAATGCAGCCTTGCGCGCCTTTGTGCTGCGCACAGCGCTTCCGATCCTGGGAGCGGCCGTGCTCGGCGCAGGCATCGTAGCCGCCGTCCTCGTCTGGTCCGGCTCCTCGTCCGACGAGGTGGCCGTGGAGCGCCAGGAGCAGCTCGCGGAACTGGTGATCTCGCGCCTGCAGACCTCGCTCGCCCGCGACCAGGACAGCACCGCCATCTGGGACGACGCGGTGCGCGAGGTGAAGTCGCCCACGGGCGCCGAATGGGTGGACGCCAATCTCGGCTCGTGGATGCTCGGCTACTTCAACCTCGACATCATCTTCATCCTCGATAGCGAGAACCGCCCCATCTATGCCTTCGCGGACGGCGCGCCGGCTTCGCTCGACACCTTCGAGGAAGCGCGCGCCAGCGTGGAACCGGTGGCGGCGCGTCTGCGCGCGGAGCTTCGCGAGGGAACGGGACGCGCCCGTCCCGACGGGACGAGCCCCGGCTTCTCCGACCTCGCCATGGTGGGCGAGCATCCGAGCCTTCTCTCCATCAAGGCCATCGTTCCCGACACAGAGGCTGTTTCCCAAGTGCCGGGTAGCGAATATCTGCATGTCGCCGTGCGCCGCCTCGACGGCTCGCTCCAGGCCGAGCTCCAGAACGACTACCTGTTCGACGGCGCGCGCTTTTCCCGTGCCGACGAGACGGCGACCGGTGAGACGAGCCTGCCGCTGCATGCGGATTCCGGCGCGCCGCTCGGTTTCATGGTGTGGCGGCCCTATCTGCCGGGCACGGCCGTGGTGCGCTCGCTCGCGCCCGTGCTGGCGCTTCTGGTGCTCGGCATGGTCGGCGCGCTCTCGATCCTGATCGTGCGGCTGTGGCGGCGCTCGGTCAGGCTCCAGGCGAGCGAGGCGGCCGTGCATCACCTCGCCCTGCACGACGCGCTCACCGGCCTGCCCAACCGCACGCGGTTCAACGCCAAGCTGGAGGAGCGGCTTGCCGCACCTGACGCCCGCACGCGGCCCCGCGCCGTGCTCTTCCTCGACATGGACCGTTTCAAGCAGGTCAACGACACGCTCGGCCACCCGACCGGCGACGAGCTGATCCGCCGCTTCGGCGCGCGCCTTTCCGCACTCCTGCGGCCGAACGATCTGGTGGCGCGCATCGGCGGCGACGAGTTCAACATCATGGTGGGTGGCGGCAGCGACGTCAAAGGCGTGGAAGCGCTCTGCGAACGGATCGTGGCCGCGATCGCGCAGCCCTTCGACATCGACGGCAACCATATCGGCGTCGGCGTCTCGATCGGCGTGGCACTTGTGCCCGAGCACGGCACCGAGCGCACGGAGCTGACGCGCAAGGCCGACATCGCGCTCTACCATGCGAAAAGTGCCGGCCGCGGCCGCTTCGCCGTGTTCGGCAAGGACATGGACGCCCAGGTGCAGGAGCGCCGCGGCATCGAGGACGATCTGCGCCGCGCGCTGGCACGCGGCTCGTCGGAGATCGAGATCTTCTACCAGCCGCTCCATTCCACCGAGGACGGCCACATCACGGGCGTGGAGGCGCTGGCGCGCTGGAACCACCCGACGCGCGGCACGATGCAGCCCGCCCTCTTCATCCCCGTGGCCGAGGAAACCGGACTGATCGAGCGCCTGGGCCAGGTGGTGCTGGAACGCGCCTGCCGCGCCGTGGCGGGCTGGCCCGTGGAAAAGGTCACGGTCAACGCCTCGGCCGTGGAACTGCGCAACCCGCGCTATCCGGGCCGTGTGGCCGAGACGCTCGAAGCCTCCGGCCTCGACCCTGGCCGGCTCGAGATCGACGTGGCCGAAAGCGCGCTGGCTGACAAGGGCGGCGTGGGAGCCTCCAACATCCGCATCCTCCGCCAGATGGGCGTGCGGGTCGCGCTCGACGATTTCGGCACGGGCTTCTCCTCGCTCAACCGGCTCGGCCATCTCGACGTGGATCGCGTGAAGATCGACGGGAGCTTCATCCAGGGGCTCGGCCGCTCACCCAGCGACGAGGCCATCGTGCGCGCCATCGTGGCGCTCGCCAAGGCGACGGGGCTGAAATCCACGGCCGAGGGCGTGGAAACGCCCGAGCAGGGCTCGGAACTCAAGCGGATCGGCTGCGACGACGTCCAGGGCTATTTCCTGTCCAAGCCCATGCCCGAAAGCGTGATGGATGCGCTGCTGCGCGGCGGCAATCCCGCAAGGGTCAATTGAGGCAGGCGAGGGCGCGTCCTTGTCTGTCACTCCGCGAACGGAGTGGCTTCCACTTGCGTCCGCGTGCCCGGCGGGAGTGAGCTCGCGTCGGGCGGCAGGCCCAGCGCGTAGGTGAGCAGGGTCCAGAAGCGGTCCCACATGGGCGAGCGCACGCCGGCGCGGCGGCCTTCGTGCTCGCTCAAGGTGCGGTCGCGCCATTTGTCGGCGGTGGTTTTGTCCACGAGCGCGAAGAACATCGTGTCGCCGTCTGTCGCGTCGATCGACAGAAGGTTGCTGCCGCGCGCGGCGATGTGCTCTTCGAGTTCGCGCGTGGCTTGGGCGTAGCCGGCGCGCAGCGTTTCCACGAAGCGGTCGAACGCGGCCTTGTCTTCGCCGATCGCATAGAGTTCGCCATCCAGAACCGGGCCGAACACGGCGCTGGCTGCGGCCGGAAGTGTTGACCGGTCGATCACGCCCGCATCCCGCCAAAGCTCGAAGATCTCGAGGAGGTACTTGTCCTCGACGCTTTGGATGAACTGGCCGTTGTCGAGAAGCGAGACGGTGGCGAGAAAGGCCCGTGTGCGGGGCGGCGCGGTTTCCAGGCCGTAGAAGCCGATCTCCTCCATGGCGGTGGGCGGCTGCTGCACGAAGCGGCGCGCCTGGTCCACCATGCCGTCATCGCCCCGGGAGAAATCCCGCGCGAAGCGGACGATCGGGTCTTCGTGTGCTGGCATCGAGAACGAATAAAAAATGGCGGCTGCCGCGGCAACCGCCATCAGGATGAGGCAGACGAGTGCAGTGCGCCGCGTCAAGCGGCAGCCGCCATCCGCACATTGGGGATGTGGATGTCGATCTCGAGCGTCGACATGCGCTCGCCGCGGTCCATCGCGACATGCACATGGCGCTGGTCGACCCGCACATATTTGCCGATCACCGCCATGATCTCCTCGCGAAGCACGGCGACGAGGTCGGGCGAGCCGGCATTCGCCGCCCGCTCATAGGCCAAGAGCAGCTGCAGCCGCTCACGCGCCACCGGCGCGCTCCGCCTGCGGCGGAAGAGGGACAGGAAGTCGTGAAGCGTCATGCAGCCCTCCGCAGCAGGCGGTCCAGAAGCCCGCGCTTCTCGGTCTGGAGCATCATGGGAAGGTCTTCGCCTTCGAGGCGCCGGGCCGCGTCCACATAGGCGCGTGCGGCGGGGTTGGCGGGCTCGGCGAGCGTGACGGGCGAGCCCACATTGGAGGCACGCAGGACGCCCTGGCTTTCGGGGATGATGCCGAGCAGCGGCGTCGACAAGATCTCCATGATGTCGTCGATGCCCATCATCTCGCCGCGCGCGACACGCGTCGTGTCGTAGCGGGTGACGAGCACGTGCTTGTTGACGATTTCGCCGGCTTCCGCGCGCACCGTCTTGGAATCGAGCAGCCCGATGATGCGGTCGGAATCGCGCACCGAGGAGACTTCCGGGTTGGTGACGACCACCGCCTCGTCTGCGAAGCGCATGGCGAGCTGCGCGCCGCGCTCGATGCCGGCGGGGCTGTCGCAGAGCACATAGTCGAACTTGTCGCGAAGGGCCGCGATCACGGTTCCCACGCCTTCCTCGGTCAGCGCGTCCTTGTCGCGCGTCTGCGAGGCCGGCAAGAGGAAGAGCGAGGCGATGCGCTTGTCGCGGATCAGCGCCTGGGACAGGCGCGCGGTGCCCTGCACCACGTTGATGAGGTCGAACACCACGCGGCGCTCGGCACCCAGCACGAGATCGAGATTGCGCAGGCCGACATCGAAATCGACCAGCACCACGTTGCGGCCCATTTCGGCCAACGCTGCACCAAGAGCGGCGGTGGACGTGGTCTTGCCGACCCCGCCCTTGCCGGATGTGACGACTACGACCTTCCCCATTCCCGCATTCTCCTTGTTCGCTTTGTTTTTTGCCCGGTGTCTCTAGTCGAGCACCGCGATCTGTATGACGCCGTCCGCCAGATATGCCTGGACAGGCTTGCCCCGGGATTGCGGCTCCATGTCCTCCGCCGTGCGGTACCAGCCGTCGATGGCCATGAGCTCGGCCTCGTTCCTGCGGCAGAAGATGCGCGCGTCGCCATCGCCCGCAGCACCCGCGAAGACCCGGCCGCGCAGCGCGCCGTAGACATGCACCGAACCGCCCGCGATGATCTCGGAGCCCGAGCCGACCGAGCCCAGCACGATCACGTCCCCACCGGGATGGAAGATCGACTGCCCCGAGCGCACGGGCGTGCGGATGGTGAGCGAGCCGCCTTGTGCTTCGGGCACGGCCTTGGGTTCTTCGGGCGCAGCACTCTTGGCGCCCGACAGGACGGGCGGCAGGTCCGGCCCGGCATTCTCCAGCGTGCCCGCCTCGATGGCATAGACCCGGATGCCGCGCTCGGCGAGCGAGGCGACGAGCGCCTTCGCCTCGTTGGGCGAGGGCTTGAGCATGGCCAGGTCGAGCACCACGGGGCGCCCGGCGAAGAAGCCCGGCGAGTTGGCGGTCCAGCCGTCGAGCCGCTCCAGCCATTCGTCAAGCGGCGCTTCAGGCGTCAGCGAGAACGCCACAAAGGAGCGCGCGCGAAAGCGGATCGGCTTCTTGGAAGTGGCGGCCATGGCGATCAATGCGCGCATCCTTACGAATGCGTTAACAGCTAGGGTAGGTATGGTTAACGAGTGGTAAAGATGGATCGCGTTGCGGTGAGGCCGAGCTTCACGCTGCAACCCATTCGAGGCCCGCTACGTCCTCGAATAGCGCGGCCATGCGGCGGCTATCGGCCGACGTCGTCGCTGCGTCCTTCCCAAAGCAGCAGATCTTCCTCGCTCATCGGCTCCGTCCAGTCAGGCCCATCTCCGAGGGAGCCCGGCGGAAGGATGCCTGTCTTGAAGCGTTGCTTCCGGTCGATGGGAACGAGCCTGGCGATCTGCCTGTCTCCCCGTGCGATCACGACCTCTTCTCCACCTTCGACGACTCGAAGCAGATTTGAGAGATCGGTGTCGGCGGCATCAACGGTGAGCATCGTGTCCCGAGCCTCGGCGTGAAGAGGGCAAGGGAAAGGTAGGCTCCCCCGCCCTTGCTATCGATCCTTTCAGCCGCCCGCCGCGAAAGCCGCGATGGCCGCCATGTTGACGATGTCGGAATCGCGCGAGTTGAGCGAGACGATCTGCACGGGCTTGTTCAGGCCGACCAGCAGCGGGCCGATCACGGTGGAGCCGCCGAGTTCCTGGAGCATCTTGGTGGAGATGGCGGCCGAGTGGAAGGCGGGCATCACGAGCACGTTGGCGGCATTCGACAAGCGGCAGAAAGGATACTGCTCGCGCATCAATCTGTGGTTGAGCGCGACCTCCGCAGACATCTCGCCGTCATACTCGAAATCCACCCGGCGCTTGTCCAGGATCTTCACCGCCTCCTGCACGCGCTCGGAGCGTTCGCCGGGCGGGTGGCCGAAGGTGGAATAGGCGAGCAGGCCCACGCGGGGCTCATAGCCCATGCGGCGCGCGAACGAGGCCGCTTCTTCCGCGATGTCGGCAAGCTCCTCGGCGTTGGGCATGTCGTGCACGGCGGTGTCGGCCACGATCACGGTGCGGCCGCGCGCGATCACGATGGAGCAGCCGATCACGCGGTGGCCAGGCCGGGCGTCGATCACGCGGCGGATGTCGGCGAGAACGGTGGAATAGTTGCGCGTGACGCCGGTCACCACCGCATCCGCGTCGCCCAGCGCCACCATGCAGGCGGCAAAGATGTTGCGGTCGTTGTTGACCATGCGCTGGCAGTCGCGGAACAGGTAGCCTTTCCGCTGCAGGCGCTCGTAGAGATAGTCGGCATAGATGCCGTTGCGCCGGGTAAGCGCGGCGTTGATGATCTCGATGCCCGCGCGGTTGAGGTCGACGCCTGCGGAATGCGCGGTCTCGCGGATGCGCTCCTCGCGGCCGACGAGCACGGCGGTGCCCAGGCGCTGGTTGGCGTAGGAAACGGCCGCGCGCATCACCTGCTCTTCCTCGCCCTCGGCGAAGACCACGCGCTTGGGGCTCTTGCGCACGCGGTCGTGGATGCGCGACAGCGTGGAGGCGACGGGATCGCGGCGCTCGGAGAGTTCCTGCGCGTAGCGGTCGAGATTGGGGATCGGACGGCGCGCGACGCCCGTTTCCATCGCGGCGCGCGCGACGGCGACGGGAATGGCCGAGATCAGCCTGGGGTCGAAGGGCACGGGGATCACGTAGTTCGGCCCGAATTTGGGCCTGACGCCGCCATAGGCCGCAGCCACCTCGTCGGGCACGTCCTGGCGCGCGAGAGCCGCGAGCGCTTCGGCGGCGGCCACCTTCATCGCGTCGTTGATGGTGGTGGCCCGGACATCCAGCGCGCCGCGGAAGATGTAGGGGAAGCCCAGCACGTTGTTGACCTGGTTGGGATAGTCCGAGCGGCCGGTCGCGACGATCGCGTCCGTGCGGATCTCGGCCACCTCCTCTGGCGTGATCTCGGGGTCGGGATTGGCCATGGCGAAGATGATCGGGTTCTTGGCCATCCCCTGCACCATCGGCACCGTCAGCGCGCCCTTGGCGGACAGGCCGAAGAACACGTCGGCGCCTTCCAGCGCGTCGGCGAGCGTGCGCGCGTCGGTCTTCGTCGCATGCGCCGACTTCCACTGGTTCATGCCCTCCTCGCGGCCCTGGTAGACCACGCCCTTGGTGTCGCAGAGGATGACGTTCTGCGGCGTGAAGCCGAGCGACTTCACGAGTTCGATGCAGGCGATGCCTGCCGCTCCCGCGCCGTTGCAGACGAGCTTCGCCGTCTTCATGTCGCGGCCCGTCAGGTGGAGCGCGTTGATCAGGCCGGCGGTCGCGATGATGGCGGTGCCGTGCTGGTCGTCGTGGAAAACGGGGATGTCCATCAGCTCGCGCAGGCGGCTTTCGATGATGAAGCAGTCGGGCGCCTTGATGTCTTCGAGGTTGATGCCGCCGAAGGAGGGCCCGAGATAGCGCACGCAGTTGATGAAGGCGTCGGTGTCCTCGGTGTCCACTTCGAGGTCGATGGAATCGACGTCGGCGAAGCGCTTGAAGAGCACCGACTTGCCTTCCATCACGGGCTTGGAGGCCAGCGCGCCGAGATTGCCGAGGCCCAGGATCGCCGTGCCGTTGGAGATCACGGCCACCATGTTGCCCCGGGTCGTGTAGTCGAAGGCCGAGTCGGGGTTCTCCGCGATGGCCTTCACGGGCACGGCGACGCCCGGCGAATAAGCGAGGCTGAGATCGCGCTGGGTCGCCATCGGCTTGGTCGGCGTGATCTCGAGCTTGCCCGGCCGGCCCGACGCATGGAAGTCGAGCGCTTCCTCCGCACTCACCTGGGGGCCGTTGTCGTTCCGCTTACGTGACGCCATGCGCTCGCTTTCCACCCTTAAATCCTCCCGCTTCTTTGCGAAGCTTTCAGGATTCACGCTACACTTCGCGTGCCCGCTTAGTCACGCCCGGAAGAGCCTTCATGAACATGCGTCCGACGCTGCCCGCGGACTCCAAGGCGCTTTCCGACGCCACGCCGACGCCGATGATGGAGCAGTTCCTCGCCATCAAGGCCGAGCATCCCGGCTATCTCCTGTTCTACCGGATGGGCGACTTCTACGAGCTGTTCTTCGGCGATGCCGAGGTGGCGGCGGCAGTCCTCGGCATCGCGCTGACCAAGCGCGGCAAGCATCTGGGCGAGGACATCCCGATGGCCGGGGTGCCCGTCCATGCGGCCGACGACTATCTCGCGCGCCTGATCGCGGGCGGGCACCGGGTGGCCGTCTGCGAGCAGACCGAAGACCCCGCCGAAGCCAAGAAGCGCGGCTCGAAATCCGTGGTGCGCCGCGCGGTGGTGCGGCTCGTGACGCCGGGCACGCTGACCGAGGACAAGCTGCTTCATCCCGGCGAGCCGAACTTCCTGCTTTCCGTCGGCCGCGTGAAGGGCGAGACCGCGCTGGGGCTTGCCTGGACCGACATCTCCACCGGCTCGTTCCGCGTCATCTCGGTCGAGCCCGACCGCCTCTATGCGGAGATCATGCGGGTGGCCCCCCGCGAGGTGATCGCGCCCGACACGCTTCTGCGTGAGCCCGCCTGCAAGCCCGCCTTCGACGCGCTCGGCCGCCTGGTCCATGCGCTGCCGCCCACGCTCTTCGATTCCGCGAGTGCCGCCGAGCGCATCGCGCGCTTCTTCCGCGTGGCGACGCCCGACAGCTTCGGCGAATTCTCCCGCGCCGAGCTTTCCGCGATGGGCGGCGTCGTGGCCTATGTGGAAAAGACGCAGGTCGACGAGCGCCCTGCTCTCGAAGCCCCCGCGCGCGATGCGGGCGGCGCGACCCTCTTCATCGACGCGGCCACCCGCGCGAGCCTTGAGCTGTTGCGCACCACCTCGGGCGCACGCGAGGGCTCGCTCTTCGCCACCGTGGACCGCTGCGTGACGGGCGCGGGCTCGCGGCTTCTCTGCGAGCGCCTTTCGGCACCCTTGACCGAGCCCGGCAAGATCGCCGACCGGCTGGACAGCGTGGGGTTCTTTCATGCCGAGCCAGCACTCGGGCAGGGCTTGCGCGCCACTCTCAAGGGCATGCCCGACTTCGCCCGCGCCTTGTCGCGGCTCGCGCTCAACCGCGGCTCCCCGCGCGACCTGGGCGCCATCCGTGCGGGCTTTGCCGCAGCCGGGGAAGCGCTTTCGGCCCTGGGCGAACAAGATCTGCCGGTGGAACTGGCCGACGCGCGCGCAGCCCTTCTCGCGCTGCCCGACGATTTCCGCGCGCATCTCTGCGCGGCGCTCGACGACGAGCTGCCGCTGCTGAAGAGCAATGGCGGCTTCGTCCGCGCGGGCCACCTGCCTGCGCTCGACGCGGCGCGCGCGCTGCGCGACCAGTCGCGCCGGGTGATAGCCGAGCTCGAACGCTCGCTGATCGAGGAAACCGGCGTCCGCTCGCTCAAGATCCGGCACAACAACGTGTTGGGCTTCTATGTCGAGGTGACCGCCAACAATGCGGGCGCGCTGAACGGGTCGGATGCGGCGCGCGCCAAGTTCATCCACCGCCAGACCATGGCGAACGCCATGCGCTTCACCACGACCGAGCTTGCCGAGTTGGAGGGCCGGATCGCCGCTGCCGGCGACGAGGCGCTCAAGCTGGAGCTCGGCGTGTTCGAGGCGCTTTGCACGGCTTCTGTCGCGCATGCCGAAGCGATCCTGGGAGCGGCCCGCGCGTTGGCCACGCTCGATGTGTCCGCAAGCCTGGCTGTGCTCGCGGTTTCCGAAGACTGGTGCCGCCCCACCGTGGACGAAAGCCTGGCTTTCCGGATCGAGGGCGGGCGGCACCCCGTGGTGGAGGCGGCCCTTCGCGCGGACGGGCGCGGCTCGGCCTTTGTGGCCAACACGTGCGATCTTTCGCCGCCCGACCGCGCCAAGCACGGCGCGATCTGGCTGCTGACCGGCCCCAACATGGGCGGCAAGTCCACATTCCTGCGCCAGAATGCGCTGATCGCGATCCTCGCGCAGGCGGGCTCCCATGTTCCCGCCCGCTCGGCCCATCTCGGCGTGGTGGACCGGCTCTTCTCGCGCGTCGGCGCTTCCGACGACTTGGCGCGGGGCCGCTCGACCTTCATGGTGGAGATGGTGGAGACGGCCGCCATCCTCAACCAGGCCGGTCCCCGCGCGCTGGTGATCCTGGACGAGATCGGGCGCGGCACCGCGACCTTCGACGGACTTTCCATCGCCTGGGGCACGGTGGAGCATCTGCACGAAGAAAACCGCTGCCGCGCGATCTTCGCGACCCATTTCCACGAGCTGACCGCGCTGTCCGACAAGCTCGGGCGCATGGCCAACGCCACCATGCGGGTAAAGGAATGGCAGGGCGAGGTGGTGTTCCTGCACGAGGTGGGCAAAGGCGTGGCCGACCGCTCCTACGGCGTGCAGGTGGCGCGGCTGGCGGGGCTGCCGCTCAGCGTGGTGGAGCGGGCACGCCAGGTTCTGGCGCGGCTGGAATCGGGCGAGGCCGCCGGCAAGACGGCCGGCCGGCTGATCGACGACCTGCCGCTGTTCCAGGCGGCGGTCGCGCGCGCCGAGCCGAAGGTGACGAAGGCCGATCCCGTGAAGGAGGCTCTGGCTGCCATCGATTGCGACGCGTTGAGCCCGCGGGAAGCGCTCGAGGCGCTTTATCGGCTGAAGGGACTGAGCGAGGGCTAGCTGCTTCCCCCGTCAGTGCGGTGTGGACGTCACGGCATGGATTCTCGGGTCGAGCCCGAGAATGACGAGGGTGGGGTGGAGATGGTGACGGGGAGTGGAGGCCACTGACGCTGTCGGTCAGTCACCCCCTCTATCCCTTCGTCATTCTCGGGCTTGACCCGAGAATCCATGCCGTGACGTCAAAACCCGCCAACGGTTCAGACCCTCACCACCGCGTGTGGACGTGCGGGGCGATCAGCTCCTGGTAGACGTCGCGCACCTTGGCCATCGCCTCATTGCCGAGAGGCGCGAGTTCGGCGGCCTTGGCGTTGCCTTCCGCCTGGGCGGGGTTCTTTGCGCCGGGGATCACCACCGTCACCGCGTCGAACATCAGGATCCACCGCAGCGCCCATTGCGCCATGGTGCCGTCTTCGCCGACCAGCGGGCGAAGGCGCTCGACGGCTTCGAGACCGACCTCATAGGGCACGCCCGAAAAGGTCTCGCCCACGTCGAAGGCTTCGCCGTGGCGGTTGAACTGGCGGTGGTCGTCGGCCTCGAACTTGGAATCCTGCCGGAACTTGCCCGTCAAAAGCCCGCTCGCGAGCGGCACGCGCGCGATCACGGCGACCTTTGCCGCCTGGGCGGCTGCGAAGAACTCGTCGGCCGGGCGCTGGCGGAAGGCGTTGAAGATGATCTGCACGCTCTGGACGTTGGGGCGGCGGATGGCCTCCAGCGCTTCGTCGATGCGCTCGACGGAAACGCCGTAGTTCTTGATCCAGCCCTTCTCCACCAGCGCGTCGAGCCGCTCGAACACTTGGGCGTTGCCGTAGAGCGCGGTGGGCGGGCAGTGGAGCTGCACGAGGTCGAGCGTGTCCACGTCGAGGTTCTTGCGCGAGCGGTCGATCCAGGCCGAAAGGTTCTCTGTGCTGTAGCCTTCCACGCTCTGCTCGGGCAGGCGGCGGCCGGCCTTGGTGGCGACGAAAGGCTTCTCGCCGCCGCGCTCTTTGAGCACGGAAGCGATCAGCTTCTCGGAATGCCCGTCGCCATAGACGTCGGCCGTATCGATGAAGGTGACGCCGCTGTCGAGCGCCGCATGAAGAGCCGCGCGGCTTTCGCTGTCGTCGACCTGCCCCCACGAGGCGCCGATGGCCCAGGCACCGAAGCCGACCTCGCTGACTTTCCGCCCCGTGCGCCCGAATTCCCGATGCCGCATGTCTGCTCCTCCTCAACTGTCGGGCGAGGAGATAAACGGCTGACGGCCGGGGTCAACCTTCAGGCAGCGGATGCGGGCGCGAGCAGCGCGGAAAGAACTCGTTGCTGCGGCAGCTCCACGAGCGATGCTCCCAAGCGGAAGGTGCGAAAGCCCCCGCCACCCTGCCAGCCCACGCTCTGCGTGATCCCGCCGCTGTCCTCTCCGCGCACGACCTTGCGCAGGCGGGGCACGATGTGGGTGAGCGCGTGGGAACCGTTTTCGGCCATGATCCAGCGGCGGCCCATCTTGTGGGCGACGGCGCCCGTGGTGCCGGAGCCCGCGAAGCAGTCGAGCACGAGATCGCCCGGATCGGTCGCGATATCGAGCACGCGGCGCACCAGGCGCTCGGGCTTGGGCGTGGAAAAGGCGGCCGATCCGCCGAAGAGCGCGATGCTTTCCTTTTTCGCTTCCTGGTTGTGGCCTGTTTCCGTGTGGGGCCACCATGTCCAGGCGCGGATGCCGGCTGCCTCGCGCAGGAAGCTCTTCACGCGCGGCCGCGCAGCGCCCTGTTTGCCGAACCAGATGCGGTTGTCCTCGCGCAGCGCCTGGAAGACCGGCTCCACATTGGCCCAGCAGCGGCCCTCGGGCGGCGAGAAGACGGCGCCCGAGGGGCTCGCGATCCCATACATCTGGTTGGGCCGCCACCCTTGGGCCGTGAAGTCCGTCGAGGCCCAGGGGCCGCGGGGATCGTTGTCGGGGTTGCGATAGCTGCGCGCCTGCTCGGCCGACAAGGGGATCGGGTTTAGGCGGAGCCGCGCGATGTCGCGGGCATAGACGAGGATGTGGTCCTGTGCTGCGCCGAGCGCCAGGCGCGCATCGGGCGAGGTGCGCTTCTGCCAGACCACGTTGGCCACGAAGTTGCGCCGCCCGAACACCTCGTCGCAGAGCACCTTGCAATAATGGGCTTCGTGGTCGTCCACGGTGATCCAGAGCGTTCCGTCGGGCGCGAGCAGGGGGCGGAGATGCTCCAGGCGATCGCGCATGAAGGACAGCCAGAGCGAGTGCTCCACCCCGTCGTCATATTGGGCGAACACGCTGCCGGTGTTGTAGGGCGGGTCGATCAGCGCGCAGCGCACGCTGTTCGCGAACTCGCGCTCCAGGGCTTTGAGCACGAGCAGGTTGTCGCCCAGGATGAGGCGGTTGTTCCAGGCGTCCCCGCAAGGCTCGCCCGCCGCCTCGTCCTCGACCAGCAGGCGCGGCTCGGGACGGGCGCGGCTCTCCTTGCCGGCCCAGCCGAGGGCGAGCCCGCCCGCTGCCAAAGGAGTGCCGGGGGTGTTCCGCATTGCGCCTCTGGGTTGCATGAAGGATTGTCTGCAACCTGCAATGGCAGGCGATCGCTGTAAAGGGCAAACTCAACCAGGGGTTGTTGATGGGCTCCGCTCGTCTGCTGAAGCGGAACTCCCTCCCCTCCCCGCCATTCCCCTGAAGCACAAGCGAAAAAGGAAACGCCATGTCCGCCAAGGCCCCTCCCGTTCCGCCCGCCAACCAGAGCCACAAGGGAATTGGCGACCCCAAGGCGGATGCCGCAAAAGACGACCGCGCGCCGGCCGAAGCATCCGACGCAGACAAGCAGGGCCAGACCGCCAACACGGCCGTCAACACCACGCCGCGCGCCGGCGCCTGATCCCCGCGGGCTGCACGGAACGGAAGCGGGCCTGAAACGTCTTTTCCCGCGAATACTTCGGAGAACACGGCATGAAGCGCATCCTCTGGGCAGTCGGCACCTACCTTTTCTTCCGCTGGTGGAACAACCGCGGCGCCAAGCAGAGCCGCGACCTCCAACCCGCGCGGCGGCGCTGAAGAAATCCAAAAAAAAGCCCCGAGGCCCGCGCGAAACGCGGGCCTTTTGTTTGGTGAAGACGGAGAGATAATCCCTAGCCGCTCCCTGAGATGATCGTTTGTGCTAGATCGCCTTCACCCCTATCGGCGACCCTCCCTGGTCGCATGAACCGATGGGAGCGCAACAGCTGAAGTTTGAACTTAGTCAGCGCGGTAAGCTCTGCCTGTGTCCGCGTAGTGCGGCCGTAAGAGGGATCGCTCGAGACAGTGCCTCAACGGTAGAGCATCAGGCGTCGATCTGGAGGTCGAGGGTTCAACTCCCACTCCGATTTCGGCCGATGAAGCCAATACCTTTGAGAGGTGTCATTCAAACGAATCCGGGGACCGGAATGCCGATGCCGCCATGCTTGCCTTCGCCTCCGGGCAAAGGCCGCCTATTTGCTGCCGGCTGCGGGTGACGGCTGCGGCGCAGTTTTGTCGGCGCGGAGGCCATTGGGCCGCAAGCGCACGGCATCGCCGCCCCTCAGTGCGCCTCTTCCCAATTGTCGGCCGCCCGCGCTTCCACCTTCAGCGGAACGCTGAGGTTCACCGCGGGCATGGCCGCGTCCTCCATCACCGCGCTCACCACGCGGATCGTCTCCTCCACTTCCCCCTCGGGCGCTTCGAAGATCAGTTCGTCGTGCACCTGCAGGAGCATCCGCGCGGCGAGCTTCTCCTGGGCCAGCGCATCTTCCATCCGGATCATCGCGCGGCGGATGATGTCGGCGGCCGTGCCCTGGATCGGCGCGTTGATGGCGGCGCGCTCGTTGAAGGCGCGCGTCTGCGGGTTGGACGCGCGGATCTCGGGGTAATGCACCCGCCGTCCGAACAGCGTCTCCACATAGAGCACGTCGCGCGCCCGCTTCTTGGTGCCCTCGATATAGTTGCGGATGCCGGGAAACCGGTCGAAGTAGCGCCGGATGTAGTCGCCCGCCTCCTCGCGGGAGATGCCGAGCCGGGTCGCCAGGCCGAAGGCCGAAATCCCGTAGATGATGCCGAAATTGATGGTCTTGGCCTGCCGGCGCACATCGCCGGGCACCTTGTCCACGTCCATGCCGAACATCTCGGCGGCCGTTGCCGCGTGGATGTCGAGCCTGTTCTCGAAGGCGTGCTTCAATTCGGGAATGTCGGCGATATGGGCGAGCAGCCGCAATTCGATCTGGCTGTAGTCGGCCGAAATCAGCTTGTTGCCCTTTTCCGCCACGAAGGCCGTGCGGATGCGGCGCCCTTCCGCCGTGCGGATCGGGATGTTCTGCAGGTTCGGCTCCGACGAGGACAAGCGCCCCGTGGTGGTGGCAGCCAACGCGAAGGACGTGTGCACGCGCTTGGTCTCGGGGTGGATGTATAGGGGCAGCGCGTCGGTGTAGGTCGACTTCAGCTTGGTCAGCTGGCGCCAGTCTACGATCTTGCGCGGCAGCTCGTGGCCCTCCGCCGCCAGTTCCTCCAGGACGAAGACGGAGGTCGACCACTGGCCCGTCTTGGTCTTCGCCCCGCCCGGCAGCTTCATGCGCCCGAACAGGATGTCGCCCATCTGCTTAGGCGAGCCGATGTTGAAGCGCTCGCCGGCGAGCTCGTAGACCTCGTCCTCGAGCGCCGCCGCCTTCTGCGCGAGTTCGCCCGAGATGCGCGACAGCGTCTGGCGATCCACCGCGATGCCGTGCTGCTCCATGCGCGCGAGCACCGGCACCAGCGGGCGCTCCAGCCGCTCGTAGACCGAGACCACGCTTTCGGCCGGCAGCCGGGGTTTCAGCGCGAGCCACAGCCGCAGCGTCACGTCGGCGTCTTCGGCCGCATAGGCCGTCGCCTTGTCGATCGGCACGTGGTCGAAGGTGACCTTGCTTTTGCCCGTGCCCGCCACGTCCTTGAACTGGATCGTGCGGTGCCCGAGCCAGCGCTCGGCCAGCACGTCCATGCCATGGTTTCCCTTGCCGGCATCGAGCACGTAGGACAAGAGCATCGTGTCGTCGAAGGGCCTGACATCGATGCCGTGGCGGTTCATCACCACGAGGTCGTATTTGAGGTTCTGCGCGATCTTGAGCACGCTCGCGTCCTCGAGCAGCGGCTTCAGGAGCGCCAGGGCCTCGCGCACGTCGATCTGATCGGGTGCGAGGCCGCCGCCGAGGAGGTCGTCGGCGCCCAGCTTGTGGATCAGCGGCACATAGGCCGCCTTGCCCGGCTCGGAGCACAGCGAAAAGCCCGCAAGCTCGGCCTGCATGGGATCGAGCGAGGTGGTCTCGGTGTCGAAGGCGACGAACCCCTTCTCGCGCGCATCCGCGATCCAGGCCTTCAGCGTCTCCGCATCGCGGATGGTCACGTAAGCGGCCGTGTCGATCTTTGAGGCTGCCGCCTCGCCTGCGCGCTTCTCGGCCAGGGCCGCCGGCGTCTTGCCGCCCGTCTTCGCCGGGCGGTCGCCGGGAAACTCGGCGGCCTCAACAGGTGCGGCCGCTTCGCCCTTGTCGAGGTCGGGCCCATGCGCTTCCGCGCCCGCCTCGATCTCCACATCGGCCTTTTCCACTTCGGCCGCGTCGGTCTTGGTCGCATCCGCCACGCGGCGCGTCAGCGTGTGGAATTCCATCGCCTTGAGGAAACCGATCAGCTTCGGCCCGTCGAGCGGGTTGAGCACGAGGTCATCGAGCTTGTCGGCCACCGGCACATCGGCGCGCAGCCGCACCAGCTCGCGCGAGAGCCGCGCATTCTCCGCATTGGCGATCAGAACCTCGCGGCGCTTGACCTGCTTGATCTCGCCCGCGCGCTCCAGCAGCGTGTCGAGATCGCCATATTCGGCCAGAAGCTGGGCCGCCGTCTTCGGCCCGATGCCCGGCACGCCCGGCACGTTGTCGATGGAATCGCCCGTCAGCGCCTGGAGGTCCACCATCTTGGAGGGCGGCACGCCCCACTTCTCGATCACCTCGGCCTCGCGGATCTCGCGGTCCTTCATCGGGTCGTACATCGAGACCTGATCGGAAACCAACTGCATCAGGTCCTTGTCCGACGAGATGATGGTCGCATCCGCGCCGGCTTCGGAGGCCAGCCGGCAATAGGTCGCGATCAGGTCGTCGGCCTCGAAGCCCTCGATCTCGATGCAGGGCAGGTCGAAGGCGCGTGTGGCATCCCGGATCAGCCCGAACTGCGGCACCAGATCCTCGGGCGGGGCCGAGCGGTTGGCCTTGTACTGGTCGTAGAGGTCGTTGCGGAACGTCTTCGAGGAATAGTCGAAGATCACCGCGAAATGCGTGGGCGTCACGCCTACCTCGGTGTCGCGCGCCGAGCAGACGAGCTTCCACAGCATGTTGCAGAAGCCCGCGACCGCTCCCACCGGCAGCCCGTCCGACTTGCGCGTGAGGGGCGGCAGCCCGTGATAGGCGCGGAAGATGTAGCCGGAGCCGTCGACCAGAAAGAGGTGATCGCCTTTTTTCATGCCCGTCTTCCTCTTGTCCCATCCAGCGCCCGCTGCCGGCCCGACACCGGGGCGCGAGCCGTAGCGCGGTGGGCCAGACCTGTCCACGCCAGCTTTTGGCGCGCCGATTCCCCGATCACGCACCTGTTACAACGGTGAAACATTGCCTGCCTTGAAAGCGTCCATTGTGCCACACAGATATCGGTCATCGGCGCACAACGCCGGCATCCAATCCCCAAGAGGCTCGTCCCCCGCCTCGATTGGATGAAAAGAAGCGGCAGCCTCATCCCCCTCTCCGGGCTCGCCGCTTCCATAGAGTAAGCCGCCGTGGTCATCCCCCCTCCACCACGGCGGCTTTTCTTTTGTCTTCCTGGCCCTTTCCCCTTTCGCGTCGCATCCTTAGTTTCGCGCCGAGATTCGAAAGGCCGCCTCCATGTCCACCCTTCAGCCCGTTCTCGACCGCCTCGACGCCGATCTCGACCAGAGCCTCGAGCGCCTGTTTGCGCTTCTGCGCATCCCCTCGATCTCCACCGACCCCGCTTATGCGCCCGATTGCCGGCGCGCGGCCGACTGGCTGGTGGAAGACCTGAAAGGCATCGGCTTCGAGGCATCGGCTCGCGCCACCCCCGGCCACCCGATGGTGATCGCCCATCACGAAGGCCCGGCGGGCGCACCCCATCTCCTGTTCTACGGGCACTACGACGTGCAGCCCGTCGAC
Source organism: Mesorhizobium amorphae (assembly GCA_003240775.1). Lineage (GTDB taxonomy): Bacteria > Pseudomonadota > Alphaproteobacteria > Rhizobiales > Rhizobiaceae > Mesorhizobium_B > Mesorhizobium_B amorphae_A. The sequence goes on along the minus strand of QFNI01000001.1, from coordinate 64,257 downwards.
CCGCTCGCGCTCTGGCACGACGATCCCTTCGATCCCAAGATCAAGACGATCGAAGGCGGTCACAAGGTGATCACCGGCCGTGGCTCGTCCGACGACAAGGGCCAGCTGATGCTCTTCGTGGAAGCGTGCCGTGCCTGGAAAGCGGTGCATGGCAGCCTGCCCGCCCGCATCACCTTGATGTTCGAGGGCGAGGAGGAGTCGGGCTCGGCCTCGCTCAAGCCCTTCCTCGAAGCCAACGCAGCCGAGCTCAAGGCCGACTTCGCCATGGTCTGCGACACCGGCATGTGGGACCGCGAGACGCCCGCCATCTGCGTGGGCCTGCGCGGCCTGGTCGGCGAGATGCTCACCGTGCACGCGGCCAACCGCGATCTCCACTCGGGCGAATATGGCGGGGCGGCACAGAACCCCAACCATATCCTCGCCCGCATCCTCGCCGACCTGCACGACGCCGACGGCCGCGTCACGCTGCCCGGCTTCTACGAAGGCGTCGAGGAGACGCCCACCCAGATCCTGCAATCCTGGCAGTCGCTCGGCGAAACGGCCGAGGATTTCTTGGGCCCCATCGGGCTCTCGATCCCTTCGGGCGAAAAGGGGCGCTCCGTCCAGGAACTCACCTGGGCGCGGCCCACGGCCGAGGTGAACGGCATGTGGGGCGGCTATACGGGCGAGGGCTTCAAGACGGTGATCCCCGCGGAAGCCCACGCCAAGGTGTCCTTCCGCCTGGTTCACAAGCAGAACCCGCAGGCCGTCAGCGACGCGTTCCGCGCCTTCGTGCGCGAGCGCCTGCCGGCCGACTGCTCCGTCGAGTTCCACGGCCATGGCGGCTCGCCCGCCATCCAGCTTTCCTACGACTCGCCCTTTCTGACCAAGGCGCAGTCCGCGCTTTCCGACGAGTGGCCCAAGCCCGCCGTCACCATCGCCATGGGCGGTTCGATCCCCGTGGTGGGCGATTTCCAGACCTATCTCGGCATGGAATCGCTGCTGGTGGGCTTTGGGCTGTCGGACGACCGCATCCACTCGCCCAACGAGAAATACGACTTGCCAAGCTTCCACAAGGGCCAGCGCTCCTGGGCCCGCATCCTTCACGCTGTCTCGAAAGCCTGAGCATGAGCCGCCCCGAAATCCGCGTCCACAAGGGCGACCTTCCCGACCTCGCCCACTACCAGGGGGATGCGGTCGCCATCGACACCGAAACGCTGGGGCTCAACCCCCACCGCGACCGCCTCTGCGTGGTCCAGCTCTCGCCCGGCGACGGCACGGCCGACGTGGTGCAGATCGTGCCCGGCCAGCGCTCGGCCCCCAATATCGAGGCACTGCTGGCCGACAGCCAGGTCACCAAGCTCTTCCACTTCGGCCGCTTCGACATCGCGGTGCTCGCACACGCCTTCGGTGTCTGGGCCGAGCCCGTCTTCTGCTCCAAGATCGCGTCCAAACTCACCCGCACCTACACCGACCGCCACGGGCTCAAGGAGTTGTGCAACGAGCTTCTCGGCGTCGGCATCTCCAAGGCCCAGCAGAGTTCCGACTGGGGTGCGGACACCCTGACCAGCGAACAGGTCGAATACGCCGCATCGGACGTCCTCTACCTCCATCGCCTCCGCACCGTGCTCGAGGAGCGCCTGGCCCGCGAGAACCGCACCGCGGAAGCGGAAGCCTGCTTCCGCTTCCTGCCCGTGCGCGCCAAGCTCGACCTCCTGGGCTGGCCCGAAGACGACATCTTCGCGCATTCGTAAGAGAGGAGCGGCTCAGGCCGCCTGCGGCTGCGCCCTTTGCCGGATTGCCTGCGGCTCAGGATGCCCCAGGCGGCGCAGGCCCTCGCGGGGCACGAGATCGCCGGGCTCGCGCAGGTTCCAGACGAGGCCCAGGCGTCGCAGCGCGACCAGCACCCACCAGCCGGGGTCGGCCTGGCCTTCCTCGATGCCCAGCCGCGCCGAGCCGGGCCAGGCATGGTGGTTGCCGTGCCAGGCCTCGCCGAAGGTGATGAGCGCGGCCTTGGGCAGGTCGTGGCCCTGCACGGCCACCCCGTCCACCGCCCAGCCCTGCGGCCCCGTGTGATGGGTCACATGCCCCACGGCCCAATGGCCGGAAACGGAAACCGCCACCCGCACCATCACGCCCCAGACCACCCAGGGCATTCCGCCGACCAGAAACAGCGCGAGCCCGAGCGGCAGCTGCTGGATCATCCAGGTGCGCTCCAGCCAGCGCAGGAAGCGGTCGCCTGCCACGCGCTCCTCCAGCACGAAACGCGGGGGCCGGGCGAGCTCGAGCCGGCAATGCATCTGCCACCAGGCGTCGCGCAGCGGCGTCGTGCGGTGGGCGTGCAGGGGGTGGCAGTCCTCCTGGCGCTGTGCCCAGTCGCGCATGTCGTGCAGCCGCATCATGCCGAGCGGCCCGGCCATGCCGACCAGCGTGCCGAGCCAGGCGAGCATGCGCTCGAGCCAGAGCGGCGCTTCGAAGGAACGGTGGATCAGGAGCCTGTGCAGCCCGATCGAGTGACCCAGGCAGAGCGTCACGGCGCTCAAGCCCAGAAACACGAGAACCGCGCCCGGCGTCACGTAGAGCGGTGCGAGCACGAGTGCCCCGATCGTCATGCCGCCGATCCAGAGCGACTTGGCGGGGTCCCAGACGACGCGGCCCTCGGTCGCCGAGACGGTTCGGTCTGCCAGCACGCGATCGGTCGACAGGCATGGAGTGGCTTGCATGGTGTTCTCCATTTCGGTATTTAGGCAACAAGCTAAATACCGAAACATTCCTCTGTCAACCGCCTTTCCTTTGGAGTAGTGTCTCCCCACCCATGCAACGCATCTTCGAAGCCTTGGGCTCGCCCGCCCGCCGCCGCATCCTGGCACTGCTCGCCCATGGCGAGCTGAGCGCGGGCGACATCGCCGCGCGTTTCCAGATGACGCGCGCTTCGATCTCCCAGCATCTCTCGGTGCTGGAAGGGGCGGGCCTCGTCGCCAGCGAGAAGCGCGGCCAGTTCGTGTTCTACCGCCAAGTGCCCGACAACCTCGTCAACACCCTCAACGGCTTCGTCCAGGAAGTCTGCCCCATCGCCCGCCCCTTACGCCGCGAAAGCGCCGAGCGCGCCAAGGCGAAGTCGGAGGGGTAAGGGGTCGCGCTCGCACCGTCTGAAGGGCGCTTTTGCGCTGACAGTGGATTACTGGGATGGCGTCTTCGGAACAGCTTTGGAAAAAGTGCTTGATCCAGATGCAGGCGCAAGTCTCTTGCGGTCCGAGGCCCCACCATCTGTGAGTCCAATTGCCATCGGCTGGCAATTCGCGATTGAATGTTTGGTCGTTGACGCCGAGGCGTCTTCCTCCTTTTTCCCAGCTTAGATAAAGGTGGGGCATACTGAGATTTGGTCCCACAGCACAAAACAGCTTGAAGGGTAACGACGCACGGCGTTGAGGCCGTGTGGATCGAACCTCCATCCCGTCCGTTTCCTCGCCCATGTGCAACCTCTACTCGCTCACCAAGGGCCCGGAAGCCATTCGACGCTGGTTTGGCGAGGTGGGCGACGGGAAATTCGAGAATCACGCGGGCAACCTTCAGCCCGGCGATGTCTACCCCGACCAGGCGGCACCCGTGGTGCGGCGGATGGAAGACGGGTTCGAGCTCGTGCGGCTGCGCTGGGGGATGCCTTCGCCGGCCTTCGCGCTGAAGGGGCGCGTGACCGATCCCGGCGTCACCAACATCCGCAACACGGCCTCCCCCCACTGGCGGCGCTGGCTGGGGCCGGCGCATCGCTGCGTGGTGCCGGTGGACAGTTTCTGCGAGTGGGAAGACACCAAGCCCAAAAAGACCAAGGTCTGGTTCGCGCGCGAGACGGACGAGCCCTTGTTCTTCTTCGCGGGCCTTTGGACGCCCTGGCGCGGCACGCGCAAGCAGGCCGAGGGCGAGGCCGACCACGAAGTGTTCGGCTTTCTCACCACAGACGCCAACGCGGTCGTGAAGCCGGTGCATCCCAAGGCGATGCCGGTGATCCTTTCGACGCCCGAAGCTGTGCGGCAATGGCTTTTCGCGCCGACCGCCGAGGCGCTGGAACTGCAGCGTCCCCTGCCCGAAGAGCAGCTGCGGATCGTCGCGCGGGGCGAAAGAACGGTTCGTTGACGCGCGGCACGCAACTTCTGGCTGATCCAACAATTGTTGCACCCGCCCCCCGCTTTCCGCCGGGCGGCGGATGAGGCCGGGCCCGCAGCTCGCGGTGCGCAGGACTTGAGGAGGTTTCTTGCCAGGATACGACGCCCCCGACGGCCCGCTCGCCGACCACCACCCCAAGGGCCGCTCGCCCAACGTCGACATCAACGGCAGTCCGACGGCCGAGGGCATCCGCGACCGCCATTCCGACATCTTCTTCGCGGCCGTCGAAACCACGCGGATGCCGATGATCGTCACGGACCCGCGCCAGCCCGACAACCCCATCGTCTTCTGCAACCGCGCCTTCTCGCAGATGACCGGCTACACGATGGACGACATCGTGAACCACAATTGCCGCTTCCTGCAGGGCCCCGACACCGACCGCGGCACGGTGGACGAGGTGCGCAGCGCCATCGAGAACCGCCGCGAGGTGGCCGTCGAAATCCTGAACTACCGCAAGAACGGCTCGACCTTCTGGAACGCGCTCTTCATCTCGCCCGTCTATGACCGCGAAGGCGAGCTCGTCTATTTCTTCGGCTCGCAGCTCGACGTGTCGCGCCGCAGGGACGCCGAGGACGCGCTGCGCCAGGCGCAGAAGATGGAGGCGCTGGGCCAGCTGACCGGCGGCATCGCGCACGATTTCAACAACCTGCTTCAGGTGGTGATCGGCTATGCAGACATCCTCAGCCGCTCGGTGGGCGCGCTCGAACCCGGCCAGCCGCGCATGGTGCGCGCGGTGGACCAGATCAGGCTGGCTGCCGACCGCGCCTCGACGCTGACCCAGCAATTGCTGGCTTTCGCCCGCAAGCAGCGGCTCGACGGGCGCACGGTCAACATCAACGACCTCGTCGACAACATGGGCAGCATGGCCGAGCGCACGCTGGGCGATCTGGTGACGGTGGAGCGCCGCCTCGAGCGCGACCTGCGCAACGCCAAGCTCGACGCCGTGCAGGCCGAGATGGCGCTTCTCAACATCATCATCAACGCGCGCGACGCGATGCCCGACGGCGGCACCGTGGTCATCGAGACCAAGAACAAGACGGTGGTTGCCGGCGAGGACATGGGCACCGTGTCGCTGTCTCCGGGCAATTATGTGACGGTCTCCATCGCCGACACCGGCACGGGCATTCCGCCCGAGGTGATCGGCCGCGTGATGGATCCCTTCTTCACCACCAAGGAGGAAGGCAAGGGCACGGGCCTCGGCCTTTCCATGGTCTACGGCTTCATGAAGCAGAGCGGGGGCGCGGTCCGCATCCAGTCCGAGCCGGGACAGGGCACGACGGTGACGCTGTTCTTTCCCGAATCCGACGGCACGAGCTCCGAGCCTGCCGTGCGCGGCGCGCAGGGGCCGCGCGCGGCCGACAACCGCATCGGCTCGGAAACGATCCTGGTGGTGGACGACCGGCCGGAAGTGGCCGACCTCGCCGAGACGATCCTCATGGACTACGGCTATCGCATCCTGAAGGCGTCCAACGGCCGCGAGGCGCTCGAGGTGCTCGACCAGGCCGAGCGGGTCGACATGCTGTTTTCCGACCTGATCATGCCCGGCGGCATGAACGGTGTGATGCTCGCGCGCGAGGCCAAGCGCCGCCAACCCCGGCTGAAGGTTCTGCTGACCACGGGCTATGCGGAAGCCTCGCTCGAACGGCAGGATGCGGGGGGTACGGAGTTCGACGTGCTGAACAAGCCCTACCGGCGGCTGGAGTTGGCGCGGAAGGTCCGGGAGGTGCTGGACGGGCCGACCGGGATTGGGTGAGAAGCGGTCGGCCTCCGGCCGACGCAAAACCATGGGGATTGCTTTGCGAGCTTCGAACGCCTGGAGCCATGCGAAGGGCGGGCGGTGACGGGGTGCGGTCATTCCGGTTTCCCCTCCCCTTTGAGGGGAGGGGTCAGGGGTGGGGGTGACGTCGAACCAGTGCCTGCACCGATAACCCCCACCCTCTATCCCTCCCCTCAAGGGGGAGGGAGGGCGTCTGCGCTGGCGCTGAACCGTGATCTTCCCCCTTCCCTCGTAACCCCGCCTTAAATCCGCCCGCCCTACCGTCCCATGCATGGGGACACGCGGCGGGAACCCCTTGCGGGCATGGCCAGGAACACAAGAGGCGGGCGTATCGAGCCCACTTGGGACGCTCCGGCGCGCAACGCGCCCGAGGGCCTGTCGGTGCGCGCCGAGGACCGGATCGTGGGGGCGCCACCCGTGAGCAAGCGGCGCGGCAAGGCGAAGCAGGCTTCCAGGCCGAGGCGGCGTTCGTTCTTCTCGTTCGGGCGGCTCGTTTATTGGGGCGCGGTGCTCGGGCTCTGGGCGCTGATCGCGGTGGGCGGCGTGGTCGCATTCTACGCCGCGCAGTTGCCCGCGGCCTCCACCGCCTGGACCGTGCCCGACCGCGCGCCCAATGTGCGCATCCAGGCGGTCGACGGGTCGCTGCTCGCCAACCGGGGGGCGACGGGGGGCGAAGCGCTTCGGCTGTCGGAGATGTCGCCTTTCATTCCCCAGGCCGTGATCGCCATCGAGGACCGCCGCTTCCATTCGCATTGGGGCGTGGACGTGCTGGGGCTCGGCCGCGCGATGGTGGAGAACGTCTCGCAGGGGCGCCTCGTGCAGGGCGGCTCGACGATCACGCAGCAGCTCGCCAAGAACCTGTTTCTGAAGCCCGACCGGACGCTCGGCCGCAAGGTGCAGGAAGCGTTGCTCGCCGTGTGGCTGGAAGGCGAGCACTCCAAGGACGAGATTCTGGAGATGTATCTGAACCGGGTCTATTTCGGCTCGGGCGCCTATGGTGTGGAGGCGGCCTCGCGGCGCTATTTCAACAAGTCCGCGCGCGAGGTCTCGCTGGAGGAGGCAGCACTTCTCGCAGGGCTCCTGAAGGCGCCCTCGCGGCTTTCGCCGGCGCGCGACCCAGACGCGGCCGAGAGCCGCGCGCAGGTGGTGCTTGCCGCCATGCGCCAGGAAGGCATGATCGGCGACAGCCAGATGGCCGGCGCCTTTGCCGCGCCGACCGTTTCTGCCTCGCCCTTCTGGACGGGCTCGGAGCAGTATGTGGCCGACCGCGTGATGGACGAACTGCCCGAGCTTGCCGGCGAGCCGCGCGAGGATCTGGTGGTCGAGACCACGGTGGACCTCTCGCTTCAGCGCCTGGCCGAAACCTCGATCCGCCGCCTGATCCGCGAAAAGGGCAAGGAACTGGCGGTTTCCCAGGGCGCGCTGGTCTCGATCGACAACACCGGCGCGGTGCGCGCGCTGGTGGGCGGCGCGGACTATGCGCGCTCGCAGTTCGACCGCGCCACCGAAGCGCGCCGCCAGCCGGGCTCGGCCTTCAAGCCCTTCGTGTATCTGGCGGCGATCGAGAAGGGCGAGACGCCGGAAAGCGTGCGGGTTGATGCGCCCGTGCGTTTCGGCAAGTGGAAGCCCGAGAACTACAAGGGCAAGTATTACGGCCCGGTCAGCCTGGGCTTCGCGCTGTCGGAATCGCTCAACTCGGTCGCGGCCCAGCTTGCGGCGGAGGTCGGCCCGGCCAAGGTCGCGGAGACCGCGAGCCGGCTCGGCATCGAGAGCAAGCTGACCAACAACATGACGTTGTCGCTCGGCACGTCCGAGGTGACGCCGCTCGAGCTGACTGCTGCCTATGTGCCTTTCGCCAATGGCGGGCTGAAGCCCGAGATCCACATGATCGACCGCATCACCACGGCCTCGGGCACCGTGCTCTACGAGCGTACGCCCGAGCGGATGCCCCGCGTGGTGTCGCTGGAAGCGGTCGGCATGATGAACGCCATGATGAGCCAGACGGTGGAGGAAGGCACGGGCAAGCGCGCGAAGTTCGGCTGGCCGGCGGCAGGCAAGACGGGCACCACCCAGAACGCGCGCGACGCCTGGTTCGTGGGCTACACCGCAAACCTGACCACCGGCGTCTGGTTCGGCAACGACGACGGCAAGCCCATGAAGAACGCGACCGGCGGCTCCCTGCCCACGCTGGCCTGGCACAAGTTCATGGCGGCGGCCCACCAGGGCGTCACGGTGGCCGGCCTGCCGGGCGAGTGGCACCCTGGCCTCGCGCAGGAGGCGGCCCCCGTGCTGCCGGCTTCGAACGCCGAGGGCAACGACGGCTGGAACCTCGATGGACCGCCTCCGCCGGACGGCCCGACCTCGTCGGTCGGCCACCCCGTTCCGCCCGCGGATGTCGGCGGGCCGAAGAAAAAGCCGGGCTCGCTTCTCGACCTGATCCTGGGGAATTGAGCGCGGTTCGCAGTCTCCGGAGAATTATTTTCTCCTTTCTGCTCCTGAAACGAAAAATGCCTCGCTGGCGCGCGGCAAGCGCCTGAGCCCATGCCTTGGGATCGGGGAGCGCAGCCCTTAAATTCGGCCTCCTTGCAAGAAGTGCCCGTTTCCATGTCCGCCGTTTCCCCCGATCAGCCCAAGCTCAACGCCTTTCCGTTCTTCGTGAAGGTGGAAGGCCGCACGGTCGTGATCGTGGGCGATGGGGCGGAAGCGCTCGCCAAGGCGCGGCTTCTCGCGCAGTCGAGCGCGCATCTGCGCATCGTGGCCGAGCACCCTTCCCCTGAATTGTCCGCCTGGGCGGCGACGAACGGGGCGGAACTGGTGGTCGAGCCCTATCGGGCGGCGCATCTGGAGGGCGCGGCGCTTGCCTTCGGCGCGACCGGCGAGGAAGCGACGGACCACCGGGTGCACGACGACGCGCGGGCGGCCCACATCGCCGTCAACTGCGTGGACCGGCCGGAGCTGTGCGATTTCTTCACGCCCGCGCTCGTGAACCGCGCGCCGGTCGCGGTAGCCATCGGCACGGAAGGTGCGGGCCCCGTGCTCGCCCAGATGATCCGCGCGCGCATCGACCGGATGCTTTCGCCCTCGCTCGGCCGGCTCGCGACCCTTGCGGCGGCCCTGCGCGAGCGGGCGGAGCGCCTCGTGCCGCGCGGGGTTGCGCGGCGTCGCTTCTGGGGCGAGTTCTTTGCAGGCGCGCCTGCGCGCGCCATGGAGATCGGCCATTGGGACGAGGCGCAGGCCGCTGCCGAGGAGCTGCTTGCGCGGCGCGCGGAGCGGCAGGGCCATGTGGCGCTGGTGGGTGCCGGGCCGGGTGCCGAAGACCTTCTCACCCTGCGCGCCCAGCGCCTGCTGATGGAAGCCGATGCGGTGGTGTTCGACGCGCTGGTGCCCGAAGCGGTGGTGGCGATGGGCCGGCGCGATGCCGACCGCATCCCCGTGGGCAAGCGCAAGGGCTGCCATTCCAAGAGCCAGGCGGAGATCAACGCGCTGCTCGTCTCCTTGGCGCGCGAAGGCAAGCGCGTGGTGCGGCTGAAATGCGGCGATCCGCTGGTCTTCGGCCGCGCGGGCGAGGAGATGGGCGCGCTGCGCGATGCGGAGATTTCCTACGAGGTCGTGCCGGGCGTCACTTCCGCGCTGGCTGCGGCGGCCGATTTCGAGCTGCCCGTGACGCTGCGCGGCGTGTCGTCCTCGCTCGTGCTGACCACGGGCCACGACCTCCACGGTGGCCCCCTGCCCGACTGGGCAGGGCTGGCGGGCGGGGGCGCGACCATCGGCGTCTATATGGGCCGCTCCAATGCGGCCGATGTCGCCTCGCGCCTGATGGAGACCGGGATCTCGCCCGACACGGGCGTGGCCGTGGTCGAGAATGCGAGCCGCGAGAACCGCCGGCTCTTCCACGGCACGCTCGCCGACCTGCCGGCCTTGCAGGCCCGCGACGATCTGGACGGGCCGGTGATGACCCTGATCGGCGACGCGGTGGCGGGCGCGCGGCTTGACCGCTCGATCCCGCTCGCGCAAGGCGTGGTTCTGCCCGTTCCAGAAAGCGTTTCCCCATGAAGGTGCTCACCGCAAACCGCCTCTCCGATGGCGAAGCCGTCTGGTGGAGCGATGGCGGCGGCTGGGTCGAGGAACTGCTCGGCGCCGTCGTGATCGACACCAAGGACGACGAGGCCCGGCTGGAAGCCGTGGGTGCCGAAGGCATTCGCGACAATCTGGTGGTGGACGTGAACCTCATCGACGTGGCCCTCCAGGAGGGCAAGCCCGTGCCCACCCGCCTGCGCGAGCGCATCAGGGCCGCCGGCCCGACCAACCGTCTCGACCTCGGCAAGCAGGCCGGGGGCAAGCAGGCCGGCCCCCGAGCCTGAAAGGATTCCCATGTATCGCTATGACGAATTCGACCAGGCCTTCGTGGACGCGCGCGTGGCGGAGTTTTCCGACCAGGTGCAGCGCCGCTTGTCGGGCGAGCTGACGGAAGACCAGTTCAAGCCGCTGCGGCTGATGAACGGCGTCTACCTCCAGCTCCACGCCTACATGCTGCGCGTGGCCATTCCCTACGGCACGCTGTCGTCGAAGCAGCTTCGGATGCTGGCCGAGATCGCGCGCAAATACGACAAGGGCTACGGCCATTTCACGACGCGCCAGAACATCCAGTACAACTGGCCCGCTTTGTCCGACATGCCCGCTTGCCTGGCCGATCTCGCGAGCGTCGAGATGCACGCCATCCAGACGAGCGGCAACTGCATCCGCAACGTGACGGCCGACCATTTCGCGGGCGCGGCCGCCGACGAGGTGGCGGACCCCCGGCCCTATGCCGAGATCCTGCGCCAATGGTCGTCGGTGCACCCCGAATTTTCGTATCTGCCGCGCAAGTTCAAGATCGCGGTGACGGGCGCCGAGCGCGACCGTGCGGCGATCCAGGTGCACGACATCGGGCTGCACCTGAAGAAGAACGAGGCGGGCGAGCTGGGTTTCGCGGTCTATGTCGGCGGCGGCCAGGGGCGCACGCCGATGGTGGCCAAGAAGATCCGCGACTTCCTGCCCGAGGAGCACCTGCTGTCTTACACGACGGCCGTGATGCGCGTGTACAACCTGAACGGCCGCCGCGACAACAAGTACAAGGCCCGCATCAAGATCCTCGTCCACGAGACCGGCACCGAAGAGCTGACCGCCCAGGTGGAAGCCGAGTGGGCGGCCATCAAGGACACCGAGCTGAGATTGCCCGAAAAGGACATCCAGGCCATCGAGCGCTATTTCCGCCTGCCCGAGCTGCCCGCGCGGCCCGACGGCGACGAGGCGGTGAAGCTCGCAAGGCTCGACAGCCGCGCCTTCGGCGACTGGGTGGACAACAACCTCACCACCCACATCAACCCCGACTATGCCTGCGTGACCATCTCGCTCAAGGGCATCGGCGAGGCGCCGGGCGACGCGACCGACCGGCAGATGGAGATCGTGGCCGACCTCGCGGAGAAATACGCCTTCGACGAGATTCGCGTCTCGCACGAGCAGAACCTGATCCTGCCGCATGTGGCGCGCGCCGACCTGAAATCCGTCTACGACGCGCTGGTGGAGGCCGAGCTTCACACGCCGAACGCCGGCCTGATCACCGACATCATCGCCTGCCCCGGCCTCGATTACTGCGCGCTGGCCAACGCCCGCTCGATCTCGGTCGCCCAGGACATCTCCAAGCGTTTCGCGGACCTCGAGCGCCAGCGCGAGATCGGCGAACTGAAGCTCAAGATCTCCGGCTGCATCAACGCCTGCGGCCACCACCATGTCGGCCATATCGGCATTCTCGGCGTCGAGAAGAAAGGCGCCGAACTCTACCAGATCACGCTCGGCGGCTCGGGCGACGAGCACACCACGATCGGCGAGATCATCGGCCGCGGCTTCGGCCCGGACGAGGTGACGGACGCCATCGAGACCGTGGTGGACACCTATCTGGGCCTGCGGCTCGACGCGTCCGAGAAGTTCCTCGACGCGTATCGCCGGGTGGGCCCCGCCCCCTTCAAGGAAGCGCTCTATGGCAACGAAGCCAAGGCCGCCTGAGGCGCTGCCGTCCGAAGCAGAGGCGCGCGCACAGGCAGCCGAACTCCAGGCGCGGTTCGGCGGGGCCGAGCCGGCGCGCGTGATCGCCGCCGCCGCCGAAGCGTTTCCCGACAGGCTCGCGGCCGTCTCCTCCTTCGGCGCGGATTCCGCCGTGCTGCTCCACCTCATCGCGGAAGTGGACAAGAGCCTGCCGATCGTCTTCCTCGACACCGGCAAGCATTTCGGCGAGACGCTCGAATACCGCGACGCGCTGGTGTCCGATCTCGGCCTGTCCGGCCTGCGCGTGGTCGAGCCCGAGCCGGTGGCACTGTCCCTCGCTGATCCGCGCGGCGACCTGTTCGGTGCCGATACGGAAGCCTGCTGCGCGGTGCGCAAGGTGGAGCCGATGGCACGCGGCGTGGCGCCCTTCGCCGCCTGGTTCACCGGGCGCAAGCGCTTCCAGGCGGCCACGCGCGCGAGCCTGCCGGTGTTCGAGGCAGTCGGCCCCCGCATCCGCATCAACCCTTTGGCCGACTGGGACGCGGACAGGCTCGCGGCCTATGCCGACGCGCATGCGCTGCGCCTCAACCCGCTCGTGCCCTACGGCTATCTCTCGATCGGCTGCTTTCCCTGCACGCGCGCGGTGGAAGCGGGCGAGAACGCGCGCGCGGGGCGCTGGGCGGGCCAGGCCAAGACCGAGTGCGGCATTCACCTGAGCGGGCTGGATCGCTCCTTGACCTCCGCTTCGCTCTGATGGCAACAGGCATCGTTCTCGCATTCCCGCCGCGCCAGGAAATTCCAAGCACAGGCTCCCTCATGTCCGACGCAACTGCCACCCGCCTCTGGACGCCAGACGGCTTCCAGGACGACGAATGGCAGCATGCCGAGGGGGCCGACGCGCTCGGCGGCAACGGCTCCTTCATTCTGCCGCTCGCAGCCTTCCTCGCGCTTTCGCCTGCCGAGCGCGAGGCCCATGCGGGCCGGCTCGGCGTGAAGCTCCTGCCGGGCGAGACGCTTGAGGCGGTGCTGCCCTTTCTGGACGCGCTGCCGCTCGTGGCGCTCGCCTTTCCCGCCTTCAGCGACGGGCGCTCCTTTTCCAAGGCCGAGCTTTTGCGCACGCGCCACGGCTACGCCGGCACAATCCGCGCCACGGGCCAGGTGCTGGTGGATCAGTTCCCCCACATGCTGCGGCTGGGGTTCGACGCTTTCGAGATTTCCAATCCCACGCTGCTCGCGCGCCTGGAAAAGGGCGAGACGGGTGGCATCCCGCTGCACTACCAGCCGGCGGTGGTGACGGAAGCTCCAGGCGAGACCTATTCCTGGCGGCGCGTTTCCAAGCCGTGACCAAGAAAAAAGGCGCCGGGTTTCCCAGGCGCCTTTTTCCATGTCGGGTGGAAGTGCTTGCTCAGTGGTGCGAGCGGCTTCGATTGCCTTCGCGCTCGTCCAGACGCTTGAGAAGCTCGCGCATCGATTCGGGCAGCGCTTCGCTCGTGCGGAAGCACGGGAGCCCCCGCAAAAAGCGCTTGTTCTGATCGCCGCCGATCTGACGCCGTATTCCCTTGCTCAGCCGTTCCCGGTCCATGTCCGCCTGCGCATTCATTGTCTTCCAAGCCGAGTTGTCCATGGTGGAAACTCTCCTTTGGAAAGATTTGTTCCTGTCACCCCTGACCTCGTGGCCATCACAAACCATCGAGGTAAAGTTTGCATTAAATGCCGAGTATCTCGGTTTTTTGCCGCCGCAACGCGGGGAGCGGACACCTTGATTTTTCGAGACCGTCACTCGATATCGGGCGCGAAGACTTACGGTGGCCGGGGCTTGCCGGCCTTTCTGCGCATTGGTGGATGATCGAGCATGAGCGACCCTGACACGAACGAGGAATTCCGGGCCGGCGAGACCCTCGGCGGCACCGAGGCCGGCGGCGCCGACGGCGACTACGAGGCGCTCGTTCGCCTGATGAAGGAGAACGAGGAACTCAAGGACCGCGCGCTGCGCACGGCCGCCGACATGGAGAACCTGCGCCGCCGCACGAGCCGCGAGATCGGCGACGCCAAGGCCTATGCCATCGCGAACTTCGCGCGCGACATGCTGGCCGTGTCCGACAACCTGCGCCGCGCGCTGGACGCCATTCCCGCGGATGCGGGGAATGCGGGTGCATCGGGTCTCTCTTCCCTTGTTGAAGGTGTGGAGATGACCGAGCGCGCGATGCTGGGTGCGCTCGAGCGCCACGGCGTGAAGAAGCTCGAGCCCGAGGGCGAGCGCTTCGACCCCAATTTCCACCAGGCGATGTTCGAGGTGCCCAACAGCGAGATCGCGGCGAACACCGTGGTCCAGGTGGTGCAGCCCGGCTACCGCATCGGCGACCGCGTGCTCAGGCCCGCGATGGTGGGCGTGTCGAAAGGCGGGCCGGCATTTGTTGCTAAGCCGCAGGGCGCGGAGCCGGAAACGCCGGCAGAGCCCGGCCCGCCGAACGCGCAGGCGGAAAAGGACGCTTGAGGCCGAGCTGAGACCTTGCCGATTTCCCCTCCCCCTTGAGGGGAGGGGTAAGGGGTGGGGGTATCCTCGCCACCCCACAGATGCTGCCGTTTTCCTGCCAGGTTGAAGAAGCGGGACAGTCACCCCCACCCCGTACCCCTCCCCTCAAGGGGGAGGGGGAAGCGGAGAGGGTTGTAACTCTCTTCCAAAAACCAGTCAGGCGGCGCGGCGGTCGGGGCCGTAATAGTCGATGTAGCGTTGGCCGATGGCGCCGACCGGGAGCACCACGAACACGTCGGTGGTGCCGACGTCCTCGTCCACCACGCAGCCCTCGCCCACCTGGGCGCCCAGCCGGAGATAGCCGCGCAAGAGCGGCGGCAGGCGGGCGACGATGGCTTTCTCATTGTCGAGCACGGCTTCGGCCGGCATCAGGTCCATCTCGTTGCGGAGCGCGGGCAGCGCTTCCACGCCCCAGCGCCCATGCGCGCGGAAGCGGTGGGCGAGAAGCGACAGCGCTTCGGCGTGAGCGGCGGGCACGGTGCCGGGAAACGAGGCGCAGCCCATCATCGCGTCGATGCGGTAGTGGCGCACATAGGCCCAGATGGCCTGCCACATGGATTCGAGCGCGCCGCGCCCGCGGAAGTCGGGGTCGACGCAGGAGCGGCCGAGTTCCAGGAAGCGCAGGTCGGAATTGCGCGCGATCAGGGGCTCGACGTGGAATTCGCCAGCCGAATAGAACCCGCCCGCAGCCTTTGCCGCTTCCTCGCGGATCAGCCGGTAGGTTCCTACGATCCGTTCGCCTTCGAGCACCAGGAGATGGTCGCAGAACAGGTCGAAACGGTCCGTGTCGGTACTCTCGGCGCAGCCGAAGAAGGCGCGGGCGCGCAGGCGCTGGGCGGCCTCGATCTCGCGCTCGCCCGATGCGAGCCGTGCCGAGAAGCGGCCGATGCAGCCGAGCACCGTGCCCGGCGCGAGGGGCTCGATGGGGGAAAGGGCGCGCAGCCCGGATGGCATGGCGATCGTCACTGCGATCCTCCTTCGCTGTCCGATTCGGGTGTGGCCCATCCTTTATCGCCCTACCGCGACGGAAGCGTGACCGCCGTCACGGTTCCTGCATTTCCACGAGCCTGACGAGGGCGTCGGGGTCGAGCGGCTTGAGCGCGAAGCCGCTGGCGCCGAGCGCGATGGCCGAATGGCGGGTGGCTTCTTGCCCGTCCGCCGACAGCATCACGATGGGCACGGGCGGATGACCGCCGGCATCCTCGTGGCGGCGCACCATCTTCACGGCGTCGAGCCCGTCCATGAGGGGCATGTGCAGATCCATGAGCACGCAGTCGAAGCGGTGGGGCTCGGATGCGGTCAAGCGCTCGGCAGCCGCACGACCGTTGTCGACCACCTCGACGAAATGGCCCGCGCGCGACAGGGCGGAGCGCACAAGCAGCGCGTTGATCTCGTTGTCCTCGGCCACCAGCACGCGCAGCGTGCGGGGGCGTGAAGGCGTGCGGCGTCGGCGGCGCGCGGGCTCGGCATCGTTCTGGGGCGCGGGCGGGGTCTCGCTCGCCAGCGTCTTCAGAAGGGTCGCGCCGCGCACGGGGCGCGCGAGGAAGCCACTATAGCCGGACGCGCGGAATTGCGGCAGCGTGCCCCGCTGGTCGGGCGCGATCGCCACCAGCGCGCGGGCCTGGGCGAAGCCCCGCGCGCGCAAGGAGCGCAGGAGTTCGCCCTCGCGCGTTTCGATGGCCGCGTCGACGATCAGGGCCGTGGCGCCAAGGGCCGCTTCCTCCGCCTCGATGGGGCTCGGGGCGACCACGGCCATGCCGCCATGGGCCTCGATCGTCTGGGCGAGCGCCCGCGCTTCGGTCGCGTTGCGCGAGAGCACGACGACCCGATGGCCGGCGAGCGCGTCGGGGGAAGCGCCCGTCTCGGCCGATGGTTCGGCCAAAGGCAAAGTGAAGAAGAAGCAGGAGCCGCCGGGCTCGGGCGCGTCGAGCCCGATCACCCCGCCCATCGCTTCCACGATGCCCTGCGAGATGGCCAGGCCCAGCCCCGTTCCGCCATGGGCACGGGTGTTGGTGGTGTCGCCCTGCTCGAACTCCTCGAAGACGCGCGCGCGGTCCTGCGGCTTGAGGCCGGGGCCGGTGTCGCGCACGGTGAAGCGCAGCGCGCTCTCGCCTTCGCGGGACACGGACAGGCGGATGCCGCCCTGCTCCGTGAACTTGACGGCGTTGCCCACGAGGTTGAGCAGCACCTGGCGCACGCGGCCGGGATCGGCGAGCACGGTCTGGGGCACGTCGGGCGCGACGAAGGCCGCGATGCCGATGCCCTTGGCATAGGCGCGCGCCGACATGAGTTCCGCCACCCCGTCGGCCAGTTCGCGCGGGCTCATCGCCTGGGGCTCGAGCTCGAAGCGGCCGGCCTCGATCTTGGAGAAGGCGAGAAGGTCCTCGATCAGCGCCACGAGCGAGCCCGCGGACGTGGAGACGGCGTTGAGATAGGTGCGCTGCTCGGGTGAAAGCTCGGTGTCTGCCAGGAGCTTCGCCATGCCCAGGATGCCGTTCATGGGCGTGCGGATCTCGTGGGAAACGGTCGCCAGAAAGCGCGACTTGGCTTGGCTTGCGACCTCGGCGCGCTCGCGCGCGGCGATCAGGGCGGCTTCGGCCCGCTTGCGCGGCGTGATCTCGCGCGCGATGGCGCGCCGCGTGACCCGGCCCGTCGCTGCATCGCGCACGGAAACCTCGATCCACGAGAACCAGCGCGTGCCCTCGGTCGTTTCCACCGCCACATCGGCCGAAGACAGATCGCCCGTGCGGTTGAAGGCGGCATCGGGCATCTCGCCGATGCGGATGCCGAGTTCCTCCAGCCTGCGCCCGGCGAGCCGGCGCGGCTCGGTGGCGAGAAGGTCGGCGAAGACCTGGTTGGCGTAGAGGATGCGGCCATTGCGGTCGCGGTGGACCACGAGATCGCCCAAGGCATCCAGCAAACCGCGCGAGCGCTCCTCGCTTTCCTGCAGCTCCCAGACGCGGTCGGCGAGCGCGTCGAATTGGGCGGGATCGGGCACATCGTTCAAGCGACGGCGGTGGCGGGGCGGGGCCAGACGGTCGAGCCGCGAGCCGGCCGCGCGCACCATGCGCCGCCACCAGTGGGCAGCGCCGGGCTCGGCCTCCGCCGGGGCTGCGGCAGGCAGCGGCACAGGCGATGCGAGAGAGGTGTCGGGGCGGCTCTTTCCCATGGAAAAGAGCAGTAGTGGCGGGCCCTTACGGAAGCTGCGCGGCGAAGCTTCCTATTTTAACGATCGGCCGCCTTGCGCTCAGTCGATCACATGGCCGTGGACGCCGCGGTCGATCAGGTTGCCGACGGCGCCCCCGATCACGAGCGTGAAGCCTGCGCGCGCCCAGCGCTGGCCTGGCTCGGATTTCCAGGCGAGATAGAGCACGAAGCCGATCACGGCCAAGGCGAGCAGAAGCAGCAGGAGATCGTGCGAGCCCGAGAACATCGAGAAGGCCACGCCCGTATTGTAGGTGCGGAAAAGGCCGAGAAAGGGCAGGACTGGCACGAGCTGGTGGAAGGGCAGATAGGCTTCCACCGCCCATTTGACGGCCTGGTCGAGAAGAACGGCAAGCACCACGGCGAGCCCGTAGAAGGTGACGGTTTTCATGAGGCGTCCAAGGCGAGTGCGGGTCCGCGCAGCTGGTAGAGCATCAGGCCGGTGGCGACCGCGAGGTTCAGCGAATCCGCCTGCCCCACCTGCGGAATGCGCACGAGCACGTCGCAGGCATCCGTCAGCGCCTCGTTGAGACCCTGGGCCTCGTTGCCCATCAGAAGAAGGGTCGGCGCCGATTTCGCGTCCACCCGGCGGAAATCCTTGGTGCCCTTGAGATGGGTGCCGACCACCTGTCCGCCGAAGCGCTTGCGCCAGGCGAGAAAAGCCTCCTCGCCTGCGTGCGCGATCGGCACGGCAAAGAGCGAGCCCATGGTGGCGCGCACGGCTTCGAGCCCCCAAGGGTCGGTGGTCTCGCCCACGAGGACGAGCGCGCGCGCGCCGACCGCATCCGCCGTGCGGATCACCGTGCCGAGATTGCCGGGATCGCGCACCCGGTCGAGTGCCACGACGACATCGCCGGGGCCCGCCTCGATGCGGTCGAGGGGCAGGGTGCGCTGGGCGATCACGGACACCACCGATTGCGGGTTGTCGCGCCGGGTGATGGCTTCGAGCACTTTTTCGGAGACTTCGAGCACATCGCCGCCGAGTGCCAGCGCGCGTGCGGCCGTCTTTTCCACCAGCGCGTTGCCGCGCGCGGATTTGGGGAAGATCAGCGTCTTCACCGTCCAGCCGCCGTCGAGCGCGTCGATGGCGAGCTTGAGGCCTTCGGCCAGAAAGGCGCGTTCCTCGTCGCGGTGCTTTTTCTGGGCAAGCGCGCGCAGGCCCTTCACGATGGGGTTCTGGAGGCTCGAAACCTCGTGGACGCGGCCGGGGCCCCGCTTCTCGCTCATGTCAGGCCACCCAGCGGGAGAAGAGCGAGGTGGAAAGGCGCCGCCCCTCCCCTTCCTCGCGGATCACCAGTTCGCCCGACTCGATGCGCCCGCCCATTCCGCCGAAGGCGTCGCGCAGGAGCGTGTGGATCGCAAAGAACGAGGCACGGATGGAATAGGCCGTCAGCACGACGGCAAGCGGCTTGGGCGTCAGGATCTCGCGCGCGAGACCGACGAGTTCGGGCAGGTCGGAGAAAAGCTGCCACACCTCGCCCTTGGGGCCGCGCCCATAGGCGGGCGGGTCGAGCAGCACGATGTCGTAGCGGCTTTCGCGCCGCGCCTCGCGTTGGGCGAAGCGCATGGCATCCTCGCAAATCCAGCGGATGGGGGCAGCTTCCAGCCCCGCCACGGCCTGGTTCTCGCGCGCCCAGCCGATGGCCTTCTTGGAGGCGTCCACATGCGTCACCTGTGCGCCCGCGCGCGCGGCGACCAAGCTTGCGAGACCCGTATAGCCGAAGAGGTTGAGCACCCGCACGGGCTCGCGGCGCTTTTGCGAGGCGGCACGGATCATCTCCTCCATGTGGCGCCAGTGCGAGCCCTGCTCGGGAAATACGCCGACATGGCGGAACGAGGTGAAGCGGCCGAGATAGGAAAGCCCGTCGAAGCGCATGGGCCAGGTCTCGCCGAGCGGCTCGCGCGGAAAGCGCCAGCGGCCCATGCCTTCCTCGTCGGTGTCGCCGGTGAAGACGGCATCCGCGCGCGCCCATTCGCGCTCGGGCAGCGCACGCGCCCAGATGGCCTGGTTCTCGGGGCGGCGGATGCGATAGGGGCCGTAGCGTTCGAGCTTCTCGCCGTCGCCGCTGTCGAGCAGCGCGTAGTCGGCATCCGGGCCGACCTCGAGGATCACCGGCAGGGTCTCTGCCGGCAATGCGCCTCCCGGTCTGGGGGCCTGGCGCGCGGGCTTCGCTGTTGCGGATTGCTGCATGGCCGGCTCATGCCACAGCAAAGGCCAAGCCGCAACGAAACCGCCGCCCAGCACCTGCCCTACGCTTGCCCGAAGCGCTTTGGCGGCGCATGGAAGGAATTCTGCATTCTCCTCATGGCTGTGCCATCCATGACCGACATCCCCGCCGTCCAGCGCCATCGTCTCTTCGAGGACGCCATGGCCTTCGTGCTGGGCACGCTCATGGTGGCGCTCGGCGTGACGCTCTACGCCCAGGCGGGCCTGGCGACCGGCGGCACGATGGGCCTGGCGCTGCTCACACAGCGCGCCACGGGATGGAACTTCGCGGTGGTGTTCTTTCTGGTGAACCTGCCCTTCTATGCGCTGTCTCTCGCGCGCTTCGGCTGGCGCACAACGCTGCGCACCTTTGCCGCCGTGTCGCTCGTTTCGGGCTTTGCGCGGCTGACGCCCGACTGGATCGGCTTTGCCCATCTCGACCCCGCTTATGCGGCGGTGGTGGGCGGGGGGCTGGTGGGCATCGGCATGCTCATGCTGTTTCGCCACCGCGCCTCGCTCGGCGGCGTCAACATCCTCGCGCTCTACCTGCAGGATCGCGGGCTGATGCGGGCCGGCTGGTTCCAGCTCGGGGTGGATGCGGTGATCCTGTTCTTCGCGCTGTTCGTGCTGACCTGGGACAAGCTTCTGCTGTCGCTCGCGGGTGCTGCGGTGCTGAATCTCGTGATCGCGCTCAACCACCGGCCGGGGCGGTATGTGGGCGTGAGTTGAGGCTATCTGCGAAGTGGAACCTAGGATGCCGCATCCTTGCGGTTCGCAAACCGCCATGCGATGTTTTCAAGATGTCTGAACCCCGCACGCCTGAAGATGAAGAGGCTTCCAGCCAAGCGGCGGAGCCGCATTTTCAGCTCTCGCTTGCGCAACGCGAGCGGATCGCAAAGGGCCTGAGAGCGGCCGACGAGGGCCGTTTCGCCTCGCCCGAAGCCGTGCGGAAACTGGTTCAAAAATACATCCCGAATGGATGACATCCTCTGGACCGAGCCCGCGCTCGAAGATCTTGAGGAGATCGGCTCGTTTCTTGCGGGGCACAACCGCCAAGCAGCCGAACATGCCGTAAGGCGCATCGTCGAATCCGTGGCCGCGCTTTCCTATCATCCCCGCATGGGGCGGGTCGGAAGGGTCGCGGACACGCGGGAACTGGTGGTGCGGGGAACGCGCTATCTCGTGGTCTATCGCCTGCGCGAGAGGATCGAGGTCGTGGCCGTGCTGCACGGCGCCCGGCTTTGGCCCGATCAGTTCGAGGCTTGAGCCATCCGCTCGTAAACCGCGATGCCTGCTGCCAGGTCCTCGATCGCAGCCCCGACCGACTTGAAGAGCGTGATCTCGTCCGCTGAGGCCCGGCCCGCGTGGCGGCCGCGACAGAGGTCGTAGAGGTCGGCCTGGATGGCGTCGGGTGTGAGCGCGCCGGTCCGGAGGGCCTGCACGATGTCGCCGGCCTCCTTGGCAGCACTTTCGCGCACGTCCACGAAGACGCGGGCGCGAGAAATGGCTGCGTCGTCGCTTTCGCGCAAGGTGGGGGTGAAGGCGCCCACGAGATCCACATGGGCGCCGGGCGCAAGACGGGCGCCCTTGACCAGGGGCTCGGCGGATATGGTGGCGGACGAGACGATGTCGGCCCAACCGAGCGCGGCATCGAGATCGTCGGTCGCTTCCGCCGCATGGCCTTCGCCGGCAAGCTCAGCCGCGAGAGCCTCGGCCTTCGCGTGGGTGCGGTTCCAGATGCGGATTTCGCGGATCGGGCGCACGCTCGCATGGGCGCGCGCCAGAAAAGGCGCGAGCGCGCCCGCGCCGATCACGAGCAGACGCGAGGCATCCGCCCGCGCGAGATAGGAGGCGGCGAGTGCCGAGGCCGCGGCGGTGCGCCAGAGCGTCAGGCGCTGGCCGTCGATCAAGGCGAGCGGCGCGCCGGTCTCGCCGTGGAGAAGCAGGTAGACGCCCATCACGGCCGGCAGGTCTTTTGCGCCGTTGTCAGGCGAGACGGACACGATCTTGACGCCCGCATAGCCCTGGGGGTTGCGCGAAAAGTCGTTCCAGGCGGGCATCAGGAGGAGCGTGGTGGGGGCGGCGCCCACGCGCTCGATCGTGTGGTGGTGGCGCACGGGCTGCACCGCGCCCTCGCGGAACGCCTCGCGCAGCACCTCGACCAGCCGCTCGAAGCTCAGGCTCCGGTCGACCTCTTCGGCGGAAACGTGCAGCATCAGGGTTTGGACAGGGCGATGCGGTTGGAGATCGCGGGCTGGATGGGCGCGAGCGGCACGGCGGGCGCCTGGTTGCGGCGCAGCGTCTCGGCCTCGCGCTCACGCGAGCGCGCCAGGCGGCGATAGTGGCCCTGCTTGAGCCAAGTGGCGCAGCCGCCGAAGAACACGCCGAGCCCGCCCGCCAGAAACAGCCAGACGAAGAAGGGCAAGGAGATCGTGAGCGCGGGGTTGCCGGGGTTGAACGGGTCGAGCGTGAAGGGCACGAGCGCGCGGTTGGCGACAGCCAGTGTCACGAGCAAGAGCGCCAAGGGCACCAGGATCACGACCAGGACGACGCGGTTCATCATGGGAAGAGGCTCCAAACGGCGCAAAAAGTCACGAAGAAGCGTTGAGACGCTCGCGCAGTTCCTTGCCCGTCTTGAAGAAAGGCACCCATTTCTCCTCGACCTCCACCGAATCGCCCGTGCGCGGGTTGCGCCCCGTGCGGGCCGGGCGGTTCTTGACGGAAAAGGCGCCGAAGCCGCGCAACTCCACGCGGTTGCCCTCGGCGAGCGCTTCGGTCACGGCGTCGAAGATGGCGCCCACGATGTTTTCGACATCGCGCAGGAAAAGGTGCGGATTGCGCGCGGCGATGATCTGCACGAGCTCGGACTTGATCACAAACCATTCCTCGAAAGGATGCCGGGCCTCCCGCCACGCGGCATAGACAGATGATTTCTCAGGCGTTTTCGCCCTTCACTCCACTCATTCAGGGTGCCAGAGCGACACGAGACCGTCAAGGAACAAGCGCTCGGTGCCCAGGCTGGAGGCAAGCTTTGCCGCATCGTCGGGCAGTCCCGCGAGGCGGAGCAGGCTCGAAGCCGAGCCCCAGAGGAGCCCGGTCTGGCGCCGGGGCTCCCATTCCACCACTTCAAGCGAATCGGAAACGCCCTTCTCCACGAGCCAAGCCTTGGCCTCTTCTTCGCCGCCCAGGCGGTCCACCAGCTTGCGCTCGAGCGCCTGGCGGCCGGTGAACACCGAACCGTCGGCGAGCGCCAGCACTTCCGCGCGCGAAAGCGGGCGGCGGCTTTCGACCAAGCCCACGAACCAGTCGTAGCTGTCGAGCACCATCGCGCGCAGCATCGCGCGCTCTTCCTCGGTGGTGGGGTTGAAGGGCGAAGGCTCGGCCTTGAGCGGCGAGGACTTGACCGCATCCACCTGCACGCCGATCCGGTCCAGCAGGCCCGACACGTTGGGCAGCGGGAAGATCACGCCGATCGAGCCCACGATCGAGGACTGGCGGGCGACGATGCCGTCGGTGGCGGAGGCGATCATGTAGCCTGCCGAGGCCGCAAGCCCGCCCACCTGTGCCACCACGGGCTTCTTTTCGGCGAGCTTGCGCACGGCATTGAACACGGCTTCCCCGCCCACCGTCGTGCCGCCGGGCGAATTGATGGACACGATCACACCCTTCACGCGATCGGCATCGCCGATGCGCTCCAGCCGTTCGAGCAGTTCCTCGTCCTCGGTGATCGTGCCTTCGATCTTCACCTTGGCGATGTGATCGACGGGCGCGCGCCACTGGCCGTTCCACTGCCAGACCGAGAATGCCGCAACCGCCAGGCCCACGAGCACGATGGCGCCGACGCGCCAGAAGGCAAGTTTGCGGCGGAGGCGGCGTCGGTCGAGCAGCGTATCGGCGCGGGACATCGGCGGATCCTTGGGAGTCGGTCGCAGCTATGCGCGAGGTCCCGGCGTTCTAGTGCGAGGGCGCGCAAGTTTGAAGCGCTCGCCGCCGAAATAGCATCTTCGGGCGACATCACCCTGTTTCGGAACAGAATCATAACCATATTCGGTCGAGACTAGACCGCAAATCCACCTTCTTTGCGTGGCTCTTGCCGATCACCTTGCGCGGCTCTCCGCGTGCCCGTCGTTCTTGTCCACACGGTTTGCTTCATGATCCGTTTCGCCAAGCTTCCTTCCGCCGTGCCCCTGCGGGCCAAGGGCCTGTGCCGTTGAGCGGGACGGCGGGCGCGATGGCTGTGGAGCGCGGCACGAGGCCCGGACCGGCCGCGAGACGACCTGGGGGCGTGGGCTTCGAGGCGCGCACGGACGCGTTCCGCCGGGCGCAGAAGCACTCGCGCTGGGTGTCGCTTCTCAAGCGCGTGCTGCCGGTCGCAGCCCTTCTGGTGGGCGGCAGCTTCGTCTACGTGTCCTATGTGGCGATGCCCGGCGAGATCCAGGTCGAAGCCGACACCTCGTCGGTTTCGGACGGCCGCCTGGTGATGGCCAATCCCAAGCTCGAAGGCTTCACCAAGGACGATCTGCCCTATTCCATGACGGCTGCGCGCGCGATCCAGGCGATCACCGGCGTGGGTGCGGTTGAGCTCGAGGAGATCAACGCGACGCTGCCCATCAGCGACAGCCAGACGGCGAGCGTCCAGGCGCAGCGCGGCCTCTACGACCGCGACAAGAACACGCTCGCGCTGCACGGCGCGGAAGGCGACGCGGGCATCCGCGTGGAATCGAGCGACGGAACGGTGGCCACCGCCAAGGGCGTGGACATGGATCTCGGCGCCAACACGCTTCTCGCGCAAGGCCCGATCGACATCCGCCGGCGCGACGCCACCATCACGGCCGAAACGCTTGCCGTTTCGGGCGGAGGCAAGATATTCACGTTCGAACGCAATGTGCGCGTGACCGTGGTGCCGGACCAGCCGGACGATGCTGGCGCGATCAATGGGCTCCGGGGGGGCTCGAACGGAGGCGAGAATGCTCAACGCTAGGCACCGGGCAGCCCTGTGCGCTCTTGTGGCGGGGGCCGGCGCGCTGTGCGCCCTGCCCGCGCTGGCGCAGGAAGGCGGCCAGTCCGCCTCGGGCTCGCGCCTCGGCCTCCAGCTCCAGGGCGGCCAGCCCATCCAGATCGAGAGCGACAAGCTCGAGGTCCAGGAGCAGGAAAGCAAGGCGACATTCACGGGCAACGTCAACGTGACCCAGGGCACGATGCTGCTGAAGTCCGGCCGCATGGTGGTCTACTACGCCAAGCGCGGCGACGGCGCCTCGGCCGCCACGGGCTCGTCCGACATCGAGCGGATCGAGGTGGACGACAAGGTCTATGTGAAGAGCGAGAACCAAGTCGCCACCGGTGACCGCGGCACCTTCGACATGCGCTCGGAAGTGCTGATCCTGTCGGGCAAGGAAGTGGTGCTGACGGAAGGCTCCAACGTGCTGGTCGGCTGCAAGCTGACCGTGCAGATGAAATCCGGCCTGTCCCAGGTAGACGGCTGCGGCAACGGCGGAAGCGGCCGCTCGGGCAACGGGCGCGTGATCATGTCGATCGTGCCCTCCTCGGGCAACGGGGCGGGCTCCGGCAACTGACGGGCTCCTTCATGGCGAACCACGAGAACGGCCCGGCCGGCAGGCCGGGCGCAGGCACGCTCGTCGCGCGCAACCTGACCAAGGCCTACAAGGGCCGGCAGGTGGTGCGCGGCGTCACCTTCGGCGTGCGCGCGGGCGAGGCGGTCGGCCTGCTCGGCCCCAACGGCGCGGGCAAGACCACCTGCTTCTACATGGTCACTGGCCTCGTGCCCTCCGACCAGGGCCAGATCGAGATCGACGGCTTCGACGTCACCAGCATGCCCATGTACCGCCGCGCGCGGCTGGGCATCGGCTACCTCCCGCAGGAAGCCTCGATCTTTCGCGGGCTGACGGTGGAAAACAACATCCGCGCCATTCTCGAAGTGGTGGAGAAGAGCCGCAGGGACCGCGAGCGCCGGCTGGACGAGCTGCTCGACGAGTTCGGCATCGCGCATCTGCGCAAATCCCAAGCCATCGCGCTTTCGGGCGGCGAGCGGCGGCGGCTCGAGATCGCGCGCGCTCTCGCCTCCAAGCCCAACTACATGCTGCTCGACGAGCCTTTCGCGGGCATCGACCCGATCGCCGTGTCCGACATCCAGAACCTGGTGCACCACCTCAAGCGCCGCGGCATCGGCGTGCTGATCACCGACCACAATGTCCGGGAAACGCTGGGGCTGATCGACCGCGCCTATATCATCCATGCGGGCGAGGTGCTGACCCACGGCAAGCCCGACGAGATCGTGGCCAATGCCGACGTGCGGCGGCTGTATCTGGGCGAAGGCTTCTCGCTCTAGGCGCCCGACGCTCTCGGACTTCGAAGCGGCTAGCGTTCCACGCCCGCCAATGCCCGCACCAGCGCGTCGGGCGAGTAGTTTTCGCGGCGTGGGGTGAGGCCCATGCGGACCACGACCAGGCGCTCGGACGGCACGACGGCCATGAACTGCCCGTCATGGCCGCGGAGCCAGAACGTGTCGGGCGGCAGGCCGCTTTCGTTGGTCGCGAGCCAGAGCTGGCCGCGGCCGTAGAGGCCTTTGGAGGGCGGGCTCGGCTCGCGCATCCAGGCGACGAAGCCGGGCGGCAGGACGGGCCGGTCGTCCCACACGCCATCCTGCCGCAGGAACTGGCCGAAGCGCGCCCAGTCGCGGGGCGTGGCGTAGAGATAGAACGAGCCTGCGAAGGTGTTGGCCGCGTCCGTCTCGAACACGGCGCTTCGCATGCCGAGCGGCCCAAACAGCGCCCGGCGCGGGAAATCCAATCCTTCCGCGGCACTCGGGAAGCTGTTTTGCAGCAGGCGCGCGAGGATCAGCGTGGTGCCGGAGGAATAGTTGAACTGCGTGCCGGGCGGCACGGCGAGCGGGAGCGAAGCGGCGAAACCCGCCATGTCGGGTTCCAGGAAGAGCATCCGGTTGGCGTCCGACACGCCGCCGTAATCCTCTTGGAAGCGAAGCCCGCTCGCCATGCCCATGAGCTGGGCGAGCGTGATGTCCCGACGCCCATCCGTCCAGTCCGGCCGAAGCGCGGCTTTTTCGGTGCCGCCCAGGCGGTCGAGCGCGATGCCCAGGAGCGCTGCGGTCACCGTCTTGGTCATCGACCAGCCGAGCATCGGCATATCCGCGCTGAAGCCTTCCGCATAGCGCTCCGCGACGAGACGCCCGTCGCGCACCACGACGACACCGCGCATGCCGGGCCCGGTCAGATTGTCGTCGGCAAGAACGGCCGCGAGGCTTGGGTCCGGCACCGGAGCATTGCCTTGGGGCCAGGGTGCGCCCTCATCGCGCTCAGGCAAGGCGGCGGGCGGAGGCACGGGAAGCGCGCGGAAGCCCGCGATGTCGCCGCTCGCCACCGTGGTGCAGCCGAAGCCCGGCCGGTGGACGGCCTGGTTGCGTGCCGCAAACCCCAGAAAGCTCGCCTGCACGACCCCCGCTTCGCGGTCCACGTCGATGGTGAAGAGACGCAGCAAGGGGTTGCCCGGCGCCTGCACGTCCTGCGCGAAGACGGCGTCGGGCTCGCGGCCCGCGATGAAGAGGTTGGAGCAGACGATCTTGGCCGTGTAGCCCGCGCCGATGCGCAGGAGATCGGGCGGGGCGACCGCGAGCCAGGCGAGCCCGCCGAGCACCACGACCAAGAGCAAGGCGCCCACCCATCGCGCGAGCCGTGCCGCCCACCTCTTGCCTGCCATGCCGCCCTCGCCTTGCCGCCGCCTCATAGACGCCGAACGGGGATCGGCCGCAAGGGGCACGCCGCGAAACCCGGCTTGGAGGGGCCGAGCCCCGGTCCGCCTGTCGATCTCGTTGGGATGAGTGCGGGACCCGCTTGACAAGCAAAAGCCGGGCCAGTTTCATGCAGGCTTCGCCGGCAAAGGGGAGCACCAGACACCCCGGCCGTTTCCAGGGAGTTCGAAACAGGCCCATGTCGCTCGCGGCAAAGCTGGTCATGCGCCAGAGCCAGGCGCTCGTGATGACGCCGCAACTGATGCAGTCGATCCGGCTGCTTCAGCTGACCGCGCCCGAGCTGGAGCGCGTGATCGAAGAAGAGATCGAGAAGAACCCCCTCCTCCAGCGTGTCGACGCATCACCCGAGCCCCAGGACACGCCGCGCGGCGAAGAGCGCGCGGCCGAAGCCACCGGCACCGAGGACTGGTTCGAGCCGGATGGCCGGAACTTCGACGCCGAATCCATCGCGGACCGGCTCGACACCTCGCTCGAGAACCTCTTTCCCGACGATCCCGGCCGCGCCGAACAGGTGGGCCCCGACCTGTCGCGCCAGTGGAAGTCCTTGGGCGACGGCGGCGGAGGCGGAGCTTCGTCCGAGGGCTGGGACATGGACGACCTCCAGGCCCGCCCGCCGAACCTCGCCGACGTGGTGCGCGAGCAGATGGGCTTCGCCTTTGCGGGCGCGGAGCGCGTGATCGCCGACGCGCTGGCCGACGAACTGGACGAGGCGGGCTATTGCCGCGCCGACTGCGGCGAGATCGCCGCCAAGCTCGGCGTGGGCGTGGAAGAGGTGGAAGCCGTGCTCGCCGCCTGCCAGCGCTTCGAGCCTGCCGGGCTCTTCGCGCGCGATCTGGCGGAATGCCTGGGGCTTCAGCTCGGCCGCCGCGACCGGCTCGACCCCGCCATGCAGGCGCTTCTCCAGCGGCTCGACCTTCTCGCCAAGCGCGACTTCGCGAGCCTCAAGCGCATCTGCGGCGTGGATGGCGACGACCTCGTGGACATGCTGGCCGAGATACGCGCGCTCGACCCGCGCCCGGGCTCCGCCTTCGGCGGCGGGCACGCGGATGC
Source organism: Mesorhizobium amorphae (assembly GCA_003240775.1). Taxonomy (GTDB): domain Bacteria; phylum Pseudomonadota; class Alphaproteobacteria; order Rhizobiales; family Rhizobiaceae; genus Mesorhizobium_B; species Mesorhizobium_B amorphae_A. The sequence goes on along the minus strand of QFNI01000001.1, from coordinate 35,543 downwards.
GGTGATAGCCGATGTGGAGGTGCGCGCCGCCCCCGACGGCTCCTGGGCCGTGGAACTCAACCCCGACGCGCTGCCGCGCGTTCTGGTCGACCAGACCTATTATGCCGAGGTGAGCCGCGGGCCGCTCCAGGCAAACGAGCGCGCCTTCATGAGCGAGTGCCTGACCTCGGCCAACTGGCTCGCCCGCTCGCTCGACCAGCGGGCGAAGACGATCCTCAAGGTCGCGACCGAGATCGTGCGCCGGCAGGACGGCTTTCTCGCGCATGGCGTGCGCAGCCTCAAGCCGCTCGCGCTGCGCCACGTGGCGGAGGCCATCGGCATGCACGAATCGACGGTAAGCCGGGTGACGGCCAACAAGTTCATGCTGACGCCGCGCGGCGTGTTCGAGCTGCGGTTCTTCTTCTCCGCCTCCATCCCCTCCGCCGAGGGCACGGACGGGCATTCCGCGCTGGCGGTTCAGGACCGCATCCGCCAGATGATCGACGAGGAGACCGCGAGCGGGGTGTTGTCGGACGACGCGATCGTGGTGCAGCTCAAGAAGAGCGGCGTCGAGATCGCGCGCCGCACGGTGGCCAAATATCGCGAGGGGCTGAACATCCCCTCTTCCGTCGAGCGGCGGCGCGAAAAGCGCGCGCTGGCTGCTTCCGCGCGCTAAAGCGCGGCAATTTTCTTGCGCCTTACCCGAGGTTTCGGAAGCATTCGAACGGGCGTCCAAGTCTTTTCGCCTCCCCTTTGCCGCTTTCTTGACAAGATCGGGCGGGTTTCCTAGGAGCGCCCCGGCAGAAGGCGCGCTGGGCCGCAGAGGAACGCGGCCTCGAAAAACGCGTTTGGTCGGAGCAGGCAGCCGGACGGAACAGGGCAAGCGGAACTCTTGAAGAGCATCGGTTCCCACGCCGCCCGGCACCCAGACCCACTCGAAAGCGAGGCCTTTTTTCCCATGAATCTGCGCATTTCCGGAAAGCACATGGACATCGGCGAGGCGTTCCGCGCCCGCATCGAGCAGCGCCTGGGCGAAGTCGTCACCAAATATTTCGACGGCGGCGTGAACGGCCACATCACCGTGTCCAAGTCCACGGTCTCGCGCACGGGCGAACGCTTCACCGCCGATTGCACGCTCCATCTCGACACCGGCCTGACGCTGCAGGCGAGCGGCGGGGCAGCCGAGCCCGGCCGTGCCTTCGACCTGATGGCCGACCGCCTGGAGAAGCGCCTGCGCCGCTACAAGCGCCGCCTCAAGGCCCATCCGTCTGGTCCTTCCGCGGAAGACGCGATCGACATCGCCTACCGCGTCGTGGCGCCTCTGGCCGAAGACGACGAGGACGACGGGGAGCCCCTGAGCGAAGGTCCGGCCATCGTGGCGGAATCCTCGCTCGCGCTGCGCACCATGTCGGTCGCGTCCGCCGTCGAGGAACTCGACGCCAAGGAAGGCCCGGTCTTCGTGTTCCGCAACCCCCAGAGCGGCGGCGTGAACATCGTCTACCGCCGCGACGACGGCAATATCGGCTGGATCGACCCTGCCGCCACGAGCGCGGCCGCCGCCTGAACGGGATTATCGCGGAAGCGGGCCCCCACGCCATTTCCTTGGCTTGACGCCTGCTCCCGCAGCATCAACTCTCCTTGGGCGCGTTTGCCGCCCGAGGCCAACGCGCACAGCATGCCGCGCCACCCGCAGATCGGGGTTGCGCGGACCGGCCAAGAGGACTTCCATGGAACTCGGCGATCTGATCGACGTGCCGGCCATCATGCCGGCGCTGAAGGCGCAGTCCAAGAAGCAGCTGCTTCAGCAGCTTTCCGAACGAGCGGCCACCTCCACCGGCATTCCCGAGCGTGAGATCTTCGACACGGTGCTCCAGCGGGAGCGCCTGGGCTCGACGGGCGTTGGCAACGGCATCGCCATTCCGCACGGCAAACTCGCGGGGGTGAAGCGGCTGACGGGCGTCTTTGCGCGGCTCGACGTGCCCGTGGACTTCGAGTCGATCGACGACCAGCCGGTGGACCTCGTTTTTCTGCTGCTAGCGCCCGAAGGTGCGGGCGCCGACCATCTCAAGGCGCTGTCGCGCATCGCGCGCGTGCTGCGCGACTCCGGCACGGTCGCCAAGATCCGCGGCACGCAGGACGCATCCGCCATCTACGCGCTTCTGGTGCAGACCCCGAACTCGCACGCGGCCTGACAGCAAAAAGGGCACGCCTCAAGGCGCGCCCTCTTGGATGAGTGGTCGAAAAATCAGTCTTCGTCGCGCCTGAAGCTCTGGCTCGCGGCCCAGGCGATCGCACCGAGCGCAACCACGCCGCCGACGATCAATCCGCCCGTCACCAGCGCCGGTCGGTTTTCTGGCGCGAGAAGCTGACCCAGGAACCTGCCCTCGCCTCTGCGGCGCGTGCGCTCGCGGTGGCGCTCGGCCTGATAGGAGGCACGCTTTTCCCGCTTCTGGCGCTTCTCCGCCAGGATCTCGTCCGTTCCCTTGACCCTCGGCTCCTTGCCGGCGATCGTGGTGGACAGAACGGAAATGGGGTCGCTCGCCGGGAACGTGTCTTCCAGTCCGATCTCCAGCTGCTCATCCAGCGTGATCGGATCCTCCGAGCGTCCGGGCGTGCGGCGGATCGAGACGTCTTCCTGTTTTTCGGCAGTCGCGGTCTTGTCGGGCATGCTCCCCACCTTCAGAGATTCACAGCCCTGTTCAACGCGCGAGCGTGGTCCGCGTTCCTCGTCTTCCGTCAGCTCCGCAACGCTTCCAGGCCCTTGAAGTGCTCCAGCGCTTCGGGGTTGGCGAGCGCTTCCGTGTTCTTGACGGGACGCCCGTGGATGGCCTCGCGCACGGCGAGTTCGGTGATCTTGCCGGACTTGGTGCGGGGAATGTCGGCGACCGCCACGATGCGGGCGGGCACGTGGCGGGGGGTGGCGCCTTCGCGGATGCGCGCCTTGATGCGGCGCTCGAGTTCGGCATCGAGCGCCCTGCCCTCCGCCAAGCGCACGAAAAGGACGACGCGAACGTCGCCGTCCCAATCCTGGCCGACGCAGATGGCCTCGGCCACCTCGGGCAGGGTTTCCACCTGGTTGTAGATCTCGGCCGTGCCGATGCGCACGCCGCCGGGATTGAGAGTCGCGTCCGAGCGGCCGTGGATGATCATGCCGCCATGCGCCGTCCATTCCGCGAAGTCGCCGTGGCACCAGACGCCCGCGAAGCGCTCGAAATAGGCCGCGCGATATTTGGCGCCGTCCGCGTCGTTCCAGAAGCCGACGGGCATGGAGGGAAAGGGCCTGGTGCAGACGAGCTCGCCTTTCTCGCCGCGCACGGGCTCTCCCGCCTCGTTCCAGACATCGACGGCCATGCCGAGACCCGGCCCCTGGATCTCGCCCGTCCAGACGGGTTCGGTGGGTACGCCGAGCACGAAGCAGGACACGATGTCGGTGCCGCCCGAGATGGAGGCGAGGTGCAGCTCCGGCTTGATCGCCTCGTAGACGAAGGCGAAGCCCTCGGGCCCAAGCGGCGAGCCGGTGGACAAGAGCGCGCGCAAGGAGGCGAGCCCGAAGCTTTGGGCGGGACGGATATCTGCCTTGCGCAGCGCGTCGATGAACTTGGCGGAGGTGCCGAACTGCGTGATGTTCTCGCGCTCCGCCCAGGCGAACAGCGCGCTGCCGTCGGGGTGGAAGGGCGAGCCGTCATAGAGGCAAAGGGTGGCGCCCGAGGCGAGGCCCGAAACCAGCCAATTCCACATCATCCAGCCGCAGGTGGTGAAGTAGAACAGGCGGTCGCCTTCGCGGATGTCGGCATGGAGGCGATGCTCCTTGAGGTGCTGGAGAAGCGTGCCGCCCGCCCCGTGCACGATGCATTTGGGAACGCCCGTGGTGCCGGAGGAAAACAGGATCGCGAGCGGGTGGTCGAACGGCAGGCGCTCGAAACGGAGAGGCGCAGGGGCGACCTCGGCCAGGACGGCGCCAAGCGCTTGCGCGCCCTCGATCCCTGCCGCGACCGCTTCCGCCTCGCCGAGATAGTCCACCACGAGCACACGGCGGAGCGAGGGCAGTTGTGCTGCCACGGCTCGGACCTTGTCGGACACGTCGATCCGCTTGCCGCCATACCAGTAGCCGTCGGGCGCAAACAGCACGACCGGCTCGATCTGCCCGAAGCGGTCGAGCACGCCCCGCTCGCCGAAATCGGGCGAGCAGGACGACCACACGGCCCCGATCGAGGAAGCAGCGAGCATGGCTGCCACGGCTTCCGGCATGTTGGGCATCATGCCCGCCACGCGGTCGCCCTTTCTCACGCCGAGCGAGACCAGCATCTGCTGGATCTGCGAGACGAGCTGGGAAAGCTCGTCCCAGGACAAGCGGCGCTCCACCTTGTCCTCGCCGCGGAAGAGGATCGCATCGCCCGCGCCCGTCTGGCGCAGCAGGTTCTCCGCGAAGTTGAGGGAGGCGCCGGGAAAGAAGCGCGCGCCGGGCATCTTGCCCTCGTCGCGAAGCGGGCTTTCGCCCTTTTCGCCCACCACGCCGGTGAAATCCCAGACGAGGTTCCAGAAGGCTGCGGGGTCTTCCACGGACCAGGCGTGCAGGTCGGCATAGACGGGAAGCGAGCGGCTGGTACGACGCTCCGCCTCGACCCGAAACGCATGCAGCGCGGTTCCCGCCGCCCGCTCGGGCGAAGGCGTCCACAAGGGCCGGTTCGTCTGCGTCATTCCGATCGTCCTCCCGAGCACTCTTCCGGCTTCCTGCCACAGTCTCCGCCCGCTGTCTTCCCGCACGCGCGTGGCGCGCTCGGCGAGTGTTCGGCCTTGTTTGCCGGGCGGTTGGGGCATTAGAGAAGCAGGCGGCGGGTGTGCTTCCCGCAAGGGAGGACCTGTTGCGCGAAATCCTGGTGGAGCTTGAGGCACGGCGGGCGCAGGCGCGCGCGGGTGGGGGCGAGGCGCGTGTGGCGGCTCAGCATGCCAAGGGCAAGCTGACCGCGCGCGAGCGGCTCGACGTGCTTCTGGATGCCGGCTCCTTCGAGGAGTTCGACGCCTATGTGGCGCATCGTGCGACCGATTTCGGCATGAGCGCGCAGAAGTTTCCGGGCGACGGCGTGGTGACGGGCTGGGGCACCATCAACGGGCGCCAGGTCTATGTGTTCTCCCAGGATTTCACGGTGCTCGGCGGCTCGCTTTCCGAGACGCACGCGCAGAAGATCTGCAAGATCATGGACATGGCGGTGCGCAACGGCGCGCCCGTGATCGGGCTCAACGACTCGGGCGGCGCGCGCATCCAGGAAGGCGTGGCCTCGCTCGCGGGCTATGCGGAAGTGTTCCGGCGCAACGCGGAAGCCTCGGGCGTCGTGCCGCAGATCTCCGTGATCATGGGCCCCTGCGCGGGCGGGGCGGTCTATTCGCCCGCGCTCACCGACTTCATCTTCATGGTGCGCGACAGCTCCTACATGTTCGTGACCGGCCCCGACGTGGTGAAGACCGTCACCAACGAGATCGTCTCGGCAGAAGAGCTGGGGGGTGCCAAGACCCACACGGAGCGCTCGTCGGTCGCCGACGGCGCCTACGACGACGACATCGAGACGCTGGAGGCGGTGCGGCGGCTCTTCGACTTTCTGCCCCTGTCGAACCGCGACAAGAGCCCCACGCGCCCCTTCTACGACGATCCCGCCCGCATCGAGATGCGGCTCGACACGCTGGTGCCCGACAGTGCCGCCAAGCCCTACGACATCAAGGAGCTGATCGGGGCCATCGCCGACGAGGGCGAGTTCTTCGAGATAGCCGAAGCCTATGCCAAGAACATCGTCACGGGCTTCAGCCGCATCGAAGGCGAGACGGTGGGCATCGTCGCCAACCAGCCGCTCGTGCTCGCGGGCTGCCTCGACATCGATTCCTCGCGCAAGGCCGCGCGCTTCGTGCGCTTCTGCGACGCCTTCAACATTCCCATCCTGACGCTGGTGGACGTTCCCGGCTTCCTGCCGGGCACGGCGCAGGAATATGGCGGCGTGATCAAGCATGGCGCCAAGCTTCTCTTCGCCTACAGCCAGGCGACCGTGCCGATGGTCACGCTCATCACGCGCAAGGCCTATGGCGGCGCCTATGACGTGATGGCGTCCAAGCACCTCGGCGCCGACATCAACTATGCCTGGCCGACCGCCGAGATCGCCGTGATGGGCGCCAAGGGCGCGGCAGAAATCCTCTACCGCGCGGAACTCTCCGACAAGGACAAGATCGCGGCCCGCACCCGCGAATACGAGACCCGCTTCGCCAACCCCTTCGTGGCGGCCGAGCGCGGCTTCATCGACGAGGTGATCATGCCGCATTCCACGCGCAAGCGGATCGCACGCGCGTTTGCCGGCCTGCGCAACAAGCGCAAGGAGCAGCCGGCGAAGAAGCACGACACGATGCCGCTTTGAGGATGCAGCCGATGTTCCAGAAAATCCTCATCGCCAACCGTGGCGAGATCGCGTGCCGCGTGATCCGTACGGCCCGCAAGCTCGGCATCAAGACGGTGGCCGTTTATTCCGACGCCGACCGCGACGCGCTGCATGTGCGCGAGGCCGACGAGGCCGTGCGGATCGGGCCGGCGGCTTCCGCGCAGTCCTATCTTTCCATTCCCGCCATCCTCGACGCCATCCGGCAGACGGGGGCGGATGCGGTGCATCCAGGCTACGGGTTCTTGTCGGAGAATGCGGGCTTCGCCCAGGCGCTGGCTGACGCGGGCGTGGCCTTCATCGGGCCACCCGTGAAGGCGGTCGAGGCGATGGGCGACAAGATCACGTCCAAGCGCCTGGCGGCCGAAGCGGGCGTCTCCACCGTGCCCGGCCATATGGGGCTGATCGCGGATGCGGCGGAAGCCGTGCGGATAGCCGACGGCATCGGCTATCCCGTGATGATCAAGGCATCCGCGGGCGGCGGCGGCAAGGGCATGCGCATCGCCTGGAATGCGGAGGAAGCGCGCGAGGGCTACGACGCCTCCAGGCGCGAGGCGCAGGCCTCCTTCGGCGACGACCGCATCTTCATCGAGAAGTTCGTCACGCAACCCCGCCACATCGAGATCCAGGTGCTGGGCGACCAGCACGGCACGGTTCTGCATCTCGGCGAGCGCGAATGCTCGATCCAGCGGCGCAACCAGAAGGTGATCGAGGAAGCCCCTTCGCCGTTTCTGGACGAGGCGACGCGCCAGGCGATGGGCGAGCAGGCGAAGGCGCTGGCGCGCGCGGTGGGCTATTATTCCGCGGGCACGGTCGAGTTCATTGTGGATGGCGCGCGCAACTTCTTCTTTCTCGAGATGAACACGCGCCTCCAGGTGGAGCACCCGGTGACCGAACTGGTGACGGGCCTCGACCTCGTGGAGGAGATGATCCGGGTGGCAGCCGGCGAGCGCCTGCGTTTCGCGCAAGAGGATGTGCGCCTCGACGGCTGGGCCATCGAGAGCCGGCTCTATGCCGAGGACCCTTATCGCGGCTTCCTGCCTTCGGTCGGGCGTCTCTCGCGCTATCGCCCGCCCGTCGAGGGCAAGCAGGCCGACGGCACGCTGATCCGCAACGACACCGGCGTGTTCGAGGGCGGCGAGATCTCCGTCCACTACGACCCCATGATCGCCAAGCTCTGCACCTGGGCGCCCGACCGGCTCGGGGCGGTCAAGGCGATGAGCGCGGCGCTCGACGCCTTCGAGGTGGAAGGCATCGGTCATAACCTGCCCTTCCTGTCGGCCGTGATGGAGCAGGAGCGCTTCCGCGAGGGCCGGCTGACCACGGCCTATATCGCCGAGGAGTTCGCGGAAGGCTTCTCCGGCGTCGAGCCCACCGACGAGGAAGCACGCCTCCTGGCGGCGGTTGCGGTGACGCTTCGCCTGCGCGTGGAAAAGCGCGCGGCCTTGATCTCGGGAGCGCTCGCCAATCATCGCCGCGCGGTGGGTGCCGACTGGGTGGCAACGCTGGGCGGCAGGAGCTTCGACACCCATGCCCGCGACGAAGGCGGTGCCACCGTGGTCGCCTTCGACGAGGGGTCTTCGCTTTCCGTGCGTTCCGCCTGGCTGCCCGGCCAGACGCTCCTGCGTGCGAGCGTCGGCCACACCGAGATGGCGGTGAAGGTCGGCCGCCACGGCTCGGGCTTCCGGTTGCGCTGGCGTGGGATCGACGTGAACGCGCAGGTGCGCGAGCCGCGCGTGGCCGAGCTTGCGCGGCTGATGCCCGTGAAGCTGCCGCCCGACACGTCCAAGCTGTTGCTCTGCCCCATGCCGGGCGTGCTCACCGCGCTCCACGCGGCCGAAGGCGACGAGGTCGAAGCGGGCCAGGCGCTGGCCACCGTGGAAGCCATGAAGATGGAGAACGTGCTGCGCGCCGAGCGGCGCGGCACCGTTTCCCGCGTGGCGGCCAAGCCGGGCGAGAGCTTGGTCGTCGATCAGCTGATCCTGGAATTCGCGTGAGGGCTGCCCGATGAGCAAGCAAGCCGATCTCGACGCCTGGCGCGCGCTCGCCGCCCGCGAATTGAAGGCCGAACCCGAAACCCTGGTGCGCGAGACGCCCGAGGGGATCGCGGTGAAGCCGCTCTACACGCAATCCGACCTCGAGGGCGTCGAACATCTCGGCACCCTGCCGGGCGTCGCCCCGTTCACGCGGGGGCCGCGCGCCACCATGTATGCGGGCCGGCCCTGGACGATCCGTCAATATGCGGGCTTCTCGACGGCCGAAGCGTCCAACGCCTTCTACCGCAAGGCGCTTGCCGCCGGGCAGCAGGGCGTCTCGGTCGCCTTCGACCTCGCCACCCATCGCGGCTACGATTCCGACCACCCCCGCGTGGTGGGCGATGTCGGCAAAGCGGGCGTGGCCATCGATTCCGTCGAGGACATGAAGATCCTGTTCGACGGCATTCCGCTTGGGGACGTGTCGGTGTCGATGACCATGAACGGGGCAGTAATCCCGATCCTGGCAAGCTTCATCGTGGCGGGCGAGGAGCAGGGCGTGGACAGGGCCGTGCTTTCGGGCACGATCCAGAACGACATCCTCAAGGAGTTCACCGTCCGCAACACCTATATCTACCCGCCCGAACCCTCCATGCGGATCGTGGCTGACATCATCGCCTACACGGCCGCCGAGATGCCGCGCTTCAATTCGATCTCGATTTCCGGCTACCACATGCAGGAAGCCGGCGCGACGTTGGTGCAGGAACTGGCCTACACGCTGGCCGACGGGCGCGAGTATGTGCGCGCAGCCATCAAGCGGGGTCTCGACGTCGACGCCTTCGCGGGGCGGCTCTCCTTCTTCTTCGCGATCGGCATGGACTTCTTCATGGAGGCCGCGAAGCTCCGCGCCGCGCGCCTGCTTTGGACGCGCATCATGGAGGAGTTCCAGCCGAAGAAAGCCTCCTCGCTGATGCTGCGCACGCATTGCCAAACGTCCGGCGTGTCGCTCCAGGAGCAGGACCCCTACAACAACATCGTGCGCACGGCGTTCGAGGCGATGGCAGCCGTGCTCGGCGGCACGCAGTCGCTGCACACCAATTCGTTCGACGAGGCGATAGCGCTCCCCACCGAGTTCTCCGCCCGCATCGCGCGCAACACGCAGCTGATCCTGAGCCACGAGACCGGGGTGACCCGCGTGGTCGACCCGCTCGCCGGTTCCTACTACGTGGAAAGCCTAACGGCCGAGCTGGCCGAAAAGGCCTGGGGCCTGATCGAGGAGGTGGAGAGTGCCGGCGGCATGACCCAGGCCATCCTGGACGGTCTTCCCAAGCGGCGCATCGAGGAGGCGGCGACGCGTCGCCAGGCGGCGATCGATCGCGGCGAAGAGGTGATCGTCGGCGTCAACCGCTATCGCCTGGAAGAGGAAGCACCTTTCGAGGCGCTCGTGATCGACAACCATGCGGTGCGCGAGGCGCAGGTGAAGCGGCTGGCTGACATCCGCCGCCGCCGCGACGGGGCGCGTGTCGAGGCTTCGCTCGGCACGCTCGAGACGGTCGCCCGCACGGGCCAAGGCAACATCCTGGAAGCGGCCGTCGAGGCGGCCCGCGCCCGCGCAACCGTGGGCGAGATCTCGGATGCGCTGCGCCGCGCCTTCGGCGACCACGCTGCGAAAGCCAAGGTGGTGCGCGACGTCTACGGCCCCGCCTACCAGGACGAGCCCGAATACAAGCTTCTCGCCGAACGCCTGGCGGCCTATGCGGCGGCGAGCGATGCTCCTCGCGTATTGGTCGCCAAGCTCGGCCAGGACGGCCACGACCGCGGCGCGCATGTGATCGCGTCTGCCTTCGGCGATCTCGGCTTCGACGTGACCGCAGGCCCTCTCTTCCAGACGCCCGAGGAAGCGGCCGATCTTGCCATCGCGGGCAAGGCGCAAGTGGTGGGCGTGTCCTCGCTCGCCGCAGGCCACAAGACGCTTCTGCCCCAGCTCGTGGAGGCGCTGAAGGAGAAGGGCCGCCCCGACATCATCGTGGTCTGCGGCGGCGTCGTCCCGCGCGCCGACTACGCCTTCCTGCGCGAAGCAGGCGTCTCCGCCATCTTCGGCCCCGGCACCAACGTCCTCGACGCGGCACGCGCCGTGCTCGACCTCATCGAGGGGAAGAAGCGGAACGCCTGACGATGAGATCCCGATCTCGGGACGCCGTGATCGTTGCGGCGTCCATGCTGCTCGGCCTTCGAGGGCTTCAATAGAGTTCGAGATCGAGACGCTGGTCGATGAAGGCGCGCTTGCCGCCCCGACCGCTCGCGATCTGCGTCACCTGCTGGAGTTCGAAGGAAAGGGCGTTGCGAACTTTTTCCGCGAAATACCTCGTCATCCTCTGTGCGTCCGCGACGGAGCCCTTGTCATCCGGAATGTAGCGCATCACGACGATGCCGGCCTTGTGCTGATGGAACTGGTATTCGCTGACGCCCTTGAAGAACTCCGGATCCTCCGGTGCGAGATCGGTCGCAACCACACGATCGCCCACGGCGGTGATCAGGAAGCCGGGCTTGCGGCGCGGCGCGATGGCTTCGATGCGCAACCTGTAGCCATTCCCGTGTGTCGGAAGCTGCACCAATCTGGCGAAATCGCGGGTGTCGTAGCGAATGAACGGCATGCCGGTGGACAGAAAGCCGGTCGCCACGATGCGCCCTTCCCGGCCACGCTCCGTGACCGGCTTGTCGTCGTCGTCCAGCAGTTCCGCCACACCATACAGGGGGTTGAACTCGTAGACGCCGCGTTCCTCGTCGATCTCCACCGCGAAGGCGACCTTTTCGCTCAGTCCGTAGAAGGGAGCGAATGCCACCGGCCCCAACACGGAGCGGATCAGCTTGCGTTGATGATCATGGATGGGTTCGGAGATCGGCAGGATTCCCAGGATCGGCAGTTTCGGCCTGCGGCCGGTCTGGACGAGACGCCGGCAGAACAGCTCGATCGCGGAGGGGTATCCGTAAAGATATCGAATCCGCCGCCTGTCGATTTCATCGACATAGAGCACAGCATCGGACGCGCTCAATGGAAAGACAGCGAGCTTCAGTTCCTTGAGTGCGGGATCCCAGTCCATGATTCCCGTCTGATCGGCCAGCGAGAACCCTCGAAGGCTGGCGCGCGGCGTATTCTCATCGAAGCCGATCCGCGACCAAGCGTCATAGACGAAGGCCATTTCGCGCGGGCTGCGGTCCCTGTCGAGGTAGAATGCGAAGCTTGGCTCGCTGTTGGAGCCGCTGGTTTCGGCACTATCCACTTGCTGGCGAGGCACTGCCAGGACGGCGTCGCCCGCTGCTTTCAACCTAGCCTTGTTCAGAACAGGAAGCCGTCCGAGATCGGCGGGCATCATCCTCGATGGATCGAAAGAGGCACCGAAGGCTCGTTCGATCTCGGCCCTGTAGAAGGGGCTTCCCGCGTGGGCCTTTTCGACAAGTGCCCGCAATGCAACGAGATGTTGCTCTGCCGCAAAGTCAGGGTCCTCGGCTGCCTTGGCGACCCGCTGCCGCAAGTCGGCATAGCTGCGCCCGAATTTCATCTTCGTCGGCACGAGCGAGACGAACGGGCGCGCGACATTCCTTACGAAGCGGGGGCTGCGGACATAGAGACCTCGCAGAGTATTCAGTGCCTTCATCGCCGGTCCCTGATGAGATCGGTCGCTTGAGATCTCCGTGCAGGTTGCAGCCAACGAAGAGCCAAGCTTGCCAGCCGAACGCGGAGTTTCGTTGCTTGGCTTGAGCCGGTGTCTTGCAAAGCCTGCTCACACGGAGAGTAGCGTACCTTTCATTCAGCAGCGTAACCGGGGCACGCTTCTCAAAGAGTAAAAGGCCAAGTGTCGATTTGATGTCTCCAAAGAGACCGCCGCATCTCTGGCCTCAGCCTTCGACGGGACAAACTGATCGTGAGCGTTGGCAGGACCGGAGAACGGCACTTCCGCGAAGCGCCCTATATCGATCTCGAGAGGAATGGTGACTGGCCCGTCACCTCTCAGCCAAACCAGAAGACGCCGCCACACTGCGCTATGTGGCAACGCGAGAAAGCGAACAGAAGGCGCTGAGGATTTTGTCGGACCCACCCGCGCTCAAAGCAGGGTGCTTGGTGCCCAGAAGAGGACTCGAACCTCCACTCCTTGCGGAACACGGACCTGAACCGTGCGCGTCTACCAATTCCGCCATCTGGGCAAGTGAGGGGGTAGTTAAGGGGCGGGCCGGCGGGTGTCAATCGGGAAATGGGGCCGGACCGCCCTTTGTTTCAGGCGGAGAGGATTTCCTTGGAGGCGACCGTGGAATCCGGATTGAGGCGGTAGACGAGGGGCACGCCGGTGGCGAGTTCGAGCGAGACGATCTCGGGGCCGGGAATGCCTTCGAGCGCCATGATCAGGGCGCGCAGCGAGTTGCCGTGGGCGGCGACCAGAACGGTCTGGCCGCGCAGAACATGGGGCTGCACCGTGTGCATGTAATAGGGCCAGACACGCGCGCCGGTGTCGCGCAGGCTTTCGCCGCCGGGCGGCGGGGTGTCGTAGGAGCGGCGCCAGATGTGGACCTGATCCTCGCCCCACTTGGCGCGCGCGTCGTCCTTGTTGAGGCCCGAGAGGTCGCCGTAGTCGCGCTCGTTCAGCGCGGGGTCGCGCACGGTTTCGAGGTCGGACTGGCCGAGCTCGTCGAGGATGATCGAGCACGTGTTCTGCGCGCGCTTGAGCGCCGAGGTGAAGGCGATGTCGAACTTGAGCCCGCGCGCCTTGAGGCGCTGGGCGCCGGCGAGGGCCTCGGCGCGTCCCGTCTCGGTCAGCGCCACGTCGCGCCAGCCGGTGAAGAGGTTCTGGAGGTTCCATTCGCTCTGCCCGTGGCGGACGAGCACCAGTGTTCCCGACATGGGCATTCCCCTCAATTGAGCCCGAGCACGTCGAGCATGGAATAAAGACCGGGCTTGCGGTTGCGCGCCCAGAGCGCCGCGCGCACGGCACCGCGCGCGAAGATCGTGCGGTCCTCGGCGTGGTGGGCGAGCGTGATGCGCTCGGCCGGCCCTGCGAAGATCACGGAATGATCGCCCACCACCGAGCCGCCGCGCAAGGTGGCGAAGCCGACCGCGCCCTGGGGCCGCGCGCCGGTGTGGCCGTCGCGCGAGCGCACGCTGTTTTGGCCAAGCGCGATGTTGCGGCCTTGCGCTGCCGCCTCGCCGAGCAGGAGGGCCGTGCCCGAGGGCGCGTCCACCTTGTGGCGGTGGTGCATCTCGAGCACCTCGATGTCGAAATCTTCTGCGGGCAGAGCGCGCGCTGCCTGGGCGACGAGGCCGGCGAGAAGGTTGACCCCCAGGCTCATGTTGCCCGACTTGACGATCGGGGCGTGGCGGGCGGCGGCAGCGATGCGGGCATCGTCTTCCGCCGAGCAGCCGGTGGTGCCGATCACATGGGCGATGCCCGCCTGGGCGGCATAGCCCGCAAAGGCGACGGTGGCTGCGGGCGCGGTGAAGTCGAGCACGCCATCGGCCTGGGCGAAGACGGGAAGCGGATCGTCGGAAACGGCAACGCCGAGCGGCTCGAGGCCTGCGAGCGTGCCCGCATCCTTGCCGAGCACGGCAGCACCCTCGCGCTCCAGCGCGCCTGCGAGGCGGGCGCCGGGGGCGGCCGCGATCGTGCGGATCAGCGCCTGGCCCATGCGCCCGCCCGCCCCCACCACAACGAGGCGCATCGCGGGCAAGGCATCGCCTGAAGCATCAGCCATGGTGCAGCACCTTCTCGGCGGGGTCGGAAGCGGGGGCCTGGGGCGAAAGGTCGTCGACCAGGCCCAGGCCACGCTCGCTCTGGAGGCGGAAGAAGCGGGTGTAGAGCCCGGCCTTGTCTTCGAGCAGGCCGTGATGCGTGCCCTCTTCGGCCACGCGGCCCTCTTCCATCACGACGATCTTGTCGGCACCCACCACGGTGGACAGGCGGTGCGCGATCACGATCGTGGTGCGGCCCGTCATGGCGCGTTCGAGCGCGGCCTGGACGCGGGCTTCGGATTCGTTGTCGAGCGCGCTCGTCGCCTCGTCGAGCAGCAGGATCGGCGCGTTGCGCACGAGGGCGCGCGCGATCGAAAGGCGTTGGCGCTGGCCGCCCGAGAGCGTCGCCCCGTTCTCGCCCACCAGCGTGTCGTAGCCTTGCGGCTGGCGCAGGATGAAGTCGTGCGCCTCGGCGAGCGAAGCCGCTTCCTCGATCTCGCTGTCGGTGGCGTCCGCCCGGCCATAGCGGATGTTGTCGCGGATCGTGCCCTCGAAGAGGTATGGCAGCTGCGAGACATAGGCGATCGAGCCGCGCAGCGAGGTCTTGGTGACATGGGCCACGTCCTGCCCGTCGATCACGATGCGGCCGGCATCGAGATCGTAGAAGCGTTCCAGCAGCGCGATCAGCGTGGACTTGCCCGCACCCGACGCGCCCACGATCGCGGTCGTCCTGCCGGCCTGGGCCGTGAACGAGACCTTGTGCAGCACCGGCAGGTCGGTGGCGTAGCCGAAGGACACGTCCTCGAAGCGCACCTCGCCGGCCGAGACGCGGAGCGGTTCGGCGCCCGGCCGGTCGCGCTGGCCGGGCTCGAGGTCGAGTACCTCGTAGATCATGCGCGCATTGACCACCGCGCGCTCCAGGTTGACCTGGACGCGGGCGAGCCGGCGGGCGGGGTCATAGGCCAGCAGAAGGGCGGTGATGAAGGCGAAGATCGAGCCGGGCATCACGCCGTCGCTCGTGCGGAAGCCGGCATAGGCGATCACGCCCGCGACGGCCAATCCCGCGAGGATTTCGGAGACCGGCGTCAGGCGCTCGGACACGCTGGCAATCTTGTTGGAACGCTTTTCGGCGTGGTCGATCAGGCCGGAAAGCTTGTTTGCGAGCTGTGCCTCCATGGTGAAGGCCTTCACCACCGCGACCCCTTGCGTCGCCTCCTGCAGCGCGCCGATCAGGCGGGAGTTGAGCTCCACCTGCTCGCGCGTCAGCCGGCGCAGGCGGCGCATCAGGTAGTTGACGGCAAAGATCAGCGGCGGGCCGATCACGAAGGCCGAAAGCGAGAGCACGGGGTCCTGCATCACCATCACGGCGACGAGCGCGACCAGCGAGACCGCATCGCGCGCGACGGCGGTGAGCGTTGTGGAAAGAAGGTCGCGGATCCCTGAGATGTTTTGGTTGATGCGGGCAGCCAGCGCGCCCGAGCGGTTGTCGGCGTAGAAATCGAGGCCGAGCCGCATGAGGTGGTCGAACATGCGGCGCTGGTAGCGCGCGATCAGGTTGTTGCCGATGCGCGCGAGGATCACGGCCTGGCCGTAGGATGCGAGGCCGCGCGTCACGAAGGCCGCGAGCACAGTCAGCGAGATCAGCAGCACGAGGTCGGAGCGGCCCTTGTAGAAGATCTCGTCGATCACGTCGCGCATGATCCAGGCGGTGAAGGCCGTGGAGCCCGCGATCAGAACGAGGCAGAGGGCGGCCAGCGCATACTGGCCGAAATACTGGCGACCGTTCTCGGCCGCGATGCGGCGCAGCACGGCCACGATCTCGCCGGGCTCGGCCTTGGGTCGCTTTCGGAGGATGGAGACTGCCAAACCGGCCTGCCCGCGTGCTGTGGTTCGGGCGCTCCTATAACGGCTGCTGCGCTCCTTGCCTATCGGTGCTGCCAGCGGCGGGTGATGCGTGGTGGGACTGCCAGCGGCGGCCGGCGGTCTCGATGCCGAAGGCGTCGGGCGTGCGCGCATAGGCTGCGAGCCCCAGCAATGCTGCGAGCGGATGCGTCATCACGAAGACGGGCATGGCGCGCATCAGGGCCTGGTGAGGCGCCTTGTCCTCGAAAGCCGCGCGGAATCCGGGTTCGTGCAGCGCGGGCACGATCTTCTGGGCGATGCCGCCCGAAAGATAGACGCCGCCGCGGCTCATGAAGACGAGCGCGAGATCGCCCGCCGTGCGCGCGAGATAAGTGGCGAAAAGTTGAAGCGTTTCTGCCGCCAGTGGGTCGCGGCCTTCGAGGGCCGCTGTGGTGACGGCGGCCGGCGTGTCGAGGAGCGCCTGGACACCGTCCGCACGCGCAACCGCGCGATAAAGGTTCATGAGGCCGCGCCCGCACAGGATCTGCTCGCCCGAGATGCGGCCATCGATGGGGTCGAGGTGGGGAAACACTTCACGGTCGCGGGCGGTGCGGGGGCCGAGGTCCATGTGGCCGCCCTCGCCGCGCACGGGAATCCAGCGCCCGCCCGAGCGCACGAGGCCTGCGACGCCGAGGCCCGTGCCGGGGCCGAGAACGACGCGGCCGGCGTCAGGCTCCGCGGTGCCGCCGCCGATCGGCTCCATGTGCTCGGGCGGAAGTGTCACGGCGGCCAGCGCCTGGGCCTCGAAATCGTTGAGGATCACGATGTCTTCGAGGCCGAGCGGTTCGAACATCGTGCGCGGGCGCACCACCCAGGGACAGTTGGTGAGGGCCACCGCATCGCCCGTGACGGGCCCCGCCACCGCAAGCAACGCCGAGCGGGGCCTGGGACCCGTGCGCTCCGCGAGGGTGGCTGCGATGGCGTCGTCGATGGTCGCGAAGTCGGCCACCTTGACGATGGAAACGGGGCCGAGCTCGGCATCGGGTCCTTCCACGATGCCGAAGCGGGCATTGGTGCCGCCGACATCGCCGATCAGAACGGGAAAGGGAAAGTGCGATGCGTCTGGCATGTGGTGTTCTCCCCCCGGGCCTCTTCTTCGCTGCTAGCGCAGGTGGGGGGAAAGGCCAAGGTGGGTCACGGGTTCTGCACGCTCAGCGGGGGTCGCGACGTCACGGCATGGATTCTCGGGTCAAGCCCGAGAATGACGAGGGTGGGGTGGATGTGCGGGAGTGGAGCCCACCACCGTCGCCGGTTACCCTCTCCCTCTCTCCCTTCGTCATTCTCGGGCTTGACCCGAGAATCCACGACGTGACCCCGCCGCCTGACCGAGGGCCCGACCCCTAACCCCGAGGGCGCGGAAACGGCGTTGGCGCGTCGGCGTCGGGCAGGGGCATGAAGCCCAATGCCGGCATGTCGTCGGGGGTGGGTGCGGTCGCTACGCGGGCGGCGGCCGGTGCCGCGCCGTTCGTGCCCATGGTGACCACAGCTTCCGATGCAGGCCCCTTTGCTTCCAGCACCGCGCGGCAGGCGTTGGGCAGGTTCTGCATGGTCATCAGGTCGCGCGCCTTGGGCGCGTCCGGGTTCTTGTTGGGGCGCCAGGGCTCCTCGGTGAACCACCAGGCGAGCGGCTTGCCGCAGCCGTCATCCGTCATCTGCACGGGTTCCTGCCCCTTGCAGCCCGGCGAGCCGGCCTGGCAGCCGATGCGGATGTGGAAGTGGTAGTCGTGGCCCCAGAAGGGCCGCACCTTGGCAAGCCAGGAGCGGTCGCCCTTCACCGTCTCGCAGAGCTTCCGCTTGATGCCGGCATTGACCAGGATGCGCTCGACTTCCGGATAGGATGCGGCGCGCTTGAGAAGGCGCGCATGCTCGGGCTTCCACAGGCGGTCGATCACCAGATGCGTCTTCTCGTTGACGAGCGAGCGCGGCTGGATGCTTTCGCGCTCCTGGGCCGTCAGCCGCTTGGGCGGCATGGGCGTGAACCAGATGTCGGCGTCGAGGCCGATCTGGTGGGATGCATGGCCCGAAAGCATCGGCCCGCCGCGCGGCTGGGAGATGTCGCCGAGAAGCAGGCCCGGCCAGCCGTCGGCCACGGCGTCGCGGCTCAGCTTCTCCAAAACCCGAATCATGGTCGGGTGGCCCCAGCGGCGGTTGCGCGACAAGCGCATGGCCTGCCAGGTCGGCCCATCGGTCGCAATCGCCACCCCGCCCGCCAGGCAGCCCTTGGAATAGAAGCCGTAGGAGGCTGCCGCCTGCAGCGAAGGCAGGCGTTCGGAGCCGAACAGGTCCTTGGCCTTGCTTTCCTGTGCGGATGCCGCAGGCAGCGCCAGCCCGAGCGCCAGAAGTGACAAAGAAAGGGTGCGCGCGAGGCGAAGCATGGTGGAAGCGTCTCCGGGTCGACGAAACCTCCGCCGCCCTGGTTACCGATCGGTTAACGAAATGATCGCAACTGACCGCGGCAGGAGCGTGGCGCCCTTCAACCCCTACGGATCGCCGAGCGCTTGTCGGCGTCTTCGCCGGCCCATGAGCCGTCCGCCCACATGGCGTCGAGGGCCGCGCGGTAGTCGGGATAGTGGAAGTCGTAGCCCGCCTGCCTGAGCTTGGCATTTCCGACGCGCTTATTCTCGCCATAGAATGAGCGCTGCATGGGCGAGAGTTCGGCCGTGGCGAAATCCATCACGGGCGGCGGAGCCGCGCCCATCACTTCTGCGGCATAAGTGACAACATCCTGCGGCGGGGCCGGACAATCGTCTGACACGTTGAAGGCCCCGTCCGCTTGCCCGAGCAGAAGATGGCGCAGCGCCCCCGCGATGTCGTCGCGGTGGATGCGGTTGAACACTTGGCCCGGCTTCACCAGCCGCTTGGCCGTGTTGTTGGACAGGTTGACGAAGGCGTTGCGGCCGGGGCCGTAGATGCCCGAAAGCCGCAAAAGGGCGGTCGGCACGCCAAGCTCTCGGCCGAGCGCCGTCCAGGCTTCCTCCGCTTCCACGCGCTCGACGGAGCGGCGCGAGCGCGGGGCGGTCGGCGTTTCCTCGTCGATCCAAGCGCCGCCGTGGTCGCCATAGACTCCAACGGTGGAGAGGTAGCCGATCCAGCGGAGGCCTGTGTTCTGCCGGATCGCGTCGCGGAAGGCGCGCAGCGCGGGGTCGCCCGCCTCGCCGGGGGCTGCGGAGACCACGAGATGGGTGGCATCGGCCACGGCCTGTGCGATGAGGGGATCGGCCTCGCCGTTCCAGAAAAGGGGCGCGATGCCGGCGGCGCCCAGAAGCGGGAACTTCCCCTCGCTGCGCGTGGTGCCGCGGATTTCCATCACACCCGACGCCGACGTCTCCCCTCCCCCTTGAGGGGAGGGGGGTGGGGTTGGAGTAACGCCGCCGCCGCGCGAGGGTTCGATCATCGCGGCTGTCGGGCTTGGCGGAGAGGATACCCCCACCCCGTACCCCTCCCCGCGAGGGGAAGCGGAAACTTCGGCGTTGGCCTGGATCGCGCGGGCGAAGGCTTGCGCGGAATAGCCGGCGCCGAGGATCAGGATGCGCATGGGAGGGGCTCCGGCAGGGCTAGGCGCCATTCGGCGATCACGTCGGGGTCGGTCTCGCTCTCAAGACGGGTGGAGGCGAGTGTTTGAAGGCTTTCGGGCGCGAGGCGGCTTCCCGCCCAGACGGCAGCGCCGCGCACCAGCGGGTGGGGGTCGTCCAGAAGTGCCAGAACGAGCGGGCCGAGCGCCCCCTCCCCCGAATTGCCGGCAGCCACCAGCACGTTGCGCAAGAAACGGTCGCGGCCGATGCGCTTGACCGGCGAGCCCGAGAAGCGGAGGCGGAAGCCCGCATCGTCGAGCCGGAGGAACTCGGCCAGCTCGGGCTCCACCATGTCCGCGCGCGCCTGGAGCTTGGCTTCGCTGGCGGCCTGCGCGAACTTGTTCCACGGGCAGGCTGCCAGGCAATCGTCGCAGCCATAGACGCGGTTGCCCATGGCTTCGCGGAATTCGGGCGGAATCGGTCCCTTGTTCTCGATCGTGAGGTAGGACAGGCAGCGCCGCGCGTCGATCTGGTAGGGCGCGGGGAAGGCATCCGTCGGGCAGGCCGAGAGGCAGGCATGACAGGAGCCGCAGCGGTCGGCGTCCGCGCGATCGAAGGGCAGCGCCGCATCGGTGAAGATCGTGCCGAGAAAGAGCCAAGAGCCGTGAGCGCGGCTGACGAGGTTGGTGTGCTTGCCCTGCCAACCGAGCCCGGCGGCTTCCGCCAGCGGCTTCTCCATCACGGGGGCCGTGTCCACGAAGACCTTGACCTCCGCACCCGAGCGCACTGCTAATTTCTGAGCGATGGCCTTGAGGCGGCCCTTGATCACCTCGTGGTAGTCGCGGTTGCGCGCATAGGCCGAGATCAGCGCGCGGTCGCGTTTGGCGAGCCCTTCGCGCGGGTCGCTCGCGGGGCCGTAATTGAGGCCGAGCACCACCACCGAGCGCACGGCGGGCCAGAGTCCGCGCGGGTGGCCGCGACGCGCGAGCGTTTCGGCCATCCACGCCATCGAGCCGTGCCGGCCCTGTTCCACGAAGCTTTCGAGCCTGGTGGCGGCGAGCGGGATGGCGTCGGGATCGGCCACGGCGAACGCCTCGAAGCCTTGCGCGCGCGCCTCCGTCTCGATCAGCCGGCGGAGCGCTGCGCCCTCCGGCTCGGGGCGCGCTCCGCTTCGCGGCTCAGAAATCGAGGTCCGCATAGTGCGAGGCGGGTGCGAGCGAGCGCACGCGGTCGGCGAGAAGCGGGCGGAACGAGGGCCGCGACTTGATGCGCTGATACCAGTCGCGCGCCTGGGGGAAGTCGCGCCAGGGCACCTCGCCGAGATAGTCGAGCACGGAAAGAGCGGCTGCGGCCGACAGGTCGGCATAGGAGACGCGGGGGCCGGCGAGCCAGTTGCGGGTGCCGGCGAGCCAGTTCACGTATTTCAGGTGCTGGCGGATATTGGCGCGCGCCGCGCGGATGGCGCCCGAGTCCGGCGCGCCCTTGGCGCCGTCGTCCATCAGCGGCTTGAGCGCGCGCTCGCGCACCAGGTGCCGCGTCACCTCGGTCTCGGTCTTTTCCAGGAACCACTCGGTCAGGCGGCGGATCTCGGCGCGGTCGATCGGGTCCTCGGCGAGCAGACGCCGCTCGCGCTTGAGCACGCCGCGCGTCTCGTCGAGATATTCGGCGATCACGAAGGGCCCCACGATCGGCGCGTCGCCTTCGGCGAGCAGCACGGGGAGCGTGCCCGCCGGGTTGAGCTGGAGGAACTCCTTGCGCCGCGCCCAGGGCTTTTCCTCGATCAGCGCCAGCTCTTCGCCGTATTCGCCGAAGGCAAGCCGCACGAAGCGGGAGGCGGCGAGCATGGGATGATGGAAAAGCGTCAGCATGGACCCGTCGGGTTGGAAAGGGAGGGCTGGAGCCAAGCGGGCGCACCCAAGCCTGGAGCAAGTCCCGTCTGACACAGACGGTGCCCGTTCGGGCGCTTGTCGTATAGGAGCGATAGGCTGTTCTGACAAGCAAAGCCGGCCCCACCGAGCCGGTTCATCGGGAAGCCGGCTGGGGAATCACCGCAATGGGCGAATGGCAGACCTATGGGGTAGCGCTGCTGCTCGGCATCCTGGAAGGGCTGACCGAGTTCCTGCCGGTCTCCTCGACGGGCCACCTTCTGCTTGCCGGGCATTTCCTGGGCTTCAAGTCGCCGGGCAACTCGTTCGAGGTGCTGATCCAGCTCGGCGCCATCCTCGCCATCGTCTCGGTCTATGCCGCACGGCTCTGGCACATGGTGACGGACCTGCCGCGCGACCGCGCGACGCAGCGCTTCGCGCTCGGCGTGGTGCTCGCCTTCCTGCCGGCCGCCGTGCTCGGCGCGCTGCTGCACGACTTCATCAAGACGGTGCTGTTCGAGTCGCCACGGCTGATCTGCATCAGCCTGATCCTGGGCGGCATCGTGCTCTTCTTCGTGGACCGGCTGGCGACCCGCCCGCGCTACACCAATATCGGGCAGTTCCCGCTTCGCGTGGCCTTCGGCATCGGCCTCTTCCAGTGCCTGGCGCTGATCCCCGGCACATCGCGCTCGGGCTCGACCATCGTCGGCGCGCTGCTGCTCGGCGCGGACAAGCGCTCGGCGGCGGAATTCTCGTTCTTTCTCGCCATGCCCACCATGGCGGGCGCCTTCACCTACGATCTCATCAAGAACCGCGACATCCTTTCGGCCGACGATTTCACGGTGATCGGCATCGGCTTCGTGGCGGCCTTCATCTCGGCCGTGATCGTGGTGCGCTCGCTGCTCGCTTACGTTTCCAAGCGCGGCTACGGCCTGTTCGCCTGGTGGCGCATCATCGTGGGGGGCTTGGGGCTCGCCGCACTCCAGTTCTGGGGCTGACCGCCCGGAAGCCGGCTCAGGTGTGGGCGGCATCCCCGCCGCGGGCGAACTGGCCGGCGACGCGGTAGCGCCAGAGATAGGTGGGCAGGATGGCCGCGAGCGACTTGGCCTCGATGTCCATGCCCGAAAGCGTGCGGCCTTCCCCCTCGGCCTGCTTGGACACCACGTTGTCGGTGCGCAGGAGCTTCACCTGATCGCTCGTCAGGAGCGGGTTGGGCAGCATGCCGAGCACCGAGCCCTGGATTTCGGCCACCAGCCACGGCACGGGCACCAGCAGGCGCTTGCGGCCGATCACCGTGAGCATGCGCTCCATGATCGCGCGGAAGGACAGGATCTCGGGTCCGCCGAGCTCATAGGTCGCGCCCGGCGTGAGCGAGCCGTCGGCGGCATGGGCGATGGCCTCGGCCACGTCGCCCACATAGACCGGCTGGAACAGCGTGTGCCCGCCGCCGATCAACGGCAGCGCGGGCGCGAAGCGCGCCATGTTGGCGAAGCGGTTGAAGAAATCGTCCTCGGGTCCGAACACGATCGAGGGACGGAACACGTAGGCCTCTCGGGCCGAACCGAGAACGGCCTGCTCGCCCTCTGCCTTGGTGCGGGCATATTCGGCCGCCCCGCTCGTGTCCGCGCCGATGGCAGAGACATGGGCGATGGCCGCCCCCGCGCGGCTCGCTGCTTCCGCAACCGTGCGCGCGCCCTCGACCTGGACACCGCGGAAACTCTGCCGGCCGGTCTCGAACAGGATGCCCGCGAGGTTCACCACGAAGTCCGAGCCCTCCACCGCGCGCTCCACGGAGCCGGGCACGCGCAGGTTGGCCTGGACTGGCACCACCTGGCTCATGTTGCCGATCGGCTGGAGATAGGGGGCGAGCCCCGGCGAGCGGCTGGCCGCGCGGATGAGCCAGCCGCGCTTGGCGAGCGCCCGCACCACGTGACGCCCCAGAAAGCCCGACGCCCCGAACACAGTGGCGATCTTGGGGGTCTGGGTGATCGTGGTCATGGCGTGATCCGTGGCGTGCGCGAAAAATGCGGCTGGCTTTTGCGGGGTTCTAGCGCAGCGCGCGCCCAAGTCGAAGGGGTTTCACGCCTTTCGCGTTGCCGCAGGCGAACAGGACTTCGAGTCAGCCGAAGGCCCGGATGCGCTCGACGAGTGCGGGATCGACGTCGAGCCCCTCGCGCGCGGCCTGCGCCTGCGCCCTGGCGCCCGCCTCGCCCGGCAGGTGGACGCCCCCTCTCGCAAGGCGCACGGCGTGATCCTGCATCCGCTCGGCAAAGCCCGGGTCGACGCAAGCGGGATCGAGCGCGAGCACGAAGAGGCCGGTGGCCGGGCAATCGCCGCCTTGCGAGAAGGAGGGCGCATCGAGCGACCACCGCGCGCCCGTGAGGCCCGCCGACAGCACCTCCACCATCAGCGCGATGTTGGCGCCGCGGCTGCCGCCGAAGGCGACCAGCGCCCCGCGCAGGGCGGCTGCGGGATCGGTCGTGGGCCGGCCCTCGGCGTCGATCGCCCAGCCGGGTGGCAGCCTTTCGCCGCGCGCCGCGCGCTCGCGCAGGGAAACGAAGGCAGTGGCGCTCGACGCCTGGTCGAAGAGGATCGGCGGAGCGCTGCCGCGCGGGGCGGCGAACGCCAGCGGGTTGGTGCAGAAGACGGGCTTCGAGCCGCCCTCCACCGCCATCAGCGCGGGCCCGTTGGTGGCGGCGAGAGCCACCAGCCCCGCTTCGGCGAAGGGCTGCACGAAATGTCCGAGCGCCCCGCAGGTGAAGGCGTTGCGCCCGGCGAACACCGCGCAGCCAAGCGCGCGCGCGGTTTCAATCAGATGCGGCAGTGCCTGGTGGAAACCGGTATGGGCGGCCCCTCCCCCGGCGTCGGATACCGTGAAAACGGGTGCCGGTCGGGTGAGCGTGGGCATGGCTTGGCCGTCGAGGCGCCCAGCGCGCAGCGCTTCGAGATAGTCCACCATATGGGCGAGCCCGACCGCGCGGTTGCCCCGCGCCTCGGCTTCCACCACGGAGCGGGCGAGCGCCTCTGCCGTTTGAGGCAAGGCGCCAGCAGCCATCGCGGCATCCGCGCAGAGGGTTTCGGCCTCTCCGAGGCTCAGCCTCATGGCGTCCGCCGGGGCAGGCGCGCTTCCAGGCGGCGGAAGCAAAACACGATCAGGCCGGCGATGGCCACATAGACCACCGCCACCAAAAGCAGCGGCTCGTAGGTGATGTAGGTGTCGCGCTGCACGCGGGAGGCCGCGGCATAGAGGTCGATCACCGTGATGGTGGCGATCAGCGGCGTGGCCTTGAGCTGCAACACGGTTTCGCCCGCGAGCGTGGGCAGCGCGTTGTTGAGCGCCTGGGGCAGCCAGATGCGGCGGAACGCCGTCCAACGCCGCATGCCGAAGGCGCGCGCGGCTTCCAGCTGGCCCGCGGCCACCCCCTTGAAGGCGCCCCGCATCACCTCGCCCTCGTAGCCCGCGAAGGACAAGGTGAGCGCGAGAACGGCATAGGGCCAGGCCTGGCGCAGGTAGGGCCAGAGCTCGGACTGCCTGATCCAGGGATATTGCGGAAAGAGCGAGCCGAGCCCGTAATACAGCAGCCAGAGCTGGAGCAGCAGCGGCGTGCCGCGGATCACCGTGCAGAAGAGGCGCGCGGGCGCGGCCAGCCACCAAGGCCCGGCCGCCTGCGCAAAGCCCAGCGGCACGGCGAGCCCGAAGCCGAGCACCACCGAGACCACCAGAATCCACAAGGTCTGCCAGATGCCGCGCAGGAAGAGGTCCTGGTATTGCGGCAGCCAGTCCCAGCGCATGGTGCTCGCCGCATAGGCGACGAGGCCCGCGCCCAACAGCATGAGCACGATGCGGTGGGGCTGGAAGAGCCCCGTCACGCTCGACCGCCCGAGCCGCGCGGCAAGGGGCTGGGGCGCGCCCGTGAGGCCCAGATTGTCGGGCGCGGGAGCGCTCACAGCGCATTCCCCATGGCCGGCTGGCCGCGGCGCGACCAGCGTTCGAGCCGCCCGATCAGCCCGTTGGAAACGAGCGAGACCGCGAGATACAGCACCATCGCCGCCACGAAGAAGGTGAAATAGGCCTTGGTGGAGCCCGCGGCCTGGCGGGTCTCCAGCGTCAGCTCACCGAAGCCGACCACCGCGAGAAGTGCCGTGTCCTTGGTGGCGAGCAGCCAGAGATTGGCGAGGCCGGGAATGGCGAAGGGCAGCATGGCGGGCAGCGTCACGCGGCGCATCAGGAGGACCGGGCTCATGCCGAAGGCACGGCCCGCTTCGATCTGGCCCGGCGGCACGGCGAGGATCGCGCCGCGCAGCACTTCCGTCGCATAAGCGCCCTGCACCACGCCGAGCACCATGATGCCCGCGGCGAGCCCGGAAATGTCGATCCGGCCATAGCCCAGCGCCTCGGAGGCGCGATTGATGAGGTCGGTGCCGGCGTAATAGAGCAGCAGGATCAGGATCAGCTCTGGCACCGCGCGCACGAGCGTCGTGTAGACCTCGAGCAGGTCGCGCACGACCGCGTTGCCGTAGAGCTTGCCATAGGCGCCGAGCGTGCCGATCAGGAGCCCGATGCCGAAGGCGCCGAGCGCGATCTGCAAGGAGTTGAGGAGCCCGCGCAAGAGGTTGCCGCCCCAGCCCGGCGGGGAAAGCGAAAGAAGCTGGAGGGAGGCGAGGAAGGTTTCGATGGGAAGGGCTCGAAGCTTGAGGCCGGGTGCGCTCTCGTTCAGCGCAGAGCGGGGCTCGGCGGGGCGGCGGAAACGCCGCCCCTCGTCCGGCTGGCCTCATCTTTCCCCGCCAGAGCGGAGGGAAAGACAAGGCGAAACAGCCTCAGTTCGGCTGCATGTTCTCTTCGCCGTAGATGTCGAAGTCGAAATACTTCTTGGTGATCTCGGCATAGGTGCCGTTGTCGCGCACCGTCTTGATGGCCGCGTTGAGCTTCTCGCGCAGCTCGTTGTCTTCCTTGCGCAGGCCGATGCCGACGCCGGGGCCGAGCACTTCGAGGTCGGCGGCGACCGCACCCTTGAGATCGCAGCAGGCCGCGCCCTGATCGCTCTTCAGGAAAGCGTCGAGCGCGATCTGGTCGGCCTGCACCGCGTCGATGCGGCCGGCGGCGAGATCCTGGTTGGCTTCGTCCTGGGTCTGGTACTCGCGCACCTCGGCCGCCGTGCCGCCGAAATGCTTCTTGGCGTAGACCGCGTGCACGGTGGAGACCTGGACGCCCAGCACCTTGCCCGACAGACCCTCGGGCGTCGCCTCGAAGCTGTCGCCCTTGGCGCCGATGATGGCGGTGGGGGTGTTGTAGTACTTGTCGGAAAACGCGATCGTCTGCTCGCGCTCGGGCGTGATCGACATGGAGCCGACGATCATGTCGATGCGCTTGGTGGTGAGGGCCGGGATGATGCCGTCCCAGGCGACGGGGGTGATCACGCAGTTGAGCTTGGCCTCGTCGCAGACGGCCTTGGCGAACTCCACTTCCCAGCCCGTCCAGTTGCCCGACGCGTCGGGCGAGGTGAAGGGCGGGTAAGGCTCGGCGGCGAAGCCGAGCTTCACGTCCTGGGCGGCAGCGGCCCCGAGCCCGGCCAGCACGGCGATGCTTGCGGCGGCGAGCAGCTTCAACGGTTTCATCATGTTGGGCATTCCCCTGTTGGTTCGCCGGTCTTCAGCCGACATTGCGAATGAACTGCTTGAGACGTTCCGAGCGCGGGCTCCCGAAGATCTGGTCGGGCGGGCCCTGCTCCTCGATCCGGCCTTCGGCCAGAAACACCACATGGGAGGCCACCTCGCGGGCGAACTTCATCTCATGGGTGACGAGAACCATGGTGCGGCCTTCCCGCGCGAGATCACCGATCACGCGCAGCACCTCGCCCACGAGCTCGGGATCGAGCGCGGAGGTCGGCTCGTCGAACAGCATCACGCGGGGCTTGACGGCGAGCGCCCGCGCGATCGCGCCGCGCTGCTGCTGGCCGCCCGACAGAAAGGCGGGATAGGTGTCGCGCTTGGCGGCAAGCCCCACGCGCTCCAGAAGCGCTTCCGCCTCGCTCACGGCCTGCGCGCGCGGCACGCCCAGCACGTGGACGGGCACCTCGATCACGTTTTCCAGAAGCGTGCGGTGGCTCCACAGGTTGAAGGACTGGAACACCATGCCGAGCCGCGAGCGGATGCGCTCGATCTGGCGGCGGTCGGCCGGCACCGAGCCGCCATGCCCGTCGGACTTGAGGCGGATTTCCTCGCCGTTGACGCGGATCAGGCCGCTGGTCGGGTTTTCCAGGCAATTGATGCAGCGCAAAAGCGTGGACTTGCCCGAGCCCGAGCCGCCGATCACGGCCACCACCGCGCCGTCGGGCGCCGAAAGCGAGACGCCTTTCAGGACGTGGAGATCGCCGAAACGCTTGTGGAGGTCTTCGACGTGGATCGCCTCCGCAACGCCCGTGGCGGGCTGGCCATTCGCGGCTGCGCTTCTTGCCTGATCCATCGGTCCTTCCGGATGCTCCCCTTGGGCATCCTTGTTTGTTGCGGGGCAACATGGACTGCACTCCCCCGAAGCGTCAACCGCCTTGCGCGGTGCCGTCGCAAGTGGCTAGGGACAACCCGAAACAGGGGACAGCCATGACACTCGAAACCGGGCGCAGCTTCGGCGCGCAATCCATGTCCAAGCCGATCAAGCGCGTTCTCATGCGCGATGCGGCCAGCGCCATGCACGGGGCCGACCCCAAGAAATGGCACTACGGCCCCACCTTCGGCGAGAACGAGGCGGCGAGCCAGCACGCGCGCTTCGCCGAGATGGTCGCGGCCTCGGGCGCGGAGATCGAATGGCTGCCCGCGGAACGCGATGGCTTGGCCGATTCCGTGTTCACCCACGATCCCTCGCTCGTGACCGACAAGGGCGCAGTGATCCTGCGCATGGGCAAGCCCCTGCGCGTGCCCGAGCCCGCGCTGCATGAGGCGCTCTACGAGCGGCTCGGCGTGCCCGTGATCGGCCGCATCGAGGCGCCGGGTACTGTGGAAGGCGGCGACTGCATCTTCGTGGACGAAAAGACGCTCGCGATCGGCCGCGGCTCGCGCACCAACGAGGCGGGCATAGCCCAGCTTCGCGACATCCTGGCCCCCCAGGGCATCGAGGTCCTGGGATTCGACCTGCCCTACGGCCAGGGCGAGGAGGCGTGCCTGCACCTGATGTCGGTGGCGAGCCCTCTCGCGCCCGACCTGATGCTCGTCTATGCGCCGCTTCTGCGCTACGGCTTCTGGAAGCTGGTGCGCGAGCGCGGCATCCGCATGCTGGAGGCCTCCGCTTCGGAGTTCGAGGCGAGCAACGGCCTGAGCCTCAACGTGCTGCCCACCGCGCCCAACGAGGTCATCATGGTGGCGGGCTTCCCCGAGACGCAGAAGCTGATGGAAGACGCGGGCTGCCGCGTTCAGACCTTCGAGGCCGACGCACTCTGCATCGCCTGCGAGGGCGGCCCGACCTGCCTGACACGGCCTTTCCTGCGAGGCTGAACGGGCACTGGCGGCGCGGCGGCTCCGAGGAGCGCCAGCGCCGCCATGCCGGCTGCCGGGGCTGATCCGATTCCCCCGCAGCCGAAGCGGTGAAAGGGTCGGCTCTTCCTGAAGAACAGCCGCAAGGCCCCGCGAGGGCGCCATGTCCCTGCGCGTCAAACGCGATGCCGGCGGATTGGTTCAGTCGGCGCGAACGGCATTGGGCGCAAACAGCGTTTGAAGCTCGTCGAAGCCCATTCCTTCGCGGGCCCAGTCGAAGCGGCCCTCCCCGAGCATCGCGCCCGCGGCTCGTCGCACCGCGCCGAATGCTGCGGTTGCGAGCTTGGAACCCACCGAGATGCGCCGAACGCCCAGTGTGCGCAACTCATCCACCCGCATGTCGGGCGTGGCGAGCACGCTGAGCGGCTTGGTCACGGCGCTCATCACGACGCGCACGCCCTCCATGTCGAGGCCGGGCGCGAAGAGCACGTCGGCGCCTGCCTCCTCGAAGGCCTGGAGACGGCGCACGGCCTCGTCCAGCGTGCCGCCCCAGAGCAGGTCCTCGGCGCGCGCGGTCAGCGTGAAGCCGTGCGAGAAGGCGCGCGCGGCCCCGCTTGCAGCCGCCACCCGCTCCACCGCATGGGCGAACTCGTAGATCGGCCTTGCGGGATCGCCCGTGTGGTCCTCGATCGAGCAGCCCGCAAGCCCCGCGGCTTCGGCCGCGAACACGGTCTCGCCCGCGCTTTCGGGGCTGTCGCCCTTGCCGCGCTCGAGATCGGCCGAAACGGGCAGCGTGGTGGAAGCCGCCATCTCCTTGGCGTGGGCGATCATCATCTCGAAGGGCACGCCGCCATCGGGCAACGCGCGGGTGAAGGCGAAGCCCGCGCTCGTGGTGGCGAGTGCGGGAAAGCCGAGCGAGGCCAGAAGCTGGGCTGTGCCGGGATCGTGCGCATTGGGCATCAGAAAGAGGCCGTCCGCGTGAAGATCGCGGAAGCGCGTCCGCTTCGCCTTGTCCGCTTCGCCTGCCATGTTCAACTCCGCCCCGTCGATCCGAACCCCCCCGCGCCGCGCGCGGTTTCCGGTCCGCCATGGATGCGCTCTTCGAGCCTGACGCGCGTCACGGGTGCTATCACGAGCTGGGCGATGCGCTCGCCGCGCGCCACCGCGAACTCCTCGTCGCCCAGATTGATCAGGATCACCTTGAGCTCGCCGCGATAATCCCAGTCGATCGTGCCCGGAGCGTTGAGGCAGGTGATGCCGTGCTTGAGCGCCAGGCCCGAGCGCGGGCGCACCTGGCCCTCGAACCCGTCGGGCAGCTCGACCACGAGCCCCGTCGGCACCAGCGCCCGGCGGCCGGGCAGCAGCAGGATCGGCCGGTCGAGCGGCACTGCCGCGCGCAGGTCGAGGCCAGCCGCCCCTTCCGTAGCGTAGGAGGGCAGCGGAAGGTCGGCCCCGTGCGACAGGCGCACCACGCCCACGACCGGGAAAACGGAGCTTCTGCGGGGCGAATTGTCGGGGTGGGCCATGAGCGGCGAAATTATGCCAAACCGGCTGGGCGTCAATGCCGCGCGAAGGCCCGCCGCCAGCCCCGTTCAAGCTTTCCCCGTCATCTTCCCGTTGCCGTTTGGTCGGAAAGCGGAAAGGCATCACAGCATGTGCCGATGGGCAGCCTATCGCGGCGCGGAACTGTTTCTGGAAGAGATCGTCTCCGCGCCCTGCCACAGCCTGGTCGCGCAGAGCCATTGCGCGCTGGAAGCCAAGACCGCGACCAACGGCGACGGCTTCGGCGTCGCCTGGTACGGCGCGCGGCCCGAGCCCGGCCTTTATCGCGACATCCTGCCCGCCTGGTCGGACCCCAATCTGAAGAGCCTGTGCCGGCAGATCCGGTCGGGCCTGTTTCTCGCCCATGTGCGCGCGGCCACGGGTGGCGGCACGAGCCGCGCCAACTGCCATCCCTTCGTGTCCGGCCGCTGGAGCTTCATGCACAACGGCCAGATCGGCCCATGGGAGAAGCTGCGCCGCAGGCTGGAGGCGCTGCTTCCCGACACGCTCTACGACCAGCGCCTGGGCTCGACCGATTCCGAGTTCCTGTTCCTGCTGATGCTGGCCGAGGGGCTGGAGCACGATCCCGCTGGCGCCGCAGCCCGTGCGGTGGCGCGGATCGAGGCTGTGGCAAGAGATGCGGGCACGGCCCCCGACCTGAAGCTGACGGCCGCCTTCTCGGACGGCGACCAGCTCTTCGCCATCCGCTATGCCAGCGCTGGCGAAGCGCCCACGCTCTACTGGGCCGAGGTGCGGGGCGCGGGCCGCTGCCTGGTGTCCGAGCCCTTCGACCGCGCCGCCGCCCACTGGCACACGATCCCGCCCGGCTGCTTCGTGGCGATGGGAGAAGCGGGCGTGACGCTCAAGCCCTTCGCGCCCGCCCATCCGCCGAGGCTGGCGCGCAGCGCGTGACCGGTTGTCGTGCAGCCGTTTGCCGGTGCTGAAGGCAGACCTCAGCTCAGCCCGCGCCGCATCTCGCTCGCACGGGCAAGGATCGCGTCCACCGTCTCGGAAACCGTGAGATCAGAATTGTCGAGCCTGAGGCCGATGTCGGCTGTCTCTCGGAGCGCCATTCCTAGCGACGCCGGCGTCCAGCTTTCCCCGTAAGCGGTTTTTCGTCTCGCCCGGTCACGCTCGGCCAAGGTGTCGAGCGACGGCGACAGGAAAACGAGACCGGGGTCGCTGGATCTCAGTCTGCTCATCACGCGATCGAGATAGGGACCGATGATCACGTCCTGATAGATCACCGTGAAACCGATCGCTTGATAGGCTTCCGCGGCGTGGCAGGCCAATTCGTAGCGGAGTTCGAGTTGCGCCAGAGCCTGCACGGATGGCTCGGGCGACATCTCCACCCGTCCGTTCACCACTATCTTTCGGAACAGGTCGCCACGCAGGTGCACCGAGCGCGGCAGACGTTCGGCCAGCGCCTGCGCAACCGTGGACTTGCCTGCCGCCATCAGCCCCGAAACAACGACAATCCCTGGCAGACCGGTTGCGTCATGCATCATCGTTTGTTTCCTCGTAGGCGCGAAATTCGACAGAGCCGAGTGTGATCGCTATATGCGCGGCACGATACGTTTCTCCACCTCACGGCTTTTCCCATGGCAGATCAGATCGCGCGCGAAGTGCCGCGCCGCCGCACCTTCGCGATCATCGCGCACCCCGACGCGGGCAAGACGACGCTGACCGAGAAGCTTCTCTTGTTCGGCGGCGCGATCCAGCTTGCCGGCGAGGTCAAGGCCAAGAAGGACCGCATGAACACGCGCTCCGACTGGATGAAGATCGAGCGCGAGCGCGGCATCTCGGTGGTCACGTCGGTGATGACCTTCGAATATGGCGATCATGTCTTCAACCTGCTCGACACGCCCGGCCACGAGGACTTCGCCGACGACACCTATCGCACCCTGTCCGCGGTCGACAGCGCCGTGATGGTGATCGACGGGGCCAAGGGCATCGAGCCGCGCACGCTCAAGCTTTTCGAGGTCTGCCGCCTGCGCGACATCCCCATCGTCACCTTCGTCAACAAGATGGACCGCGAAGCGCGCGATCCCTTCGAGACGCTGGACGAGATCGAGACCAAGCTCGCGTTGGACACCGCACCCATCACTTGGCCGATCGGATCGGGCAAGTCGTTCGGCGGCACGTTCCACCTGCGCGACAGCGCCGTGCGCGGATCGGATTCGGAGGTGGAGCGCACGAAAGTGAATGGCGCGCGCTCGGAACTCGTGGCGGGCCGCCTGCCGGAGAACGAACGGGACGCATTCGTGGAAGGGCTGGAGCTCGCCCAGGAGGCCTGCCGGCCGTTCGACCTCCAGGCATTCCGCGAAGGGCACCTGACGCCCGTCTTCTGGGGCTCCGCACTTCGCAACTTCGGCGTGCGCGACCTGATCGAGGCCTTGGGCGAATATGCGCCCGCCCCTCGTGCGCAGGACGCGGACACGCGCACGGTGGAAGCGACCGAGCCGAAGATGACCTCCTTCGTCTTCAAGATCCAGGCCAACATGGACCCCAACCACCGCGACCGCATCGCCTTCGTGCGCGTGTGCTCGGGCACGCTCGAGCGCGGCATGAAGGCCAAGCTCGTGCGCACGGGCAAGCCGATGAGCCTGTCAGCACCTCAGTTCTTCTTCGCCCGCTCGCGCGTGACGGCCGACGAGGCCTATGCAGGGGATGTGGTGGGCATCCCCAACCACGGCACGCTCCGCATCGGCGACACGCTGACCGAGGGCGAGGACCTGCTCTTCCGCGGCGTGCCGAACTTCGCGCCCGAGATCCTGCGCCGCGTGCGGCTGGGCGATGCGATGAAGGCCAAAAAGCTCAAGGAAGCGCTGCAGCAGATGGCCGAGGAAGGCGTGGTGCAGCTCTTCTCGCCCGAGGACGGCTCGCCGGCCATCGTGGGCGTGGTGGGCGCGCTGCAGCTCGACGTCCTGAAAGAAAGGTTGGCCGCCGAATACAACCTGCCCGTCGATTTCGAGGTGGCGCGCTTCTCGATCTGCCGCTGGATCTCGGCCGAGAACGGCGTCGAACTGAACCGCTTCATCGAGGCCCATCGCGGCGACATGGCGCGCGACCTCGACGGCGACCCCGTGTTTCTCGCCCAGCACGCGTTTTCGCTGAACTACGAGGCGGAGCGCTGGAAGGACATCCGGTTCGCAGCCATCAAGGACTATCAGCTGCTCAAGGCGGCATAAGAAAAAGGCGCCCCGGAGGGCGCCTTTCCTTTATCCTTCGGGCGTCAGGCGGATCAGGCGGGAACTGCCGCCTTCCTCCGTCAGGAGATAGACGCCTTCGGCATCCGACTTCACGTCGCGGATGCGTGCGTTGATCGGCACGCGCTCCTCGGAAACCACCCGGTCTCCCTCGAGCTTCAGCACGACGAGCCCCTGGGTCACGAGCCCGCCGACCAGGAAGGCGCCGTTCCAGGCCGTGAATGGGCCTTCGGAATAAAGCGACATGCCGGATGGGCCGATCACCGGGTCCCAGTAATAGACGGGCTGCTCGGTGCCTTCCTTCTGGGTCACGCCAGCGCCCACGGTCGCGCCGCTGTATTCGACGCCATAGGTGACCTCGGGCCAGCCGTAGTTCTTGCCGGCCTCCGGGCGGTTCAGCTCGTCGCCGCCCTTGGGCCCGTGCTCCACGGTCCAGAGGCGGCCTTCACCGTCGAGGGCTGCGGATTGCAGGTTGCGGTGCCCGTAGGACCAGATCGCATCCAGCGCGCCTTCCTGGGACACGAAGGGGTTATCCTCAGGCACCGAGCCGTCGGCGTTGATGCGGAACACCTTGCCGAGCCCGCTCGCCAGGTCCTGTGCCTGCACGCGCGGCTCAGGGTCGGAGCGTTCGCCCACCGTGACGAAGAGATGGCCCTCGGGCCCGAAGACGAGGCGCGAGCCGAAATGCTTGGTGTTGTTCCACGACGGTGTCTGGCGGAAGATCACCTCCATCCCGTCGAGCTTGGCTTCGCTGCCTTCCGAGACGAGGCGCGCGCGGGCGACCGTGGTTCCGTTGCCGTCGTCACGCGGCTCGGAATAGGAGAAGTAGATCAGGCTGTCCTCGGCGAAGGTCGGGCTCAGCGCTATGTCGAGCAGGCCCGCTTGGCCTGACGAGACGACATCCGGCACACCAGCCACATCCCAGCGCTCGCGCCCGTCCGCGCCCACGATGTGCATGGAGCCGGCCTTGGCGTTGATGAGAAAGCGTCCGTCCGGCAGCTTCTCGACGGCCCAGGCGCGAGGCAGGCCCTCGGCGATCACCTCCTGAGCGACGGCCGTCTGCGTCTGGGGCGCGGGCGCGCGCGTCTGGCCCTCGAAGGCGGGCTGCTGGTTGGGCGCGTTGGGGGCATCCGTTTCGGGGCTGGTCGCCGATTGCGCGAAAGCGCCGCCAGTGGCGAACGCGGTCGCTGCGAGCAGGGTGGCCAATCTCTTCAACGTCGTCAAAATCATCTCCTCATCTGTGGACGGATGCGGAAGATGCGAGCGCGCGAGCGGTTCCCTGACAAATTCTCACGAGGCCGCGAACAGACTCAGCGGCGTGGCTGCCCCGCGCGGCGAGCGGCTGCATGGCTCTCCACCCTCGCGAACAGGCGGTCGAGGTCCTCACGCGCGATGTCGAAGGTCTCGCCCATCTCGGCCAGGGCTCGGTCGAGGTCCTCCGCGTGGAAGGCCGGCGGCAGGGGCCCGGGTTGGGCTGGCCGATGGGGATAGGAGTGCCCGGACAAGCGGTGGAAGAGAATGCCGATCGCGACCAGCACCATCGCGTTCACGCCGACCGGCGCGAGCGGAAAGGCGTAGCCCGCCTGGAGGATCGCCGGCCCGCCGATCACAGCGGTGAGCGCCGCAGCCCCGCCCGGCGGATGCAGGCAGCGCATGAGCGACATCGCAAGAATCGCCCCGCCCACCGCCAGACCCGCCGCGAGCGGAACGCTCGGCACCCAATGCGCCACCGCGACCCCGATCAGAGCCGAGATCACGTTGCCGCCGATCACCGGCCAGGGCTGGGCGAGCGGGCTTGCGGGCACGGCGAAGATCAGCACGGCCGATGCGCCCATCGGTGCGACGAGAAACAGAAGTGCGGGTTCGAGCGGCTGCGCGACGAGGCAGACGGCAGCCGTCAGCAGCGTGCCGACCACCGCGCCCAGGCTCGCGCGCAAGCGGTCGGGCAGGCTGGCGCCCGCGAGA